>DASWRU010000057.1:0-22213 GCA_036403015.1 Allosphingosinicella sp.
CCCCCGGTGGATGTCGCAATTGTGTCGTTTGGCGGGTATCCAGGCTGCCAAAGCGCATGCCCCCGTGATCGTGAAAGCTCACATCAACTCAATTGAGAAGACCTATAGCAGATTGAGGCTAAATGACATTTATAAGGAACACAGTCACCAATACGCGGCATTAGAAAAGCTTATCGAGACGTTCTCGAATAGCCCTGCGCGATATACCACTGCGGATTTGCTGTCCCAGCTAATGAAGAAATACGTTAATGCGGTGGGTTCTAACAATGTTCCTGACTTAGACGGCGTTCGCTATTCAATGCCACTACAGCTCGCTCACTTTCTTTACAAAGTAGGCTTCATTGTAGGTCGCCGGGAGCACGCTGGTGATGGTTTCGGTGCGGATTTTGCTCGCTATGAGGAGCGCCCGGAGCTGCTTTCTGACGGGAGAAATCCTGATGATGGTCTACTGTGGGAAGTTCACCCAGCCTATCGGGAAGCACTCACTATCGGCAGAGTTCAGCGGTCCGCTGAGGAGGCAGAGCGACGGAGCGCACGGTCAAGGGCGCGCGGATCGCGGGGGGGCGTGGGCCGGCGAAGATCGAAGCCGGAGTGACTAGCAACCTTGCTTCATCACCACTACAAATTTAGGCGGGCACGGGCAATAGTTTCGAACGTGTCGACCGACTCGCTAAGTTTAGAACAGCGCAAGTTAAGCTCGTTAATTCGTTCCTCACCGCGATCACTCGTGCTGTTCGTTCGAAGCTGCGGCAGGTTGGCGCTAAGGAGTGTTGTTGTTCCGACGGGGCCGGTGGCTTGTACGAGTGCCACCGACGTTTCCTTGATCTGGTGATGGACCTTGCGCCAGCGGCGTTGAAGCGCACGATCCAGAAATTCGTATCGGCTTCCTTCCCAGGACGCAAGCTCGTGCAATCCGCCTTGGCGATCCATGTGGAACGCAGTCTTGAAGTCGTGATGGCGGAGGAAATCTATCGTGGCTTGGGGCAGCAGTTCACGTACCTTCTGAAATAGCGCGATGTCGTGTGGACTGGCCTTTCGTCCGCTTCCTACCTCCGCGAGAAGCCAAGCCAGAACAGTAGTGATAACCACGCCGAGCCGTACGGGATCAACCGGGCGCGGGTGATCAGGGTAAAGGCCAACGAGGATGGCCACCGCCATCGCGATGCCTGCGGTCAGCCGTCCGGCCACGCTGCTCAAAGCATCCAAGGTCTTGCCCATATGTTCATCCTCTGCATGTGGGCGCGTCCGGGTGCCCGATCCGTCGGCTGGCTCGGCCGTTGCGGAACTGGACGCCAGCGCGCTCGCTCGCTTGGCTCTCGAGGTTGCCCGCGGCGGCTGGGGACAGCTGGCCCTTTGCCTGGATCTGGGCACGTTCAGCTAAGCGCTGGCCTTTGTCACTGATCCAAGAACGACCGCATCTTCCTTGAGCGGCTAGGATGCTTCAGCTTGCGAAGCGCCTTCGCCTCGATCTGGCGGATGCGCTCGCGGGTGACGCTGAATTGCTGCCCGACCTCCTCGAGCGTGTGGTCGGTGTTCATGCCGATGCCGAAGCGCATTCGCAGGACGCGCTCCTCGCGCGGGGTAAGGGAGGCGAGGACTCGGGTCACCGTTTCCTTCAAATTGGCCTGGATCGCCGCATCCACCGGGATCACCGCATTCTTGTCCTCGATGAAGTCGCCGAGGTGCGAATCCTCCTCGTCGCCGATCGGGGTCTCGAGGCTGATCGGCTCCTTGGCGATCTTCATCACCTTGCGGACCTTCTCCAGCGGCATGGAGAGGCGCTCGGCAAGCTCTTCCGGGGTCGGCTCGCGGCCGATTTCGTGGAGGATCTGGCGGGAGGTGCGGACCAGCTTGTTGATCGTCTCGATCATGTGGACTGGGATCCGGATGGTCCGCGCCTGGTCGGCGATGCTCCGGGTGATCGCCTGGCGGATCCACCAGGTGGCGTAGGTCGAGAACTTGTAGCCGCGGCGATATTCGAACTTATCGACCGCCTTCATCAGGCCGATATTGCCTTCCTGGATGAGGTCGAGGAACTGAAGGCCGCGGTTGGTGTATTTCTTGGCGATCGAGATGACGAGGCGGAGGTTCGCCTCGACCATCTCCTTCTTGGCGATGCGCGCCTCGCGCTCGCCTTTCTGGACCTGGTTCACGATCCGGCGGAACTCGGCGAGGCTCATTCCGGTCGCCTGGGCGATCTCGGCGATCTCGCCGCGGATGCGCTCGATCGCGTCCGCTTCGGTGGTGCAGAAGGCGCTCCACTTCTTGTCGGTGCCGCAGACGCGCTCGGCCCAGCCCTCGTCGAGCTCGTGGCCCATGTAGCTTTCGAGGAAGGCGCGGCGCGGCACCTTGTGGCGCTCGGCGAGGCGCAGCATCTGGCCGCCCAAAGCGGTCAGTCGGCGGTTGTAGCTGTAGAGCTGGTCGACCAGATATTCGATCTTGGCGTTGTGGAACTGGACGCTCTCGACCTCGGCGGTGAGCTGCTCGCGCAGATTCTGGTATTTGTTCTCCTCGCCGCGGGCGAAGTCGCGGCCGCCGCTCATCGCCTCCATCCGCGACCCCTGGATGCGCGAGAATTTCTTGTAGAGGTCGGTGATCTTGGCGAAGCGCTCCAGCGCCTGCGGCTTCAAGGTCTCCTCCATCTGGGCGAGCGAGAGGGTGTTGTCCTCGTCCTCCTCCTCGAATTGGGGGCGGGCGCGGCGCTCGACGAGATTGTCCTCCTCGTCCTCCTCCTCGTCGGCGGGGGCGGAGACGACTTCCTCCTCCTCCTTGAACGAGGGACCGGCGGTCTTCTCGCTGATCTCGTCGCCTTCGCCTTCCTCGGCGCTGGCGACCTGCTCGGGAGTCGGGCCCTTGCTGAGCATCGCGTCGAGGTCGAGGATCTCGCGCAGCTGCATGTCGCCGTTGTTGAGGGCGTTGGACCAGTGGATGATGGCGTTGAAGGTGATCGGGCTTTCGCACAGGCCCCAGATCATCGTGTCGCGGCCGGCCTCGATGCGCTTGGCGATGGCGATCTCGCCCTCGCGGCTGAGCAATTCGACCGCGCCCATCTCGCGCAAATACATGCGCACCGGATCGTCGGTGCGGTCGATCGTCTCCTTCTTCTTCTCGACGATGAAGCGCTCGTTCTCGGTGCCCTCGGCCTCCTCGGCCGGGTCCGCCTCCGCCTCCGGCTGCTCGTCCTCGTCGGCCTCTTCATTCTCGACCACCTGAACGCCCATGTCGTTCAAAGCCGACATGATGTCCTCGATCTGCTCGGAGGCCATCTGGTCCTGCGGAAGAGCGTCGTTCAGCTCGTCATAGGTGACGTAGCCGCGCTTCTTGGCGCGCGCGATCAGCTTCTTGATCGAGGCTTCGTTGAGGTCGATGAGCGGGGCGTCGCCGCCTTCCTGCTTCTCGTCCGCTTCGACCGCATTGTTCGTCTTCGCCATCTAAACGCCCTAATTCCTCGCCCACCGGCTGATCATGGTCATCCCGCGTCGTCCCCGATCAGGGCCGCGAGCCGCCTTTCCGCTTCGTCCCGTGCCGCCCGGAGCCGCTGCTGCTCCTGAAAGGCCGCTTCGTCGCCATCCTCCTTCAGCCGGGCCGTCGCCGCGTCGAGCGCGGCATGTAGCCCGGGCTGGGCCGCCAATGTGTCGATAACCAGAACGAGATCGCGAGAAGCACGTTCCGGGTCGGCGTCACGGCGGGTGAAGGAGAAGGCCAGTCCGCTTGTTCGGCGCAGCTTCTCGGCAAGAGCGGCGACGCCTGCCGAGGTCAATATGGTATGAAGCCGCTCGGGATCAAGCGTGCCGTGGAGAAGGGCGGCGTCGAGCAGCGCATCGCGCAGTCGCGCGGAGCCCCGATCGGGAAGCGGCAAGGCGGCGATCGCCTCGGCATGGCTGGCGATGAGCTCGGGGAAACGCAGCAAGCCGGCGAGGACGGCTCGGCTGGTCTGACTGGAGAGGCCCCCGGTCCCCACCGCTTTGGCGGCGGCCGAGGCGGGCTGGCGGGGCTGGAAGCCGCCGCCGCGGCCGTCGCCCTTGCGCCAGGGCTGCCGACGTTGCGGCTCCGGCGGCCGGGTGAGGGCGTTGAAGCGCGACAGGAACTCGGCGCGATATTGCTCGCGCACGTCGGAATCCTGGATCGCCGAGACGTGATCCAGCAAGCGCCGGCGCAGGCCGGCCCGCTGCTCGGGCGTGGCGAGGGGCTCCGCGGCGAGCTCATGCTTCCACAGCCGATCGGCCAGCGGCTCCGGCGCCTCGAGCAGAGCCTCCAGCGCTTCGCGTCCCCCGCCGCGCACGACATCGTCGGGGTCTTGCCCGGGGGGAAGGGTGACGAAGCCGAGCGAGCGGCCGGGGCCGACCTGGGGCAGCGCCCGCAGCGCCCCGCGCACCGCCGCCTTCTGCCCCGGCGCATCGCCGTCGAAACACAGTATGGGGGAGGGGGAGAGGCGCCACAGCAACCCCAGCTGGGTTTCGGTGAGGGCGGTGCCGAGCGGCGCGACCGCCTCGCCGATCCCGGCCTGGTCGAGCGCGATGACGTCCATCTGGCCTTCGACCACGATGACCCGCTTCGCCTCTCGAGTCGCCGGCCCGGCCTTGTCGATGTTGAACAAGGTCCGCCCCTTGTCGAAGAGGGGCGTGTCGGGCGAGTTCAGATATTTGGGTTCGCCGGCGCCCAGGATGCGCGCGCTGAAGGCGATCACCCGCCCCCGCCGGTCCCGGATCGGGAAGGTAAGCCGGCCTCGGAAGCGGTCGTAGGGCTCGCGCTCGTCGTCCGGCGCGATCAGCAGCCCCGCCTCGACCAGCTTCTCGTTGCCAAAGCCCTTCAGCGCGGATCTCAGCTTGCCACGCCCGTCCGGAGCGTAGCCGAAGCCGAAGCGGCGGCGCGTCGCGTCGGCGATGCCGCGCTTTTCGAGATAGGCCCGGGCCTCGGCTCCCTCCAGGCCGCCGAGCTGGTCCTCGAACCAGCGCTGGGCGGCTTCCATCACCTCGTACAGCCCGGCCGCCTGCTCCGCTTTCTCCTGCGAGCGGGGATCCGCCGCGGGCACCTCCAGCCCGGCGGCCTCGGCAAGCTCCTTGACCGCGTCCATGAACGGCAGTCCGCGATTGTCGGTGAGCCAGCGTATCGCGTCGCCATGCGCGCCGCAGCCGAAGCAATGGTAGAAGCCCTTCTCGTCCGACAGGGTGAAGCTCGGCGTCTTCTCCTTGTGGAACGGGCAGCAGGCCTTCCACTCGCGCCCGGCCTTCTGCAGCTTCACCGTGCGCCCGACGAGCGCCGACAGCGAGGTCCGGGCGCGCAGTTCGTCGAGGAATTGGGGGCTGAGGGACATAGCCCCAGCTTATGCGGAGAGCCGCGCCTTTACGAGGGCGCTCGCCTTCGCCATGTCGAGCTTGCCGGCGTGACGCTCCCTCAGCGCCGCCATCACCCGGCCCATGTCCCTGACGGAGTTCGCCCCCGTCTCCGCGACGATCGCGTCGATCGCCGCCTTCGCCTCCTCCTCGCCCATCTGCGCCGGGAGGAAGGATTCGATCACGGCGACCTCGGCCTGCTCGACGTCGGCGAGTTCCTGCCGCCCGCCCTGTTCGTAGAGGGCGATCGATTCGCGGCGCTGCTTGACCATCTTCTGGAGCACCTCGGTGACCAGGGCATCGTCGTCGCCCGCGCCGGCGCCGGTCCTCAGCTCGATGTCGCGGTTCTTGATCGCCGACTGGATGAGGCGGATCGTGCCGGTCCGGACCTTGTCGCCGCCCTTCATGGCGGCGATCAGGGCAGCCTTGATGTCGTCGCGAATCATGCCGGTTCCTTGCAGCGGGGGAGCGGGAAGAATTAGCCGCCTCCGACCGACTTTAATAGATTGACGCTGCCGCCCCCGCTCCTTAGCGGTCGTCGCTTAGCGACATCGCAAGACCCCGCAACGGAGTGCCCGCCACGATGGCCGACGCCAAGCCCACGCCTGCGCCGAACGGAGCGACGGGCGTATTGGTGCTGGCCGACGGGACGATCGTGTGGGGAAAAGGCTTCGGCGCCGAGGGCGAGGCGGTGGGCGAAATCGTCTTCAACACCGCCATGACCGGCTATCAGGAGGTGATGACCGACCCCTCCTACGCCTCCCAGATCATCGCCTTCACCTTCCCGCATATCGGCAATGTCGGCGCCAATTACGACGACGTCGAGGCGGACAATCCCTGGGCGCTGGGCGCGATCGTTCGGCAGGACGTGACGGAGCCTTCCAGCTTCCGGGCGATCCAGAGCTTCGACGCCTGGATGCGCTCGAACGGGCGGATCGGGCTTTCGGGGGTGGATACCCGGGCGCTGACTCGGAAGATCCGGACCGAGGGAGCGCCGAACGGGGTGATCGCCCACCGCGCCGACGGGCGGTTCGATCTCGCCGCCCTGCTGGAGCAGGCGCGAGCGTGGCCCGGGCTGGAGGGCATGGACCTCGCCAAGGAGGTGTCGTGCCGGCAGATGTACCGCTGGTCGGGCGGGCTATGGCGCCTCGGACTCGGCTACGAAGAAACGCCCCTCCCCTTCAGGGGAGGGGATGGGGGTGGGGGAGGTGACAACCTCTCGCCTTCGGACAAGCCCCACCCCAACCCCTCCCCTGAAGGGGAGGGGCTAGAGGACCGCCCCCACGTCGTCGCGATCGACTACGGCTCCAAGCGCAACATCTTCCGCAACCTCGCCGACGCTGGAGCGCGGGTGACGGTGCTCCCCGCCACCGCGACGTTCGAGGAGGTGATGGCGCACGAGCCGGACGGCCTCTTCCTCTCCAACGGCCCCGGCGACCCCGCGGCCACCGGCGAATATGCGGTGCCGGTCATCAAGCAGCTTCTGGAAACGGGAAAGCCGCTGTTCGGCATCTGCCTCGGCCACCAATTGCTCGGCCTCGCGGTGGGCGCGAAGACCGTGAAGATGCACCAGGGCCACCGCGGCGCCAACCACCCGGTCAAGCGCCTCGCCGACGGTAAGGTCGAGATCACCAGCATGAACCACGGCTTCGCGGTCGAGGCTGAGAGCCTGCCGGACAATGCGCGGCCGACCCACATCTCGCTCTTTGATGGGAGCCTGGCCGGCCTGGAGCTGACCGACCGGCCCGCTTTCAGCGTCCAGTACCATCCCGAAGCGAGCCCGGGGCCGCAGGACAGTGCGTATCTGTTCCGGAAGTTCGTTCGGTACATTTGCAATGATTAAGATTGTCAACTCAAAAGTAGGACAACGAGAACGCCCTTATGAGTTGACGGACGTGACATCGGAATCCCTTATCTCTGGTGTGGTCGCGGCTGTAGGTGACACATGGACTATTGAAGATGCTGCCGATTTCCTTTTGGCAGAGGTTGTGCGACGGACAATCGTAGAAGATACAAGAAACAAAAAAATTAGTTACCTTCCTCGCCGCTTTGAAGCTGAGACGGTCTTGGGAGAGGCGGGGACAGAAATTTCCGAGAGCATAGCAGTAGATGTGGTCCATGTCCTAGAGCAGCGGGGTCTAATAGAACAGGCATATCCCGATGCGATACCTCCACCATTGGAGATAATTCTTACATCCACCGGCGTGCAGCGGGGGATCACCCTGATCGGTAGGTTTGCAGAGATTCGCGTCCCAGCATCAGACAGAGTTGTAACTTTAGGTCACAACGATCCCGTATTGGAAGAGATTCGCCAGAGTCTGGAAGTCCTGCGAGAGAGAATCTTGTCCGCGAATGACATAGGGGACATGACCGAAGCGGAGAGGAATATCGCTGCCACCGAGGTTTCGCATTTGCGTTTGATGCTGCAGGAGCCGCAGGTCCGGATAGCAGCAGCCCTAGGTCGTGCGGAGGGTACTCTAAGGTGGATTGCCAGTCAGGCGGGAGCTGCCGTGATAGGGGCTATGGCCTTAGCGATCCTTCAGGCCATCTGCTCGTTCTTTGGAGTTCTTTAGCCGTTGTCGCGCCGCTCTACCATCGCCCTCGTGTTCATCCTCGCAAGCATTCTTGCCCTCTCCGCCTGCGTCACCCCCGCGCGCCTCCATTCCGACGCCGAGCTGTCCACCGTCGGCCGCGGCTGCGGGCTGGCGGAAGGGGAGGTGCTGCAGGAGGCGGAGGAGCCGCGGCTCCTGTTCCTGTTCAGCCCCGGCGCCTCGCCGGCGCAGCGGCATTGCGTCGCCAGATGGTCGAAGCGACACGGGCTTCACCTCGCCTATATCGAAGGCGTCGATCGGGCGCCCGAATGAGCGTCCAAGGCTCTTCCCCCTCACCCAACCCTCGCCCCAACAGGGCGCGGGCTTAAAGGCCTCGACGCGTGCCGAAAAGAACCGACATCTCCTCCATCCTCATCATCGGCGCCGGCCCGATCGTCATCGGCCAGGCGGCGGAGTTCGATTATTCGGGGACCCAGGCCGCCAAGACGCTGAAGGCGGAGGGCTATCGGATCGTCCTGATCAACTCGAACCCGGCGACGATCATGACCGATCCGGAGCTGGCCGACGCCACCTACGTGGAGCCGATCACGCCCGAGTTCGTGACGAAGATCATTGCCAAGGAGACGGCGGCTCATCCGGGCTCCTGGGCGGTGCTTCCGACCATGGGCGGGCAGACGGCGCTCAACACCGCGCTGGCGCTGTTCAAGGACGGGACGCTGGAGAAGTTCGGAGTCCGCATGATCGGCGCCGACGCCGAGGCGATCGAGAAAGCCGAGGACCGGCTCAAGTTCCGGGAGGCGATGAGCCGGATCGGGCTCGAGAGCCCGCGCTCGCAGATCGCCCATAGTGTCGAGGAGGCCGTGCGGGCGCTCGACCATGTCGGCCTCCCCGCCATCATCCGCCCCTCCTTCACCTTGGGCGGCACCGGCGGCGGAGTCGCCTACAATCGCGAGGAGTTCGTGGCGATCGTCGCGGGCGGGCTCGACGCCTCGCCGACCGCCGAGGTGCTGATCGAGGAATCGGTGCTCGGCTGGAAGGAATATGAGATGGAGGTGGTCCGCGACCGAGCGGACAACGCCATCATCGTCTGCTCGATCGAGAATGTCGATCCGATGGGCATCCATACCGGCGATTCGATCACGGTCGCGCCGGCGCTGACGCTGACCGACAAGGAATATCAGATCATGCGCAATGCGAGCATTGCGTGCCTCAGGGAAATCGGCGTCGAAACAGGGGGTTCCAACGTCCAGTTCGCGGTCAATCCGAAGGACGGGCGGCTCGTCGTCATCGAGATGAACCCGCGGGTCAGCCGCAGCTCGGCCCTCGCGTCCAAGGCCACCGGCTTCCCGATCGCCAAGGTCGCGGCCAAGCTGGCGGTCGGCTACACGCTGGACGAGATCCAGAACGACATCACCGGCGTCACCCCGGCCAGCTTCGAGCCGACGATCGACTATGTCGTGACCAAGATCCCGCGCTTCGCCTTCGAGAAGTTCAAGGGCGCCGACGCCTTGCTTTCGACCGCGATGAAATCGGTCGGCGAGGCGATGGCGATCGGCCGCAGCTTCCACGAGAGCCTGCAAAAGGCGTTGCGAAGCCTGGAGACGGGGCTGATCGGGCTCGACGGCGTCAAGGCGCTTTACGGTGCGCCGCGGGTCGAGATCGAGGCGGCGCTGGCGCGGCCGACGCCGGACCGCCTCCTCGTCTCCGCGCAGGCGCTGCGCGAGGGCTTCACCGTCGCCGAGATCAACGCCATCACCCATTACGATCCGTGGTTCCTGGAGCGCCTGCGCGAGATCGTCGAGGCGGAGCAGGGGGTGGAGCGCGACGGGCTGCCCAACGATGCCGCGGGCATGCGCCGGCTGAAGGCGATGGGCTTCGGCGACCGCCGCCTGGCCGAGCTGGCCTTGCGCTCGGCCGGCGTGCGCGGCGGCGGCCTCAAGACGCGGGCCCGCAGCCACGGCCTCCTCCACGATGCCGTCAAGGCGCTGATCGGCGCGACCACCGAGGACGAGGTGAGGGCGCTCCGCCATAAGCTTGGGGTCCGGCCGGTGTTCAAGCGGATCGATACCTGCGCCGCCGAGTTCGAGGCCAGGACCCCCTACATGTATTCGACCTACGAGGCGCCGAGCTTCGGCGAGCCCGAGAACGAGGCGCAGCCGTCCGACCGCCGCAAAATCGTCATCCTCGGCGGTGGGCCGAACCGGATCGGGCAGGGCATCGAGTTCGACTATTGCTGCGTCCATGCCGCCTATGCCCTGGCCGAGGCGGGCTTCGAGACGATCATGATCAATTGCAACCCGGAGACGGTCTCGACCGACTACGACACTTCGGACCGGCTCTATTTCGAGCCGCTCACCGTGGAGGACGTGCTCGAGATCCTCCACGTCGAGAAGTCCAACGGGGAGCTGGTGGGAGTCATCGTCCAGCTCGGCGGGCAGACGCCCCTGAAGCTGGCCGCCGCGCTCGAACGGGCCGGCATCCCCATCCTGGGCACCTCGCCCGACGCCATCGACCTCGCCGAGGATCGCGAGCGCTTCGCCGCCCTCGTCAACCGGCTGGGCCTCAGGCAGCCGGAAAACGGCATCGCCCGCAGCCGGGAGGAGGCCATCGCCGTCGCCGAGCGGATCGGCTATCCGGTGCTGACGCGTCCCTCCTACGTGCTCGGCGGGCGGGCGATGGAGATCGTCGACGGCCCGGCCCAGCTCGACGATTATATCGTCACCGCGGTCCAGGTTTCGGGCGACAGCCCGGTCCTCATCGACCAGTATCTGAGGGACGCGATCGAGGTGGACGTCGATGCCATTTCCGACGGCCAGGACGTCGTCATTGCCGGCGTCATGCAGCATATCGAGGAGGCGGGCGTCCATTCCGGCGACAGCGCCTGCTCGCTGCCCCCTTACAGCCTGGACGCCGAGGTGGTGGCGGAGATCGAGCGGCAGGCGCGGGTGCTCGCCTTGGCGCTCGGCGTCAGGGGGCTGATGAACGTCCAGTTCGCTGTCAAGGACGGCCTGGTCTATCTGATCGAGGTCAATCCCCGCGCCAGCCGCACCATCCCCTTCGTCGCCAAGGCGATCGGGACACCGATCGCCAAGATCGCCGCCCGGGTGATGGCGGGCGAGCCCCTGATCGGGTTCCTCCCCCTCCACCGCGACGTGCCCCACATCGCGGTGAAGGAGGCGGTCTTCCCCTTCGCCCGCTTCCCCGGCACCGATCCCGTCCTGTCGCCGGAGATGAAGTCCACCGGCGAAGTCATGGGAATCGATGCAGATTTTGCCAAGGCGTTCCTCAAGTCGCAGATCGGTGCGGGCCTGACGCTGCCGGAGCGCGGCACGTTGTTCGTCTCCGTCAAGGACAGCGACAAGTCGCTGATCGTCCCGGCGGTGAGGGCGATGCGCGAACTGGGCTTCGACGTCGTGGCGACCGGCGGCACCGCCGATTATCTCGCCGGCCAGGGCATCGAGGTCGAGAAGGTCAACAAGGTGGCGCAGGGGCGGCCGCATATCGTCGACCGGATCAAGGACCGCGGGGTCGACATCATCTTCAACACCACCGAGGGCTGGCAGAGCCACAAGGACTCGGCCTCGATCCGCGCCTCGGCGCTGATGGCCAAGGTGCCCTATTTCACCACCGCCGCGTCGAGCGCCGCCGTCACCCGCGCGATCGCGGCCCAGCGCGAGCACAGCCTTGAAGTCCGCTCCCTCCAGGACTATTATTTCGCCTCGAGAGGGTGATCCCCAAAACAAGTCTCCCGGAGAGGCGGCCGCTTGCGAGAGAGGGCCGCCCGTTTAGATTTTGACGAAAGGCAAGAGTAATGGCGACCGTCGACAAGATGCCGATGCTGGCCGAAGGCTATGAGAGGCTCCAGACCGAGGTCCGGCACTTGAAGATGGTCGAGCGGCCCGCGATCATCGAGGCGATCGAGGTCGCCCGCGGTCATGGCGACCTGTCGGAAAATGCCGAATACCATGCCGCCAAGGAGCGCCAGGGCCAGGTCGAGGCGCAGATCGCCGATATCGACGACCGCCTGAGCCGGGCGATGGTGATCGATCCCACGACCCTGTCAGGCGAGAAGGTCGTCTTCGGCGCGACCGTTCACCTCATCGACGAGAATGACAGCCCAGTTACCTACCAGATCGTCGGCCAGACCGAGGCGGATGCGCGCGTCGGCCGCATCTCCTACAATTCGCCGCTCGGCCGCGCGCTGATCGGCCGCTCGGTCGGCGACGAGGTCGAGGTCTCGACGCCCTCGGGGGACCGCTATTACGCGATCGAGAAGCTGGAGTTCATTTGAGCCTCCCGCTCCGGCTGCCGAGTTTCTAGGCGATGCGTCCCCCCGAAAGCTGGAACCGCGCACCCGCCACCGTCGTGATCGCCGTCATGACGGCGGCGGCCTGGCTGGTCGCGTGGACCGGCGGGCTGGACCAGGCGGGCCTGTGGATCGGCTTCACGCCGGCGCATGTCACCAGCGGGCCGCTGGCGATGCGGATCTTCGCCGCCGCCGCGAGCCCGCTGACGGCGACCCTCGTTCACGCCGGCTTCCTCCATCTCTTCTTCAACCTCATCATCCATCTCTATTGCGGCCGCTCGGTCGAAACGATCGTCGGCAGCCGCGCGCTCGTCCTGCTCTATGTCCTGGGCGCCTATGCCGCGGCCGGCGCGCAATTTGTCGCCGATCCGGGCGAGACGGTGCCCATGGTCGGCGCGAGCGGCGCGATCTCGGCGATCATCGGCGCCTATGCGATGCTGTTCGGCCGCAACCGCGTGAAGGTCGCCAATGCGACCGCCGCGACGCTCATCAATGCGCTCTGGGTGATCGTCGCCTGGGCGGCGATCCAGTATCTGCTCGGCTCGATGTTCCGCAGCGCGATGAACCTCAACATCGCCATCGCCGCCCATGTCGGCGGCTTCGTCGCCGGCCTCGCGCTCGCCAGGCCGCTGCTCCTGTGGCGCTGGCGAGGGGCGTAGCTACCCCAGCTCCGGCTCGAGCAGGCGGTGGAGGTGGACGACGACATATTTCATCTCGGCATCGTCCACGGTGCGCTGAGCCGCGCCGCGCCAGGCCTCCAGTGCGGAGGCGTAGTTGGGATAGACGCCGACGATGTCGATCGAAGCAAGATCGAAGTCGAAGCCGCGCGGATCCTTGACCCGGCCGCCGAAGACGAGGTGCAGCTTGCTCATGCGGGCCGATTGAACGGCGGCGGCCGCGAAGGCAAGGCCTCCCGGCCCGGCCGCTCAGCGGTTGCGGACCGAATCCGCCGCCGCGCCCGCCGAGCTCCTCAGCGCGCTCACGGCGCGGTCGGTGAAGCCGTCGAGCTCGTCGCGGCTGGCGTCGCGCGCCGCGCGCACGGCCTCGCGGGCGGTGTCGGTCATCCGGCGGCCGGCGGGGCCGAGCAGCTCCTCCTCGCGCGCGGTCCGGGGAAGCAGCGCGCCGGCGATCGCTCCCAGGGCCAGACCGCCGAATATCGCCGCCATCGGGGCCGAGTCGATGCCTTGCGCGGTGCGCTGGCCGACAGTACCGGCCCGCCCGCGCGCCGCGGCATAGGCCGCCGAAGTGCGGTCCTTGGCCGCCTGGTAGGCGTCCGCCGCCGCCGTGCCGACCGCCGAGAGCGGGCCGCTGCCGCCGGGCTGAGTGCCGCCGTCGCCGGCTCCGCTGTTGGTGGCGCTCGCGGCGGCGGGCGTGTCGGTGGTCGCTGTCATGCGTCTGCTCCTTGCTTGGCCGGCCGCTCCGTCACGGGGGCCGTGAGATCGTAGTTCGTGTCTTTCCCGTCGAGGCGGGTGGTGACGAGATCCTCGTCCGGTCCGGACGAGAACAGGCGGGACATCGCCGACCTGATCGGCGTGCGGGCGAGAAAGAGGGCGAAGGCCGCAAGCCCCGCTGACACCGCGACGGGGCGCGCCTTCACCGCCTCGACCGCGTCCTCGGCGATCTCGCCGCTCTTTTCCTTGACCCCCTCCCAGGCGTTGCCGGCGATGGTGCCCGGGCTCAGCCGATGCTGCAGCAGCGACACGGTCTCCAGCAGCCGCGCCTTCGCGCGTTCCGCCTCCTGAGTGGCGCGGACCAGCTCGGGGGCGCTCATGCCGCGCGCCTCCCGGCCTCGAGGGCGGCGCGCTCCTCCGGATCGCCGGCGAGGGCCCCGAGCCTGGCCGCCCCATAGCGTATCAGCACGAAACCGAAAATCGCCACGACCGCGAACACGATCAGGCCGCCCAGCGCCGGGCCGACCAGCTCGGCGAGCTGCAGCGCGAAGCCGACGAGCAGCGCGATCAGCGCCGCGTTGACCAGGAACAGAGCCGCGACGAGGGCGATGGCGCCGTTGCGCGCCAGGCCGACCCGCCGCATCGCGATCGCGCGGTAAAGGCCGGCCTCGGCCCTGGCATAGCCCTTGCCGTCTTCCGCGAGCCTGCCGAAAAGCTCGCCGATCGAGCCTTCGGAGCTCCTCCCCGCCGGCGCGTCCAAGGTCAGGCTCCGCCGGTGCCGCCGGTGCCGCCATTCCCGCCGGCACCGTCATTGTCGCTGAGGCCGGCCTTGATCAGCCGGGCGAGGGTGAAGCCGACCACCGCCGCGACTCCGATGGCGATGGCGGGGCTCTTGCGGACGGCCGCCTGGACGTTGCCGTAAAGCTCGTCGACGTCGGTTCGGCGAAGCGTGTCGGCGAAGCCGGACACCGCGTCCGAGGCGCGGCGGGCATATTCGCCATATTGGCCGCCGAGTCGCTCGTCGATCGATTCCGCCGTGTCGGCGACGACTCGTGAGAGCTCTTCCAGAGCGTCGCTGGCGCGGGTCTTGCCGCCCTCGGCGAAATCGCGGACGCGGTCGGTCGCCTGGCCCTTGAGCGCGCTCACCTGGCCGCGCAACTGCTCGCCCATGCCGCCGCCTTCGCCGCCGCTGCCGCTGCCACCGGCATTTCCGCCGTCGCTGTCGTCGCCCGTCACCATGATCTCTCCTCCTCCGCCACCGGTGCTGGTGCCGCCTGTCCCGTCGCCGCCGCTCGTCCCGCCCCCGCTCGTCCCGATGAATCCCGAGCTCGAGCCGCCGCCGCCCGTCGCGCCGCCGCCGCCCGTCGCGCCGCCGCCCGACGCCGTGCCGCCGCCGCCCGTCTCCATCGCGCCGTTGATGATGTGATCGGTGCCTTCGGGCAGTTCATCGGGACGTGGGGACATGCCTGTTCTCCAGTTGGGGCGTTCGGACGGGAAACCGGCGAGGCGGCCTTCCCGTTCCGGCCCTGCGACGAAAGTTGCGTCGCCCGCGCCGCGCCGATAAGCCGCCGCTGCCCCTCCCATATAGTTCAGAACGAGGCCGTAACAATGACCGCCATCCTCGACGTCCACGCCCGCCAGATCCTCGACAGCCGCGGCAATCCGACGGTGGAGGTGGAGATCCTGCTCGAAGACGGCAGCCAGGGACGGGCGGCGGTGCCGTCGGGCGCCTCGACCGGCGCGCACGAGGCGGTCGAGAAGCGCGACGGCGACATGTCCAGATATGGCGGCAAGGGCGTGTGCGAGGCGGTGAATTCGGTGCGAGGCGAGATCGCCGAGGCGATCCAGGGGCTCGATGCCGAGGACCAGGGCGAGATCGACGCCCTGCTCATCGATCTGGACGGGACGGAGAACAAGTCGCGGCTCGGCGCCAACGCGATCCTCGGCGTCAGCCTCGCCGTGGCCAAGGCGGCGGCCGATGCGCGCGGGCTGCCGCTCTACCGCTATGTCGGCGGAGTCTCGGCGCAATTGCTGCCGGTGCCGATGATGAACATCGTCAACGGCGGCGTCCATGCCGACAATCCGATCGATTTCCAGGAATTCATGGTGATGCCGGTCGGCGCCGCCAGCCTCGCCGAGGCGGTGCGTTGCGGCGCAGAGATCTTCCATGTCCTGAAGAAGCGCCTCCACGATGCGGGCCTTTCGACCGCCGTCGGCGACGAGGGCGGCTTCGCACCCAACCTCGCATCGGCCCGCGACGCGCTCGACTTCATCATGAAGTCGGTCGAGGAAGCGGGCTACACGCCGGGGGACGACGTCGTCCTCGCGCTGGACTGCGCGGCGACCGAATATTTCCGCGACGGCGCCTATCGGCTCGAAGGGGAGGGGCGGACGCTGTCGAGCGAGGAGAATGCCGCCTATCTGGCCGACCTCGCCCGCGACTATCCGATCCGCTCGATCGAGGACGGCATGGCCGAGGACGATTGGGACGGCTGGCGCCTGCTCACCGAGCGCCTCGGCGACACGGTTCAGCTTGTGGGCGACGATCTTTTCGTCACCAATCCGAAGCGGCTCGCCCGCGGCATCGGCGAGGGCATCGCCAACTCGATCCTGGTCAAGGTCAATCAGATCGGCACCCTGTCCGAGACGCTGGAGGCGGTTTCCGCCGCGCAGCGCGCCCGCTACACCGCGGTGATGTCGCACCGCTCGGGCGAAACGGAGGATACGACCATCGCCGACCTCGCCGTCGCCACCAATTGCGGGCAGATCAAGTCCGGCTCGCTCGCCCGTTCGGACCGCCTGGCCAAGTACAACCAGCTGATCCGGATCGAGGAGGAGCTGGGCTCGATGGCGAAATATGCCGGCAGAAGCGTCTTCCGGTCGTAAAACGCTTGATTCCGGAGCCTTTTCCTGATTCTCTAGTCCGGTCATGGCGGTTGGACGCAACTCGATCGATATCATCAAGCGCGCGGCCTTGCCCGCCGTCGCCCTGCTGATCATCGCCAACTTCCTCGGCTACGCCATCGTCGGCGCGAACGGCATCCTCAGTTGGGGCGATTATCGCCGCCAGAAGGCGGAGAAGCTGGTCCAGCTCGCCGGTCTCCAGCAGGAGCAGACGCGCCTCGCCCATCGCGCCCAGTTGCTCGATCCGCGCAATGCCGACCCCGATCTCGCCGAAGAGCTGGTGAGGAAGGAGCTTGGGGTGGTGCGGCCCGACGAACTGGTCATCTCGATCAAGGATTGATTTTCTTCGCGCGCACCGGCGTGGGGAGGCAGCCTGGCACAAGTTGCGCGGCCTGGCGTTTGCCGCCATAGAGCCGCCCATTCACCACCGACAGGAAGCCCTCACGTGGCCAAGGCAGCAACGTCCAAGCGCGCCAGCACCGAAGCACCTCCCGCCCCGCCCGCCGCGCCGAACCGCGAGCGCCCGCCCCAGCCCGGCCGCTACCAGGCGAGCCGCGACGAGCTACTCGAATATTACCGCCAGATGCTGCTCATCCGCCGCTTCGAGGAGCGGGCGGGCCAGCTCTACGGCCTCGGCCTGATCGGCGGCTTCTGCCACCTTTATATCGGTCAGGAAGCGGTCGCGGTGGGCCTGCAGTCGGCGATGGAGCCGGGGAAGGACAGCGTCATCACCGGCTATCGCGACCATGGCCACATGCTCGCCTACGGGATCGATCCGCGCGTCATCATGGCCGAATTGACCGGGCGCGCCGCCGGCATCTCGAAGGGCAAGGGCGGCTCGATGCACATGTTCAGCGTCGATCATAAATTCTACGGCGGCCACGGCATCGTCGGCGCCCAGGTCAGCCTCGGCACCGGCCTCGGCTTCGCGCACAAATACCGGAACGACGGCGGCGTCTGCCTCGCCTATTTCGGCGACGGCGCGGCCAATCAGGGCCAGGTCTATGAGAGCTTCAACATGGCGGAGCTCTGGAAGCTGCCGATCATCTACGTGATCGAGAACAACCAATATGCCATGGGCACGTCGGTGAACCGCTCCTCGGCCGAGGACCAGCTCTACCGCCGCGGCGAATCCTTCCGCATCCCCGGCCTGCAGATCGACGGCATGGACGTCCTCGCGGTGCGCGGCGCGGCCGAAACCGCCTTGGAATGGGTGCGCGGCGGCAAGGGCCCGATCCTGCTCGAGCTCAAGACCTATCGCTATCGGGGCCATAGCATGTCGGACCCCGCCAAGTACCGCTCGCGCGAGGAAGTGCAGGCGGTGCGCGAGAAGTCCGACCCGATCGAGCACGCCAAGCGCGAGCTCGGCGCGATGGGCGTCAAGGAGGACGAGCTCAAGAAGATCGACGCGGATATCAAGCGGATCGTCGTCGAAGCCGCCGACTTCGCCGAGCAATCCCCCGAGCCCGAGGCCGCCGAGCTCTACACCGACGTCCTGGTCGAGGCTTACTGATGCCGATTGAACTCAAGATGCCGGCTTTGTCCCCCACCATGGAGGAGGGGACGCTCGCCAAGTGGCTGGTGAAGGAGGGCGATACGGTGAAGTCGGGCGACATCCTCGCCGAGATCGAGACCGACAAAGCCACGATGGAGTTCGAGGCGGTCGACGAAGGGACGATCGCGAAGATCCTCGTGCCGGAGGGGACCGACGAGGTGAAGGTGGGCACCGTCATCGCCCTGATCGCGGGCGAAGGGGAGGATGCCTCCGCCCCTCCGGCCGCGCCGGCCGAGGAGGCGAAGCCCGCCGTCGAGCAGCCGAGCGACCAGAAGACGGAGGCGTCGCCGGTGGAGACCGGCGGCAAGCAGCGGCCGCAGGAGACCGGCGCCCACGCCCTCGTCGCCGCGGCCGAGCACAATCCCGAGGCGCCGGAGGTGCCGGAGGGCACCGAGACCGTCCGCCAGACGGTGCGCGAGGCGTTGCGCGACGCCATGGCCGAGGAAATGCGCAAGGACGAGCGAGTCTTCGTGATGGGCGAGGAGGTCGCCGAATATCAGGGCGCCTACAAGGTCACGCAGGGCCTGCTCGACGAGTTCGGCGCGAAACGCGTCGTCGACACGCCGATCACCGAATATGGCTTCGCCGGCCTCGGCACCGGCGCGGCGATGGGGGGCCTGCGGCCGATCGTCGAGTTCATGACCTTCAACTTCGCCATGCAGGCGATCGACCACATCATCAACTCGGCCGCGAAGACCAACTACATGTCGGGCGGCCAGATGCGCTGCCCGATCGTGTTCCGCGGCCCCAACGGCGCCGCCAGCCGAGTCGGCGCGCAGCACAGCCAGAATTACGGGCCCTGGTACGCCAACGTCCCCGGCCTCATCGTCATCTCGCCTTATTCCGCGGCGGACGCCAAGGGCCTCCTCAAGGCTGCGATCCGGTCTGAAGATCCGGTCGTATTCCTCGAAAACGAGCTGCTTTACGGCCAGAGCTTCGACGTTCCGAAGCTCGACGATTATGTGCTGCCGATCGGCAAGGCGCGGGTGGCGCGGGAGGGCAAGGACGTGACCCTGGTGAGCTACTCGATCGGCGTAGGCGTCGCCCTCGAGGCCGCCGGGCAACTGGCCGGCGAGGGTATCGAGGCCGAGGTTATCGACCTTCGGACATTGCGCCCGCTCGACACGGCGACGGTTCTGAAGAGCCTCGCCAAGACCAACCGGATGGTCTGCGTCGAGGAAGGCTGGCCGACCTGCTCCATCTCGTCCGAGCTGATGGCCGTGGCCATGGAGGAGGGGTTCGACGATCTCGACGCACCGGTCCTCCGAGTCACCGACCGCGACGTGCCGCTGCCCTATGCGGCCAATCTCGAGAAGATGGCGCTGATCAAGGTCGCCGACGTCGTCGAGGCGGCGAAGAAGGTGTGCTACCGGTAATCCGTCCTGGATGGGGGGTTCCAGTGCGACCATGACCGCCGGCCTCGACCCCGACCGAACGCTCGCCCTGAGCTACGTTCCGGCGCGCAGGCGGCCGGCGATCGCCGCGCTCTGGGGGCTCGACGCGGCGCTCGCGGCGGTGCTCGCCGCCGGGCGCGAGCCGATGATCAGCCGAATCAAGCTCGCCTGGTGGCGCGACGCGCTTGAGGCGCTGGACCGGCAGGCTGTCCCGGCCGAGCCGGTGCTCCAGGCGCTCGCCCGGCACGTGCTTCCCGGCGGCGTCGCCGGCGCGGAGCTCGCCGCGATGGAGGAGGGCTGGGCGGTGCTGCTGTCGGGCGAGCCGCTGACCGCGAACGACCTCGCCGCTTATGCGCGCGGCCGGGGGGGCCTGCTCTTCGCTTATTCGTCGCGCCTGCTCGGCGGCGGCCGCGCGGACGGCGCGGGCGAGGGCTGGGCGCTGGTCGATTTCGCCCGGCACAGCGCCAGCCCGGAGGAGGCCGAGGCCGCCCTCGCCGCCGCCCGGGGCTGTGCCGTCCCGCGATTTCCGCCGCGGCTGCGCCCGCTCGGCATGCTCGCCGCCCTCGCCCGTCGCGACGCCGAGCCGGGGCGGGAGCGGTGGGAGCCGCGGGGCGCGCCGGGACGGATGTGGCGCATGCTCCGCCACCGCCTCACCGGGCGATGATCTTTTTTGAAAACCAAGCGACATGAAATAAGCGAAAGCGGTGACTATGGCCTCTCCAACAGGAAAAGGAGAGGTGGATATGCTGCGTATCGTTTCAGGGGCCGGTGCGGCGCTGCTGCTGGTGCTGGCGGGGTTCTTCTTCTGGAAAAGCCGGGCGGCGGCGGACGACCCGGTCCCGGCGGCGCCGAAGACGGAGATGGCGGCGTCGGTCTACGGCCAGCCCGGCGGGGGCTTCGCCGGCCGCAGCGGCTTCCGTCCGCCCGAGGCGTCGGAGCGGAGCAAGGCGGAGAAGCGCTTCGCCCGCGCCGACCGCAACAAGGACGGCCGGATCGTGCTCGCCGAGCTGCTCGAGCCGAGGCACAAGACCTTCGCCAAGCTCGATACGGACGGCAACGGCCAGTTGAGCTTCGAGGAATGGACCGGCAAGACCGACGCCAAGTTCGCCGAGGCCGACGCCGACCATAGCGGCTGGCTCAACAGCGCGGAATATGCGTCCACCGCGCCGAAGCCCAAGCCGAAGCCGGCGCGCTGCGCCTGTTCGTGAGTCTCAGTCCCTCCCCATCCGCCGGATGGGGAGGGGGACCATGCGAAGCATGGTGGAGGGGTAAATGGCGCTGATTGATCGAAGCGCCACGAGAAACGCGGCCGTCATCCGGGCGCGGGTGCTAAGGCGCCGGCCCAGCCTGCCCGAAGGCCTGCTCTGGCAGCTCCTCCGCACCCGCCCAGGCGGCCTTAAGTTCCGGCGGCAGCACCCCTTCGAGCGGTGCACCGCCGACTTCTACTGTCCGGCCGCTTGCGGGGTGGTGGAGGTCGACGGCGACAGCCATTCGATGGGCGACAACCCGGCGAGCGACGCAAGACGGGACGCATGGCTCCGGACGCAGGGGCTGAGGGTGCTGCGCTTCGAGGCGATGGACGTGCTGAAGGACGTGGAGTCGGTGGTTACCGCGATCATGCTCGCCGCGCGGCGTTAGCTACCCCTCCACCAGGCTTCGCCTGGTCCCCCTCCCCATCTCGCGATGGGGAGGAAACGAGGCCATCCACTCCGCCAGCGCCGCTTTCGCCCGCTCCGTATAGGCCAGCTTCCGGTCCGCCTTCTTCGCCTTGCCCGCCACCGGTGGGAAGAGGCCGAAATTGACGTTCATCGGCTGGTAGGTCGCGGCCTCGGCGCCGCCGGTGATGTGGCCGAGCAGGGCGCCCAAAGCGGTTTCCGGCGGGGGAGGGCGGAGATCGAGTCCCGCCGGCTCCGCGGCGGCGAAGCGGCCGGCGAGGAGGCCGATGGCGGCGGATTCCACATAGCCTTCGCAGCCGGTGATCTGGCCGGCGAAGCGGATATGGGGCGCGTTCCTGAGGCGCAGAGTCCGGTCGAGAAGCCGGGGCGAGTTGATGAAGGTGTTGCGGTGGAGGCCGCCCAGGCGCGCGAACTCCGCTTTCTCCAGCCCCGGTATGGTACGGAACAGCCGCACCTGCTCGGCATGCTTCAGCTTGGTCTGGAAGCCGACCATGTTCCACAAGGTGCCGAGCGCATTGTCCTGGCGGAGCTGCACGACCGCGTAGGGCCAGCGCCCCGTCTTCGGATCGTCGAGCCCGACCGGCTTCATCGGCCCGTAGCGCAGGGTATCGACGCCGCGCTCCGCCATCACCTCGACCGGCATGCAGCCCTCGAAATAGGGCGTGTCCTTCTCCCACGCCTTGAACGCGGTCTTCTCGCCGTCGAGCAAAGCCTGATGGAAGGCGAGATACTGCTCCTTCGTCATTGGGCAGTTGATGTAGGCGGCCTCGCCCTTGTCCCAGCGCGACGCGAGCCAGGCGACATCCATGTCGATCGTGTCGCGATAAACGATGGGGGCGATGGCGTCGAAGAAGGCGAGGGCGTCGGCGCCGGTCGCGGCGCCGATCGATGCGGCGAGGCTCAGCGCCGTCAGCGGGCCCGTCGCGACGATGGTGAGGCCGGACGCGGGGAGGGCGTCCACCCGCTCGCGCACCACCTCGATGTTGGGATGCGCCAGGATCCGCTCGGTCACCGCCGCCGAGAATCCCTCGCGGTCGACGGCGAGGGCGGAGCCTGCCGGCACCTTGTGCGCATCGGCCTCACCGATGATCAGCGAGCCGAG
>DASWRU010000058.1:0-12723 GCA_036403015.1 Allosphingosinicella sp.
GCCCCGGCGCTCAGCCGCTTCCAACCCGACAAGATCGAGCCCGTCTAGATACAAGGGGTAACTGGAGCAGGCCTCGTCAAGCCACCCCTCCACCAGGCTCCGCCTGGTCCCCCTCCCCGTCGGCACGACGGGGAGGCACGTCCTTACGGCACCACCGGCAGCCACACCGCGCTGGCCCGCCCGGGCGCGTGCCAGACGCTCTGCGTCGCCGCGCGGTAGTCGCCCGGCTTCGCGTCGAAGATGTTGGCGACGTATGTCTGCGGATTGCGGTCGTAGAGCGGGAACAGGCTCGACTGGACCTGGACCATGATCCGGTGCCCGGGCCGGAAGACGTGGTTCACGTTGGGGAGGCTCCACCGATATTCCTCCACCCGCCCCGGCGTGAGCGGCGCGGGGGTCGAGAAGCCGTGGACGTAGCGGCCGCGGAAGATCTCGATGCCGATCGGCAGCTCGTAGCCGGCGAGCTTCGGACTGACCGACAGCTCCTCGGGATAGACGTCGATCAGCTTCACCACCCAGTCGCCGTCCGTCCCCGTCGTCGCCGCGAACAGGTCGGCCATCGGCGCTCCGGCGATATGCACCGCCTGGGTCAGCGGCGCGCTGGTGTAGCTCAGCACGTCGGTTCGGTCGGCGACGAAGCGCTGGTCGCTGACCAGCCACGGCTTCCACACGTCCGCCTCGCGCGCGTGGATCGGCCGCGGCACGAACGGCACCGGCTTGTCCGGATCGGAGACGTAATCGTCATGCCCGCCCGAAGGCGCCCGCTCGGCGAGGCCCGCGCCGGGCTGGAGGTAGAAAGCGCGCCGGCTCGTCCCGGCCGGCCAGGCCTGGCTTACCTCCCAGCGGTTGGCGCCGGTCGCGTAGGTCAGCACCGGCGGCGTCGGCACCGCCGGGGCGCCGGGCTTCAGGTACCGGTCGAGGAACGGCTTCATCACGTCGCGGCGGAACTGGAGCGCGGTGTCGCCCTCGAAGCTCAGCGCGCCCAGCGTCGAGCCTTCGTAATTCACCCCGCTGTGCCGCCACGGCCCGATGACGAGGCTCAGCATGTCGTTATTCTTGTCCTGCGGCTCGAGCGCCCGGTAGACGGCCGGCGCGCCGTAGCTGTCCTCCTGGTCCCACTGGCCGACGACCAGCATGGTCGGCACGGTCAGCTTGCGCCGGGCGAGCAATTTGTCGACCGCCTGCTCCTGCCAGTATCGGTCGTAGGCCGGATGTTCCATCAGCTTGCGGGCGAAGGGGAAGCCGTCGATGCCGTAGAGCCGGGCGAAATTCCCCGCGGAGCCCGCCTCCAGATAGGCGTCGTAATCGTCGCCGCTCCCGTAGGGGGCGTCGCCGCTCCCCTCCTTCGCCGTCTGCCCTATGACATAGTCGAAGCTCGGCTGGCGGAAGGCGCCGTTGTGGAACCAGTCGTCGCCCATCCAGCCGTCGACCATCGGGCTCTGCGGCACCGCCGCCTTCAGCGCCGGATGCGGATCGACCAGCGCCATCAGCGAGGTGAAGCCGAGATAGGAGGAGCCGGTGATGCCCACCCGACCGTTCGATTCGGGCACGTGCTTCACCAGCCAGTCGATCGTGTCGTACGCGTCGGTCGAATGGTCGACGGCGCTGTGGTTGAGCGGGCCGCGCAGCGGCCGAGTCATCACATATTCGCCCTCGGATTTGTTGAGCCCGCGCACGTCCTGATAGACCCGGATATAGCCGTCGTTGACGAACTCCGAGTCCATTACCGGCAATATCTCCTCGATCTTCTGGCTCGGGTTGCGCCAGGTGGCCTTCGAGGCGTCGTAGGGCGTGCGGCTGAGCAGGATCGGGCCGTTCCGCGTGCCCTTGCGCATGACGATGACGGTGTAGAGCTTCACCCCGTCGCGCATCGGGATCATCGCCTCGCGGCGTACATAGTCCGCCTGCGGCCGCACCGGATCGTAGCGGGCGATCGTGTCCGGCATCATCGGGTCGGTCTGGGCCAGCGCCATGCCGCCCGCCGAGCAGAGCAACGCCGCGCCGAGCGCCGCCGCCGTCAAACGCCTGATCATCCTCGCCTCCTTCACCTGGCCAGCCGGCCGAGCGTCTCGGCCAGCTTTGCATAATCGTCAATCACCGCGTGGGCGCCGAGCGCTTCGACCGGCCGGTCCGAAAATCCGAAGCTCACCGCCACGAACGGAAGCCCCGCCGCCCGCGCGGTGTCCGCATCGGTGATCGAATCGCCGATGAAGGCCGCGCGCCCGCCGCCGGCGCGGGCGATGGCCGCATGGAGCGGCGCCGGATCGGGCTTGCGCACCGCCAGCGTGTCGCCGCCCACCACCGCGTCGAACCGCTTGCTCCAGCCGAGCGCGTCCAGCAGCCTGTGGGTCAGCCGCTCGGCCTTGTTGGTGCAGACCGCGAGCCTTGCCCCGTCCGCCGCCAGCGCGTCGAGCGCCGCCTCCAGCGCTGGATAGACCTTGGTCGTTTCGCAGATATGGGCCGCATAATAGTCGATGAAGATCGGAAAACCCTCGTCGACCAACGCTTCCGGCGCCTCGCCGCTCGCCGCCAGCCCGCGCCGCAGCAGCGCCCGTGCGCCGTGGCCGACGAGGTGCCGCACCTCCCCCGCCGGCACCTCCGGCCGTCCCAGCGCCCGCAGCGCGTGGTTGAGCGCGGCGGCAAGGTCGAGGGCGGTGTCGGCGAGCGTGCCGTCCAGGTCGAAGGCGACGACGTCGAAGGTGCGGGACATCCAACGGCGCCTAACGATTCCCTCCGCCCGCGCAACATCTCTCCCCTCTCCCGGCGGGAGAGGGGCCGGGGGTGAGGGGTTCCGGCGCATGAGGTGACGCGATGACGCCGGAGCCCCTCACCCCTACCCCTCTCCCCTGGGGAGAGGGGATTGCGGCGATCGCCCCACGAATGGTGGAAGTTTCAACATTTCCGTGCGATTGCGCGGGGCCATGAGCCGCAGCCGCCCCGTCGCCGCCATAATCCTCGCCGCCGGCAAGGGCACGCGGATGAAGTCCGATCTCCACAAGGTGCTCCACCCGCTCGCCGGGCGGCCGATGCTGGAGCATTTGCTGGCGGCGGTGGACGCGCTGGCCCCGGCGCGGACAATCGTGGTGGTCGGCAGCGGCCGCGAGCAGGTCGAGCCGCTCGTCCAAGCCCATGGCGGCGTCGTCGTCGTCCAGGACCCGCAGCACGGCACCGCCCACGCGGTGCGCCAGGCCGAGGCGAGCCTCGCCGGCTTCGAGGGCGATGTCCTCATCCTCTACGCGGACACGCCGCTGGTCGAGACCGCGACGATGGCGCGGATGCTGGCGCGCCTCAACGCCGCCGACGCCCCGGCCGCAATCGTGGTCGCCTCCCGGCCCGCCGATCCGCGCCGTTACGGCCGCATCCTCACCGAGGCGGACGGGACCATCGTGAAGATGGTCGAGTATAAGGACGCCACCGAGGAGGAGCGGGCGGTCGACCTCTGCAATTCGGGGCTGATGGCGGTACGGGCGGAGGATCTGTGGCCGCTCCTCGCCCGCGTCGGCAACGACAATATGGCGCAAGAATATTATCTCCCCGACATCGTCATGCTTGCCGCCGCCGACGGCCGCCGCTCCGCCGCGATCGAGACCGATCCGGACGAGGTGGCCGGCATTAACAGCCGCGGCGAGCTCGCGGACGTCGAGCTCCTCTGGCAGCGCCGCCGCCGCGCCCGCGCCATGGCCGACGGGGTCAGCCTAGTCGCGCCGGAGACCGTCTGGTTCAGCCATGACACCGAGCTGGGCCGCGACTCGATCGTGGAGCCCAACGTCGTCTTCGGCCCCGGCGTCCGCATCGCCGCGGGCGTCAGGATCAAGGCCTTCAGCCACATCGAGGGGGCGACCGTCGCGGCCGGCGCGGAGATCGGGCCCTACGCCCGCCTCCGCCCGGGGACCGAGATCGGCGAGAAGGCGCGGATCGGCAATTTCG
Source organism: Allosphingosinicella sp. (assembly GCA_036403015.1). GTDB lineage: Bacteria > Pseudomonadota > Alphaproteobacteria > Sphingomonadales > Sphingomonadaceae > Allosphingosinicella. Next base: position 3,928 of record DASWRU010000058.1, read on the forward strand.
TCGAGACCAAGAAGGCGAAGCTCGGCCGGGGCGCCAAGGCCAATCACCTCGCCTATCTCGGCGATGCGACGGTGGGGGAGGGGGCCAATATCGGCGCCGGCACCATCACCTGCAACTATGACGGTTTCCTCAAGTACCCCACCGAGATTGGCGCCGGCGCCTTCATCGGCTCCAATTCCGCGCTGGTCGCGCCGGTCGCCGTCGGCGCGGGCGCGGTCGTCGGCGCCGGCTCGGTCATCACCCGCGACGTCGCCGCCGACGCCCTTGCCGTCGCGCGCGGCGAGCAGCGCGAGACGCCCGGCTGGGCGGCCCGCTTCCGAGCGGCGGTGGCGGCCAGGAAGAAGGGCGGCTGACCCGCTACAAGCCGCCGCGCCCGCTTGCATAATAGGATTTCGCCTGTCAGGCTCGGCGGATGATGTTCCCTCCCGCCTCGATCCGCGCCTGCCGGCCCCGCCCGCGCGAACGGCTCGTTTTTGCGTAGACGGGTCGTGAAGTTTATGAAGTTCCGCCTCGAATTTGCCCCCGGAGACGCCCGAACATGACCCTTCGCCTGCCCCGAATCGCCGCCTTCGCCTTCCTGGCGGCCGCCTCCGCCGCGGCTGTCGCCCAGCCGGCGCCCTCCGCTGGCGAGGCCGCCTTCCGCGCCACCTACAAGGAGCTGGTCGAGACCAACACGACGCTGTCGGCGGGGAGCTGCACGCTCGCCGCCCAGCGCATGGCCGCGCGCCTGCGCGCCGCCGGCTTTCCGGCGAGCGACCTCCATCTGATCGTCGAACCGAGCCACCCCAAGGAGGGCGGCCTCGTCGCCATCCTTCCCGGCACCGATTCCAGCCTCAAGGCGATCCTCCTCCTCGCCCATATCGACGTGGTCGAGGCGAACCGCGCCGATTGGGAGCGCGACCCGTTCACCCTCGTCGAGGAGAAGGGCTATTTCTACGCCCGCGGCGCCTCCGACGACAAAGCCCAGGCCGCGGTCTGGGTCGATACGCTCGTCCGCTTCACGCAGGAGGGCTACAAGCCGAAGCGGACCGTCAAGATGGCGCTGACCTGCGGCGAGGAGACGGCCGGAGCCTTCAACGGCGCGCAATATCTCGCCACCCGGGAGCGGCAGCTGATCGACGCCGAATTCGCCTTGAACGAAGGCGCCGGCGGGCTTCTCGACGAGCAGGGCAGGCACGTCGTCCTCAACATCCAGGCCGGCGAGAAATTCCCGCAGAATTACCGGTTCGAGGTCACCAATCCCGGCGGCCACAGCTCGCGGCCGGTGAAGGAGAATGCGATCTACCGCCTCGCCGACGCCCTGGTGAAGCTCCGGGCCTATGATTTCCCGGTCCTGTCGAACGAGGCGACGCGCGGCTATTTCGGAGCGATGGCGAAGCTCCTCCCGGACGCCGCCGCGCCGGCCATGGCCGCCTTCGCCGCCAACCCGAACGACGCGGCCGCCGCCGCGACCCTCGCCGCCGCCGATCCGGCCTATAATTCCATCCTCCACACCACCTGCGTCGCCACCATGCTCGACGGCGGCCACGCCACCAACGCGCTGCCGCAGCGGGCGCGGGCGAACGTCAATTGCCGGATCTTCCCCGGCACTTCGGTCGAGGACGTCCGCCGCACGCTGGAGACGGTGGTCGGCGACCCGCAGGTCAAGGTGACCATTCTCGAGACCCGCAGCGACGTCGCCGCGCCGCCGCCGCTCACCGAGCGCATCGTCGGGCCGGTGAAGGCCGTCGCCGCCCAGATCTTCCCCGGCGTGCCGCTCGTGCCGCTGATGGCGGCCGGGGCGACCGACGGCGCCTTCCTGACTCCCGTCGGCATCCCGACCTACGGCCTCTCCGGCTTCTTCTCGGACAAGGAGGGGAGCCACGCCCACGGCCTCAACGAGCGGATGCGGGTCAAGTCGCTGATGGAGGGCCGCGAGTTCCTCTACCGCCTCGTCAAGGCCTACACCGCCAAGTGACCGATCGGACGAAAGTCGCCGGCGGCTGCCACTGCCGCGCCGTCCGGTTCGAAGCGGACGTTCCGCGCGAGGTCGAGGTGCTCGACTGCAATTGCTCGATCTGCGCGATGACCGGCTTCCGGCACCTCATCGTCCCGCACGGCGACTTCCGCCTCCTTTCCGGGGAGGGTGCGCTCGCCCGCTACCGCTTCGGCACGGGCGCGGCGGAGCACCTCTTCTGCTCGGTCTGCGGGGTGAAGAGCTTCTACCAGCCCCGCTCTCACCCCGGCGCCTGGAGCCTCAACCTCAACGCCCTCGACGATCCCACCGCGCTGGCCATCCTCGCGCGCGGATGGAAAGAGCGGGACCGCTCACATTTCGACAGGCTCGCCCTTCCGCTCCTGCTAAGCCCGTGATCATTACTTGGCTGGCAACTGGCGGGGGTGACTGGCAGTGCGACCTATGGGTCTTGTCTAGACTGCCGAGCAAGGAGTGGGGAGGCAACGTGAGCCGAGTTCGAATGCACATCGGCTTGGAGTAAGCGACCCTCAACTCGTGAGCGGTGATCATTCAAGAAAAAGCGTCCCTTAATTAGAATCTCTGATACACATGGTCGGCGCGAGTCGGAATTGCTGTCAAGCAAGCTTTGCCGCGACAACGCTTCAGCCAGCGTTGCCATCTTCTCTCCTTGGGAGAGAACGCGATCTTAGGTCCGGCGAAAAGGGAGGTAGCATGGAAACCGCTACAGATTCAGCCGACTTTTCTAACTTTTTGAACTTGGATATTAGAATAGGCACGATAGTCGCGGTTGAGCGCGCGAAAACAAATAAACCTACTTATCGAATGACAATTGACTTCGGGGAGTCCTTGGGCACTAAAGTGTCCTGTGGCGCATACACAAACTACGAGCCGAGCGCGCTGATCGGAAAGCAGATCGTGGCCGTCGTAAATTTTGCCGCGAAGCGAATGGGGCCGGAGTTATCCGAGGCCCTTGTGCTCGGCGTAAATAATCCTCATGGAGAGGGGACAGTCCCATTAACCCTGGATCAACCTACTCCCAACGGGCTGAAGATCTTTTAGGCAAATCGTACCATGACAATGGCGCTCCAGCAACTGTGGGAGGTTGACCTTCCAACTTCGGTCATTTCCGTGGCCACTACACCGGGCCTATCATTGATTATTGCAGGCTGCGTGGATCGCAAGGGTTACGCACTTGACCGAAACGGTGCTCGGCTCTGGGAGCATTCCGCCGATAATGAGGTATGGGCAGCGGCCTGTGCTATCGATGGATCCGTAATCGCGTTGGGGACGGCGGACAAGAAACCTGCCCAAGGGAAAGTCTATCTGTTAAACAGGGCTGGCGATCCCATTGCCACATTCGCGTTGGGTATGCCTGTGTGGGGCCTGGCATTCGACGCTAGCGCCACAAGACTGGTTGCGTCCACGTGGGGGAATGAATGTCACCTCTTTCAATTCTCCTCACGCCAATGGGAGCACTCGGTCACGACCAAGCTTCCCGGGGCGGGGGCCTATGGCGTTCGATGGATCGACGAAGATACGATCGCAGCAGTCTGCTATGACTACGGGGTTGTAACACTCAATACGACAGGAGCGATAGTCAACAAGTTTGAATGCCGTACGTTTGGCTACAACATGGCGGTCACGGTAGATGGTGACCTTTTCGTTGGAACGCGGGATTCATCCGTCGGTATCATCTCGAGCGGACAGGTCGGAGAAATGCCGATCCCCAATGCGACCAGAGCTACCACGGCTCTAGCCGCCATCGAGGACGGCTCCGGCCTCTTCGTCGGCGGGTTCGACGGCTATTTGCGGGCAATCACCCGTACAGGGTCTCTCCTGTGGGAGAAAGACCTCATTGGGGAAGTTTGGTCGACCGCGTGCGTTCCGTCGGGTCGGTATGTCGTAGCTGGCGTCGGGACGGGCAAGGTAGTCTTGCTGGAGAATCTGGCAACCATCGATGTGTTGCGCGAGTGCTACGCCCGGATTGCAGATCTGACACATCTGCGCAGCCTAGGAGATGAGGAAGAGTCTTATCGGTCGCTTCTCACCTTTCTGTCTAGTCATGGATTGTACAGATATGCGCTCGGCTTCTTGCGCGAACGGATGGAATCGGGAAGCTTGGCGGCTGTCAGTTATGCCGAGCTTCTTGAGTGCCTCGGCAATCTATGTCCAGCTGATCACGAAGACGGGCCGGAGTTATTTTTCGAACGTGCCATTCAACGGCGGAACCGTCAGCATCATTGGGATGCAGCTATTATGTACCTGCACGCGTCCAAGAGCAAAAAGTTGCGTCTACGTGCCTATTCAGAGGCCGCAACCGAATTCTATCGCGCGAATCATCCATCAGCTGCACTTGCGAGCTTTCGAAGGGCCCGAGAAGCAACCCTAACGTCATCAGACCTGCAGCTTATCTATAATTTGGCGCGGTCTTTTGAGGATCAAGGGGAGCGAACGGTAGCTCGGGATCACTTGGATATAATATTGGCCCAAGACCCGGACTATCGGGACGTCTCTTCTCGCCTTCTTAGTGCTCGCGGCACTCAGGGTTTTGATGCTGATACGAGGACCGACTATACAGGACTTACAGTAAATCTATTAGGACCAGATGCGCCAACGTCAGTTGCTGATCCCCGGATAAAGGGAGTTATCGAGGCGCGTGCCAAAGAGGTCAATGTGACTGGCAGCGAGAAGGATCAATACACTGCTACTGTACAAGAAATGTTCTCTAAAGGGGTCTTGACGGCGAGACTGGACGTAGAACGTGTCGGATATGACACGAGCTCCTACATAAAATACGACTTTCTTCTACCAGAGGACGACGTCAAGAAAAAGTTAGAAGCTGTGAATTTAGTTAACGTCCTTAAGACTGTCGAACGTGCAACAACTACGCTAGACGTAGGTTGCGCGACAGGCCGTTATCCTGGAATCCTTCAGGCGTTAGGCTATGAAGCCTTCGGCGTCGATATTGAGCCAGCTGCAATCGCGTATGCAAAGTCCAAATTTCCAGAAGACTCCTGCCCGGTGTTCGTAGTCGGAGACGTGAGGAATCTTCCCTTTGAAGATAGTAAGTTCGACTTTGTGTCCTGCATGATGGGCACTTTTTACCATGTCCCTCTCTCGGATCAACTATTAGCCCTTTCTCAAATGATGCGAGTATGCCGCGCAGGCGGAAAAGTCGCTGTTTCGGTTTGGGATCTGGAATGCCCGCATCAAACGTTTTTGAGCATGTACAGTGTGAATGAGGAAGAGCTGATTGTGCGGAACTCACTTACGCTACGTCAAATGGAGAAGCTGTTTGCGGAATGTGGGTTTGGAGACGTTGCAAGCGTTCGGCTTGGTCTCGTTCCGGACACGATTAGCTATGACCTCGGCGTCGAAGATCTTGATGTGACGGGACTCAGACGTTTGCTGGAGATCGATATGGCTGCGCGCGCTGCAACTCCGGACAAGCACGGGCAAATGTTCATTGCATATGGAACTGTGCCCTGACCGCCGCGCGCTGACGCGATGTGAAGCATCCCGGCCCGAACGTATGTATGCCTACCTGAAGGCAACGGGTGTCAATTAGACTGACGCCGCAACCCGGCTTGCCGCGCGGCGCTTCGTCGGCCAGAGTGTGGAAAAATGGGGAGTCCGGCATGGCGGTGGTAGCGGCGATGGCGGCAGCCGGCGACTATGTGATCGACGCGAAGCGGGACCGGCTCGTCATCTTCGCCTCCACGCTCGGCACCGTCTTCGAGTGGTACGACTTCTTCGTCTACGGCACGCTCGCCACGGTCATCGCCAAGCTGTTCTTCCCCTCCGCGAGCGCGACCGCCGGCCTGCTCCTCACCCTCGCCACTTTCGGCGCCGGCTTCGGCGTGCGGCCGGTGGGCGCGGTCCTGTTCGGATGGCTCGGCGACCGGCTGGGGCGCAAATACACCTTCCTCGTCACCATCACCGTGATGGGCCTCGCCACCGCCGCGGTCGGGCTGCTGCCGACCTTCGCCTCGATAGGAGTCGCGGCGCCCGCCTTGCTCGTCGTCCTTCGCCTGTTCCAGGGCCTGGCGCTGGGCGGCGAATATGGCGGCGCCGCCATCTACGTCGCCGAGCATGCGCCGCCGGGCCGCCGCGGCTTCTACACCAGCTTCATCCAGGCCGGGGTGATCGGCGGCTTCCTCCTCTCGGTCGCGGTCGTCCTGGTCGCCAATTCGTTCGTCGACCCGAAGCAGTGGGAGGCGTGGGGCTGGCGGGTGCCGTTCCTCTGCTCGCTGCTGCTCCTCGCCGTCTCGCTCTGGGTACGCCTCAAGCTCAAGGAGAGCCCGGTCTTCACCGCGATGAAGGCGGCCGGAGAGACCGCCCGCAACCCGCTGCTGGAGAGCTTCGACACCGGGGCCAAGTGGCGGCGGGTGCTCGTCGCCTTATTCGGCATCGCCGCCGGGCTGACCGTGATCTGGTACACCGCCCAGTTCCAGGGACTCTACTTCCTCCAGAACGCGCTGAGGATCGAGGACAATGCCGCCCGGCTGATGATCGGCATCGCGGCGGTCTTCAGCCTGTTCTGGTTCATCCTGTTCGGCTGGCTGTCGGACCGGGTGGGGCGCAAGCGCCCGATCGTGATCGGCTACGCGCTCACCATCCTCCTCATGTTCCCTTTGTTCCACTGGATGGCCGCCGCCGCCAACCCGGACCTCTCCGCGGCTATGCAGCGCAGCCCCGTCGTCGTCACCGGCAGCGACTGCGATTTCCACCCCTTTTCCCGCGAGCAGCCGACCGACTGCGGCAAGCTGCTCGACGCGCTGTCGAAGAAGGGCGTGGGCTATTCCAAGGCCCAGGGCGCCCCCGGCAGCGCCCCGAGCGTGACCGTCGGCGGCGTGCCCGTCGCGGCCGCCGATCCCAAGGCGCTCGACGCCGCCCTCTCCCACGCCGGCTATCGCCTGGAAAAGATCGTCCCGCCCTTCGGCCGCGCCCTTCAGGTGGTGATCGCGATCATCGTCATCGGCATGTTGTCGGGGATGACCTTCGGCCCGGTCGCCGCGCTGCTGGTCGAGCTCTTCCCCGCCCGCGTCCGCTATACGTCGATGTCGATCCCCTATCATATCGGCACCGGCTATTTCGGCGGGTTCCTGCCCTTCATCAGCCAGTATATCGTCGCCAAGACGGGGGATCCCTTCGCCGGCCTCTGGTACACGATCGCGGTCGTCGCGATGGCGCTGGTGGTGACCGTGCTCTGGCTTCCCGAAACCGCCGGCAAGGAACTGGAATAGCGTTCCCCTCCCTGGAAGGGAGGGGTTAGGGGTGGGTACGAGCGAAGCGAGTTTCTTCGCGTAGCGGCTGTCGGCCGCCTTCGGCGGCACCCACCCCCGGCCCCTCCCTTCCAGGGAGGGGAGGTATGACGGGTTTCCCTCCTCCTCGCCTCGGGCTATCCGCCGGTTCGTGCCCCATTTCCCCCTCCGCCTGACCCTCGACGGCGACGCGCTCGTCGCCAACTGGCGCTGGCTGGACGCGCGCAGCGTCGATGCCGCCTGCGGGGCGGCGGTGAAGGCGGACGGCTACGGCCTCGGTGCGGTCGAGGTGACGCGGCGGCTGGCGCAGGTGGGCTGCCGCGACTTCTTCGTCGCGACCTGGGCGGAGGCGGAGGAACTGCTTCCGCACCTTCCCGGCGATGCCGCCCTCGCCGTGCTCCATGGGGTGGCGGACGAGGATGCGGCCGGCGCCGCCGCGTCCCGCGCGCGGCCGGTGCTCAATACCGCGCTTCAGGTCCGCCGCTGGAAGGAGGCGGCGCCGGGGCGGGCGTGCGACGTCATGATCGACACCGGCATCGGCCGCCTCGGCCTCTCGCCGGAAGAGGTGCGTTCCGGCCTGCTCGACGGCCTCGCCATCGACACGCTGATGAGCCACCTCGCCTGCGCCGACCAGGACGTGCCGATGAACCCGCGCCAGCGGGACCTCTTCGCCGAGGTCGCGGCCGCGGTTCCGGCCCGTCGCCTGAGCCTCGCCAATAGCGCCGGCATCTGCCTCGGGCGGCGATATGGGTTCGGCCTGACCCGGCCCGGCCTCGCCCTCTACGGCGGCATCCCGCGCCGCGAGGCTGAGGGCCATATCCGCCAGGTCGCCCGAGTCGAAGCCCAGGTGGTGCAGCGGAAGCGGATCGAGGCCGGCGCCACGATCGGCTACAACGCCACCTTCACCGCCGAGGCGCCGTGCGAGCTCGCCATCCTCAACATCGGCTATGCCGATGGCTATCTGCGCGGCTTCTCCGGCACCGGCCGCGCCCGCTGGGGCGAGGCGGTGCTGCCGGTCGTGGGGCGCGTCTCGATGGACCTCACCGCCGTCCGCGCCGACGCCGCCCCGGACCTGGAGGAAGGCGACTGGGTCGAGCTCGACTACGCTCTCCCCGCCGCCGCGGCCCAGTCGCGCCTCTCGCAATATGAGCTGCTGACGACGCTCGGCGCCCGGCACGCCCGGACCTGGGTCTGAACCGGAACCGCGCCGGCTCGTTGGGAGGCCATGCCAGCCCGCATAGCGCATCTGTCCGACATCCATTTCGGGGCGCACGACCCGAAGGTCGTAGCGGGCGCCGAGGCATGGCTGCGGGATCAGCGGCCGGATCTCGTCATCGTCAGCGGCGACCTCACCCAGCGGGCCCGCATCGGCCAGTTTCGCCAGGCCCGCGCCTGGCTCGAGCGCCTGCGTGCCGCCGGGCACAGGCTGCTGGTAATTCCGGGCAATCACGACGTGCCGCTCTACGACGTCGCCCGCCGCTTCGCGGCGCCGCTCCGGCGGTACAAACATTATATCGCGCACGATCTGTGCCCCTGGTTCGAGGACGAGCATGTCGCGGTGCTCGGAATCAACAC
>DASWRU010000059.1:0-57792 GCA_036403015.1 Allosphingosinicella sp.
ACGAAACGCCGACGCGGGGTGGCGCTTCGTGGTCATCAATTCCCAGAAATGCCGCGCTGTCGCCGCTCGCGCCCCGGCCTTGCCCAACCGCACCCTCGCCACCCCGGAGCGTCGCGCCCCTCCCGATAATTCCTGATTATCCTTCACCCTTCGGGGAACCTAGAGGCTTCGCCCTCGGCAGGAAACCGGAAAGAAGTCTGCAAAGTATCTCCGATATGGACCAATAGTTGGAGCGGCTCCGCTCCACACTAACCAGCGGGGAGGCGAATTTGATAGTCACCGCAGCGACGACGGCTGCCTATGTCAGGCGGCTTAAGGCCATGCGAGCTCCGTCGGAGCATACGCTGAGAGCCTATCAGTCCGACCTGCGCGATTTCGACGGTTTCCTGAGGCAGCGAAAGCTCTGTCCGAGACGGCCGGAAACATTGCTGGCCTACGCGGCGCACCTGACGGAAGAGCGGCTGGCGGCGCCGCGGACGCTGCGCAGGAGAATAGCCTGCCTGCGCGGCTTCTATCGCGATCTGGTGCGCTCCGGCGTCATAGACCAGTCGCCATTCGCGAACGTCGAAATGCATCTTCCCCGGCCACGTTCGCTGCCACGGGCGCTGACCCGCGGCGAAGCGCGCCGGCTGACGCGGGCCGCCTGGACAGGCTGCTCCGACGAGCGGCAACCGCTTTGCCAGCGCGCGTTCCCCACGGCCGTGCTCCTGCTGATCTCCGTCGGGCTCCGGGTCAGCGAGTTGGTGAGTCTTCGCTCGGAGGACCTGGATCCCGAAACTGGCGCCCTACGAGTCCGCGGCAAAGGTCGGCGGGAGCGATGTGTCTTCGTTGTCGATAAGGGCTTGCGGGAGATCATGGTGCAGCTCGGCGGGAGGCCCGGAGTGTCGGCGCTCATGGCGCCTTCAGCCGAAGCATGGTCGACCCAGGCGGTCCGTCGACAACTGGCACGCTCTGCCGCCGCAGCTGGGATTGCGCGACGAGTTACGCCGCACATGCTGCGGCATACCTGCGCGACGCTGCTGCTCGAGGATGGCGTCAACCTGAGATTCCTGCAACGCCTGCTCGGCCACGAGAATATCGCGACGACCGCGATCTACGCCCATGTCGGCGACTCCGGCCTGCGGCGCGCACTGGAGAGTGCGGGGCTGTTGTCCGCCCTCCAAGCTGATGCGGTGGCTTGATGAACACACGGCTCGACGCTGAATCTTGGGCTTTCTAGAGCAGATCGACGCCTACCCGCGCCTCCAGCGCCTCCAGCTCAATGCGGATGCTTTCGCGAAGCGCCGCGTTCGAGGCCAGCGCCTGGCGATATTCACCCCCGATCCAAGTCGCGATCTCATCCTCCCGGGCCGACCTCTTGCGGCGCATCTCACCCTGCCGCTTGCTGGAGATTTTCGCCTTGGAGCGGAAGGCGCGCCATTCGTCATACGGGACATAAGCAGGATAGGGCGTGGCGAACCGCCGCCCCGCCACTTCGGCCAGCACATTGCCGTGCCGCCACCGGGTTCCGCGCTTCACCGACCAACGCACCTCGCCTCCGAGGAAGACGCTCAGCGAGGGGATTGCCAGGTGATGCGCCAGAAGCGAGATGCTTAGCTTGTTCGCCACGCCGCGACAGAAGCGCCACTCCAACTCCGACCAGCGTTCCTCGTCGCTGGCGGCAGCGGCATCCTCCTGCCGGTGGCGAGCCCGCTTCGCGAACACTTGATTGCACCGGTTCCGGGTGAAGATGGCATTGACCCGGTCCCTTCGCTTGTCGCCACCGCTCCCCAGGTACAGGAGATCGACGCCGTAGCTTCTCAGCGTCAGCAGATTCGCGATGTGGTCCGCTTCGAAATCGGAATCCTCCCGCGCGAGGCCGCGGAAAAGGCCGTAGTTGCTCTGATTGATTCCCTGAATCTCGGCGTGGACGAAGTTGTGCCAGAAGTTCTTTACGAGATAGTTCGTTGCACAATGCGTCACATAGGCAGGGTCGGATTGGCCGCCCGGAAACTCTGCGACAACGAGCGGATCCACGGCCGGGCGCCGCAGATTCTGGTAACCCCAATCCAGGAACACGCGCGGCACCTTGAACACCGCAACGCGCCGGCCCCGCCGCCTTTCGAAGCCCACATGGGCGTAAAAATGGTTCTCGGCATGATGCTCATCCGTCTGGGCGAAGGTGTCGTACTCCTCGACGTTGAACTGAATCAGATCGGCATCGAGGCCCGCTTTCTCGAAAGCCGCAGCCACGGCGTCATCCGATCCGGATAGTCTAATCCTGCTGCAGGCGATGAAGGGAGCGCGGCTGTTCAAGACAGAGACGACGCGCCGGAGCGCGTTCCGGAAGACGACGTCCACATACCAGCTGGGTGCCGGGTCGATCGTATTTTCCGGCGGCCATGACGGCAACGTGAATTGAGGCATGATCACCACCGACTGCCGCTCTGGAGTCAGCAACTCTACTTCCTTGTTCCCTCCTTAACAAATGCGCCAGACGGCTCAGCAGGAACGAGTCCCGTATCGCCAGGTTCGGAACCCTCCCGCCCTCCGAGCGATTCCGCCCGGTGACGATTCTCGTCTCCCGCATCGGGTTCGTCGAACCCATGATGCCCGCCCTCGTCGAGGAAGCGCCGGAGGGTTCCAATTGGATTCACGAGCTCAAATATGACGGCTACCGCACGCAGCTGGTGATCGACGGCGAGGATCGGCGCGCCTACACGCGCCGCGGCCACGACTGGAGCCACCTCTACGGCTCGATCCTGGACGTCGCCCGCACGCTCCCCTGCCGAAGCGCGCTGATCGACGGCGAGGTCATCGTCCAGGACCGGAGCGGCCTCTCCGACTTTGCCGCTCTCCGGACCGAGCTCGCCCGCCACAAGCCGCGGGACCTCGTCTTCATGGCCTTCGACCTCCTCCACCTCGACGGCGTCGACCTTCGCAGGGAGCCGGTCGAGGACCGGCGCGAGCGCCTTCGCGAGCTGCTCGGCGCCAACGAGGCTGCTCGCTGCCTTCATTTCAGCGACCACGTCGCCGGCGGCGGCCCCGACGTCTTCGCCGCCGCCGAGGCGATCGGCATGGAAGGCATCGTCTCGAAGCGCCTGGGCAGCCGCTATCGCAGCGGCACCGCCAAATCCTGGCTCAAGACCAAGGCTTTCACCGAAGGCGAATATGTCGTCATCGGCGCCACCCGCGGCGACCTCGCGCCGGTCGCGCTGCTGGCGCGCGAGACCGAGGACCACCGCCTCGAATATGTCGGCGGCGCGATGGTCACCTTCCCGGAGATCGACCGCGAGCGCTTCTGGCGCGCCACCGAGCGGCTCGAGACCGACCGCCCGCCGCTCCACATGGACCGGCAGAAGGACACGACCTGGCTCAGGCCCGAGATGCGCGTGCGCGTCCGGCACCTGCGCGGCGAGGAGATGCTGCGCCACGCGACGCTGAAGGCGATCAGCTACCTTCCTCCCGTCCCGAAGGCTCCCGCTCCGCCGCAACCCGCGAAGCCGGCGAGGACGGAGCCGAGCTACAAGGTCGGTGCGCAAGCCGTCCCGGAGCGCAAGGCCCTGCTCGCCTACTACCGCGCGATTGCGACGCTGATGCTGCCGTTCGCCGGCAACCGGCCGCTCAACCTGTTCCGCTGCCCGCCGGCGGCCGCGGGCGAATGCGTCTTCCAGCGCAACCGCAACCATCCGCCAACGCCCGAGGGCCTGTTCGCCGAGCCGGTGCACCGGCTCCCGGTCCTCCAGAAGAATGGCAGGACCGAGGAGTATCTCTTCCTCGACTCCCTGGAAGGCATCCTCGCCTGCCTCGAGGCCGACACGGTCGAGTTCCACGGCTGGGGGAGCCGCGTCGAGAATATCGAGAAGCCGGACCGGATCGCCTTCGACCTCGACCCCGACGAAGGCCTGGGCTTCGAGGAAGTGAAGCGCACCGCGCTGGAGCTCCGGGACCGGCTCGAGGCCCTCGGGCTGCAAAGCTTCCCGCTGCTCACCGGCGGCAAGGGCATCCATGTCGTGGTGCCGCTCGAGCCGGCCGCCGAATGGCCGGAAGTCCGGGAGTTCGCGCGATCCTTCTGCGCCGGCCTCGCGGAGGCGGAGCCGGAGCGCTTCACGGTCGCGCTCCCGAAGGCGAAGCGGAAGGGCAGGATCTTCCTCGACTATCTGCGCAATCAGCGGACCTCGACCGCGATCCTGCCTTATTCGGCGCGGGCACGCCCCGGCGCCCCAGTCGCGGCCCCGGTCTCGTGGAAAGAGCTGGCTAGGGTCGACAACCCGCGGGCATTCGGGATAGCCGACGTCCGCGAGCTCAAGCGCCGAGCGCCGGCGCTCGCCGGCTGGGGCATCGCCGACCAGCGCCTGCCACCGCGGTGACCGAGGGCGACGCGGCCGAGCTCCGCGAGCCGGTCACCGTGCGCGAGTGAACTTCGCCGCCGCCGCGACTTCCCTACCTTTGGAGGAAGGCTATGCCCGCTCTGCTCCACCCGACACAGGTAGAAGGCTGGATCACCACCCTCCGCCGTCTCGGATTTGAGGGCGCGATCCTGATCACCGCGGAGCGCGTCGTAGCGACGATTCCACCGCATCCAGCTCTCGTCGACGCGCTCTCGCCCTACCTCTCGAAGCCGATGCCAGGGTCAGCGACCCGTCGGAGCAGCGGCTAGAATCGGTTAGCGCGCTTTACCGCGCCCTGCAGCGGTTTTGCCTCGCGCCGCCGGCTTGGCCGCCTTGCGTCGCCCCCTGCCCTTCTGGCCGAGGCCGATCTTGATCGCCATCTCCCGGCGCTGCCGGGCATAGTCCGGGGCGACCATCGGGTAGGAGTCCGGCAGGCGATAATCGGCGCGGTACTGAGCCGGAGTGAGGCGGTGGGCAGTGGCGAGATGCCGTTTCAGAGTCTTCTGCTTGCGGCCGCACGCGAGGCAGACGAGATGGTCGGGCTTGACCGACGCGCGAACGGAGACGGCGCCCACCTTCCGGTCGTCCTGCGGCGGCGCCGGCGGCGGCGCGCCGAGTCCGGTCAGGGCGCCATGCACCTGTGCCACCAGATCCCCGATCTCCCCGACCGCCACCCTGTTGTACGCGACGTGAGCGGCGACGATGTCCGCCGTGAGTTCTATCAGCTGCTGATGTTCCATGTCGGCTCCGCTAGGCAGGAGCCCGAGATTGCAACGGCTGCACCGGAACATCAACCCGCAGGGCGCATCCACTACTTGGCGGGCTCGTATCCGGTGTTCGACCATCTTGCTCGAAAAGGCCGCCCAGGCGCCCGTGATTGCCATCGGTCCTCTTAGGCCGCGTCGTCGTCACCAGGCTCGTCGTTGGCAAAAACTCGGTGCTCCGGCTCACCCTTTCCGGGAGCGCGGACCCGGCGGTGGGCGCGCAACGCCCGGAACAACTCGCCGTCGGGCGGGTAGCCCACTTCCCGGCAGATGCCGTTGAGGGCGCTGCGCGCGGCCGTGCCGCGCAGATAATCGTCCATCGGCTTCATCGGGTCGTGAGGCGCCGTCGCGCTCTCCCAGAAGGCGTTCCAGATCCACTTCAGCTTCGGGTCCGCGCCCGCCGCGACGAAGGTGTAGGCGAGGATGAACCGCAGGCTGAGGTTCTTCGATGCCGGCGTGGTGGGGCATTCGTCCGCCACCTCGCACAGCGCCGCCAGCGCCCTCATCAGCAATTGCTCGCGGAACATCGACATGGACTCGGCCATTGGAACAGATATAGAACGCTCGCAAGCGATTCGGCAGTTGGAAGGACCATGTGGCGCGATGGCGGCCCCCGTATATCGGCGAACCCTGTACGCGATCTCTTCGACGCAACGGCGCACGGCTATGCGATCAGGCTCACCTGCCGGGGCTGCCGGCGGGCCCGTATCTTTCACGCGGCCGCCGTTTGGCACCTTTTCGAACGGAAGGGTTTTGCCGACGGCCTTCGCGACGTGCCGAGGCGGTTCCGCTGCCGCGTCTGCGACCGCCGCGGGCCGGTCCTGGAGCTCGTCCATGAAGAGCCGAACGACAGCTCGCTGCCGATGCCGAGCCAAACCGAGTGGAAACGCGAATTGAGGCGCAGGAGATGACGAAGTGACTTTGGAACCGACAGCGGAGCAGATCGCCGAGGGCCAGGAGGTGGCGGACCTCACCGCCCGTTTCTTCACGGCGATGGCCGAGAATGGCGGCTATGTCGAAGGTGCCTCGAAGGTGATCCTCGACTCCGACATCATCCTCAAGGCCGCCGCCCAGACCGTGGCGCTGGTGATCGAGCAGAGCCCGACGCTCGCCGGCGAGCGCGACATCCGGAGAGCCGCGAAGGGCTTCGGCCAGCTCCTCGAGCGATACCTCCGCAACGCGAGGCGCATCACCGAGACGACGGGGCGGCATCCGATCGACGCCTTCGGCGGCCTCGGCGTCGCCGGCACCGCCTGAGGGACTTTGCATGCTCACCTCGCCACCGCTGCCGGTGCTCAGCTTCGATGACGCCTTGGCCGTGGGCGAAGCGTTCCACGACCAGTGGGAGAAACTGGTCGGCCCCGCCCCGATCGGCCGCGACGATCTCGCCTGGGCGGACCTGGTCCAGTTCGTCACCCGCACCGCCCGGACACGCGCGGCCGAAACGACGGAGGACGAGCTTGCCTGAGGCCGGCCATCTCGCAACGCTCGACGTGCACGGCGACGGACCCGGCAAGACCGGGCTGATCGTCATCTGGAAGGACGGGGCCGCCGCGCAGGTCGAATATCGCTGGGGCCTTCGGCCGAGCGAGCCGGGCGGACGCCCCTACACCCTGATCCGCGCCGAGGGGCGGACCATCGACAGGCCCTGCCTCCTCATCGCCAATGAGTTCGTCGTTCAGACCGACGCCGACGCCGGCGCCGGCAAGCGGCGCCACCGGGTCAGCCTCGTCACCGACCGGCCTTTCTTCTGCATCGCCGGCCTGTGGCGCCCCGCTGCCCAGGACTGGCCCGCCGCTTATGCCGCGCTCACCGTCGAGGCGAGCCCCGACGTTGCGCCATTCAAGGACCGGCATATGGCGGTCGTCAGGCCCGAGGATTGGGAGGATTGGCTGCGCGGCGCCCGCCCGGCGGAGGAGATCCTGCGGCCGTTCCCGCCCGGAAGCTTCAGGATCGCCGGCCCCAGGACCCG
This sequence comes from Allosphingosinicella sp., assembly GCA_036403015.1. GTDB lineage: Bacteria > Pseudomonadota > Alphaproteobacteria > Sphingomonadales > Sphingomonadaceae > Allosphingosinicella. The sequence continues at coordinate 7,107 of DASWRU010000059.1, forward strand.
CGGCCAGGGCAGCCTGTTCGCCTTCTAGCCGCCGTTGCAGGGCTTCGATGCTCTGCTATCGTTTACGCCCATGTGCAACCTCTACACCACCAAGGCGAGCGCCTCCGAGATCGCCGCGCACTTTCGCGCGATGATGCCGACCAACTTCAACGCCGCCGAAGGCGAGGTCTATCCGGGCGGCCACGGCATGGTGGTCAGGGAGGATGCCGGGCAGCGCATCCTGCAGTCGATGACCTGGGGCTTCCCGCTCGCCCAGAAGAGCAAGAAGACGGGCCAGCCGATCAAGCCCAAGCCGGCCAACAACATCGCCGACCTGACGAGCTTCATGTGGCGGTTCGTCGCGCCCAGACCGGAGCATCGCTGTATCATCCCGCTGACCGGCTTCTGTGAGGCCGAGGGCGAGAAGGGCGCCAAGACCCGCACCTGGTTCGGCCTGCACGAGCGCCCGATCTTCGCCTGGGCGGGCCTCTGGAAAGACAGCCACGAATGGGGTCCGGCCTATTCGGGGCTGATGACGGACTGCAACGAAGCCGTGCGACCGGTCCACGACCGCATGCCCGTCCTTCTCCATGAGGAGGATTACGACCTCTGGCTCCGCGGCAGCCTCGAGGACGTCCTCTCCTTCCAGGGCCGCTGCTTCCCTGACGAGCTCATCCACATGGAGCGCACCGCCGATCCGTGGTTCAGGCCCAAGTCGACAATCCCGGCATGAGCGAACGACCCTGATGGCCGTCCTCGACGACGTGAGGGCCCTGATCCTGCGGTTGTCACCGCAAGCGGTCTGCGACGACTGCATCGCGGAGCGGCTCGGGCTGTCGGTGCGCCAGCACGCCAACCACAAGTCGCGGGAGCTTGCCGGGACGGAGGGCTTCGAGCGGCGGAAGGATCGCTGCAGCCTTTGCGGGAGCGACAAGCTCGTCATCCGCAAGGGCTGAGATGCCGCGCCGCGGAGTCAGATGCCGCTCTGAAGGTTCTTGGTGCGGTCGGTGCCTGACGGCTCAGGCAAGCCCGCGTCGCTTCTCCATCTCAAATCCGGAGCTCTCGACCGCCCTGATCGCCATTTCGGCCAATGTGGAGGCCAGGCTTGACGGCGAGAACGTCTCATCCGGATCGGCCTGGAGGGCGTAAATCGTCGAGGCGATGTCCTCGGTCACGCCGGTGAGCCGCCGGCGGCGTTCCTAAATGTCCATTCCCCTCCTCTGCGGCGAGGCACGGCGCGAAACCGCCAAGCGGCTCGGCCTCGGCCGCAAACAAAGCGCGGCGGCTCCGGGTTCACAGCCCCGCGGGCGCAAGCGCGCGCGAAGTAGATCCGGCCCAGGAGGCGGCCTCATTCCAGCAGAGCGAGCGGTCGCCCCTAGCGTAGAAGCGCTCGGTATCCTCCAGCCGCCATTCGTCGGGCGCCGCGGACAAGGCGTTGTGCCTGCGATCGAAGGCTGGAAGCGTCACTCCGCCAGCGCGCCTCGCGCGCGCTCGGGCTTAGCAGGATGGCCGCGATCTCGCGCTGCTCGGCGCCGGCCGCCAGGGCATCACGCGCGCGAAGCATCAGCAGCCAGCGACGCGCGCGGGCCTCCCGCGGATGGAGCGATCGGCTGAACCGCCTGACGCGACAGACGTGGATGAGCCGCCGTAGCGTCAGCAACGGCGGCTCGGCCGAGGCGAGGCCGGCGAGCAGGTATCGAAGCCGAACCGGCCCTTCCGCGACTGAACCGGCGACAATGTCGACCCGGATGGCGCGCAGCCCGTCGGAGAGCAAAAGATGCTCGATCCCGCCTTTGGCCCGCAGCAGGGTCGCCAGCTCGCCCAACGCTCCGGGGTCGAACGAGTCGGCGCTCCCGCCTTCTTCGGCCGCGACCGCCGCAAGCACGGCTGGGTGAACGTCTCGACCCCACAGCGGGCGGGCGTCGGGAGCCATGCGGTCCGGATCCTCGAAAGCCTCCAGACCCCACGCCGCGGCCGAGCCGGCCTCCCCGCTCGCCCTGCCGCCAAGCGGCCCTCGCGCGGCTCTTCGGTAGCCCGGATCCCGTCGAAGCCACTCCCAGGCGATGATCGAACGATCGGCGGCGAGGAGCGGCGAATAAGCGGCGCCGTCCCTCCAGTCGATCGCCAGATTCTCGTCGCCGGCCATGAGCTGACGAGAGGCCGTTTCCGAGCGCTAACCCATTCCCCCATTTGGGAGAATTGCCTCGTCGAAGGTCACCACCGCGTCTCTGAGGCCGCAAACGACGAGCTGGGCGCGGCTGACGACGTCATAGGCGGCCCGGGCCCTCTTAACAAGCTTGGACTTGCGCCGCCGCCTTTAACCGCAAGCGGTCTGGACATGCGCGACGGCCACCCGGCCGAGAGCCGGTATCACAAGCGAGGTTCTCACGCCTCGGCGCCGCAACGACGGCGCTCATTCAGGATAGAGTCGCTGCGCGTCGGCGCAAGGGGGTCTTGTGCATCCGCGCCAAGACGAAGCGGTGCCGACCCGGTTCCCCCCTCCGTAGGCCTAATTCAAGACCCTTAGGTCAGGTAAGCAATTTCTCCATTACGGGTACGCAATAATATTGCCGCAAAGCTGCTCGAGTGGTAAGTCATAAAAGCGAGTCAAGGGGAGACTCATCGTGGTCACCGTCGCCGATATTGTGCTCTCGTCGCATCAAGCCGTGCAGGCGGAACTCCGCAGGAAGCGCCCACGTGCGAGCCCGTGGGCCGACGCCCAGGTCGGCGGGGACGATGGCTCCGGCTACGGTTTTTCCAATCGTACGATCCGGCCGTTCGTCCGGGATTGCTACCGTCGCATCAAGCAGGATCCCGCGCTTTCGACGGTTCAGGCCCGCATCACTATGCCGCCTCGATTGCCCGCGCAGACGCTGCTCAACGGCCCCGTGGCGGACCTTGAGCGTTGGATCGCCTCGGACGTGCGCCGCCAGGTCGGCCTGTGAGAAGCCCTGCTGCGATCGCGGCTTTCGCGACGGGCTTCCTGGCCGCAGGGTCGGCCAACGCCACCGTCATTTTCTCCGGCTTGAAGAACAGCGATTGCGAGTCCGGGGTGGTGCCGAACGCTCGCCTCCGAGACGTCGCGCTCGCCGACGCGAAGGTGCCGATGTCGACGGAACTCGCCACGGCCCTCCTTCAGAGCCGGCTCGGGACGATCGCGGCCCAGAAGTCGGACGATTGCACCCGGGTTCGATGCGAGGGGACTGACCTCGCCCTCGCCAATCTCAATGATAATCTGCTCGACCTCGCCAACGATGCGCCCCCTGCGCCGACCGGCTTCACGGCCACGGTCGATCCAGCGCACGCCCCGGCGGCGACCGTACGGCCGCGCGACTTCCTCAACGGCGATTGGTACTGGGTCAGCGTGACCTGCACCGCGGCCGTCGCCCACGCTGCCAAGCCCGAGCCCCGCGCGCCCCGTCCTTCCGATGTTGATGCGCCCGAGTTGGTTTTTGCTAAGGAAGAGGCGGACATCGGGAAGGATTTCAAGAAACGCGGCTTCGCGAGCATTGGCGTCTCCTCGGATCGCGAAGCGAAAACCACCACTTGGGACGTCGACGCCTATCTCGGCTATACGGCGCCTTTCCTCGGGCATGGCACGCCGATCGAGTTCCAGCCCTTTGCCAGCCTGCAATATCATACGGGAAAGAAGAAGGTCGACGACTTCGCCGTGGGCGGCGCCGTCCTGTGGTACCCGAACAATGGCGGCTGGGAAGTCGCGTTGAAGGGCGCCTGGGAAAGCGATCACAAGCTCAAATCGAGCCTGTGGCGGGCGGACCTCGGCGTGACCCCGCCCTGGTTCGACTTCTGCGAAAGCTGGAACGTGCCGGGCAAGAGTTTCGCGCGGTGCGAGATCACCGGGATCGGTGATTTCGAGGACGTCGCCAATCCCGGCGACAAGACCGATCTCGCGACCCGCAACAATTTCGGCCGCCTCGGCGTGGACGGCCGCTTCAGCTTCGGCTGGTCGCTCGGCAAGGGCATCGGCTTCGGGACCATCGCCGCGGGAGTCTCGAGCCGCTGGACCGTCTGGGGAAGTCATTCCAACGCCACGCTGTGGACCGCCTCGGTCGGGCTGACCCCCTCGGATTCCGCCCACTGGAAGGTATCGATCGACTATAGCCGGGGACGCGACCTGACGGATCTCAGCCGGCAGCACAAGATTGTCCTCACGGTGGGCGTGCGGCAATAGCGCCGGCGATCGGCGACATTCGCTAAAGCAGGACCGGGATCTTTCCGCTGAGCTGCCCTCGAGCTGGCAAGCGCATGTCGACGATTCTTCCTGAGACTGGTGAGGGACATATGCTATCATAACCGGCGGCGCCGGGAGCGACTCACTCGCGCGGCTGCACTGGGGAGGTACTGCCGTATGTCTCCGACGCGACAGACAAGATTCTACCAGAGGCTCTGTACTTCACCTGTCCTGTTTGCACTCCTCTTGCAGGCGCAGCAGTCCGACGCGGCGACCTGTACGCTGCAGCAAGTCGGAGACCTCCCGGAGCAGGTGAACCTGCTTGCGTCCCCCGACCGCAGGTCAGTCATGTTCGTGACGCGACTTCGTCGGGAAGTCGACGGCGCCCCCAACGCCTATTCGCCTTCCGGTGGGGACTACGTCGACAGCGTCTGTACGAACACGACCGTTGCTCTCGACCATATCTGCAACGGCGTAACCGTGCGCGACGCATCCGGGGCAATCGTCCCTCCATCCGAAATCTTGCCCACAGAGACGAGGCCGTCATCGAGAAGGTGCCTCGCCACGTTCCGCGAGGCGCAGTCGGCGAACTATCCCGAGTGCGGTCGCCATCTGGCATGCGTAGTCAGCTGGCCCGGTATCGTTCGGGAGCAGCGGACGGCCCCCGCAGGCTATCAGATCAAGGTCCCCTCGATCCGAGGGAGCGGTCCTTACGCCGGCTACTACATATCGAAGACGACGTTGGGGCGGCCTGACACCCAGACTGCCGGAGGAGAGGAGTACCTCGACGCGAGGCGCATTCCCTACGTGGTCGTGCCCGGCGCCAGCGCTCTCACCGCGAGCGCCTGGGGATTCGGCTCCACGACAAGGCCCGATCTCGCGCTGGTGGTTGCTCGTCGGGACGACAACGTCTTCCGGGCCGTTTTCGCCATCGTCGGCGGCACTGGGCCCGCCGGTGAAACCGGCGAAGTTTCGGCGGCCGTTCTTTCGCTGCTTCGCGGCGAACCTCTCACGAACGAGCGGCCAACGCCTGAGGAAATACCGGGCTCCGGTTTCCAGGACCGCGCGACGATCATCCTGTTTCCGCACGGCGCCGCCAGCCCCAACGTAGGTGGCTGGCCCGGAGCCCCGATCAGTGGCGGCGACATCCATGTTGCGGGACAATTAGCGCTGCAGCGCGCGGGGGGAACTCGCGCGCTTTGAGTCTTGCGGCACGCTTCCGGCAGACCCGAGCTCGGTGCGAATCGTCGTCCCCTAGGGCTGGGCAGCTCGTCGCCTTTCGTCCCCGTTGTTCCGCCGTTGTTGCAGCGAGCTTGCTTTTGTCCCATGTTCCTCGACAGGGGCGGGGGCAAATATGGTGGGGGACCAGGATTTCGGTCGAAATCGAACCCCCCGCGGCAAGGCAATCCCCCCTTCAGGTCGCGAGGAGTCGAGCCGGCCGGCCTCGGCTCGACCGGCGCGCGGGCCATCGGCCCCGTCGGAATCTCCTGCTCACCGGGGTGCCCGGCCGTCCCTTGGCCGCGCTCCGCCAGGCCTGCCCGAACTGACTCTTCCCAAGGGCGGGGGCGCTCTTAGAGGGATTGGCGAGAAGCTCGCGATCAATCCGGCAACCGGTAGCGCGTCCCTCGCAATCCCTTTGCCCTTGCCGGCCGGTCGCGGCGGAACCGCGCCGGCCTTGTCGCTGGCCTACGGTTCCGGCGGTGGCCTGGGCGCGTTCGGGATGGGGTGGTCGCTCGATGTACCCCGGATCAGCCGCGGCACGGAAAGGAGCTTGCCCCGTTACGGGGCTGCCGACCTGCCCGACACGTTCGTCCTCTCCGGCGCCGAAGACCTGGTGCCCGCGCAAAGCCTCGTCGGCGGATCGTGGCTGCCCGACGTGCGCCAACAGGGTCCGTTCGAGATCAGACGTTTCGTGCCGCGCCAGGAGGGCCTGTTCGCCCGTATCGAACAGTGGCGAAATCGGCCGACGGGAGAAATATTCTGGGTTTCGATCGACAAAGACAATGTCACCAGTCGCTATGGCAAGACGCCCGCCAGCCGGATTGCCGACCCGGAGGATCCGTCGCGAGTCTTCGCCTGGCTGCTGTGCGAGGTCCAGGACGACCGCGGCGACCTGGTGCGTTACCACTACAAGGCGGAGGATGATTCGCGAGTCCCTGCGTTCGCCGCCGAACGCAACCGGAATTCCGGCCAGGCGGCGGCCCAGCGCTATCTCAAGCGGATCGAATATGGCGCTCAGGCCCCCGTCGCACCCGGCGCCGGCGCCGCTTCCCCCGCCTTCCACTTCGAGATCGTCATCGATTATGGGGAACACGACCCGGTTGCGCCGACTCCGGCCGAGGTCCGCGCTTGGGATTATCGAACCGACCCCTCGTCGGACTTCCGGCCCGGATTCGAGGTCCGGACGCGCCGGCTGGCCCGCCGCGTGCTTGTCTTCCATCGCTTTGCCGAGCTCGGCCCGGGACCGGTCCTGACGGCCAGCCTGGACTTCACCCATGACGGCGATCCCGCGGGAGCCCGGTTGATCGAGGCGGTTCAGCGCGGCTGGAACGCCGCCGGGGTGATGGAGGAACGGCCGAAGCTCAGCTTCGGTTACAGCCGCGCCTCGCCCGACCCCCAAGTCAGGACGCTCGACGGCGAGTCCCTCGAGCACCTGCCGCAGGGCGTCGACGGGATGCGCTACAGGTTTGTCGATCTCTATGAGGAGGCAGCGCCCGGCGTGCTGGTCGAGCAGGCCGACGCATGGTTCTTCAAGCGCAACGGCGGTGGCCGGCTGGAGGCCCTGAAGCTGGTCGCCACCAAGCCCAATTGGGCACGGGCGGCCGCGGGCGCGGACCTCGTCCAGCTGGAGGCGGACGGCAAACTCTATGCCACCAGCCGCGCCGCGCCGGCCGGCTATGCCGCCCGCTCGGACGACGACGGATGGGAGCCGTTTCGCCCGTTCACGCGCGATGCCGCCATCGATTGGGCGGACCGATCGCTGCGGCACGCGGATCTCGACGGCGATGGGCGCGCCGAGGCCCTGCTGCTGCGCGACAACGAGATAGTCTGGTTCCGGAACGGCGGCCGCCAAGGCTATTCCGAAGGGGCGCGGACCTTTACCGGCCTCGACGAGGAGAGCGGGCCGGCTCGCGTGCTGAGCAACGATCTCGAGGGGATATTCCTCGCCGACATGACCGGTGACGGTCTTTCCGATATCGTCCGCATCCGGAACGGAGAGGCCTGCTATTGGCCGAACCGGGGCTATGGCCGATTCGGCGCCAAAGTGGCCATGGACAGCGCGCCCTCGTTCGATAGCCCCGATCTTTTCGACCCCGCCCGCCTTCGGCTCGGCGACATCGACGGCTCGGGCACCACCGACCTCATCTATCTGGGCCGCCACCGCTCGACGTGGTGGATCAACCAGGCCGGCAACAGCTGGTCGGCCGCGCACCGCCTCGCGACCGGCTTTCCAACCCTCGACTCGCTCACCCAGGTCGATCTCGCGGATCTGATGGGGATCGGCACCGCCTGCCTGATCTGGTCCTCGAGCCGGCCGCAGGACGAAGGCCGGGCGCTCCGGTTCGTCGATCTGAACGGAGGCGTGAAGCCCTATCTGTTGACCAGCGTCGATAACGGGGCCGGTGCGCGCAGCGAGATCGAACACCAGGCATCCGGCGTCCATTACCGTACCGACCGGCGCGCCGGCCGGCCGTGGCGGACGAAGCTTCCCTTTCCGGTTCAGGTGGTCAGCCGCGTCGTTCATCGCGACCTCGTCTCCGGCGGACGGCTCGTTTCCGAATATGCCTATCGCCACGGATATTACGACCGTGCCGAGCGAGAGTTTCGCGGCTTCGGCATGGTCGAGCAGCGGGACGTCGAGACGGTCGCCGCCCCGGCTCCCCACGACCTGCCGGCGGTGGTGACCCGAAGCTGGTTTCACACCGGCGCATGGACCCTTGGGGCGGTCAGTACTGGCCTCGCGCAGGAATATTTCCAAGATGCGATCCAGCTTCCCGACAGCCGCATCGAGGGCGCCGTGACGGCGCGCGAGCGACGTGAGGCGCATCGCGCGTTGCGCGGCCAGAGCCTGCGCCGGGAGGTCTACGCGCTCGATGGCTCGCAGGGCCAGGACCTCCCTTATCTGGTGACGGAAAGCCGGTGCCTGGTGCGGCGGCTCCAGCCGTGCGGCGAGGGCGATCGTGATTATGGAGTCTTCGCTGCTCATCCTATCGAATCGCTTACGCAGCATTTCGAGCGGACTGCCGACGATCCCCGCATCGCCCACGAGCTGATCCTCGACCTCGATCGCTTCGGCAATGCGCTGCGCAAGCTCAGCATCGCTTATCCGCGTCGGCCGGCGAAGCGGCCGGCCGCGCCGGACCTCGCCGCCGTGGCCGACGCTCAGGGCAGGATGCTGGCGACGGTGGAGGAAGGGGGCTTCGCCGAGGATGTCGCCCAGCCCGGCCGCCACCGCCATTCGGTGCCGGTGTGGAGCGTCGGCTTCGAAGTCACCGGCCTGGCCGCGCCGCCCGCCACCTTCGCGGAAGACGAGGCGCGCCTCGCCCTCGACGCTCTCGCCGCCATGCTTCCCTTCGACCAGGCCCCGGGCGCCGGCCCGGCGCGGCGGCTGCTTTCGGCCGAGGTGAGGCTCTACCGCAGCGACGCCAGCGCCGACGCCGATCCCGACGCCGACGACGTGCTGAGCGCGGCCGAGCTGCCGATCGGCGAAATGGACCCGCTCGCTCTCCCGTACCGGACCTATTCGCTAGCGCTGACCGATCCCCTGCTCGGCTCGGTGCTGGGCCAGCGCCGGACCCAAGCGGGCGTCGACCTGGCCGCCGACGGCTATGAGCCGCGCAGCTTTTCCCTCGCCGGCGCCAACGGTGCCCCGATCACGCTCGACGGCTGGTGGATCGGCTCGCCGCTCGAATCCTTCGCGCCCGCCGGCTTCTACCAGCCCACCAAGACCCAAGACGCCTTCGGCGCGGTGTGGAGGATCGGCTATGACGGGAGCTGGCTTCTGCCGGTCTCGGTGACCGATCCCAATGGCAATTCGGTCTCCGCCGGCATCGACTACCGGCACATGGCGCCGGCCGAGGTCACCGATCCCAACGGCAATCGCCGCTTCGCCGCCTATGACGGCTTCGGCCGGCCTATCGCCGTCGCCGCCGCCGGAAAGACTGGCTCGGCCGACGGCGACAGCCTGGCGGCGCCCACCCAGAGCTTCGACTATGTCGAAAGCGAATGGTCGAATTCGGGACGGCCGAATTACGCTCATGTCAAAGCGCGCGAGACCCACGGCGACCCCGCCTCCCGCTGGCTCGAGACCCGAGTCTATTCGGACGGCTTCGGCCGGGAGCTGGCGACCAAGACGCGGGTGCGGCCCGGCCGCGCCTGGTACGTTGCCGGCGGAGTCCTGAACAGCCGCTACGCCGATCCGCGCTGGGTCGGTTCAGGGCGGACGGTCTACGACAACAAGGGGAATGCGCTGCGCCGCTACGAACCCTATTTCAGCGTCACCGAGGCCTATGAGGAGGAGGACGAACTTCGGCTGTGGGGCGTGTCGCCCGAGATACGTTACGATCCGCTGTCGCGGCCGATCGCGACCCGCTTCCCCGATCTCACCTCGTCGCGGGTGAGGTTCGACGCCTGGCGCGAGGAGTATTGGGACCGCAACGACACGCTTCATCCCGGCGCGCCGTGGGACAAAGCGGGGGCCGCCAATCCGTCGGGCAGCAAGAGCGAGCGCGCCCGCGCCCTGGCGGAGAGCCATGCCGGCACACCCGCCATTTCCCACTTCGATCCGCTCGGCCGGCCGATCCTGACGGAAGAGGACAACAAGGCCGCCGCGACCTACAAGAGCCGCATCGTCCTCGACATCGAGGGCCGGCAGCGCGAGATCTGGGACGCCAACGGCAATCGGGCGCTGCTGCAGGATTTCGACTTGGCCGGGCGGCCGCTGCGGGCGGTCAGCAACGATTCCGGCGAGAGCTTCGCCCTCGCCGCCGCAGACGGCCAGCCCCGCCACCACTGGACCCCGCGCGGCCATTATGTCCGCAACGATTACGACCGCCTGCGACGGCCGACCGCGACCACGGTGGTCGATCCGGCGTCCAGCGCGGCAACGGTCAGCGACCGCATCGTCTATGGCGAGGCTGCGCCCAACGCCGCCGCCCGCAACCTGCGCGGCCAGGCCTGGCTGGTCTTCGACGGCGCGGGGGCGATGCGCACGCCCGATCACGACTTCAAGGGCAATCCGGTCGCCCAGGAACGCTTCGTCTTCGCCGATCCGGTGGCCGTCGCCGACTGGAGCGGGCTACCGGCCGACGCCCAGATCGACTCCTGGTTCGCCGCCCAGGCGCCCGGCCTGTTCGAGCCGCGCCTCGCCAGCCGGACCGACTATGACGCCCAGGACCGGCCGATGCTCGAGCGCGCGCCCGACGGATCGGGGACGCTCTACGGCTACGACGAGGGCGGCGCGCTTCGGACGGTCGACTTGCGCAACCTGCCCGGCCGCTCGGCGCCGCCGGCGGTGAACGATATCGGCTACGACGCCAAGGGCCAGCGCGCCTGGATCGAATATGGCAACGGCGTCGCCGGCTTCTATCTCTACGAGCCGACCACGGACCGGCTGAGCGAGATGCTGGCGACGCGGGACTGGCAGCGCGACGCGTACGGCGTGCCGGCGCCGGACGCTCCCCAGCCCGCCCCGCTCCAGCATCTCCTCTACGCCTATGACCCGGTCGGCAACATCGTCGAGATCGAGGATCTCGCCCAGGACAAGGTGTATAACGAGGGGCTCGTCGAGCCGCGGCGGCTCTACGAATATGACGCCCTCTACCGCCTCACCGCCGCCAGGGGGCGCGAGCATTCCCTCCAGACTCTCGGCGGCGCCCAGCATTCGGCGCCGGCCGCCCTGGCGCAGGCGATCCCGGTCGACACGGACATGCAGAATCTGCGAGGCTACACCCAGCGCTACGATTACGATCCCGTCGGCAACATCATGCGCATGCGCCACGTCGCTCCGGGCGGGGGGAGTTGGACCCGCGACTATCTCTACGATTATCAGCGTTCGGGCCTCGGCATCGCCTCCGCCTTCCCGGCCTCCTCGCACCCCGGTAATTCCAACCGCCTCTATTCCACCCGCCTTTCCGGCGCCTCCGCCGCGGAGCTCTACGAGCATGACGCGGCGGGCAACATCCTCGCCCCGCCGTCGATCGCCTCGATCGCCTGGAATTCCGAGAACCAGCCCGAGACGATGCGCATCGGCAGCGTCGACGCGCATTACCGCTACGACGGCGGCGGCGAGCGGGTCCGCAAATTTATCGACAAGGGCAACGTCAAGGAGGAGCGGCTCTACCTGGGCGGCTTCGAAATCTACCGCCGCTGGGTCGGCGGAACGCTCGACCTGCGCCGCGACAGCCTCCACGTCGAGGACGACGAGCGGCGCGTGCTGCTGGTCGAAACCGAGAAGGACGCCGGAGGCGCCGCCGCGCCCGGCCGGGCGCCGGTGCTCCGCTACCAGCTCGACGACCATCTCCTCAATGCCTGCCTCGAGGCGGACGAAGCCGGGGCGCCGATATCCTACGAGGAATATCACCCCTACGGCACCACCGCTTTGCACTGGAAGAACGCCGCGCTGAGCCAGAAGCGTTACCGCTACACGGGAATGGAGCGCGACGAGGAGAGTGGGCTCGCGTACCATTCGGCGCGATATTATCTGCCGTGGCTGGGGCGGTGGTTGAGCGCGGATCCCGGCCAGCTGGCGGAAGGCCCGAACCTCTATTGGTATGGACGCTGCTCGCCCCTCTCACGGCACGATCCGGATGGCCGGCAATCCAGAAAACCGCCCCGCTTGGATTTTGACGCGCTGGTCGGCTTGAAGCCCGGAACGGTGGATAAGCTAGACCGACTTGCGCTCAAAAATCAGCCTGGAGGTGAGGACCAGAGCCTGAAGGCGGGCGATGGCGAAGTTCAGCTACAAATGTATAAAGCTACATTGTCAGGGACTCGTGAGGATTTCGAGAAGTTTAAGTCAACTTTCACATCAAGCCCGCAGACTATAACTAACAATCCATGGGCAACTTACGTACCCGTTGATGTTAATAAGGACAAAAAGCTTTCTGTTGGTGACCGTATAGACATAGCCATCTGGGGTGACAGCGGCCGGGTGCGAGTGGACAGCATGAGCTCCGACGGCAGCAGCTTCGACATGTCATTCAAAACGCTGGAAGGGCATCCCGAGGCCGGTGCGATAACGTTCTCTGGATCCTACACGGAAGATGCCTTCGGGGTTGGCACCATCCAATTTAACATCACCAACGTAACGCGACTTTCCCTGCCACCTGGAGCATCTCTTTTAGGTGATGGTGTAACCGCCTTTGCGCGTTCTGCACAGCAAGATCAGTGGGAGGACGTCCTGGCCAATCTGGGCGATTTTATGGGAAAATTCGTATCGTCCGCGGAATTGGTAGTTGTTCACCGAGATTGGGATGAAAAGCAGCAAGCAATCGGAAAACTCCTGAAAATAACAAGAAAAGATATGACGAACGACGTTCGCGATGAGCAGGAGTACGAGTCTCCCGCGTTAAAGTACGGAGGAGGTTCGTCTGGCGGAGCCGGATCCGGTGGCCGTCGGTAGCACCCTGCCGGGACCAGGCCCGTCAAGATAGCGAAGTGGCAGCACAGGCAAGGGGGATAGTTCATGATAGACGTGACTATAAGGGCAATAGTCCGATTTCCGCCCCACCTCCGTCGGACTGGCTCGATACCCTTGGGGTTGGCCGTGGTTTTGTATGACCGGTCCTTGGGCTCGGATAGAGAGATCGGGCGGGCTGAAAATGTCGGTACCGGCGACTTCAGCCATATCTTAAGGCTGCAGCAGGCCGGCTCCATTGACCTCGTCGCTCGCCTTTATACGCGCGGCTCGAGTCAGCCCATAGCTTCGTCTTCGGTGGAATACGACATTGGAAGCGATGTCGACGTCGTCATCGACTATCCCGACCCCCTCGCCGCCCTGCCCGAATATGAACGGGTGGCGGCAATGCTGGCTCCTTGGGCGGGGGCCCGGCCTGTTGCCGGCCTGCCACCCGAGGAGCGCGCCGCGCTGCCGCGAATCTCCGGAGTCGACGAAATACTGATTGGCCGGCTCGCGGCCGCCCAGGCGCGGGGGGCCGAGCGGGCCGCGCTTCTGCCTCGGGCGCCGGCGCCCGCCACAACGGCGATGCCACCACTTGGCCCGCCAACAGGAACTAAAGCCGCGCCGGCCGCGGCTGCACCGCCGCCGGGCAAGGCCTCTGCAGCTTCGCAGGTCGCCGCGGCTGCGGCGGGAATATTGGGTAAGAAGGCGGCCGAGGAGCTTCGCCGGGTGGCCGAGGAAGCGGCGAAGAAGGCCGCGGAAGAGCTGCGCCGGGCCGCCGAGGAGGCAGCAAAAAAGGCAGCCGAGGACCTTCGCCGGGCCGCGGAGGAAGCCGCCCGACGGGTCAGGGAAGAGCGGCCCGCGCTCGACCTCGTGCCGCCGCTCTACGCGCTGATTGCGGCGCATGGCGACGTGGCGCTTCCGGCGCTGCTGCTGCGCTCCCGCGCCGCGCTGAAGCGGGAGCTGGAACAGGCGGTGAAGGACAAGATCATCGCGCCCCTGCCAGACTCCGGTGCCGCCAATGACGCCCTTATCGCCGCGCGCGACCTGCTTCATTTCAACCTCGCCGACGACGGGTGTTTCGCCGACGCCAAGGCGATCGCGTGGGCGCCGGTCGAGCCGGCGCTGAAGTCACGGGTGCTCGATGCCGTGCTCGACGCTCCAGGCCCCGCCGCCGCGCTCGATTCAGTCGACGGCCTCACGGCCGCGCAAAAGAGCCTGTTCGGAGAGATTTTCGCCTTGTTCGCGACGGTCGGCCAGCATGCGCCGATGCTGGCGGCGCTCTCAAGAGAGCGGCCGGACACTCCGCCGATCTTCAAGCGCGGCGGGGCCGGGCTCGACCAGGATCGGCTTCACCTCATGACCGCCGACGGCTGGCGCGTGCTGGTCAAGGAAGCGGGCGTTCCCGCCGCCTATCGCGACAAGCCCGACGCGGAAGCGAACTTCGCCGGTGCCATCGCCGGAGCGACCGAAGCGGCAGCGCCGGGCCGCAACCTCGCCGCCCGTTTCGCCGCCAGCACGATGGCCGGCTCGACCGCTCTAGCGAAGACCCTCGCCGCCCATCCGGATTTCGACATCCGCAGCCAGCCGGTGCAAGGCTATTTCACCGGACCCGGAGTGCCCGAGGCGGCACGCCCCAACGACTCCCAGCTCGGCCGCCTGGCGGCGCTCCAGCGCACCCTGCAGATCGCCCCGAACCGTGACTTCGCCGTCGCCGAGGCGCTGATCGAGAAGGGCTACACCTCGGGCTATTCCCTGCTGGCCGACGGCAAGGCGAGGGTCCAGCAGCAACTCGGCCCGAGCCTCGGCGCCGACATGGCGCAGACGCTTTACAGGAATGCCCAGCAAGGGTTCGCCGACTCCTATGCGATCGGGCTGATCGACCGCCCGGACTGGACCCGATTCACTCTGCGCGACACGGGTCCCGCTTTCCCCAACCTCACCACCCTGTTCGGCAATGCCGACTTCTGCGCCTGCGCCCATTGCCAGTCGGTCTACGGCCCCGCCGCCTATCTCGCGGACCTGCTCCACTGGATGCGCGCCGACGTCGCCTGCCTTCACGACGAGAATATCGGGTCGGACTCGCCGATCCACAGCGCTTATGACGAGCTCGTCCGCCGCCGGCCGGAAATCCCGAACATCCTACTCAACTGCGCCAACGCCAACACCGCGATGCCCTATATCGACATCGTCAACGAGGTTCTGTCCTACGCCATGCTGCCGGCGGGAACCGGGCCCAAGCTCGGCGACCTCCAGACCCACGGCGACAGTGACGCGCGGCTGCTCGAGCCCGAATATCGCATTCCCTTCGCGGCCGCCGACGCCCTGCTGCTGAGCAGCAATGTGCGGTGGGCGCTGCCCTACGATCCGATATTCGGCGAGGCGCGCGCCCTGCTCGACGCGCTAGGGCGGGATCATGCGAGGCTCATCGAGGCGCTGTCGGCGCCGGGCTGGACGGCCCGCGACGCCGCCGAGCGGACCAGCTGGGCCTGCGCCCGGTTCGGCCTCATCCCGGAGGAATTCGCGATCATCGCCACGCCGAATACGGGCTCCGGCTTCTGGAAGACTCACTGGGGCCTCAACTCGGCGCCGGGGGCGCAGGTCAAGCCTCTGCTCGACACCGCCGAATTCGCGGATCTCGCCGCGCTCGAGACCCTGCTCGGGACCAAATTCGTGCGCGGGAGCGGCGGCACTCAATTCCCGTTCGACCATGTAGCCTTCGCCGAGAGGGCGCCCTGCGACATCGACCAGGCCAAGCTCGCCAAGGCCGACGGCAGCGCGCTTGCGCTCGACGCCGCGACCGCCGACCGGGCGATGCGCTTCGAACGGCTCCGGCGGCGCTCGGGACTGACGGTGGCCGAGCTCGATCAAGCGCTGGCGGCGTTCGGCACGGGCGGTATCGACGCCGGATTCATCTGCCGCCTCGCCGCCGCTTCGGCGGCCGCCGAGCGGCTGGGCAGGCCGATCGGGATCCTGCTCGCCTGGTTCGACGGCACGGCGGCCGCTGCGGCGGCCGAATTCGCGGCGGCGCTGCGCCTGTCGCAGGCCGACTTCGACGCCGCGGTCCGGCTGCTCCCTCCCGCTCCAACCCCGCCGTCGGAGGTTCCGGACGCCGGCAGCTCCACCGCGAGGCTGCTCCCTCCCGATCTGACCCCCTGGAAGAGCCCGGACTCCACCTTTCAGCTGCTCTTCGAGCTGGACGCACTGAATCAGATCCCGATCCCGCCCGCCGAGCTTCTGGCGATGCTGGAAGGGCAAGGCGGATGGGCGCTCGACGCCGCCGGACGGGCGGTCGACAAGGCGTTCGCGGCCGAGGTGAAATCGGCCTGGGAGGCGGTCGAAGCCGCGCTCCTCCCCGTCGAATCGCCGCCCACGGCCGGGACTCTTCCGGCCCCGGACCCCGCCAAGGTCGCGTCGCTCCGAGCGGCGCGCGAAGCCGCGTTCGACCTCGCCATGGCGGACGCGGCGGGACTGCCGCCGGACACCGCTACCCGGATGATCAACCAATATCAGTCGACGATCGTGAAGATACCGGGGCTCACCCGCACGCAGCCGCCGACTCCGATCGGCGGGGCGCACCTGCGCGATTCCTTCCAGCAGCCGCGGCTCGAGACTCCCGCCGCCGGCGGTGCTCCGGTGGTGAACCGGAGCTGGGTCGCGGCCGCGGCCACCGACGTCGCGCCGGTCTTCGCCGAATTCTTCCGTTACCTCAGGCGCGGATCCCGGCTGATGAAAGCGCTCGGAGTGGATCCGGGCGGCGCCGAGGTGCTGATCAACTACGCCTCGTTCGGCGGCGGCCCGACCGCGTGGAACATGGTCCGGTTTCCGGTCGTGCTCGAAGCGTGGCTGAACCGCTTCGGCGGGGTCGCCGCGGCGCCGCTGATCTGGACGGCCCGCGCCGTCGCCCAGGCCAGGGCTTTGGATGTGTCCCAATTCGCTTATTTCATGCGTGCGCAGATGCTGCAGAGGCAGCCCAATCCCGGTCCGTTCGGCAGTTGGGCGTTGGCTGAGATGGGGCCGTCCTCGATCCTGTGGGGTCTCCCGGCGGCCGAGCTCCAGACGCTCGCCGACCAAGCCGTTATGTTCGAGACGGGGATCGACCCGGTCCCCTGGACGGCGCGCCTGCTGGGACTCCGCACGCTGTCGAGGGATATCGGCCTGCCCCTCGCCAAGCTGCTCGCTTTGGCATGGACCCAGGTGCCGGGGCCGAACGCTCCGGGGATTGCGAACCGCTTCAGCGCGGCCCAGGTTGCCGAGCTGCGGACCGCGCTGAAGGCCACGGCCCGCGATGCCGCCGCCTGGACCGCCCTTTACCGGCCGATCCAGGACTGGCTGAGGCGCGACCTTCGTGACGCGCTCGTCGCTTATTATCTCGGCCAGCGCGGCTTCGCCGACATCCCGCGGCTCTACGCCCATTTCCTGCTCGATCCGGAGATGGAGCCGTGCATGACGACCTCGCGGATCGTTCAGGCGACCGAAGCCGGCCGGACCCTGATCCAGCGCGGCCTGCTCGGGCTCGAGCCGGAAGTCTGCCTGGACGAGGCGGACAAGAAGGAATGGGCGTGCCGCAAGAATTACCGGGTGTGGGAGGCCAACCGGAAGGTGTTCCTCTATCCGGAGAATTGGATCGACCCGTCGTTGCGTCTGGTGAAGACGCCGCTTTTCGCCGAGGCGCAGGAGAAGCTGCTCCAGGACGAGCTCAACGCACCCAATGTCGAGAAGGTCTTCAACGGCTATCTGAGCCGGCTGCAGGATGTGTCTCGGCTCGACATCCGCGGCGTCTATTACGACGACGTCGAAGGCGTCAGCCACGTCTTCGGCCGGACGTGGAACCCACCTTACGTCTATTTCTACCGCCGCCGCGACGCCAACCGGCGCTGGAGCGCTTGGGAAGAGGTGCCGATCGACATCCAGGGCGACCATCTCATCCCGACGATGTTCAACCGGCGCCTCTATCTGTTCTGGCCCGTCTTCACGGAGAAGGAGCACAGGAAGGTCCGGGCCCCCGGCGCCAGCGACCGCGGCGCGCCCTATCTGGAAGTCCGCCTCTGCTATTCAAAACGGGAGTTCGGCAATTGGACGCCGAAGAAGCAATATGACAAATTCTGGACGGCCGGCACCTATTCGGGCGCCCTGCTGTTCGACGAGGCGAGTACCGAGGACCGGCTAACCGGCGGGAACCAGCCGTTCGGCCCGCTCGGCGACCAAGTGAGCCTCGATCCAAAGGACTTCTTTTTCTGGGCAGAACAATCGCAGGGCGACCTGATCATCCATGTCCGGCGGGTAATGACCGGCAGCTACCACATGCTCACCCAAGAGACGGACTTCCTGATCAGCGGCTGCGACGAACGCCTGTCCCTCCGCCGTCCCGTCATGCCGACGCCGTCGCATGGCGTGGGCTATTACGTCGCTCAGCCGTACCCGGTCGTTCAGGCCGCCATGCAGCTGACCGAGGGCGGCGGCCTGCCTTACCCCGATCCGGCGCCCAGCGTGAACGTCAAGCTCGACACCGGCTACACGGTCGGGCCCTATGGCAGCGTGCCCGTGCTGATGAGTTCGCATCATCCCTGGACCACGACCTATGCGCACCAGGATTTGGACGCGACCGCGCACCATCCCTTCTTTCTGGCCGACCGCCGCCACACGCATCTGATCACCCGCTTCGACGTCGCCAGCTGGCTCGGGGGCGCCCAGACCTATGATAACGAACTATTTCTCGTCGAGCTGCATGAGCATCCCCATTGCTGCCTCATGCTCCGGGAGCTTCACCGGTTCGGAATCGAAGGCCTTCTGGCTCCCGGGAAAAGCGGGGACGGCGCGCCGATGCGGCGCCAACTGCTGGACCAGCCCTATTTCGTCGCGGAATACGCACCAACCAACCGCGTGATCGGGCACCCAAGCCTAACCTTCGATTTCGGCTATCAGGGCGCGTATTCCGCGTACAACTGGGAGATATTCTTCCACCTGCCGGCGCTGATCGGCCATCAGCTTCGAGTCGACGGCAAGCATGCCGAGGCGTTGCGCTGGCTCAGCTTCGTCTTCGATCCCACCAACCGCGACGAGGATCTCGGCGCGTCGCGCTTCTGGATGGTGAAGCCGTTCCATGAGCATGTCAGCGAGGGCTCGATCGACAGCCTGATGAGACTATTGCAAAGCAGCGCGCCGCAGGACCAAGCGAAGCGCGACGCCTTCGCCGCCCAGATCGCCGAGTGGCGCAAGCATCCATTCGAGCCGCACGCCGTCGCCGAGATGCGCATCCAGGCCTATATGCGCTGGACGGTCATGGAATATATCGACACCCTGATCGACTGGGGGGACAAGCTGTTCCGCGAGGACAGCCGGGAAAGCGTCAACGAGGCGCTGCAGCTCTACATGCTGGCCTCCGAGATCCTCGGACCCAAACCGCGCCAGGTTGAGGGCAAGCCGCGGTCCGACCGCACCTTCCTCGATCTCCTCGGCTCGCTGGACCAATTCTCCAATGCCGCCGCGGCCCTCGAAAACGCGACGGTCGCCCTCTCGAACTGGCCGGCCAACGGCAACCCCAAGGTGGTCTCCCCGACCGCCCTTTATTTCTGCATCCCAGAGAACCCGCAATTGCTGGCTTATTGGGACACGGTCGCCGACCGCCTATTCAAGATCCGCCACTGCCGCAACATTGAAGGCGAGGAGCGGGATCTCGCGCTGTTCGCCCCGCCAATCGATCCGGCGCTTCTGGTCAGGGCGGTGGCGTCCGGCCTCGACCTTTCCGACGTGCTCGACAGCCTCGCGGCGCCGAACCCGCGCCACCGGTTCAGCTATCTCGTGCAGCGGGCAACCGAATTCTGCAACGACGTGAAGTCGCTAGGCGCGCAGCTCCTCGCCGCGCTCGAAAAGCGCGATGCCGAGGATCTCGCCAATCTGCATCAGGTCCACGAGCTCAACCTGCTCGGCGCCACCCGAGCCCTCAGGAGGCTGTCGCTCGAGGAGGCCAAACAATCGCTCGCGGCGGCGGCTTATTCGAAGAAGCTCGCCGAGACCCGCCTCGACCATTATTCGAGCCGCCAGTTCATGATCGCGGAAGAGAGCAGCGCCAAGGCGCTCACCGAGGCCGCCAATAATTTCCAGATCGCGGAGCACGGGCTGATGCTCCTCTCTGGCGTGATTTCGCTGATCACGATGGATACCGGAACGTCGGGCAACGGCGTTCATTTCGCCAAGAAGATCGACCCTGCGCGGGCGGTTGGCCTGGCGGGCCAGGCGGCGGGCGCGATTGCCTCGACGATGCTCAACAAGGCCGGCCGCGCCCTCACCGCCGCGTCCTACGTCCGCCGCCAGGAGGATTGGACGCTGCAGGCCCAGCTTGCCGCCCAGGAGGTCCAGCAGGCCGACAAGCAGATCGCGACCGCCGAGATCCGCGTCGCCATGGCCGAGAAGGAGCTCGACAATCACGATCTGCAGGTCGAGCAGTCGAAGGCGGTCCACGACTGGATGCACTCCAAGTTCACCAATGAGCAGCTCTATGGCTGGATGTCGGGAAAGCTGAAGAGCCTTCACCGCAACGCCTACAAGCTGGCCTTCGACCTCGCCAAGCAGGCCCAGCAGGCCTTCAAGATCGAGCTCGGCCGGAGCGAGACCTATGTGGCCTTCGGCGCCTGGGACAGCACCCGCCAAGGCCTGCTGGCCGGCGAGACACTGAGCGGCCAGCTGCGCGAGCTGGAAGCGGCCCATATGCGCTTCAACACGCGCGAGTTCGAGCTTAGCCGCTCGATTTCGTTGCGGCTGCTCGCTCCCGAGGCTCTGATCGACCTGCGCGCCACCGGTCGCGCCCGGTTCGAGATTCCGGAGTGGCTCCTCGCCACTCTCTTCGCCGACGACAAGAAGCTCTACGCGATGCGCATCAAATCCGTCGCGTTGTCCCTGCCCTGCGTCACCGGCCCCTACACGCCGACCCAGGTCAAGCTGCGGCTGCTCCAGTCGGCGACGGGCTGGGCGCCGGGTGCCGGACTGGTCATGCAACAGCCCGACATGGCGGCCGAGATCATCACCTCGACCGGGGTGAACGATCCCGCCCTGTTTGACTCCAATCCGCACGACGAACGCTACCTGCCGTTCGAGAATGCCGGTGCGGTGTCGGAGTGGGAGGTATCGCTCCCAACGGCAGCGGAGTTCGATTACCAGACCATCTCGGACCTCATCCTCCACGTCCGATTCGTCGCCAAGGCTGCGGCCGGGACCGGTTCCGGTTCGGGCGCAACGCCCATGCTGAGAGCGGCCGTGCAAAAACCGGATCTGCTGATGTCCTGGCGGCACGATTTCCCGGACGACTGGACCGCGTTGCTGGCCGGCCAGCAGATCGGCAGTCCGTTCCCGTGTCCGGCCGCAAGCCTTTCGGTCGTGCCCTATCGCCTCCGCCTGTCGATGGCGCCGACCGCCACGCTGGTGCCGACGCGCGGATGGGTACTTTACCGCAAGGCGGACGGGTCGCGGGCGCTCAGCGCGCTACCCTCGTTGGCAGCCCAGAACTATCTCCCAACCGCCCCACCCTCGGGTAGTCAGATCGACGACGTGCTGATCGTCTATGAGATTCTCTAGCCGCGCTGCGTGTTACGGCGGCCGCGATTCTTGCTCTTGCTGGTACAGAATGCTGGGTACAAACACCAGAACAACGGATCACAGCTGGCCACTAAGCTACTGATGATATGGCGCAACTCCGCGCAGTGACCTTTCTCGGCGGTGGTGCCAAGAGATTCACTAGGCAGCCAGGAGGGGCACCACAGCTCGGGCGGCAAGCTCCTCGAGACCTTCCGTTATCCAGCGGGAATAGTGTCGCTCAATCATGACGACCGAGGTATCGTGCAACGCGGCCACCAATCGGATCGGCAGATTGGAGCGTATTCCGCGAACAATCGAGCTATGGCGCAGGGCGTAAGGGATAATCCCTGGCAGCCCAACCGCCGCCACGACCTGATTCCACTTCCGAGTCATTTCGGAGGAGGTCCCCCATGGACCGCGATAATTGCGGACCCACTGCTGGGGCGCGGTCTGCCGATAGCGCCAATGCTCCAGGAGCGGGTCGTCCGTTTCGCGGCCCGCGATCGCGCGCGAAAGGGCTTCGACCACATCCGGACCTATCTGCACCCGAATGAAGCTCGGCGCGCGAGCCTTGCCCTTCCGTGAGCTGGGAACGAACAGACGCGATTGCGCAAGCTGCGCGTCTCTCACCCGCATGCGCTTCACCTGAGAAAAACGCGCACCGGTGGCTGCGAGAACGACGACCAGCAGCGCAAAATCGCCGTCAGTATCGCTTCTCTGCGCTTCGGCGAGAATTTGCCGCACTCGATCATCTGGGAGGATCTGGTTCGCTCGAGCAACCGGCGCTCGGTCGGCCCAGTCTATGTCGAGCTTCAATCCATATTTGATTGTGACCGGTAGGTCCGGCGGCAATGACCGTCGGTGGTTCAGGAAACAAGCATTCAGGGCGGCTTTGAAGTCGTTCACGACCCGCTCCTTGCCCCCGGACCTGAGCGTCGTCAGCCGCTCCTGCCAACCCTTGAAATCGACTTCGCTCAATGAGCGAAGCTCCCGGTCCGCCAGCATCGGATCGCCAAGTACGTAGCGGGTCAAGCGGTGCGCATCGGATTTCAGCGATCGTCCCGACAGCGCGCTGTGGCGCGCATCGCGCGCCGCTATGTAGGCGACGACCGCGTCGCGGACGCTCATTGGCGGATACAGTGCCGCCTCCTCCGCGGCCTTCCGTGAATCGACGACGATTTGTCGGGCTAGCCGGCTGGCTTCCTCGAAGGAAAGATTGCCCTGCCCGACGAGATCGTCGGCCGTTCCGAGCGTCTCCTGCTGATAATGCTGCCCGCCAGAATACCAGCGGACGAGCCACCGGCCGCCGCGTTTGGCCTTGCGGTAGCCAAGGTGGATGTCGGGATCGAGCCCTCGCCAGTGGAGGCCTGCGGCCAGCGCGGCTCGTGCCCTGCGCGTGGTGATCTGGGTCTCGGTGAGGGTCTTCGCCATGACAAAACCGTCAAATATCCGTCAAATAAGCGGGCCTGTACGAGCTAGGATACGCTCGCACCTTCTCCCGTCAAGTATTTGCTTTTACTGGATTCGTGTGGACTACCATGGACAGCAAAAATCGAAAAGTGAAGACTCTCACGGCGAAAACACGGGTTCGAGTCCCGTAGGGGTCACCAATAAAATCAATGACTTAGCGCTCATTCCTTCACTCGAAAATCAATCATCGCCAATCCGTCGCCAATATACCCGCTGACACGCCGGTGGATGTGGCTGTACAACCTGAACGTTGTTCGTGCCCATCACGAGCCGGGCAAGCAGGCGATTCGGAACTCCCACAGTCGGTGTTGCCTGCGCCTCTCCATGAAGACCGCTCCACCGGTGCGATCACGTGCGAGGCGCACGTCAGCTTATGGCCGTTTACCGCCTGACCGCCTTTGGGCGACCAGTACGGGGTAGCGGCCCTTCGTTCACGCTGAGTGTCCAGCTTCCACGAAGACTATCGCGATCAGGTCGGTCAACCAAAGCCGACGAGAATATCCAGTTGCGGACCTTCACTGTCGCTGTCCGGCTTCCGAACGGCTCTACCAGCCCTTCCGGATCCTCCTTTGGCGTGACGGACGGAGCAGCTTCTTCTGCCCGGGCCAATCTCAATCCGCCTTTTTCGCGGACGCCAGTCGCCATTGTCGGCGACCCCGTTCCAACTACCCCTGTTGGGCGACTTGAGCTCCGATTTCCTTCGGCCGACTATCGGCGCGGGCGTTCTATCGCTGTGGTCCCGCCATTCCCGTACGGGGCCGATCACGCAGAGGAGATCTCGAAATGGACGGGTACGACGAAGCGATGTTCGACGACATGGCCTTCGATGAGGCGGAGGGCGCTGCCGACAGCTACGACGAATTCGACGAGATGGACGAGGCCGACGGCTTCGACGAAGGCGACGAGTTCGACGAAGGCGACGAAGCCGACGGCTTCGACGAAGCCGACGAGGCCGACGAAGGCGACGAGATGGACGAAGCCGAGGGCTTCGACCACGGTGACGAAGCCGACGAGGCGTGGGACCAGGCCATGTCCTTTGCCCTCGCCGCCGAGGACAGCGACGAATTCCTGCGCCGGATCGTGCGCGGCGTCCGGCGCGCCGCCTCGATCGCCGGCCGGGTCGGCCGGGTGGTCGCCCCGATCGCTTCGATGATCCCGTTGCCCCAGGCGCAGGCCGTCGCCCGCGTGGCGCGGGTCGTCGGCCGGCTCCGGGCCGACGAGGCGTCCGACGAGGAGGCGCTCGAGGCCTTTGCCGAGCTGGCGGTACGCAACCCGGCGACCTTGCCGATCGCCGCCGCCGCCGCCGCGCGGCGGGTGCTCGGCCCGGCCGCGGCGCGGATACCGGCGGCGCAGCGCGTCCAGGCCGTACGCACCGTGCGTCAGGCGGCGACCCGCCTGTGCACCCGCAGCGGCCCGACTGCGCTCCGCGCCCTCCCCCGGGTCGCGCGCAGCGTCCAGCGGACCAGCGTGACCCGGCGGACCCCAGCGGCCGTGCGCCCCAACGTCCTTGCCCGGACGGTGGCCCGCGCAGCGGCTCCGGGGTCGCGCCTCAGCCAGCAGCTGACCCGTCCGCTGGCCGCGGGCCGCAACGTGCTTCGGCGCGCCGGCGTCGCCGGACCGGCGGCCGGCGGGTCGCCGCCCCGCGCCGGGACAGGCCGCCACCTGCACATCGGGGGCGGCGGCGTGGGTGGGCACCGGAGGAGGCGGATCGTCATTCGCGGCCCCGTCAGCATCACCATCCGGTAGCGCCGAGGCGGCCAAGGAAAGGATCGCGGCGATGCGTGCGGGCTCTTCCACCAGGCTCTTCCTGGACACCAAGCTCAGGGCCCTCAAAGCCCGGGCGCAGCGCCTCAACCGCCTGACTCCCCGGCGGATCGGGCTGCGCCCGGAGGACCTGCCCTACGCACCGTCGCGATCCCACTTCCACGCCGCCAATGCCCGGCTCACGAAGATCGGTAACTCGATCAACCGCCAGATCGCGCAAATCGAGCGCGGCTGGCCGCCGCCCACCGCCCAGGCCGCCTTGACCCAGATGGCGATGCTCGACCGGCGGGTCGACCGGCTGCGGCGCACCTTCGGAATGTTCTTCGAAGTGATGTCGCAGCGCGGCTCCGCCTTCGCGCCGGCGCTGGCCGCCCACGACGCGATCGCGCTCGATTGCTACTCGGCCGTCCGAGCCGCCCTGCCCGGCGTGTTCAGCGGGCCGCTGCTCAAGCCGCTGACCTATATGGAGCACGGCTATTCGCCGGCCACTCAGCGGCGCGGAGTCGCGCTGGCCCGACTGCTCGGCGACAGCAATCCGTTCCCGGTAATCCGGGTGCCGTGGGACCGCGACAATCCCTGGCAATCGGTCTTCCTCCACGAAATCTCGCACAATCTGCAGGCCGACATGGGGCTGTGGCAGGAGAATGCCGAGGCCGTCGGCAACCGGCTGGCGAGCATGCGCTTCGACCCGCTCGTCGTCACCATCGTCCGCCGCTGGCACAAGGAGATATTCGCCGATCTCGCCGCTTTGCTGCTCGGCGGCACCGCGACGGCCTGGGGGATGATGGAGTTCCTCTCCCATCCCGGCGCTCGGGCGCTGACCTACCGGCCCGGCGGAGCCCACCCGACCGGCTGGATCCGGGTCCTGATCCTCACCGCAATGCTTCGGCGGATGGGCTTTGCCGAGGAAGCCGCACGGGCCGAGAAGGTGTGGCGGGGCCTCTATGACCCCGCCCGTGGCCACCGGCTGCCGCCGGTGCTTCTGCAGTCGATGCCGCGGGTTTGCGACGCGATCGTCGACGAGATCGCCTACCAGCCGCGCCGCGGCCTCGGCCAGCACGCGCTCGCCGACGCCATCCCCTTCACCCGCGCCGACGAGGCCCGAATCCGCCGCGGCGGAATCGCCATCGCCGCCGGCCGCTGCCCCGATCTGCCGCCGCGCTTCCTGGTCTCGGCGAGCCGCTTCGCGCTCGAGGCGGGCGCCGAGCCCTCCGCGGTCTCCAAGCTCGTCATCGCCCGACTGGCCGACCACCACCGCAAGCGCAGCCGCGGCGAACAACCCTCTCCCACCGCTCTCGTAGCATGAGGTGAAATGTCATGACCGACGCCTTCGCATCCGCCCTCAGCCAAGCTCCGAAATCGCGTTCGGCCGCCGCGATCACATTCGATGCGTTTCTGCGCAAGGCGCTCAAGATCGCCGATGCCCACGATCCTGTGCAGGTCGCCCGGGGCCTGCTCGGTCTCTATCCGGAGGATGCCGCCAAGGAACGTTTCGAGCGCGAGGGTCTGCCTTATCTCAGCGGGGCCGGCTTCGCCCCGGTGCCGGCGGCGGCAGCCGGCGCCGCCGGCATGGAGCTCATCCAGGCCAGCGACGACCTCGAGAGGGACCTGCAGAGCCTGATCGGCTCTTCGCAGCTCAAGGATATAGAGCCCGAGCTGACGGGCTGGGGACGCACCGTCCGGCAGATCGCCGCCAACGGGCTTGCGGCCGCTCGCCTTGCGCTCGACGCCGTCAATTTCGACCAGGCGATAGCGGAACGGCGCCGCCTCGGCGAATTCTCCCGCCTGGCCCGCTATGTCGGCACGCTCAACGACGGCTGTGGTGCCTATTTCCGCCGCGTCGCCCAAAGCCTCGACGTTATTGCCGGCCTCATCCTGGTGGGCGTAGGCGATGCGCTCGCCGCCGCCGGGGTCACCCGCAGCACCTCGATCGTCCGAGTCTCCGCCGGCTCTCTCCAGATGCGCCGCACTGCCGTCATCAACGCGCTGCGCAGCCTTACCGGCTCGCTCCAGGGCGGCAACGACCAGGATCAGTATCCGCGGGGGCTTGAAGCCTATCGCGCCCTCGCCGATCGGCTCGAGGACGACGCCCAGGCCGACCTTTCGGGCCTGCTCGAGGAGAACGCGCTCGCCAAGACGATGGACGACCTCATCGACCTTTCGACCAGCTCCAGCATCCAGAGCCTGCGCGAGCTCACCACGGCGTCCGCTTTTGTCGTTCAGAGGTTCGAGCGGCTGATCCAATATGGCGAGGAAGCCGGCGGCACCGCCAAATTCCCGCCGCTGGCCACCTTCATGTCGGCGTTGCGCCTGTTCGTCGACGCCTTCACCACGTCAGGCAGCAACCGCCTGCTATTCATCGCCCGCCCGCCGATCACCGCCTACGGCCTCTACGGTGTCGGTGGTCCGGACTTGGGCGGCAAGCAGCTGATCGAGCTGGCGACCCTGCGCGGCACCGTCATCGAGGAGATAGACTGCTTCGCCGGCTGCGGCTGCGACGAAGAGACGCTGCGCTGCCAGATCATCCTCGATTACCTCCTGTTCGCGATCGATCGGGCAATCGACCTCTACGCCCTCGGCACGGACTCCGACGCCAAGGGCGATCCGGAGGCGCGCGCCGCGGTGACCGGCGTCGTCATCGACAAATTGCTGAGCCTCCCAATCCTGGTCGGCGTCAAGACTCAGGACAAATGCGTGATCGGCAAGACGCTGATGGATGCGCTGATGGCCGTACGGGACTGCCTGTTCAAACCGTTCCCTGGGGGCCCCCTCAAGCCGATCATCGATCGCGAGCTGCGCACCGCCTATCGGGCCGAGGAGCAGATGGAGCGGCTGGTGCGGTCGTTGTCGCCCAACTGTCAGACGGGCCGGGTGTTCAACAGCATGGGCATGTCCGCCGGGTTCGGCGGGGCAGACGAATCGCCGCTCCGCGCCCTTTTCCACCTGATCGTGACTGGCGACATGAAGCTCGCCGAGGGGGAGGAGGTTCCCGACACCCCAGCCTTCTCGATGGCAATGATGGTCCGGAAGCTCGACGATATCAGCTGCCCGCCGCCGCCGCCGCCGCCGTATTCACCTTATTCGACTTCGACCCCGCCCCCGCCACCGCCACCGCCACCGCCACCGCCACCGGGCGGGCAGGGCGGAAAGCCGGCCGCCACGCAGCCGGCGCCGGTCGCGGCTCAGCAGGCGCTGACCGCTACCAGCACGGCGCCCAGCCCGCGCTCGATCGAGTCGGCGCTGCTCTGTGCGACGGCGGTCACGCCGAGCGGGAAGATCAACCCCGCGACCTCCTATGGAAGCGTGCTCACCAAGTGCGGATATACGAGCCTGGCCGCAGTCCGGGCCGCCGGCGCGAGCCGCGGCGACTTCATCAGCTCGGTTCGTTCGTGCCTCGATCAGGCGGCATCCGATCTGGGCGCTGCCATCAGCGATGCGGGCCTTGGCCACTTCTTCGACATCGCACCACATATCGAGGCCGCCTGCGCCGAGCGCGCGAAGAAGAACCCCTGACCGCCCCCCGCGAGGAACATCGCCGCCCATTTGAGCAGATGAGGTCCGACCATGGCAAACGACAGCAATGAAGTCATCCAGCGGCTCTTCCAGCGCTTCTTCCGGGACGAGCTGCGGGGTCTATCGCCCACCGACCGGGCGGCGTTCGAGAGCGAGTTCGAGGATCGCTATGGCGAGCTGCTGCAGCGCTCATCGAGCGCCACCGCGCCCAGCTTCGCCGATATGGTCGGGTTTGGCGACGGGCCGGTCAAGCCGTTCGACGCGCTGCACGTGCCGATGCTCCGCAACGATTTCGACGAATCGGTCATCCCGCCCCAGCTCCAGGCCTCGGCCGAGCTCTATTACATTTACCAGATGGAACGGATGAAGCTGTTCCGGGTCGTCAACGTGCTGCGCCGTCTGTTCGCCAACGGCCAGATGCGGATCCAGCGCGGGCCGGGCGCGCGCGGGCTCTACATCCTCGAGAAATGGACTCCGATCCGCTACAAACGGCGCGACCGGCTGATCGCTTACCGCCGCGCCTTCAATTACGGGCGCGCGCCGGTTCCCGCCGGAGCGGTCGTCAACCGCAACTTCCACTTCCAGTTCCTCGCCTTCATGAACGCGCTGTCGGAATATTTCCGCGACGTGACGATCGGCCAGGTGATCCGGGGCAGCGCAACGATCAACGACCGGCCGTTCGCCGCGCTGGCGACGGTGCAGCGGATCGGCACCGATCTTCGCTACCAGCTCGACCGGGCGAGCTACGGCAACATCCTGGCCCTGACGCGGGAGGTGGGAGCCTATCTCCAGCAGATCTTCGAGCTGCTCGACGCGCCGGACATCAAGCGCTCGTTCGACGCCAACACCAAATGGGACGTCGTCGAAACCGTGGCGCAGCGCCATCTCGGCGGTGCCGCGGACATGTCGCAGCGTGCCAAGATGGCCGAGGCCGGCCGGCGGACGCTGCAATATGTCGCCGAGAACCCGTTCACCGCGGGTATCGACGTGGCGACCTTCGAAGCCGATGCGCGCGTGGTCGGCCGGCAGGCCGAAGCCTGGCTCGCCGCCTATCGCCTGACGCCGGAAGGGCGGCGCAACGCGGGCATGGCGATGGACCGCCTCCACTGGTCGCCGGGGTTGCGCGGCGCCGGCGCTCGGGTGGCGGCCTGACGGGAAGGGGGAAGGATAGTGGCGATGGACCCCCATCTCCCGCTCTCCGTCAGGATCGGGCCGCGGCCGCCGGGGATCGTCGTCGACGCCACCTTCGCCTTGTCGCCGATGGGGCTGCTGGCGACGATGGCTCTGGCGCGTTCGGCGCATGTCTGGCTCCCCCGGGCGCTCTACACCCTCCTCGACAACGACGCCCATTACCGCGCCAATCCCGACCAGATGGGTGCCGAGACCTGGCTCGACGGGCCGGGGCGAGACCAACTGCTCAACGCCATGGCCGGCGAGCTCGAACCCTGGCGATGGGCGTGGCAGAACGGCCGGCTGTCCTCCCGAGTCCACTGGATCGCCGACGCTCAATATGAGAGCGCCTTGCCGGACCGCCAGGAAAGCGGGCTGCTGCCGCGCTTCGAGAGCTGCTGCGCGGCGCTGGACGCGAAGCGGGGCGGCGGCGAGGCGATTTCCTTCGCCCGGCCGCTCGACGAATGCGCCCGCGACGTGGTCGCCCTCGCCGCCGCTCTGCAGCCCGAGACCACCTACATATTGACGATCGCCGGCCCGGCACCCGCCCAGCCGCCTTTGTGCCGATTTGCCGAGCCGTGCGGCTTGAAGCCGGTCCCGTGGGCCGGCCTGAACGACTGGATCGAGGCGGCCTTCGCGCCGGCCTTCGCGCCGCTCGCGGCGTGCAGCGACTGGCGGGCGGCGGTCGTGCAGATCGCCGCCCCGGTCATCCTCGCTTTGCCCGACGGCTGGAGCGACAGCGACTGGGACAATGACGAGGCGCCCGAGGCCGGCGACGAGGCGCCGGGCGATTTATGGCGCCACGCCCGCGCGCTGTGGCGGCCGCTCGCGGCGACGGAGGCGGCGGCGTGAGGCACGAGCGCATCGCCCCGGCCGGCGGCGGTCTGCGCACCAATGCGCGCGAGCTGGTGATGATCAGCGTCGCCGGCGAGGTCGCCGCGCCGCTCGAGCGCTGCACGCCGTGGCGGATCGGCTATGACGGGCGGCCGCGGGCGCTGCCCGGCACCGGCGGCATCGTGCTCAGCCACCGGGTCGGCGATCCCTGCGTCGGCCTCGCCGGCGACCATGTCGAGCCCGGCGTCTCAATTCGAAACGAGCGCCGCGCCGGAGGCAGCGCCCCGGACGCGGCCAACCAGGCGCTGCAGAGCTATGCCTGTGTCGGCAATCATGCGGTCGTCACCTCGGGCCGGGCGGCGGGCGCGCGCGGCGTCGTCACCGGCAAGCATGGCGGGGTAGACTATGTGCTTATCGACTTCCCGCTCGAAACGATGCGGCGGATGAGGGTGGGCGACCAGGTCCAGATCTGGGCCTACGGCCTCGGGCTGCGGCTGACCGACTATCCCGACGTGGCGATCTGGAACTGCTCGCCGCGGCTGCTCGCGCGCTGGCGCCCGAGCGAGCGCGGCGGTCGGATTCACGTCGGGGTGACCCACTTCATCCCGGCCCGGGTGATGGGCTCGGGCCTCGGCCGCAACAACGTCCTGCGCGGCGATTATGACGTGCAGATGTCGGACCCCGCGATGGTGCGCCGCTACAAGCTGGGCACTTTGCGCTTCGGCGACCTGGTCGCGATCCTGGACGCGGACAACCGCTACGGGCGCTCGCGGCTCGAGGGCCATGTCTCGATCGGGGTGATCGTGCACAGCGAGAGCACGGTCGCCGGCCATGGACCCGGCATCGTCTCGTTGCTCTCGGGGCCGACGGCGCTGCTCCAGCCCGAGCTTCGGCCCGACGCCAATATCGCGCGCTACCTCGACATCCGCCCGCCGGCGGCCCCGCGCCACGCCTATCCGCTGCCGACCCGCGAGCGGCACGAACAGGCTCGGGCGGGGCGGAGCGGCCGCGAACTCGTCGATGGAGGCGGCCATGTCCGGCCCTGATTGCTGCGGCTGCGCGCAATGCCGGCGCGCCGCCGCCGCGCCGCCGGCCGGCTGGACGGGCTGGAGCCGGCCGGTCTCACTGGCGCGGATCGCCGCGATGAGGGCGGCGGCGCGGCACGGCTGGCCGCTGCCGGCGGCGGCGCGTCCGCTCTTCGCCGTCGGCCCGCAACTCTATCGGATCAGCCGCGCCGGCATCGACCGCGACCGGCCGCTGAGCATCGGGCGGACCTGCGCCGATAGCTCGATCGCGGCGCGGATCGCCTGCCTCTACCGCCGGCCCGGGCCTGGCGACGCACCGGTCCACCGCGCCATCCGCAATCTGCCGTCCGGCCGGATCTTCGTCCAGACGGCGGGCCGCGGTCTGCCGCGAGGGCGGGTCGAACGCTATCGAATCTGGCTCCAGGCGAGCGAGCGGCCGCTGCTTGCGGCCCTCTGATCATCACCGGAAGGAATTCGCCATGTATCCTCACAACCGGCCCCCTCGAACCGCCTGGCGCGATCTCGACGCCCTGGTCCTCGAAGAGGTGGAGGCGCTCAGCCGCCCGTCTCCCACCCTCGAAATCGTCGCGCCGCCGTTCGCATGCGACGAGGATTTCCTCGCCCGCTCCTCGGCCTATTTCGCCGGACATGACAACCCCGAAGCACTTCTCGAGCGGCTGTGCATATTGCCCGTCCTGCTCCGCCCGGACGCGGCGCTGGAATCCGAGCCGGAGAGCGACTCCGCCGAAGCCGCCCAGCCCGCCCCTCCCGATGGCGGCCAGGAACCCGCGGCATGACCGACCCCCATCGCGATTTCATCCCCTTCGCGCTCGACCGCCTCGCCGACGAAGCGGATTATGCCGTGGTCGGGCCGACCGACGGCCGGACCCGGGTGCTCCACACCAATGCCTTTCCGCACAGCGCGGTCTGCCAGATCGAGCGCGATTTCGGCGACGGCCGGCTGACGGGCTGCACCGCTTTCCTGATCGGGCCCACCCGGCTGCTCACGGCCGCCCACTGCATCACCAGCCCGATCAGGCGGCGGCTCGGCCTGCCCAGCCAGGCGGTCCGCATCCGAGTCACGCCCGGCCGCGCCTCGCGCTCGGCGCGGCCGTTCGGATGGCAATGGGCCAAGGCCTGGCGGCCCAATCCGGCCTATCGCCGCCGACCGTCGGCCGAGAACGATTACGGCGTGATCGATCTCGAGCGGCCGTTCACCCCGTCGCCGGGCTTCTTCCGCCTGTGGGCGCCGTCGTCCGAAGCGCTGGAGCGGCTCCGCGCCAACCGGCTCGTCCACATCTCGGGCTATCCGGCGGACAAGCCGCCGGGCACGCAATGGGAGCATGCCGAGCGGCTCGACCGCATCAGCGAGCGCCAGCTCTTCTACAGCGTCGACACCTGCCCGGGGCATAGCGGCGCGCCCGTGTGGGTCCAGCGCGCCCGCGGCGGCGCGCCCGAAGTCATCGCCATCCACACCGCCGGTCCGGCACCGCACGCCGGCGGCGCCTGGGGCTGCCGGCCGGGCGTGCCACTGGCGCCCGCCGGTCTGTTCAACCGCGGCGTCAGGCTGACCCGTTCGGTTCTGCGCATTATTGCAGCGGGACCTCGCGGGTGAAGCAACGTGAAAGATCGCGCGAAGGAGCGTTTCGGTTCAGTTTTTAATGCCCAAAGTCGAAGGAAACATGATACCTTGGGATTCTTGTGTGCGCATATATGCGTCGACCCTAACCGCCACGCCCGTGTGGCGATCTTCGATGGTGCATCCAGTGGGGGGCTGCATGACTCGAACCGGAGGCTTTGCCGAACGGGCAGCCAGCCCATGAGCACGCATGC
The DNA here is from genome assembly GCA_036403015.1 of Allosphingosinicella sp. Lineage (GTDB taxonomy): Bacteria > Pseudomonadota > Alphaproteobacteria > Sphingomonadales > Sphingomonadaceae > Allosphingosinicella. The sequence goes on from DASWRU010000059.1 coordinate 40,078, forward strand.
GCGACCCGCGGTGCCGGCCCCAGCCCCAGCCCCGGCCCAGCGCCCGGACCTGGCCGGCTTGTCCGAGATGCTCCATCCGTCCCGCTTCGTCGTCGATGGCCATTCCTTCATCGCCATCCCGCAAAGGTCCCGCGACCGGGCGGGGCGCGGCGACGTCTGCGCGATCGCGCCGGGTGCAATCGTCGTCGGCAAGATCGCCTGGTCCGGCAGGCGCTATCTCGTGTACGACGCGAAGCAGGCGGCCGTCCCCGCCCGAAGCGACGCGCCCTCGGTCGCGGAGATATTGACCAAGCGCGAGCTCCAGGTCGCCTGGCTGATCGGCGAGGGCAAATGCGACAAGGAGATTGCCCGTCATTTAGGAATCAGCGGCTACACCGTACGCGAGCATATCCGGCGCATCTTCGCCAAGCTCAACATCGGCCGACGTTCCGCGATTGTTGCCTGTGTGCTCCGCCAGGCCGACCGGCCTGGCGGCTAAGTCCATGAAAAGGTGGTGGACGCACCAGGGCCCGAACCTGGGACCCGCGCGGGTGGAAACTCAGCTGCTCTGCCGCCGCCCCTCGATGCCATGACAGCTTTCGAGCGTTGCGGCTCCCCGCTGAAAGGGGACAGCCGGCTCGACTGTCCCCTTCCCTTCTTCAGCAATAGCGGACTCGGACCCAGCGGCCCCAATAAGGGTCGTATTCGCGGCGGGTGACGCAGCGGCGGCCATAGCTCCCGCGGCCGTAATAGCCCCGGTCGTAATAACCCCGGCCATAATAGGCGTCGTTGTTGCCGTAATAGCCGCGGTCGTAATAGCCGTTGTCGTAATAACCGTTGCCGTAATAGCCGCGGTTGCTCGACGCGATCGCCGCGCCGATGCCGAGGCCGACGATGCCGGCGCCCACAGCCCAGGCCGCATCGTCGCCATGGTGGCGATGGCGACGATATTGCGCGTCCGCCGGGCTTGCGGTGACCGCGACGGTGGCGGCCACGGCGGCGCCGATAATCCCCTTCTTCAACACGTTCGTCATGACAAATACTCCTGTCCTGCCGACCCGCTTGCCGTAAACAACGCGCGACGGCGGCGGGCGTTCATCGATCCGTCGCGCAGGGGATGTTTTATGACGCGTCTGCCGATGCTTCCAGCCCTTCTGCTGCTGATCGGGGCGGCGCCCTGCCCAAATCCCGCCCGGATCGACGCTCGGGCGGAGAAAATCGCGATCCGCCAGGTGATTGCGGGCATGGAGGCAGCCTGGAACCGCGGCGACTTTCGTGGCTACATGGCCGGGTTCAGGCGGCCCGACGTTGTGTTCGTCTCCAAAGGCCGCTTCCAGAAGGACTGGCAGGGCACGCTCGACCATTATGTCCGCGACTATGGCGGTGCCCCGGAGCGCCGCGGCCGGCTTCACTTCTGGGACATACACATCGAGATGCTCGCCCCCGACGCGGCCCAGCTGATCGGCCGCTACCGGCTCGAAGGCGGCGGCCAGCCGCAGGACGGCATCAACACTCGGCTGATGCGCAAGGTTGGCGGCAAATGGGTGATCGCCCTCAACCACGTAAGCTCGGTCGAATGACTGCTGCTCCCCTCCCTGGAAGGAAGGGGAAAAGTCAGCGCTCCGTCTTCGCCAGCAGATCGATCAGCTCCTGGCGCCAGAACTTCGCCCAGGTGTGGGTGCCGTGGCCGCGTGTGTCGCTGGTGGCGCGCACCAGCACGTAGCGCGCCGTCTTCATCCGCCGCGCCGCTTCCTCGGCCAGTCCGTAGCCGGGCGGGTTGATGAAATCGTCCTCGGAATTGACCCAGGTCACGGGCGCCGCGATCCGCTCCAGCTTCGGCCAGGGATTGTAGGTCCGCGAGGCGTCGAGCTGGTAGACGAGGTCGTTGGCGTCGCGGGTCGGCAGGTCCCTGGCGATGCGGTCCTCGATATAGGCGTCGGCGGCGGCGCGGGTCGGATAGGCCTTCTGGAGGTAGAGCGGCGCAAAGCCGGCGATCTGGAGCAATGTGACGGCGGTGCGTAGGCCCTGGAGCGGCTCGCCGGCATAATCGCCGCCGGCCCAGGCGGGATCGGCCTCGATGCCGCGGATGGCGGCGTCGCGCCACATCCGGTTGTGGCCCACTATCTCGGTCGGAAGGCACGCCATCGGCATGATCGCTTGGGCGAAATCCGGATGCGTCTCCGCCCAGACGAAGCCGTGCATGCAGCCCATCGACGTGCCCATCAGCAGCCGCAGCTTGGTCACCCGCAGGCCCTCGACCAGCATCCGCCGCTGCGCCTCGACCATGTCGTCATAATCGTATTTCGGAAACCGCATCCTCAGCCCGTCGCTGGGCTTCGAGGATTTGCCGTGGCCGATCCCGTCCGGGAGGATCACGTAGTAACGCGAAATGTCGAGCGGCTGGCCCGGGCCGAACAGCTCGCCCGCAAATTGCGGCGCGAGGAACTGGCGCCCGCTGCCGCCGGTGCCGTGGAGGATCATCACCGCGTTGACGACCGTACCCTTCGCGTCCCGGCGCGGCTGGCCCAGCGTCGCATAATGGAGGCGAAGCTCGGGCAGCCGCTCGCCCGAGGCGAAACGGAAATCGCGCAGGACCGCATCGCCTTCCGTCAGCCGCGACGCATAATCCGGCGCTTGGGCCGATGCGCCGGCACCGAAGACCAGCGCCGCCAGGGCCGCCGCGAACAAGCCGAGCCGCATCGCATCCTCCTCCGTGGCCGGGCTGTACGTCCCGCCTTTGCCGATGCTCAATAGGCGGATCGGCAAGCGGGAGGAACAAGCACGGCGCGGGGCGATCAGCCTTCGGGGTCGATCATCCTGAGATCGGTGATCGACAGCCGCTCGAAACGGGCGGCCCACGGCGAATCGGGCTGCAGCTCGGTTTCGAGATAGGCCGGCTTCAGCACGTCCGGGCCCGCCGCCGGGGTGGAGGCGGGCATGGCGGCCGGGGCGAGCGCGTCGAGGTCGAATTCGGCGGCGAAGCGAAGGCCGACCTGCCCGTCCTTCGACCAGCGCACCTCCGCCGTCTGGAAGCCCGCCTCGCCGAGATCGAGCTCGACCTCCGCGCCGGCGACGAGCTCGCGGCCGCTCTCGACCTGAGCGCCGGTCGGCGAGATGTTGCGCAGGCGCACCGGGATCGAGACGCCGCCCCAGTAGAGGGTGCCGCAGCGCAGCAGCTTCTGGCGCGGCTGGCGCTCGACGATCTCGCGCGGGCCGGAGCCGGGCCTTGCCGCCCGCTCGTTCGGCTCGGCGCGGAAGACGGGGCCGTCGCCGTCCGTCTCCCAGAAGATGGTTTCCTCGAGGAACTCGATGCCGATCCGCCCCTCGCGCACCCAGCGCACCGCGCAGCGGGTCCGGTTCTCCGGCGTGAAGAAGATGTCGATCTTCTCGCCGATCCTGGGCTCGATGTCGGCCTCGACCATCGCGCCGCGCGACGAGACGTTGACGACTCGGGCTTCGTGCTTCCTGCGGCGGAAGACGATCGTGGAGCTTTCGACGACGTCGCGAAGGCGATCCTCCGAGCGTTGATCCGTGATCCGCGCTTCCTCGCGCCGGATCGCGATCTTGGCGAGCCCGGAAGGGGTGGCGGCGCCCCGTGCGGCTTTGGCCTTGCGCGCGACCGGGGTGGCGGGACGCGGCTCGCCGGAAAGGATCGAAGAGCGGATCTCGTGCATTGCTTCCCCGCTTACAGGTTTTGCAAAAGTCCATATGGCACAGAAATGCTTACCGAATTGCTAGCCCAACCCGTTCACGATCATCCGCCGTGCCGGCCCCTCAGCTGAGCCTCTTCGGCGAGGGCGCGCCGCGGCCCGAAGGATTGGCGTACCGGCCGGCCTTTCTCGCGCCCGAGGAGGAGGAGGCGCTGGTCGCGCGGCTCGGCGAGCTGCCGCTGCGCGCGTTCGAGTTCCACGGCTTCGAGGGCAGGAGGCGCACCCACAGCTTCGGCTGGCGCTACCGGTTCGACGGCAGCGGCCTCGAGCGCGCGGAGGCGATGCCCGACTGGCTCCTGCCGGTGCGCGACCGGGCGGCCGCCTGGGCCGGGCTGATGGGCGACATGTTCGAGCATGCCCTGATAACCGAATACGCCCCCGGCGCCGGCATCGGCTGGCACCGCGACCGGTCGGTGTTCGGCGACGTCGTCGGGGTTTCGCTCCTCGCCCCCGCCCGCCTGCGCTTCCGCCGCACGGCGAGCGGCGCCGGAGGGGCGGCCCGGACGTGGGAGCGGGCGGCGCTCATGGCGGAGCCGCGCAGCGCCTATCTCCTGCGCGGCGAGGCGCGGACGGAGTGGGAGCACAGCATCGCTCCGATGGACGCCCTGCGCTACTCCATCACCTTCAGGGCCCTCGCAGTCCCTCAGCTGTAGAAGATGTGCAGGCCGATCTGCGCCTGGCGATCGAGGCGCTTGCCCCAGCCGGGCGAGACGTAGGTCGCGTGGTACCAGAGCACGTCGGACGCAACGCTCGGCACCAGCTTGTCGCGGGCGATGCGGGCGACGGCGATCGCCTTGCGCCAGGCTTCGGAGGCCATGTCGGGCGCCGGGAAGCGGCCGTGGCGGATGAAGGAGAATTGCGCCCGCTGGGTGATGACGGCGCACAGGTCGGTGGGATAGCGGCCGGAGGCGGCGCGGTTCAGCACCACCTGGGCAACGGCGAGCTGCCCCTCTTCCGGTTCGCCGCGCGATTCGAAATAGACCGCCTTGGCGAGGCAATCCTGCTCCCGGTCGGCGACGGCATCGGCCTCATAGTCGGCGATGAGTTCGGCGAGGCTCGGCTGCGGGGCGGCCGCGACGGGCACCGTCGGCGCGGTGCCGGCGATCGCGTCGACCGCCTTGTAGAGGATCTGCGCGAGATAGGAGCGCGGCGCGGCCGCCTCATGGGCGGCGTGGGCGGCCCTGGCGCTGTGGATCTCTTCGGCCATGGAGGGCGCGGCAAAGCTGAGGGCCGCGCACAGCGCGACCACGGCCGCGGCAAGCTCCGCGGCCCGAAAGGTCCGGTTCATTGAGTCCCAATGTCATGTGCGGTCCGCCGACCCCCCGGATGCGAGAACCGCATCCCCTGGTCGCCCCCGTCTCGCGTGCCGCCGTCCGGCGAATGCATCGCCGCGGGCCCCCGCTCTCGCTCAGTAGCTGGAGGGCAGATGTCCATGACGGCTGCCCGGCGCAACCCGCGCGAATCGGATTAGCGGTGAGCTGTGTGGCTCAGGAGCTACTCCGAAGAAAAAAGCGTCGGCGGCCGGAACTTTTTGAAAGATTGTGCTTTTTCAGCCGCCCTTGGCCGGCGCCGCGAGCCCCTGCGTCGCGGCGCGATTCGTCTCGAGCGCCCCTGGATCGTCGCCGGCGATCATCTTGACGAAGGCGCTGGCGATCCAGCCCGACGCGCAGGGGCCGTCATAATCCCGGCGGAGGCTGACCGGATCCGAGACTCCGCAGCGCTCGCTCAACGCTCCCGCCGGATCGTAGACGATGCCGAACCATTTCTGGTCGAGCGAACGCGCGCAGATGAAGAATTGCCGCCCGGCCGGAATTGCGCCGGTCGGAGCGGCATTGTCGAACGGGGCGGAGCGGACCGGCAGAGTCTGCCCCGCCTCCAGGTGGCGGGTGGTGCCGGCGGCGGCGCAGGCCTGGAAGTTCGGCCCGAGCTCACCGATCCGCACCGGCACCGGCTCGGCCGTCACCACGTCCGGCGCCCCCGCATTGTCGCCGCCGCTATTGCCATTGGGCACCGGCTCGCCGCAGGCGGCGAGGCACAGGACGCCAAGGAGGAGGAACCGCCGCATCGGCCGCCCTTGTGGCGCGGCGCGCGGGAAAAATCTACGCTGCGAAAAAAGGAGGTGCCGGGATGGCTTATTGGCTGATGAAGTCGGAGCCGGGGAGCTACAGCTGGGACGCGCTGATGCGCGACGGCGCGACCGAATGGGACGGGGTGCGCAACCCCGCGGCGCGGCTTCACCTCAAGGCGATGAAGGCGGGCGACGAGGCCTTCTTCTACCATAGCGGCGAGCAACGGGCGGTCGTCGGCATCATGCGCATCGCCCGCGAGGGCGCACCCGATCCGAAGGATGCGAGCTGGGTCTCGGTCGCGGTCGAGCCGGTGCGCCCCCTCCCCTCGCCCGTCACCCTGAAGGCGATCAAGGCGGACCCGCGTCTGGCCAGGATGGAGCTGATCCGCCAGTCCCGCCTCTCGGTCGCGCCGGTGCGGGACGAGGAATGGGCGGCGATCCTCGAGCTTGCGGGCCTCGAGCTTGCGGGAGGCGCGGAATGACCCTTGCCCTCCTCCTCGCCGCCTGGCTGGCGCCGTCCCAGGCCGCCGAGCCGCCGCGTGCCTTCGTCGAGCGGCTCTACGCTTCGTATCGCGACCCCGATTTCAGCCCGCTCGCCAAGCCGGAGCAGGTCTTCGCCCCGGCCCTCGTCGCCGCCATCCGCGAGGACCGGCGCCTCTCCCGGGACGAGGTCGGCTTCATGGACGCCGACCCGCTCTGCGAGTGCCAGGATCCGGGGGGCATGCGCCCGCTCGTCGAGGCGGTGAGCGAGCCGACCCGCGGCACCGCGACCGTCCGCGTCACCCTCCGCTTCGGCCCCGCCGACCGCCGCGACCTCAGCCTCCGCCTGGTCCGCCTCGCCGCCGGCTGGCGGATCGCCGACGTCGCCAGCACCGACCAGCCGAGCCTGCTCGCCGACCTGAGGGCCTGGAATCGCAGGAAGCGCAGCGGGCATTAGGCGCCCGCCCGGTCCCGCGCCGCGAGAGCGAAGAGGGCGGCGGCGAGCAGCCAGGGGCCGGCGAACAGCATCGAGAAGACGGCGCCGCGAAGGTCGCTCGACAGGCCCACCGCCCCCGCCGCGGCTTGCGCGGCCGCCGCCGCGGCCATCGCCTTGGCCATGCCCGCCGCCCGGAAGCGGCCGAGGAAGGCGCCGAGGAGAGCGAGGAGGAGCACGCCGGCGAAGACCAGATTGTAGGGATTATTCTCGGAGCCGATCATGCCGACCGCGAGGTTGACCCATATCGTGAGGAAGGCGGTGAGGACGGCGACGGCCGCGCCGCCGCGCCAGGCAAGGCTGGACGAGGCGCGGACGACAAGCTCGATGCCGACGCCGACGAGGCCGAGCATCACGCCCATCACGACGAAGTCCGCCCCGGACCAGTCCACCCCCTCGGCGTGAAACCGCATCGCCACCGCCGGCAGCGCGAGCAGCGCAGCGAGCACCCCCCACAAAGCCAGGCGCATTCCGCCGGAGCGCCATCCGCCATTTTGCCGCGCCATATCCGTCATCATCTCGTCTCCCTGCCTAAGCCCGTCACCGTCGCCTCTCGCACGGCGGGGTGCAACGCGAATGGGGACGGCGTGGAGATTGTGTGCAGGCGCCGCGGGCGGGGGAATAACACGCCTTCCCGCGGCAAGACCGGCACGGTGCACCGGGGGACGCGCCAATAAGTTGAGGAAGTTGAGACTTGCGGAGAGCCCCTCCCCTTCCCCCTCCAAGCGCCGAGGCTGCGGGCCGCGGCGCCGTCCCGGAGCGTCTAAAGTCCCTAAAGTCCGTCCCTTTACGCGGGCGCGCGCGCCCGCGCGCGCAAGGGCAGTGATAGCGCAAGGCGACGGCAGTCGGGCCGGCAAGCGGCCATCGGGGAATGCAGGTGCAGCCGCGCACGGCTCTCCTCCTCTTCGAGTGGGACAATCGACCGATCATAGCTCAAAAAGGGAATGTAGGGAAGAACTTGTTCATCATTTGTTCAACACTGCTTGCGAGTAGTGTCTCAGTTGAACTCATTCAAAAGCGCGCGCCACGGCATCGGCGGGACGTCTTTCTCCGCGTGGACCTTAGGCATCGGGGCCTCCGTACCCATTGATCAATTGGCCCGCCAACAATTCGACTCTTTGAAGGTGATCCAGAAGTTCGAGGCTAATGGTATGGCGAAAGCGAAGGGCACCCAAAGGAACGGTCACCTCCGTCTTGCTGAGTGCCTGCCGGTCTTCTAGCGCGTGACGCTGAATCGTTTTCAACAGATCGATAGGCGCAGTCATAACGCCTCCTTGCTTTCCGCTAAGCATAGAGGAGGCGGGGGCGGAGCGCGAGGGGTTCAGCGGCTAATTTCAAGCTGAGACACTACCGCTTGGCGAGTTATCCCCCATGCCGGTCGTTCGAAGCGAGCGCCGGATTAAGCAGGAACGTAGGTCAACCTGATCACATCCTCGGCAATCCGATCATGGGCCACGAGGCGGAGCGGCGGCCGGGGTCCGGCGAAATAGGGTTTGCCGCGACCGAGCACGACCGGGTGCAGGTAGATTCGATACTCATCGATCAGGCCAAGTTCGGTGAGGCTTTGCGCCAGGTCCGGGCCGGCAACCTCGATCTCGCCGTCGCGCTCGGCCTTCAGCTTGCGGATCGCGCCTTCGAGATCATCCTGGACGAGCACGGCGTTGGGCCCGACCGACTTCAACGAGCGCGAGACGACCCATTTCGGCTGGCGCCGCCACGCCGCCGCGAAGGCGTGTTCCTCTGCGACCCAATCAGGATGCTCGTCGTCCCAGTACCGCATGACCTCATACATCTGGCGACCGTACACGCTGCCCGCCTGCCCCCGGGCCTCCTCGATGAAGTGGCGGAAAAGCGCGGGGCCTGGCGAAAAGGCGGTATGGTCGACGTAGCCGTCCAGCGACTGGTTCATCCCGAACACGAGCTTGGCCATGCTGTGATTCTCCCCCTCTAGGCTCTTCACAATAGCGTGAGGCGACGTCCGCTTTCCACCCGAAGCGGAGGTTCACCCGCCGCAGCCCTGAAAGGCGCGCTCGACCCATAGGCGACATGATGCGTGGCGGAGCGCGCTGGACTCGAACCAGACACCGCGAAGGTGCGAGCCGCTTAGCAGGCGGACCCGGACACCTGTCCGGTTCACGCTCCACTCGCGGAGGATGGGCACCCCAGAGCATCTGACATGCATGAAAGCGCCCCCCTCCGTTCTGCGGGCAGCGCAGGGCCGCCCCTCAGAGGCTACTCGGCAGAGAGAATGGCGCCTGGTTCATGGTGGGCGGCATATCCACCGAACCCTCAATCGTCAATTAACGCGCGTCTCCCGCGTCGGCGCGGCGATGCGGCTCTCCACCCATTGCGGACATTCGCCTGGCCGGCATAACATGCGGCGATGAAGCTGCGGGGATCGTTCATTCTTTTCGCCCTGCTCGCCGCGGGCTGCGGCCGCCGCTTCGTCGAGGTCGATCATCCCTTCTACCTCGGCTATTTCGAAGATCCCGATGAGGTGGCGCTGTTTCGCTGTCCCCGCGGACCGGACGAGGGTTGCGCTGTCGACGGCCTGCCGGGGCCCAGGGTGGTCGCGGCAGGCGCGGACAGGCGCTTCGTCGTCGTCCACGCCACGCAGGGCTATTATTATTTCGCGCGGGTGCCGCAGGAGACGCGTGGCTGGGGGAGCAATCCCGAGCGCATCGTCGGCCCGTTGGGCGATGCGGATTTCGAGCGCGCGAAGAAGGCGCTCCGGTTGCCGGACTTCACGGTCCGGCGCTGACGTCCGCTTGCCGGCCATTGCGGACGTCGGCGCCCCGACCCATGATGCGGCGATGTCGGGACGGATTTGCATCGCGGCCGCGCTGATCGATGACGGCCGGGGGTGGGTGTTCCTGGTGCGGAAGCGGGGCACCATCGCCTTCATGCAGGCCGGCGGCAAGATCGAGCCGGGCGAGACGCCGTTCGATGCGCTGGCGCGAGAGCTCACCGAAGAGCTCGATTTCACGCCGAAGCGGGAGGAGGCGCGCTTCCTCGGAACGTTCGCGTCGGACGCCGCGAACGAGCCGGGCCACAGCCTGGAAGCGCATTTATTCCATATCCGCGTGCGCGGCCGTGAGTTTCGGCCGGCAAGCGAATTGGAGGAAGCGGTCTGGGTGCCGATCGAAGCGGCCTCGAAGCTTGCGCTCGCGCCGTTCACGCGGGACCACGTCTTGCCCCTCGCCGGCGCGTTGACCCGGCCGAGGCCTTCCTCTCTTCCAAATCACCAGGAGCTATAAGATGACCCCCATGATCACGGCCTTTGAACGCTCCCCCGACCGCGGCCGGGGCCTGGCGCGCGACATGCGCGTTCGCTGGGCGCTCGAGGAAGTGGGCCAGGCTTATGACGTGCGCCTCGTCTCGTTCGACGAGATGAAGGAACCGCCGCACCGCGCCCTCCATCCGTTCGGCCAGATCCCAACCTATGAAGAAGGCGAACTCGCGTTGTTCGAATCGGGGGCGATCGTGCTCCATATCGCCGAGCGCCATACGGGGCTGCTGCCGGAGGATGCGGATGGCCGGGCGCGCGCGATCGCCTGGATATTCGCGGCGCTCAACACGGTGGAGCCGCCGATCGTCGATCGCTCGATGGCCACGCTGCTGGAGCGCGACAGGAGCTGGTACGAGGAGCGGCTGTCCTTCCTGGAGGAGCGCGTGCGGGTACGGCTAAGCGAGCTTTCCAGCCGGCTCGGCAGTGCCGACTGGCTCGACGGCGGGTTCAGCGCCGGCGACCTGCTGATGGTGACGGTGCTGCGCCGGCTGGGCGGATCGGGGATATTGGAAGAGTATCCGAACCTCGCCGCCTATGTCGCCCGCGGCGAGGCGCGGCCCGCCTACCAACGGGCGTTCGACGATCAACTGGCGGTCTTCACCGCCACCCTGCCGGCCGGCTGACACGCCGTCCTGCCGGGACGATCCGCCACCTGCGCGCCCCGGCTCACATTGAAGCAACGACTATCGATAATAGTATTGACGTGTCTCGATAAAGAGGTTATCGTTTTTCGATAATACTGTTATTGGAGCACCGTCGATGTCCCGATCCTATTCCGCCGCGTTGCCGATCGCTCATGTCGTGCTTCGGATCCTCATCGTCCTCAACTGGCTGATCGGCGCGGCGATCCTCGCCTTGCTGGTCGTCATGCCCAACGAGCGCTGGATCATGAGCGCGTTCCAGATCGCGCCGTCCGCCGACGCGGCGCGGCTGGTGATGGGGCTGCGCGCGATCGCCATCGTCGGCCTCGTCACGATCCCGATCAACCATTTCATCCTCACTCGGCTGCTGGCGATGGTGGGGACGGTGCGGGCGGGGGACCCGTTCGTCGCCGCGAACGCGTCGCGCCTGCAGGCGATCGCCTGGGCGCTGGTCGCGCTGCAGCTTCTCAGCCTCGTCGTCGCCGGGATCGCGCAGAGTGTTTCGACGGCCGCGCATCCGGTCAACATGGATGCCGGCTTTTCGATCAACGGCTGGCTCGCGGTGCTGCTCACCTTCGTGCTGGCGCGGGTGTTCGCGGAAGGCGCGCGGATGCGCGACGAGCTCGAAGGGACGGTGTGACATGGCGATCGCCGTCAAGCTCGACGACCTGCTGCACGCCCGGCGGATGACGCTCACCGAGCTGGCCGAGCGGGTCGGCATCACCATCGTCAACCTGTCGATCCTGAAGACCGGCAAGGCCCGCGCCATCCGCTTCTCGACGCTCGAGGCGATCTGCGAGGCGCTCGACTGCCAGCCCGGCGACCTGCTGCACTTCGAGCCCGACGCCGACGCGCGGGAGGATGCGCCCGGCGCCGCGAGCGGAGGGAGCCGCGCATGAACCTCGTCCTCGCCATCCACATCGCCGGCGGGGTGGCCGCGCTTCCGCTCGGCGCGGCCGCCGTCACCCTTCGGAAGGGCGACCGGGGGCACGCGCGCGCCGGCACCGGTTTCGCGCTGGCGATGCTCGTCCTCGGCATCACCGCGGCGATCCTGGAGCCGTACCGGTCGCCGCCGGGCTCGCCGATCGGCGGCCTCATGGTCTGCTATTTCGTCGCCACCGCCTGGGTCGCCGCGCGCCGGCGCGACGGCAGGACCGGCAGGTTCGAGATCGCCGCCTGCGCCGCCGCGCTCGGCACGGCCGCGCTGATCGGCTGGGGCGCCCTCACCGGCGCGACGACGCCGGCGGGCGCTGGCCCGGTCTTCGCCCTCGCGGGGGTGTGCCTCCTCGCCGGCCTGCTCGATCTCAACGCCGTCCTGCGCCGGAGGCTCTCGCCGGACCAACGGCTCGCGCGCCACCTGTGGCGGATGTGCTTCGCCTTCTTCGTCGCCACCGGCTCCTTCTTCCTCGGCCAGCAAAAGGTCATGCCCGACGCCGTCCGCGGCTCGCCGATCCTCTTCGTCCTCGCCCTCGCGCCGTTCGCCGTGATGCTCTTCTGGCTGGTCCGGATGCGCTTCGCCAAAGCGGCGGGCACGCTCGCGTTGCGGAGCCCGCCCGCCGTGACTGCGGCGAAATGACGCCTGCGTCCCGCGACGGCCGTCCGCCCCTGCGGGTCGAGACAGCGCTGCCTCAGCCCGATACCTCTCGGCGGAGCTTCCGTCCGCTGCCGGCGGGCGCCTCGGGCGCGCCGCCCGGCGGCGGCTCCGCCTCCAGCGCGGCGCGCTCGGGCGACATTTCGGCGCCGGCCAACTGCCAGGGCGCCTCCGCCGGCACGAACGGCACGAATTCCTCCAGCGTCATCGGCGGCTCGAGCGCGCCGAGATAGTGCGGACCGCCCGGCCCGCTCGCGACGAACGGCTCGTCCGGATCGTCCGCCGCCGCCTCCATCGCCGCCTCCCCGCCCTGCTTGTAGGCCGCCTCGGCCGCCCGCGCCCGCTCCGCGCAGGCTTCGAGCGCCGCGGCGACCGCCGCCGCCGCCTGGGCATCGAGCTCGACGCCTTCGAAGCCGTTGAGCACGGCCGCGGCCGCATCGCCGCCCGCGCCGCGCCCGCCGTCATGGCCGGCCTGCTCCGAGCCGGTGATCACCGTCCGAACGGTGGTCGTCGCGGCCTCGGCCTCCGCCGCCCCGTCCGCCGCGCCCGCGCTCGCCCGGGTCGAGAAATAATTGATCGTGGTGCGCCGGCCCGAAGAATCCTGGCCGTAATGGCGAAGGCAGAACATCAGCAATTTGTCGTTATATTTGCGCCGGAAGCCCATCAGCTTCCCGCCCGCGAACACCGGCACCAGCTCCCCCTCGATCGCCCGCTGGAAGGCGATGTCCTTCAGCTTCGGCACCGCGAAGTCCAGCGCCGCGTCCCACGCCCGCCGGAAACTCTCCGCCCCCGGCGCCCGCCGAAGCTCGTAGCAATTGGGCTGGGCGATATTGACCTGCCGCGCCGCCCGCTCGACGCACCCCGTCTCTGCCAGCGCCGCGATGAACGCCTTCTGCCGCTCGGGCGTCCACCCGTCGTGCCGGTACCGGCGCGGGACGGGGGTGAAATCGAGCGCCGACGCCGCCTCCGGGAGGGGCGGTGGGATGGGCTGGCTGGTCATGTGTCCTCCTCTCCGAGTCGCGGCCAATCAACCAGCTTATGACTCAGGAGGGGGGTTGTAGGAAAGTGTTTTGTTGCTGGTTTGTTCGACCGTGCCGGATCCACCAGCCCGCCTTTACCCCCGGATTCTCTTGATAGCCTTCATCCCCGGTACCGGGGACCCGCTCAATCCTGGCAGGAGCAGGTGAGCTCGTATTCGAAGGAAATGGTTGACTGATGATTTTGCCAGCCTTGGACGACCACATCGAGCGAGCCCGATTGAGAGACGACGCCCTTCTCGCAAGCGACCACATGATACTCCTTCATGTCGGTTTCGTCCGGGGTCCACCAGTCGCGCTCATAAGCATATCCGTGCAAGGTCACGGTTTGTGGATGCCCGCAGCAGCCCACTATGGCGATGCGATTGGTTCGATCGAATTCCAGGTCCCAGTCCTTGTAGGTCGAAGCTCCGTAAAAATAAGGGGGCAGCAATACCTCATAGTCGTCGTCCGTCCCCGCGCCGAAGCTCAAGATCCAGTTCCTGCCGGCCGAATGGGAGCCGGTGGGATGGTGCCGAACCCGGGTCAACCGGATCGAGATGTGGCAAGTTGGCGGCTCGATTTCGCCCAGCCATTGCTGAAGGCCGGTTTCGTCGCTGAAATTGAGCAGCGCTTCCTTGCGCCAAAGCCGAAGCCCCCCTTGCGCGTCGCAAAGCAGAACGCTCGCGCGGCGAAGCGAGAGCACGTCATCGTCGACGACGGTCGTGTCCGCGGTTTCCTTCCGTAGATACACTTGGTCGATGCCCGCCAGATCGACTGGATTCAGAAGCGGATCATTATCCCCCATCGATGTCGAATATTGCACGGGTACGTCCGACGCGATCGGACAACAGGGATCTCCAAGGACGAGGTTGAAGGTCGCATCCGTCTTGTCGATCGCGATGTTTCCGTTGAGGCGAAACTCCCGTCCGCCGCCCGGGCCATACATGCCGAGAAACAAGGCGTCCGCGCTCGCCGCCCACGGCTTGGACGACGATTCGATCGCCACCCGGATTCCCTTCACGGCCCCCATCCTGGCAACCTCTCGCAAAAGCCCTCGATGGCAAGAGACAGGCTCGTCCCGGCGCACCAGGGCGGAACCTCGTCTCGCTAGTCAAGGCAGGTTGAAATAACGTCGTATTCGAAAGTCACCAAAGACTCGTGATTCTTTATTCCTTTGACCGACAATTGTAGTTCTGCGGATTCAACCGATGATCCACTGCTACACGGCGCCGTGATTTCACGTGTCCATTCGCCGACGTCGTCGCGAGTCAGGTCGTCCTCTTCCACCGCCTTACCATAGATCGACATCGCCTGCGGGTGACCGCAACAGCCGGGAAAGCTCCACGACGCCGTCCGGTTGAACGGCTCATCCCAAGAATCTTCTTTCCGTTTGAGGTGGTAATTGTCGAGGTAGCTCTCGTTGTTTCCCAGCGGCCCGGCCGAAAACGTAAAAACCCACTCGTTTCCGGCTCTGTGCTTTGCCGATTTTTCGTGGCGGATGCGTTTGAGTACGATGGACACATGGCAAGTTGGAGGCTCCACCTCCCCGAGCCAATGCTGCAGGCCGGTCTCGTCGCTGAAGTTTATTTTACCTCTCTTGGCGAAGCGCCTTACCGCGCCTTCGGCGTCGCAGAGGAGCACCGTCACGCTGCTCAGCGAAAGAACGTCGTCGTTCACGACCGTAGTGTCGGCGGTCTCCTTTCGAACATAAACGTATCTGACGCTGCCGAGGTCGATCGGCGCGAGAAGCGGATCATTATCCGCCATACCAGTGGAATATTGAACCTGCTGGTAACCGGGAGCATCGCAGCAACTCATTCCTAAGACGAGCTTACGTTCGTCGCCGGGGTTACCGAGATTGAGATCTCCGTCCAGGCGGAACTCGCGTCCGCCATTGCTCCCGTGCAATCCGAGAAAGACTTTGTCGCTCGACGAGGCCCACGATTGCGGTGCGATCCGCAGATCGATCCTGACGCCCTTGACGTTGCCCACACCGTGTCCCCCAGCCAAAATAGCGTGGTGACTTCATAACTCATCCGCCCGGAAAGAAACAGCCGCGCTCGAACCGCCGCTCAGCCACCAATGGTTATTGCTGGGGACATTCGGATGCCATCCTTGCGACCACCTTTTCTCGTCATCCCGGAGTAGGGCAGGATCCATTCGAGCTGCGGTCGTCTTCGGCGCCGGCTTCCACCGCAATGACGGAACGCCCCTATAGCAGCCTCAGCCTCACCGCGACTTCAGCCTCCGCCTCCAGCTCCTCCGCGCGATAAATCGCCTTTTTGACCGGCAGGAACCACCCCCCGCCCTTCTGCGGGAAGACGGAAGTGGACCAGCGGCTGGCGCCGATCGCCGCCTCGACCTTGACCGAGCCGAAGCCGCGCCGCCGGCCGAGCTCGAGCCTTCGCGTCAGCTCGTGCGCGGCGATCGCTTCGGCGGCCGCGCCGTCGATCGTCACATAGCCGATGTCGCCATATTTCTCGGTGCGCCAGACGCTGAGCCGCGCGGTGAAGGAGATTGCGTCGTGTCCGGGCCGGTCCATCGACGCAAAGTGCCGCACGGGAAAGGAGTCCGCAATTCCCTCGTCACCCCGGCCTCGATCCGGATCCAATCGTTCGCCTGCTTCGGCCCCCGGCGCGAGAAAAAAGGTGGATTTCCGGCCCTCGCCGGAATGACGGAATTGGCGCCGCGCCTCCGCGCTCCGCGTGAACCCCTCCCCTTTCACTCCCCCACATAATGAAACGTGATGAAGTAGACGTTCCGCCCCGCCCCGTGCCGCGCCACCTTGAGGAGGTCGACCACCCCCTCGAACCCCGACCGCCGCGCCATCTCGCCGGTGACGTCGCGCAGGTCGATCGGCATGATCGAATCGACCACGACCTGGCCGGGCGGCAGGCGGTAGCGGCCCCCGACCCTGACGCGCGGCGACCGCCAGATGCGGACCGTCGCATCGATTTCGCCGCGCCGGATCGGGTCCCTCAACCTTGCCAGAAATTGCATGGCGCGATCCCCCCGGGTAATTGCTGGCCGCTTCGGCCTTACGGCTCGCCCGCTTTCGCTCATGCGGGTCCAGATAGCGCTTCCTCAACCGGATGCTCTTCGGAGTCACCTCGACCAGCGCGTCACCCTGTAAAAAAGGCAACGGCCTGCACCGACCGCCCTCGTGCTACCAGATCCGCTCCACCCCGAACGCATCGAACACCGCCTCGTTCGAGACGATCGGCACCCGCTCGATCCGCGCCTGGGCGATCAGAAGGCGGTCGAAGGGATCGCCGTGCGGATGATCGAGCGTGCCGGCGAGCGCCGCATGAGCCATGGTGACCGCAAGGGGGCTGTGATCCAGCTTGGCCAGAATGGCGGGAAAGTCGCGGGCGATGGCGGCGAATTCCGGTAGCTTGCCGATCCTGTACTTGGTGGTGATCTCAAACCCCGAAACGCTGCTGATCAGCAGCTCGTTGGCAGGGTCGGCAAGGGCGGCACGAGCGGCGGCCGAAAGCTTTCGATTGTTGTCCAGCGTCCACAGCAGGGCGTGCGTATCGAGCAGCAGCCTCAATCGCCGGCAAGCCCCAGATACTCATCGGGCAGCGGGTCGAAGAATCCGTCCTCGAGATCGAAGCTAACCTTGCCCTTGAGCGCGCCGAGCAGGGGTTTCTTCTTCGGCGGCGGCGGCGGCAGGATCCGGCCCACGACCCGGTTGCGGTTCGTGATCTCGATCTCGCCCCCGTTGGCGATCTCCCGCAGCAGCCGCGAAAGATGGGTCTTCGCCTCGTGAACGCCGACGCTGGTCATATCCACTACTTAGTCAAGTAGATGACTAAGTTCAAGCCCCCTCGCCTGGCGTGCGCGATACTTGCGCCCCTGACGATCGAGCGACGCCTACAGGCGCATTCCAGCCAGATCGCCGCTTCCGTCGATGCCGTCACGGCCGGGCTGATCAGCCTCGGCCAGAAGCCGCTGCTCGCCAGTCGGGTCGGACAGGTCATGATGCTCCTGCTCCTCGGCGATGATCTGGCGCTGCGTCCACCGCGGCATCGGCATCGGCCCCTCCAAGCACGTTGGGCTGCTCGCGCATGTGGCGGAGGACGACGCGTTCGATCGCCGCGGTGGTCGCCGCGATGGAAGCCTCGCAACCGGCAGAAGGAGCGCTCAGAGACCGCCGAAAAGGCGGGCTAGAAATCCTGGGCGCTTGGGAGGTTCGGATGGCACGACTGCCCCACCCTCCGGGGCCTTTTCACCCTCTAAGATGGCATCGATCTCTGCCATCACCCACTCCTGCCGTTCTCGCTGCCACCGCTTTTCCGCTGCCGCAATTCTGCGCTCCTGCCGGTCGAAGAACTCGCGGTAAAGGTCATGGGCCGTACTATGCTGGGCCGGCTCCCCCCATATTTGCCGCATGAGCTTGCGATCAGTCTGATTGAGGAGGCTCAGTTCGTCGCAGCCGACCG
>DASWRU010000060.1:0-17572 GCA_036403015.1 Allosphingosinicella sp.
AGGGGTGGGGAAGGCCGCGGCGCCTCCCGGACCTGGGCGGCCGGGCGGCTGCCATGGTCGACCGCGGCCGGTTGCGGCACCGACTTCCAGGCCAGCGGCAGCGCCACGAGGGCGACCAGGGCGCTGCCGAGCAGCGCGCCCGCGTAAAGGCGTATCGAGGGCGACCGCCACGGCATCGGCCGGGCGGCACCGGGCCGGGCGGCGGGGCCTTGCGCCGTCTCCTCAAGGCCGTCGAAGCGCCGCAGCGCCTGCTCGATCGCGGCGGCCCGCCGGGCCGGCGCCGGCAGCGGCGGCTTGGGCAGCGCCCGGGCGATGTCGTCGTCGGCGCCCATCATCGGCCCCCGCGGCAAGGCCGTTCGGCGGCGGGGTATGAAGGGAAGAGCGGCATCGGCCTGCCTTATAGCGGATTGCGCCGCCGGTCGAACGCGGGATGTCCAACCCCGCGCCGACCGGCGGCGGGCGGCTCAGCCCGGCATGGCCGGCGCCGCCCGCGCGGCGCGGATGAGCTGGAGGAGCTCGGCGCGATAGCCGAACTCGTCGCGCCCGCGCGCGTTCGAGACGATCGCCAGCACGTCGTCATAGCGCAGCGCGCCGGTGTAGCGGCCGCCGCGAAGCAGCTCCGCGAAGCCCGCGACGCCGGCGGCGAAGCGGGCATCCACCGGGGCGTCCGCGAACCGGGCGAATTCCGAAGCCCGGTCGATGGGCGTCGAGATCAGCCGGCTGGTGTCCGATTTGGGCAGCTTGTAGCGGATCTTGACGAAGCCATATTCGCTCGCGGCGGCGCCGGCCGGGAGCGGCCGCGGCGCGGCGTAGCGCCGGTCGCCGATCAGGCGCGGCCCGCCTACCGGCACGATCTCGTAGAGGGCGGTCACGCTCTGGCCGGAGCCGACGTCCCCGGCATCGACCTTGTCGTTGTCGAAATCGTCGCGCTGCAGCATCCGCGTCTCGTAGCCGACGAGCCGGTATTCGGCGACGGTGGCGGGGTTGAACTCGACCTGGATCTTCACGTCCTTGGCGATCGGGAAGAGGGTCGAGGTAGCTTCCTCCACCAGGGTCTTCCTCGCTTCGGCGACGGTGTCGATATAGGCGGCCGCGCCGTTGCCGTTCTGCGCCAGCGCCTGCATCAGCGCGTCGTTGTAATTGCCCATGCCGAAGCCGAGCACGGACAGGAACACGCCCTTGCCGCGCTCGCGCTCGATATAGCCCTTGAGCTCGTTCGTGTCGGTGATGCCGACGTTGAAGTCGCCGTCGGTGGCGAGGATGACTCGGTTCACCCCTTTGGGGTCGAAGTTGCGCGCGGCGAGCTGGTAGGCCTGGCGTATCCCTTCGGCGCCGGCCGTGCTTCCGCCCGCGCCGAGGCCGTCGATCACCGCCCTTATCTTCGCCTTCCGGCTAACCGGCGTCGGCTCGAGCGCGGTGCCGGCGGCGCCGGCATAAGTGACGATGGCAACGCTGTCGGCGGGATCGAGCTGGTCGACCAGCATCGACAGCGACTGGCGGACCAGAGGCAGCTTGTTGGGCTCGTCCATCGAGCCGGAGGTGTCGATCAGGAAGACGAGGTTGGCGCGCGGGCGGGCCGAGCGCTGGACCGCATAGCCCTTGATGCCGATCCGAACGAGCTTGCGCCCGGGCGACCAGGGGCTCGGGAAGACGGCGACGTTGCTGCTGAACGGCTCGGCGGCGCTTCGCGGCGAGGCGTAATCGTAGGGGAAATAGTTGATCATCTCCTCGGTCCGCACCGCCGCTTTCTGCGGCAGGACGTTCCTTGTGAGGGAGGCGCGGACGAAGGAATAAGAGGCGGTGTCGACGTCGATCGAGAAGGTCGAAACCGGCTCGTCGGCCGCCACCCGGAACGGGTTTTCAGGGTTGGCGGTGAAACGGTCGCGGCCGACCGGCGGCGGCGGCGGCGCGAAGCGCGGCTCGAACATCGCATTGCCGCGCGCGACCCTGGAGCCGGTGACGGAGATCGCACCCGCGCTGACGTCCGCCGCCTCGGCGGGTGGCGGAGCCGGGCTGACCAGCGGCTGAGGCACGGCGAGTTCCGGCTGCTCGACGCGGGCGAGCTCGGGCGGCGGGGCGGGCTGTTCGACGCCGGACCTGGCGCAGGCGGCGAGCGCCGCCGCCGCGGCGCCGATCGCCATGAGGGTCTGCAAACGGGGCATGTCATTCTCCCTGGTGACGGCGGCTCAGCATCGTCCGCCTGTCACTGGGACGCGCCTTCCCCGGCAAAGCTTGGGGGCGGACGAAAATATTTTTTGCGGGCGCCCGAGGTCAGCCGCGCTCGGCGGAGAGCAGCCGGCGGACTTCGTGCATCCGCCAGGAGACGGTCGATTCCGCGACTCCGAGTATCTCGGCCGCCTCGGCATGGGTGAGCTGCTCGCCGGCGACGAGCAAGGCCGCGTCGCGGTAAGCGGGCTTCAGCCGGGCGATCGCGCTCCGGGTCCAGACCGCATCATAAAGGTCTCGCCCGTCGGGCGCCCGGGCAAGGCCGGCGAGCACCGCCAGCCGCTCGGTAAAGCCGCCGAGCGAGCGCCGCCGCCGGCGCAGGTCGCGGCAGGCGTTGAAGACGATACCGGTCAGCCAGGTCGTGAACTTCGCCTCGCCGCGGAAGGTGCCGATCTTCTCGACCAGGGCGCAGCATACGTCCTGGGCAATATCGTCGGCATCGGCGCGCGAGCCGGTCAATCGCCAGGCGAGGCCGTGGACGCGGCCGTAATGCCGCTCCAGCAGAGCGGCGAAAGCGTCGCGATCGCCCGCGGCCGCCGCGGCGACGAGCTCGGCATCCGCCTCGCGCGCCAGATCAGGCATCGGTCAATGTCGCGCCCGACACCCTTCCCCCCTCATCGCTTCGCCTTCGCCGCCGCCGTTCCTGCCGCCGGACGCTATCGTATCGTCGCGGCCGGCGATAGCGGCGCGCGCTCACCGGCCGCCGGACGCAAAGGGGCTTGAACAATAGGATTTGTTCTGTTTTTGTTCAATGCATGAATTACGAATCGTCGCCCCCCGCGCGCCTCATGCCGATCCCGAGGTCGCGGCTCTGCTCCACTTCGAACCGGTGGTGCGCAAATGCGTCCGCCACGACGGCTGGCTGGCCGAGCGGCAGCGCGAGTTCATCGTCGCCCTCGCCATCCTCGGCCATGTCGAGCAGTCGGCGATCGCCGTCGGCGGCACGATGAGCGGCGTCTACAAGCTGCGCACCGCCGACGGCGGGGAGGGCTTCGCCGCCGCCTGGGACGCTGCCCTCGCCCTCCACCACCGGCGCCATCCCCGGCCGGACCCCAAGGGCCGTCCGTCGCGCGGCGAAATTCTTTCGGGCGCGGGCCGCCAGCCCTGGCCGGCCAGCGACTCCGGCCGGTCTGCCGGCCGTTCCGACCGGACGTTCGAGAGTCCGGAAGCCGAGATGCGGGCGCGGGACGAGATCTTCGACCGGATCGTCACGAAATATTGGCTGAAGGTCGGGCAGAAGCGCAAGGCGCGCCGGGAGGGGCGAATCGTCGCGGCCGATTTCTACGTCCGCCAGCTCACCTATATCGAGATCCTCCTCGAGATCGGCGGCCACGCGCATGTGGTGCTCAAGGACCTGCAGCACGGCGGCCGCCGCTTGCTCGACATCGTCGCCACGCCGATGAGCCTCCTCCTCGACCGCGCTCGCCGCCTTCAATGGGCCGAAGAGGGTGAGCCCGAACGTCCGCCTCTGCCGCCGCTCGGCGATCATGACGACCGGAGCGCCGCCGGCGAGCGTTGCGAGGGCACATATAGTTCGGATCGCGACGGCGATCACGGCGAATGGCGCGGCCGCCAGGCGGACAGGATCGCCCTCGCCGCCGAGGCGCAGCGCGCATGGGAGGAGAAGGCCCGGGCCGAGGCGGACGTCTGGGCGAAGCGGGAGGCGGCCAAGGCGGCCGCCGCGAACGACCGCAGCACAAAGGAGACGCAGCCATGACCTTTTTCATACCTTGCGCGCGGGACGGCGCCGAAGCGGAGCAAGTCTTCGAGTCGGTCCGCACCTTCCTGGCCGAACAGGGCCTGCCCACCGAGCGCCGGCGCGTCCGCCGCCTCGACTATCGCATCGGCGGCGAGGACCAGAGCGTCGAGATCGGCGACCTCGTCATCGACCGGGAGCCCGCCTTCCTCATCCTCCGCGCCGCCGACGAGGCGGTCTACTACGTCTGCACCCCCAATTGGGGCGTGCTGCGCGGGGAGCCGTGGCAGGTGGACGACGACGAGCATACCCGCGCGGAGGATTTCGAGGCGGGGGAGGTGGCGGAAGGAGTGGGGGTAGCTGCGTGACGACGGGCCGCCGCTGCGTGGAGCGGTCCGTCACCCGGCGTGCGCCGCAGGCGGCAAGAGAGCCGCAGCGCAGCGCCACTACCGCGCCGGCCCGATCGCCCGCACCGTAAACCCGAGGATCTTGCCGGCGTAGCGGCACTCGAAGGAGCGGCGCTGCGGGCCTTCGCCGACCGTGCCCCAGACGATCGCCTTGCCGGGGCCGCGATGCTCGACGTCGATGACGTGCACCTCCCCCTGCTGGGCGGCGCGGGCGGTGCACGCGGCCAGCGCCGCCGGGCCGACGTCGATATTCGGGTCGGCGGCGGGTGCGCCGCCTTTGGCAACCGCCGAGCCGACGGCGCCGACCGCGCCGACGGCAAGGCCCGCGACGCAGCCGCCGAGCGGCAGGCCGGCGAGGGCGACCAGTATCGCAAGGCGTGCGCGCATCTCTTCCCTTCCCAGCCGCGGCGCCGCCGCCGTGCGCTGTCCCTCTCCCACGCCGCCGCGCGCCGGGCAACCGGGGCAATTGGGGCAGCGAGGCCTTCCACAAGTACCAGCGCTGCATGAGCCCAGGCCCGCCGCAGCCTATGTAGGACAAAGTCATACAGGAGCCGCCGCATGCCCGCTCGCGTCAACAAGCCGATCAGCGTCACCCTCGGCCCCCTCGCCGCCAAGGTCGAGGCGTGGGTGAAGTCGGGGGACTACAGCTCGGTGTCCGAAGTCGTCCGCGCGGGTCTGCGCGCCCTGGAGCGCGAAGAGGCGGCCCTCGACCGGATTTTCGGTCCACCCGAAGAGGAGGCGGCGCCCGAGTACCAGGCCTGGGCGAAGGCGAAGATCGAGGAGGCGCTGAACGATCCGCGCCCGCCGATCCCGGCTAAGGAAGCGTTCGCCCGGCTCGACGTTCGCATCGCTTCCTACAAGGCGCGGCGTGGTCGCTGAGGTCATCCTGTCGCCCGAGGCGCTGGACGACCTGCTGGCGATCTACGTCTATGTCGCGGAAGCCGCCGGCCTCGCGATCGCCGATCGCTACGATGGACGGATTCGGGCAACCTGCTCGAGCCTCGCCATCTTTCCGAACCGCGGGACGCCCCATGAAGAGCTTGCGCGGGGGCTGAGAAGCATCCCGATCAAAGGCAGCGCCACAATCTTCTATCGCGTGAGCGGCGGCATGGTCGTGCACATCCTGCCGAAGGGCGTGGATGCGAGGCAGGCGTTCGGCGCCCGCTGAACCGCCCCCTCCCGCTTTGCCTCCCCCGCCCCCTCTGCTAGGGCGCGGAAAATCTCCCTCAGAATTGAGTGAAATGACCGAACTTTCGCGGCTTCGCAATTTCTCCATCATCGCGCATATCGACCATGGCAAGTCGACCCTCGCCGACCGGCTGATCCAGCGCACCGGCGGCCTCACCGACCGCGAGATGACCCGCGGCCAGATGCTCGATTCGATGGACATCGAGCAGGAGCGCGGGATCACCATCAAGGCGCAGACGGTGCGGCTCGACTACAAGGCCAAGGACGGCAAGGACTACGTTCTCAACCTCATGGACACGCCCGGCCATGTCGACTTCGCCTACGAAGTCTCCCGCTCCCTCGCCGCCTGCGAGGGCGCTTTGCTGGTGGTCGACGCAGCGCAGGGAGTGGAAGCGCAGACCCTCGCCAACGTCTACCAGTCGATCGAGCACGACCATGAGATCGTCCCGGTCATCAACAAGATCGACCTCCCCGCCGCCGACGTCGACAAGGTCAGAAAGGAGATCGAGGACATAGTCGGCCTCCCCGCCGACGACGCCGTCCTCACCAGCGCCAAGACCGGCCTCGGCATCGACGAGGTGCTGGAAGCGATCGTCACCCGAATCCCGCCGCCCCGGGGGGACAAGGACGCGCCCCTCAAGGCCATGCTGGTCGACAGCTGGTACGACCCCTATCTCGGCGTCGTCATCCTCGTCCGCATCGTCGACGGCACCATCCGCAAGGGCCAGCAGGTCGCCTTCATGGCCGCCGGCACCACCCATTTAGTAGACCGGGTCGGCGCCTTCCGGCCCAAGATCGAGCAGCTCGCCGAGCTCGGCGCCGGCGAGATCGGCTTCATCACCGCCCAGATCAAGGACATTACCGAGACCCGCGTCGGCGACACCATCACCGACGCCCGCCGCCCCGCCGCCGAGGCGCTGCCGGGGTTCAAGCTGGTCCAGCCGGTCGTGTTCTGCGGCCTGTTCCCGGTCGACGCCGCCGACTTCGAGAAACTGCGGGAAAGCATCTCCAAGCTCCGCCTCAACGACGCCAGCTTCAGCTTCGAGATGGAGACCTCGGCGGCCCTCGGCTTCGGCTTCCGCTGCGGCTTCCTCGGCCTCCTCCACCTCGAGATCATCCAGGAGCGCCTCACCCGCGAATATGATCTCGACCTCATCACCACCGCGCCGAGCGTCGTCTACAAGATCCACTTCACCCACAAGGACGCGTCGGGCGCGACGATGATCGAGCTCCACAACCCGGCCGACATGCCCGACCCGAACCGCATCGCGTCGATCGAGGAGCCGTGGATCGAGGCGACCATCTACGTCCCCGACGACTATCTCGGCCCCATCCTCAAGCTCTGCCAGGACCGCCGCGGCGTGCAGAGGAACCTGACCTACGTCGCCGGCCGCGCCCAGCTCACCTACGAGCTGCCGCTCAATGAAGTGGTGTTCGACTTCTACGACCGCCTCAAGAGCATCAGCCGCTGCTATGCGAGCTTCGACTATCACCAGATCGGGCACCGCGAGGGCGACCTCGTCAAGATGAACATCCTCGTCAACAACGAGCCGGTCGACGCGCTGAGCATGATCGTCCACCGCGCCGCGGCGGAGGCGAGGGGGCGGCACATGTGCGAGCGGCTGAAGGACCTCATCCCCCGCCACCTGTTCAAGATCCCCATCCAGGCCGCGATCGGCGGCAAGGTCATCGCGCGGGAGACGATCGCTGCGCTGAGGAAGGACGTGACGGCGAAATGCTACGGCGGCGACGCCACCCGGAAGCGCAAGCTGCTGGATAAGCAGAAGGCCGGCAAGGCGCGGATGCGGGAATATGGGAGCGTCTCGATCCCTCAAGAAGCCTTTATAGCGGCTCTTCGCATGGGCGAAGAGTGAAGGAGAGGGATCGCGTGCTGCGCGCCGTCAGCACCCCGTGCTGCCGGTGCTCGCACGTCCCGCAGGAGGCGTTTATTGCGGCGTTGCGGATCGGGGAGGAGTGACTTCGTCGCAAAGTGGTACTTTGCGCCGGCAGGTTTCTTGAGCGTCCTGCCGGAGTGGGTGGGCGTCTCCGTTGGCACCATAGACGTTTTCAGCTATGGTCGGGCCATGAACGAGCAATCGCCCATCGTCTCGGAGTTCGCCTCGCCGGAGGAGGCGGCCGCGTACGAGCAGTGGCTGCGCGAGAAGGTTGCGGCCTCCCTGGCGGACGAGCGGCCGAGCATCCCGCATGATGAGGTCATGGCTGAGATGCGCGTAATCATCGAGGCCAAGGGGAAGCCCGTCGAGGGATGCTGACGCTCGTCTGGCGGTCTTCGGCGCGCGACGACCTCAGGACCATTATCAGATACATCGCCGAGCGGAACGAGGTGGCCGCGGCGAGCCTGGGGCAGGCGATCGAGGCCTGCGCCGAGCGGCTGCCCGACCATCCTTTCCTCTATCGCCGAGGCCGCGTGCCCGGCACGCGAGAGGCGGTGGTCCACCCGAACTACATCCTGGTCTATCGGGTCACGGCGGATGCGGTGGAGATCGTCAACCTGGTGCACGCGCGGCAGGAGTATCCGTGAGCGGGAGAATTGGATGCGGGACGTGCAAGGACCGTCAGTATGGGGTGCTGACGCAGCGGCGAGCGGGCTCGATGAGCATATCGCAGGAGGCGTTTATCGCGGCGTTGCGGATGGGGGAAGAGTAAAGCTAGGGCAGCCGCCCGGGCTTCTCGAGCGCGCTGAGGTCGCGGCCGCCGTACATGATGCCGACGATGACCACCGCCTCGGCTTCGACCACGTAGGCGATGACCGCCTTCCTTCTGAACGGGACCGAGCGTACGCCAGGCCCGATTTCCGGACGCGGCGTGCCGCGCTCGGAGAAGCTGGTCAGTCCCTCGCACCGATCCTGAATGGCCGACACGAGCTCTGCGGCGGAGTCGAAGCCCTCTATCTCCGCTCGCCTCAGATAGATTTCGGCCAGGTCGTCCTGGGCCAGCGGTCGGTAGATCAGCTCACGCACCGCGCTTCAGCCGTTCCTCGTGCAGCGCCCGCAGGTGAGCGCGCACTTCGGCGGCCGGGATGCTCGGACGCGGATCGGCGAGCGACTCCTTGATCCGCTCGACGAACGCGGGGTCGAGCGGCTCGGCGTTCGCTGGGGGCTCCTGATGAAGCTCGTCTTCGTCCCGCTCCGGATCGAGCCTTGGCGCGCGGCGGTCCATGCGCATCTCCTTCGGGAGTAATTTAGGCTTCGGGAGGCGAGGCGGCAAGGCGCGGCGGAAGCAATCGGCGCTCGCCGTTTCGGCGGCGGTCCTTTATGGTGCCCGCGCGACAGCGGGAGGAAGACGATGAGCTTCTGGAGCTGGAGCGTGGCGAGCACCGTCTTCGACGGCGCCAAGACGGTGGTCGAGAAGACCGAGCAGGGCACCGAGACGGCGATCGACGCCACCGCCGACGCCGCCAAAAAAGCCGCTCAGGCCGCGGCGGACGCGGCGGCGCGGGTCCGCGGGCCGTAGGGGCGGTAGGGGGGCGCTTCTGGAGCGAGGAGTCACCGCCTCGTCCGCCGAAGCCCAGGCGCGGGCGGGAGGCGTTCATCGCGACGCTTCGACCAGCTCAGGACAGGGCTTCGGATGGGGAAGGAGTGAGGACACTACCTCCGACTATGCGACTCGACGTTGGAGACTGCGTTCGTAAATTTTATAGGCTCCAGTGATCCTCAACCTGTAGTCGAGCATGGGGCGGCTGACGCCGTAGATCGCGCGCGCTTGTGAAATGAGTCCATTTGCAAGCACGTGTACCGCAGCCTCTCGGGGCAGAAGGAGTGACCCGGCAAGGTAATTTGCTTCAGCCTCAATATCGCCATCGTGAACTCGTGCACCATTGTCGTTGACGAGGTGACACGCTTTGTGGCCGAGAAAGCAGTGAGAGAGTTCATGACATATATTGCTTCTCTGACGGTGCGGATGATGCGTATCGTTATGAACAATCGCGAGACGCATGCCGGCATAGACTAGCATTGCCGAAAAACAGTCGTTGTCATTGTCACAGAGTTCAGACACATCGCAGGGAAGGTCCGTCATTTTTATGACGGTTATCTCCATGTGATCGCATACCGCCTGTACATCAAGCGTATCGGTCGGAGTAAGCCCGACCTTCTCTCTGACCTCTAGGGCTATTCTATCTGCTCGAGACTTGAACCCTCTCACGAAGCTCAACTACCCCTCCTTCAAAGTCTTATACGTACTCGTTAATATGTTGACCAATACATCAAGTTTAATTTTATCTAAATCTGGTACAGCCTTAAGCAAAGCCACTGCATTTGAAAAGTTCTGAGCCTTGTCCTCTCCGTGCTTCGGAATGAAAGTCTCAGCCTTCAATCCAGACCATGCCAAGAGCGCAGCCAAGCCGTTAACATCCGGGTTCTTGCCATCGCCCATTCGGGTGAGTGTTGAGGCTTGCACTCCGGACTCGGCAGCAACCTCTTTCCAGGTTTTGCGGCGGCTTAACCTCTCGGCATTGAGGGCGGAAAAAAAGGCCTCGTTGTCGAAGGTTACATTCATAGGTTCCCCAATTCGAGTTATCCAACCGATTCGGATGTTGCAATCTGGGTCGGCGCCTCCTATATATCGAATCGGTTGCGATGTTGCAACTGCGGGCTCGCACTGCGAGAGAAAGGCGCCGACGATGACTCCCACCGATACCAAGGAACACTGCGACGACTCGGTCGAGAGCGGCCGTCGCAATGGCGACGACGGCCGCCGAGACGAGTATGTTGTCAACGTTGAGTTTGAAGGCGAGCGCAAGTCGCTCAGCCTCCGCGATCCGATTGTGGACGCGCGCAAAATCCTGCGCCTCGCCGGCTTAGAGCCGCCGGACGACTATGCGTTGATCGTGCTCCAGCGCCCGGGCACGCGCTCGGTTGGCCTCGACGAGGAGGTGGACCTGCGGGAAGCCGGCCGGGAAGAGTTCCGGGCCTTCGCGTCCGACCGGGTGTTCAGCCTGACCATCGATGAGCGCGGCTACGAATGGGGTGATGCCCAGATCAGCGAGCGCAGCCTTCGCGACATCGCCGGAGTTCCTGAGGGCAAGGTCTTGATTCTCGAGCGCAAGGATGAGCCCGACGATGTGCTGGAAGAGGAGCAGGTCGTCGACCTCGCCGAGCATGGGACCGAGCACATCCGTATTGAGAAGCATCCGGACACGTTCGAGATCAAGGTGATCTACAACGGCGTCCAGAAGAAGCTGAAAGTCTCGATGGCTGAGTTGATCAGCAGCGTCCTTGCTCGCGCCATCGCTGCCTTCGGCGGGCTGCCGAACCCGCACACGCTCGCGCTCTACAATAAGGCAGGCCGTGAGCTGCCCGACGGGGAATTGGTCGGGCGGGCAAAAGTGAAGAAGGGCGACAAGCTCCTGCTTCGTCCTTCGGCCGTGAAAGCCGGCTGACGTGCCGGTCTACCGGCTGCCGCGTCGCATGATCGAAGAGACGTTTGCGATTCTTCGGTCATGCGGCGCCAACGAGCGGGAATGCCAGCTTTACTGGCTGAGCCCGTGGTCCGATCCATTCAACCTGACGGAGGTGACGCACCCGAAGCATCAATCGACCGCATACGCGCTCAGTATCGAAAGCGACTGGCTCAACTCCTTCTGGCTTGACCTAGCCGACCGCGAAATTGGCGCGCGCATCCAGGTTCATACGCACGCGTTCGAGGCTTTTCACTCAGCCACCGACGATGCCTATCCGCTTCTGTCCGATGTCGGTTTCCTGAGCTTGGTGATCCCGAGTTTCGCTATGGGGCCGATCGGCTTTCAAGATGCCTACCTGACTGAAATCCAGCCCGACGGCCGCTGGCAACAAGTGGACATCGATTCGAGGCTCAGGATCGATGGATAGCGCAGCGCAGCTTGCTCGGACGACCTTGCTGTTTCAGGTCGACTTGGATCTTCGGGATCCGGCCGTTGTGCTTCGCGCGCTGACGACGCCCAGTATCCTGCTAGTCGCTGACGAAAAGGTTGTGAGCACGCTTTCAGGCCAAGTCGCAATCACAACGGCCGCAATGCTCATGGCGCGCTCCGGTCATCGGGTCTTCATTGACGTCCCCGATGCACCCTTGACCGGGCTCCAGCCGCCCATGTCCGGCAGAACTCTCTACGAGGCGATTTCAGGAGTCGGCGGTCAGTTGATTAACGGCGTCGAGATCGCTGTGGGCTGCCCGCTCTTCCGTCCCGACGTTGCGTTCGTGTGTGGCCGACCGGAAATCGGAATGCATACCAAGGCAAGGAGGGTTGTTTCAGTCGGATGGTCCGATTGGTCAGGCGAAATCAATGAGTGGCCGATGGGTTCGCGTTGTTCGAATGG
The DNA here is from genome assembly GCA_036403015.1 of Allosphingosinicella sp. Taxonomy (GTDB): domain Bacteria; phylum Pseudomonadota; class Alphaproteobacteria; order Sphingomonadales; family Sphingomonadaceae; genus Allosphingosinicella. The sequence continues at coordinate 11,832 of DASWRU010000060.1, forward strand.
CGATTGGCCCATGGGTGCTATGGCCGCCGCCGTTTTGATGGCCTCTGAGGCGGTTAAGATATCGGGCCGGATACTTACGAACCTCTCGGATCGTAGTGGCCATCTTCGAGAGGTGTTTGCAGATTGCCGCACCGCACGCCTGCGCCTTGCGCCCGAATCGACTCCGAAATCCGTCGGGCTGGGACGGTTCGACATCATCAGCGCCGGTGCCGTTTCGAATGGCTTCCTTTATGCCTTGCTGCGGCTTCCCGGCTTGTCCGGCCGGGCTCGGGTTTTCGATCAGGATCTGTCGGACCAGACGAACGGGAATCGGAACATGCTGTTGGTGGGGGCGCTGCTCCACCTAGCCAAGGTCGATCTATTCAAATATTTCGAAGGAGGCCTGCAGATTGAGCCGGTTCAGAGGCACTTTCGCAAGGACGACCTACCGAGTCTGGCCGACGTAGTGATGGTCGGGGTCGATGATATTCCGACCCGTTGGTTGTTGGCGGGTGCGCGAGCAAGCTGGATGGGGGTTGGCGCCACGAGTCACTTTGGCAGCATGGCCTCGGTCCACTACCCGTATTCGGCATGTGCAGCTTGTCTTCATCCGCACGACGAACTGCAGGCCGGGCCTGTGCCAACCATTGCCTTTGTGTCTTTCCTCTCGGGACTAATGGTTGCCGCTGACTTGATTCGAGAGATATCCGGGGCAGAAGCCAGCCTGGTATCGCGCCAGCGATACGTAACTTCGTTGCAGCCAGCCGGAGAGTTCTCGTCGCCGGTCGCCCCTCGGGTGGATTGTCCCGCTGGGTGTCCTGCGTCCCGACTGCGTGCGTAGAGGGAATCGCCTACTCGGCCGCCGGCCAGGTTAGCTCCAAAGCATTTCGGAGAATCCGTCGGACCGCCTCCGGCTTCGACGGCTTCGGCTCCGGCTGCTGCGCGATCCAGGCGTCCAGCGCCGCCTCGATGTCCGGATAGAGCCGCACCCCAACGACGGGCCCGATCCCCGTCTTCGGTCGCCCCCGCCCTCTTTTCTCGTTAACGGGTATTGACCTGCTCCAGAATAGGGGTTAACGAGTATTCGAACCGGAGCAAGGCGGCTTCCTTGCTCCGGCTCTGACCCCCTCACGCCTTGGTTAGGAGGCGAAGGATGGCTGACGCCCAGCTTAATCGAAGGATCGGCGAAGGGCAAAGCGCGGATGCGCCGGTGCGCGTGGGTTGGTCCCTCGGCTGCGCTCGGCGGGGTTCCTCGACCCTTCGGCAGAGCTCAGGACAGGCTTCGTTCGGGACGAACGGAGACGGGCTATCGCGGCGCGCTCTGCTGGGCGCGGCGGTGGGGTTGCCGCTCCTCCCCCTCGATGAGGGAGGCCGGGTGGGGGTGCGGGTCGGGTCGGGCGAGCGCTCCGAGGGTCCGCGCTCTATGTCGGACCTCACCCCCATTCTGCCCTCCCCCATCGAGGGGGAGGGGGATTGGAGCCGTGCCCTCGCCGCGTTTCGGGCGGCGCAGGCGGCGGTGCTCGGGATGGAGCGGGAGACGAGCGGGTCGTCGACCGCCGAGGAGGCGGCGTGGCTGCCCCGGTACAATTTGGCCTGCGAGGCGATGGAGGCGGCGCTCGGGCGCGCCATCGCGGCGCCGGCGCCGGACCTTGCCGCCTTTGCCGTGAAGCTCGAATTGCTGTTCGCGCATGAGGCGGAGCCGGACTCGATCAGCGACATCTGCGTCGGGGCGATCCTCGCCGACGCGGGGCGGTTGGTAGCCCATCAAAGTGGTACTTTGATGGGGGGCCGAGGGTAGGGCGGGGGAAGAAGCCGTCACGGAACTGAATTCCGTGACGTCAGTCCTGTCGCCCTCGGCAAGCTCGGGCGCAGGCTGGCCGGCTCTACGCATCTCTTGACCAAGTCGAAGCGGCCTAGGGGCCGTTCGTCTTGCTCGCGGTGCTTCGCGCTTCATAGTCTCGGCGGGCTTCGGCTTCCCACTCTATCTGCGCTTCCGCGTCGCGGGCGCGTTGTTCTTCGAAGGCGCGGCGCTGGGCCTCGTGGCTGCGCGGGTCGCCGTCGCCTACGGTGGTGGAGCCGAGCGGCTCGGTGGCGAAGCCGTCATGCTCGTCGAGGAGGTGGCGGGGCGGGTGTTCGGGGCGGGGCGGGTCGCCGCAGGCCTCCCAGTGCCGGCGGCGGACCTGGTCGAGCAGCTTCGAGAAGTTGGTCTCGGCGATGTGGAGCAGATCGTGGCCGTCGCGGCGCGCCGCGTTCAGCTCCGCCATGCCGTCCCCGCTGGTCACGTCGAGCGCGACCTCGAGCATGGTGATCTGGCGAAGGCAGAAATCGGCCTCGGCGATCCGGCCCTCAAGCCGGCAGCGGCGCTCGGCCTCGAGCTTGTCGGCGAAGCGGGTGAGGAGCACCTCGAGCAGCCGCATCTTCGTCGCCTCGACCTCCGGCTCCTCGTCTTCGGCGAGATTGGGAGAGGCGGACGAGGCGCGACCAGGCGAGCCTGCGGGACCGCGGCGGGCGGCGGCGCCGGACCAGGGCGGAGCGGCGGGGCGCCAGCCGGCCTGCTCGGCGGCGACCGCGTGGAGCCCCTCGGCGAGGCGGCGGCTGCGCTCGTCGGCGGCGATCGCCAGCGCCTCCTCGCGGGCGGCGGCGAAGCCCGCGCTGCCCTCGTGGTCGAGCAGCTGCGTGACTCCGAACGTCGACCGGCCGACGGCGCGGCAGGCGGAGCGGTCCGCGCCGGTGAGCGACAAAGCGGCGATATAGGCGCGCTGGACCTCGGCGTCCCAGCCGTCGGCGCGGTGGGTGCGGCGGGGGACGGGCTCGAAGTCGAGCAGGTCGCCGAAGGCTTCGAAGGGGTCGGCGCCGGCGGCGCCCTCGGCGCGGCAGCGGTCGCAGATGACGGGAATGAGACGGTCCATGAGGCGGCTCCGGGTGGCGGGAGCCGTGAACATCAATAGAACGAAATCCTATTTTGCAAATCCTATTTTCGCGAGGGGGAAATAGGAGAAAGGCCGTGGCGGGGGGTGGTGCGGCGGGATTCGGCGGGGTGGGGGGTGGGTGATTCGCGCGGCGCGAGGCGCGAGGGCCGTCACGGAACTGAATTCCGTGACGTTGGTCCTGTCCGCTTCGCGGCAGGCCAGCCGGCGCTTCGCATCTCTTGAGCAAGCCGGACGGCCCTATGTGCCGTCCGGCTTGCTCGCGGTGCTTCGCGCTTTACCAGCAGATGCGGACGCGGCGGTGGTGGCGCCAGGTCCAGCGGCAGTTGCGGTTGTTGCGCCAGCCATGATGGTGGCCGCGGTCGCCCCGGCCGCGCCAGCGGTCGCCGCGGTCGCGGTCGCGGTCGTCGCGGTCCCGGTAGCGATCGTCGCGGTTCCGGTAGCGGTCGTCGCGGTCGCCGCGGTCCCGGTCCCTCTGCCAGTTGGAATCGTGGCGGCCATTGTCCTGCCAGTTCTGGGCGGCGGCGGGGGCCGCGGCGCAGAGGCCGAGGGCGAGGCCGGCCGCGAGGGCGGTGGTGAGCTTCATCATCTCTCTCCTTGATCCAGGTCGGCTTACGCCCCTGGCGGGGGCGTAACGATCCGCCCGGTGGAAAAGGTCCCGGGGCCCGGCCTTGCCGGAAGGGGCCGCGCCCGGCCGGTGCGGCCCCTCTCCCGCGGCGCCCCCGCGGCGGGAGAGGGGGCCGGTGCGGGTCTACCAGCGGCGCCAGGTGCAGACGCGGTCGCGGTGATGGTGGCGCCAGACGGTGCGGCAGACCTGGCGGCGGCGGTTGTTGCGCCAGCCGTCGTGGCGGCCGTTGTCGGTGCGGACTCGAACGACGGTGCGCTCGCGCACGCGGTCGTTGCGCCAGCCATTGTGGCGGCCGTTGTCGGTGCGGACTCGAACGACGGTGCGCTCGCGCACGCGGTCGCCGTTGCCGACGACCCGGGTGGTGCGCACGACGGTCCGGTCGTTGCGCATCTGGGCCTCGGCGGGCGCGGCGGCGGCCGAGCCGAGGACGAGCGCCGCGGCGGCGGCGGCGAGGGCATAAAGCTTCATGACTGGACTCCTTGGTACGGGTTACAGACTCCCCTGCCGGGCGCGTAACGAAGCGGGCCGGCTAAGGGTCCACCGCCGGTGCGGGCGCTGCGGCGGGCGGTGGTCCGGCGCGGCTGGCCGTCCGGGCGGCCGGGCGCTATCAGGCGGAGGTGCCCCGCTTCCCCCCGTTCCTCGCCGCCGCGGCGGTGCTCGGCCTCGCCGCCCCGGCGGGAGCGCAGGAAGCGCCGTCCTGCGCGAGCGCGGCGGCGGAGACGGCGCGGCTCGAGGCGGAGCGCGCCGCGCTCGGCCAGGCGGTGGCGGAGATCGCGCTCGGCGGCCGGCGCAAGCGGCACAAGGTGACTCCGGGCGAGGTCGGCGGCGCGGTGGCGGGGACGGCGGCCAGCCTGCTCCTCCCGTTCGGCATCGGAGCGGCGCTGAGCGCGGGCGTCGGCGCGGCGGCGCGGGCCGGGAAGAAGAAGCCGCCCCCCGCTCCGGCTCAAGCGGATCCGGCCGAGCTGGTCGCGCGGCAGCAGGCGGTGGACGCGCGGCTGGCGGAGCTCGCCTCGGCACCTTGCGCGGCGGCGGCGGCGGGCGGCTAGCCCTCGGCCTTCTCGACGACGGCGATGGCGAGGCTGTAGCAGCCCTCCGTCGTGTCGCGCGCGATGGTGGTGCGAAGCTGGCGCGACAGGCCGGTGACGATGCGTTCGAAGCGGTCGGTCAGCAGCGGCTCGCACTCCGCCCCTTCGCGAAGGCTCTCGGATTCGACGATGAGGTTCGCCGTGCCGCGGGGGCTGTCCTCGCCGCTCAGCGCGACGGCGATCGAGGCGGCGCCGCAGAACATCGCATATTCGACCATCTCGGTGACGAGGAAGGCGACCGAGACGGCGACGTCCTGGGTGACGTAGCAGGGGTCGAGATCGAGCCGGATCGTCATCGCCGAGGCGCTGGCCGGGGCGGTGGCGCGCAGATTGGCGGCAAGCTCGGAGATGAGCGGCTTCAGCGCCACGCCCCTATTCTCCTCCAGCTCGGCATAATGGTTGCGGTGGACGACCGCGAGCGCGTCGACCCGGCGCTGGATCGAGGCATAAGCGGCCGAGACCTGCTCGTTGGGTGAGCCGCGGGCGTGGAGGTTGAGCAGCGAGGCGACCACCTGGAGGTTGTTCTTGACCCGGTGGTGGACCTCGCGGACGAGCCGGGTCTGGCGCTCGACCGCGGCTTCGAGCTCCGCCTCGTGGCGGGCGACGGTCTGGACCACCTGGCCGAACGCCTGGCCGAGCTCGCCGATCTCGCGCGCCGGGGTGGCGAGCGGGGGAAGGCCGATGTCGCGGTCGCCCGGGCGGTAGGCGGCGACTGCGCGGCGCACCTGGCCGAGCGGACGTAGCAGCAGCCGCTCGAGGATCAGCCAGCCGATCAGCGAGGCGAAGACCCACATCAGGATGGGGAGCAGGATGATGAGGAGGTCGACGGCGCCGATCGGGCGGGCGCCGAGCGCGATCGAGAGGCGGAGCTGCCCGCCGGCGACGGGCTCGGTGCCGCGGACGGTCTGGACGAACCGGCCGCCTCTATATTCGTCGCGCAGCACCATGTTACGGCGGCCCTGCGTCAGATCGAGGTCGAAACGGCGGCTGGTGCCCGGGATATAGGTGAGGTCGGTGAGCTCGGCGCGCGGATATTCGGCGGTCCCCTCGAACGCCCCCCCCTCGTCGTAGACGTAGAGGCGGAGCGACTTGCCGTCGGGCGCGATCTCGGCGCGGGTGCCG
>DASWRU010000061.1:0-89702 GCA_036403015.1 Allosphingosinicella sp.
CAAGAAGGACGTCGTCATCCTGCTCGATTCGATCACCCGCCTCGGCCGCGCCTACAACACGGTGGTGCCGAGCTCCGGCAAGGTGCTGACCGGCGGCGTCGACGCCAACGCCCTGCAGCGGCCGAAGCGCTTCTTCGGCGCCGCCCGCAACATCGAGGAAGGCGGCTCGCTCTCGATCATCGCCACCGCTTTGATCGACACCGGCTCCAAGATGGACGAAGTCATCTTCGAGGAGTTCAAGGGCACCGGCAATTCCGAGATCGTGCTCGACCGCAAGGTCGCCGACAAGCGCATCTTCCCGTCCCTCGACGTCGGCAAGTCCGGCACCCGCAAGGAGGAGCTGCTCGTCGACCAGGGCACGCTCGCCAAGATGTGGGTGCTGCGGCGCATTCTCATGCAGATGGGCACGGTCGACGCGATGCAGTTCCTCCTCGACAAGATGAAGGATGCCAAGTCCAACGAGGACTTCTTCGCCTCGATGAACTCCTAGCCGCCGGGAGGCGTTCGGGGGCGGCATGTTCAACTTCTCGGACATCTTCACTGCCCCCGGCCTCGTCACCCTCGGCCAGGTGATCCTGATCGACCTCACCATGGCCGGCGACAACGTCGTCATCATGGGGACTCTGACCTCGGGCTTGCCGGCGAAGCAGCGGCAGAAGGTGATCATGCTCGGCGTCGGCATGGCGCTGGTCTTCTTGATCGGCTTCGCCCTCGTCGCCACCCAGCTGCTCCAGCTGACCGGACTCGTCCTCGCCGGCGGCCTTCTCCTGCTCTGGGTCGCCTACAACATGTATCGGGAGCTCAGGCACGTTCCCGACGTCGACGCCGACGATCCGGGCACGACGGCGATCGAGGGCCCGCCCGCGAGCAAGACCTTCGTCCAGGCCGCCATCCAGGTCACCCTCGCCGACCTATCGATGAGCCTCGACAACGTGCTCGCCGTCGCGGCGACTGCCCGCGAGCATCCCGCCGTCCTGTTCGTCGGCCTGGCGCTGTCGGTCACCCTAATGGGGCTCGCCGCCAACCTCGTCGCGAAGCTCGTCCAGCGTTATTACTGGATCGCCTGGGCGGGGCTGCTGATGATCCTCTACGTGGCGGGCAAGATGATCTACGACGGCATCGTCGACGACCGCTACGGGATCCTCCACCTGATCATGTAGCCCTTCAGGGCAGCAGGACGGTAGACCCGGTCGTCGCCCGGCTCTCGATGGCGCGATGGGCGTCGGCGGCCTTGAGGAGCGGGAAGGTGGCGCCGATGCGGATGTCGATCGTGCCGTTGGCGATCAGCTCGAACAGGCGGGCGGCGGAGGCGCGCATCTCCTCCGGCGCCGCGCAATAATCGCCAAGGGTGGGCCGGGTCACGAAGATCGAGCCGGCGGTGAGGAGATCGAGAGCGGTGAAGGGCGGCACCGGGCCGGACGCGTTGCCGTAGGTCACGACCAGCCCGCGCCGGGCGACGGAGCCGAGCGATGCCTGCCAGCTCGCCGCCCCCACCCCGTCCAGCACGATCGGCACGCCCTTGCCCTCGGTGAGCGCCCGCACCGTCGCGGCAAGCTCATCCATCGGGCAATAGAGCGAATGGTCGGCGCCCAGCGCCTTGGCCGCGGCCGCCTTACTGCTGTCGCCGGAATGGGCGATGATTCTGGCGCCGACATGCTTCAGCCACGGCACCAGGATCGAGCCCACCCCGCCCGCGGCCGCGTGGACCAGGACGGTTTCCCCGGCCTGTACGCGGGCGCAACGCTCGACCAGATACTCGGCGGTGCAGCCCTTCAGCATCGCCGCGGCGGCCTGCTCCGCGGAGATGGCACCCGGCAGCTTCACCAGCCGGTCGGCGTCAATCGCGCGGTGGGTGGCGTAGGCGCCGAGCGGGCCGGTGAAATAGCCGACCCGGTCGCCTTCGCGGAAGCCCGCGACACCCTCCCCGGCCGCCTTCACCACGCCCGCCGCCTCGGAGCCGAGGCCGGAGGGGAGCGGCAACTTGTAGAGGCCCGAGCGGTGATAAGTGTCGATGAAGTTCAGCCCCACCGCCTCGTGCCGCACCACCACTTGCCCGGGGCCGGGCCGCGGCACGTCGATGGGCTCGGCCTCGAGCCGCTCGGGGCCGCCGGTCTGGCGCAGGAGGTAGGCGTAGGGATCGCTCACCCGAGATGCTCGGCGAAAAAGGCTTCCGTCCGCGAATCGGCGAGCTGAGCGGCTTGCTCGCTCCGCCGCTTGCCCATCTCCGCCGCGAAGCCGTGGTCCTCGCCCGGATAATCGTGGAGGGTGATGCGCGGATGGCCGTCGAGGCCCTCGTGCATCGCCTGCTGCTGCTCCGGAATGACGAAGTGGTCGGCGCCGGCGATGTGGAGCATCAGCGGGCGGGCGATCGCGTTCTTCTCGCCGAGCAGACCGGGGATGCCGACGGCGTAATAGCCGACGCTGGCGTCGACGTCGGTGCGCGCCGCGGTCATGAAGGCGAGCCGACCGCCGAGGCAATAGCCGACCACGCCGACCTTGCCGCCCTCACCCAGGCGGGCGCGGGCGGCGCGGATCGCGGCTTCGATGTCGCCGATGCCGCGGTCCTGGTCGAACCGGCCCATCAGGTCGAGCGCCGCCTTGAACTCGGCTTCGACGTCGGGATCGAGCTCGACGCCGGGGCGCAGGCGCCAGAAGAGGTCCGGCGCGACGGCGAGATATCCCTGGACGGCCCAATGGTCGCACTTGCGGCGGATCCCCTCGTTGACCCCGAATATCTCCTGGATGACGACGATCGCGGCGCGGGGCCTGCCCTCGGGCTGCGCGATGTAGGCGTCGAAGCCGCCGTCGCCCTCCAGCGTGTCGATCCGGATCGTGGCCATGGCCTCTCCTCCTTGTCTGGCGCGGCCTCTATACACGTAGGGGCGCGGAGCAACAGGAGCATGGCCATGAAGATCAGCGTCGACGTCGACTGCACGCCCGAGGAAGCGCGGCGCTTCCTAGGCTTCCCTGACCTGACGCCGATCCATGAGGCCTATGTGGAGCGGATGAAGAAGACCGTGGCCGACGGCGTGACGCCGGAGGGCTTTGCCGAGTTGGCGCGCAGCTGGGGCCCGATGAGCGAGGCGGGCATGGCGATGTGGAAGACCATGATCGAAGGGATGAGCGGCCGGCGTGACGGCTGACACGATCTACGCGCTCTCATCGGGAGCGCCGCCGGCGGCAATTGCCCTGGTGAGGATCAGCGGACCGCGGGCGGACGAGGCGCTGCGGCGGCTTGCCGGCACGCTGCCGCCACCGCGGGTCGCGTCGCTTGCGGAGCTGACGGCCCCCGATAGCGGGGAGCGGCTCGACCGCGCGATCCTCCTGCGCTTCCCGGGTCCCGCAAGCGCCACCGGGGAGGATGTGGCCGAGTTGCACCTGCACGGCGGCCGCGCCGTCGTGGATGCGGTGCTGGGGGCGCTGGCGCGGATCGACGGCCTGCGCGCCGCCGAGCCGGGGGAGTTCACCCGCCGCGCCTTCGAAAACGGGCGGATCGACCTGGCGGAGGCGGAGGGGCTGGCGGATCTCCTCGCCGCGGAAACGCAGTCGCAGCGGCGGGCGGCCCTGGCGCTCGCCGGCGGCGCGCTCAGCCGCCAGATCGAGGCATGGCAGGCGCGGCTGCTCGGCCTCGCCGCCGGCCTCGAGGCTGTAATAGACTTTTCGGACGAAGGCGAAGTGGGGGAGGGCTTCCCCGGCGGCTGGTACGCCGAGGCGGCGGCCTTGGCGGACGATCTCGAGGCGGCGCTGGCGAAGCCGCCGGCGGAGCGGCTCAGGGACGGCGTTCGGCTCGTCATAGCAGGCCCCCCAAACTCAGGAAAGTCCAGCCTTCTGAACTGGTTGGCTGGCAGGGATGCGGCCATAACCTCCGCCGTCGCCGGGACCACCCGCGACGCGATCGAGGCGCCAACCGCGCTTGGCGGCACCCCCTTCCTCCTCATTGACACGGCAGGGCTGCGGGAAACAGACGATGAGGTCGAGACGATCGGCGTGGATCGAGCCCGGCGCAATCTCACGGCGGCGGATCTGATCCTCTGGCTCGGCCCTCCGGAGGCTTGCCCCGATCCGGCGCGGTCAATCCTCGTCCGCTCCAAGGCGGATGTCGATCCGCCGGACGCCCGAACCGATCACAACGTTTCGGCCGTCACCGGACAGGGCATGGATCGGCTCGTCCAGGCGGTCACCGCCCGGGCGTTGACGCTCCTGCCAGCGGAAGGCGAGCCGGCGCTAAATGCCCGGCACCGGGCCGCAGTCGTCGAGGCCGCTGCGGCGCTACGGGAGGCTGAAGCGGCGAATGATCCGCTGATGGCCGCCGAGGCATTGCGCCCTGCGCGTCGTGCTCTCGATCGCATCACCGGCCGCGCCGGCGTGGAGCAAATGCTCGATACGCTCTTCGCCCGTTTCTGTATCGGCAAATGACGCCGGGGCCGCGAATCTCTAAAGCCGCCTAGGCTTCATTGTTCCACGTGGAACATGTAGAGGCGCCGCCATGGCTCGGGCATTTGACATCCTGGTGGTAGGCGGCGGCCACGCCGGCTGCGAAGCAGCGAGCGCCGCGGCAAGGATGGGGGCGTCAGTGGCGCTGGTCACCTTCGCGAGGGAACAGATCGGCACGATGTCGTGCAACCCGGCGATCGGCGGGCTCGGCAAGGGCCATCTCGTGCGGGAGGTTGACGCGTTCGACGGACTGATCGCGCGGGCTGCTGACGAGGCCGGCATCCACTATCGCATGCTCAATTCCAGCAAGGGCGCCGCGGTGCGCGGCCCTCGCGTCCAGGCGGACCGACGGCTCTTCAAGGCCGCTATCCAGCGCCTGCTCGAGGCGCAGGCGAACCTTGTCGTCGTGGAGGGGGAGGCGGCGGTGCTCCGGCTGGAGGGCCGCAGCGTCCGCGGCGTCGATCTCGCCGACGGCACGGCGCTGATTGCGGGCGCGGTGGTGCTCGCCACCGGAACCTTCCTCGGCGGCAAGCTTCACTTCGGCAGGACGAATTGTGCCGGGGGGCGGATCGGCGAGCGCGCGGCGACCGCCCTCGCGATGCAGCTGCGCGCGCTCGGCCTGCCGCTGGCGCGGCTCAAGACCGGCACGCCGCCGCGGCTCGACGGCCGTACGATCGACTGGGCGGCGCTCGACCGGCAGGAGTCGGACGGCGGCGGGTGGACGATGTCGCCGATGAGCCGGCGCCGGCCGGCGCCGCAGCTCTTCTGCGCGATCACGCGCACCGGCCCGAAGGCGCACGACATCATCCGCGCCAACCTGCACCGCTCGCCGCTCTTCGCGGGTGAGATAAGCGGCGTGGGGCCGCGCTACTGCCCCTCCATCGAGGACAAGGTGCACCGTTTCGCCGACCGCGACGGACATCAGGTTTTCCTCGAGCCGGAAGGGCTGGCCGACCGGGCGGTCTACCCGAACGGTATATCAACTTCGCTGCCGGAGGACGTGCAGCTCGCGATGGTTCGCTCGATGCCGGGGCTGGAGCGGGCCGAGATCCTGCAGCCGGGCTATGCCGTCGAATATGATTATGTCGACCCGCGCATCCTCGCTCCGACGCTCGCGGCACGCGACGTGGAGGGCCTCTACCTTGCCGGCCAGATCAACGGGACCACCGGCTATGAGGAGGCGGCCGCCCAGGGCCTGGTGGCGGGGGTCAATGCCGCCGCATGGGCTGCGGGAAAGCCCCCCGTGCCGTTCGACCGCAGCGAGAGCTATATCGGGGTGATGGTCGACGATCTCACGCTGCAGGGCGTGACCGAGCCGTACCGCATGCTCACCGCGCGGGCGGAGTTCAGGCTCCGGCTGCGCGCCGATAATGCGGAGGTGCGGCTGACGCCTGCGGCCATTGCCGCCGGCTGCGTCTCGATCTCGCGGCGCGAGCATTTCGAGGCGCGGCGTGCGGAGAAGGGCGGGGTCGAGGCGCTGCTGGCACAGGATTATAAGGCGGCAGCGTTGCAGGGAGCCGGCATTGCCGTTCGCGACGACGGGGCGCCGCGGGCCCTGGCGGAGTGGCTTCGCTTCCCCGATCTGGCCGCAGACGCGCTGGTGCGGCTCGACCGGCGCTTCGCTGGCTTCCAGCCGGATGTGCTGGCGGAGGCGGTGGAGGATCACCGCTACGCCCCCTATGTTGAGCGGCAGCGCGTGGAGCTGGCGCGGCTACGGGCGGATGAGGCCGTGCGGCTGCCGCCCGACGTGGACTTTGCCGCTATCCCCGGACTTTCCAACGAAATGGTGGAACGGCTCTCGGCCGCACGTCCGCAGACGCTCGGGGCCGCGGCGCGCATACGGGGCGTTACCCCTGCCGCCCTAGCGGCGATCCTGGTCAGCGCCCGCCGCCGAGCCGCCTGATGGAGGAAAGCGCTGCGAAAGCGTCGCTCGATGTTCCACGTGAAACATTGGCGAAGCTCGAGAGCTTGGCCGCGTTGGTCCGGGAGGAGAATGAGCGCCAGAACCTCGTCTCAAAGGTTTCGCTGGAGCACCTATGGTCCCGCCACATCCTCGATTCCACGCAGCTTCTCCGCTTCGCACCGGACGAGGCTGCCTGGCTGGACCTCGGCACGGGCGCCGGGTTCCCGGGACTGGTCGTGGCGCTGCTGCACCGGGGACGGGTGACAATGGTCGAAGCCCGCAAGCTCCGCGCTGATTTCCTGCATCGCGCGGCGGTAGCCTTGGGCGTGGAGCTAACGGTTGAGATAGTTTGTGCCCGCATCGAAGTCGTGGCCGCTCGCCCGTTCGATGTGATCAGCGCCCGCGCCTTCGCGCCGCTGGAGCGGTTGCTGGTGCTGGCCGAGAGGTTTTCCACCGAAAAAACCGTCTGGATCCTGCCGAAGGGTCGGAACGCCAAGTCCGAACTGGCAGGCGTGCGATCTTCGTGGCAGGGTGAGTTCCGTATCGAACCGAGCCTCACCGACCCTGAAGCGGGGATCATCGTCGCGAGGGGCGTTCGGCGCAGAGCGAAGGGGAAAGGCGCCCGATGATCCGCATAGCCGTGGCCAACCAGAAGGGCGGCGTCGGCAAGACGACGACGGCGATCAACCTGGCGACCGCGCTGGCGGCGACGGGCTGGAAGGTGCTGCTCGTCGATCTCGATCCCCAGGGAAATGCCTCTACCGGTCTCGGCGTCACCCAGGCCCAACGCGACCGCTCAAGCTACGACGTGCTGACCGGCGCCTGCGTGGTGGAGGAGGCGGTGGTGCCGACGCGGGTGCCGCGGCTCGACCTCGTGCCGGCCACCGTCGACCTTTCGGGGGCGGAGATCGAGCTGGTCGAGCTCGGCGAGCGGACCCACCGGCTCGATCACGCCATCGCCGCCGCCCCGCCCGGCCGGTGGGACGTCTGCCTGATCGACTGCCCGCCCTCGCTCGGCCTGCTCACCATCAACGCCCTCGTGGCGGCCCAATCCATCCTCGTCCCGCTGCAGACGGAATTCTTTGCATTGGAAGGACTTAGCCAGCTTTTGCAGACGATCGAGCGGATCCGCGCCCGGTTCAATCCCGAGCTTTCGATCCTCGGCGTCGCGCTCACCATGTTCGACCGGCGCAACAATCTGTCGTCGCAGGTCGCCGACGATGTCCGCGCCTGTCTCGGCAAGGTCGTGTTCGAAACCGTGATCCCGCGCAACGTCCGACTTTCGGAAGCGCCCAGCCACGGCATTCCGGCGCTGATCTACGACCATCGCTGCCCCGGCTCGGAGGCCTATATGGCACTGGCGCGGGAGCTGATCGGGCGGCTGCCCAAGCCCGCGGCCGCGGCATGAGCGACAAGGCGCCCCCGCCCGTCCGCCGCCGTCCCTCGGGCCTCGGCCGCGGCCTCTCGTCGCTGCTCGGGGAAGTCGCGCAGGAGGCACCGGTCGCCGGCGGGCCGCCGCCGGCGCGCGGCGGCATCCAGATGATGCCGGTCTCCTCGATCGAGCCGCATCTCGACCAGCCCCGCCGCCATTTCGACGAGGAGGCGCTGGAGGAGCTCGCCGCCTCGATCCGCACCCGCGGCCTCATCCAGCCGATCGTCGTGCGCCCCCACGGCCACCGCTACCAGATCGTCGCGGGCGAGCGGCGCTGGCGGGCGGCGCAGCGGGCGCGGCTCCACGAGGTGCCCGTCATCGTCCGCGAATTCAGCGATTCCGAGACGCTCGAAGTCGCCCTGCTCGAGAATATCCAGCGGCGCGATCTCAACGCCATCGAGGAGGCGGACGCCTATAAGCGGCTGATCGACGAATATGGCCACACCCAGGAGGCGCTCGGCCAGCTCGTCCACAAATCGCGCAGCCACGTCGCCAACCTGTTGAGATTGCTCGACCTTCCTGCCTCGGTGAGAGCGCTCCTGGCGACCGGCGAGCTCAGCATGGGCCATGCCCGGGCGCTGGTCACGGCGCTCGATCCCGCCGCGCTGGCCCAGGACGTGGTGGCACGGGGCCTGTCGGTGCGCGAGACCGAGAAGCTCGCCCGCTTCGGCAAGCCGGGGCGGGAGCGCCAGCCGAAGCTCGAATATAAGGGCGCGAGCGCCGACATCGACGCGCTCGAGCGCCAGCTCGGCGACATGCTCGGCCTCAAGGTCCAGATTACCCACCGCCCCGACGGCGGCTCGGTGGCGCTCCATTATTCCAGCCTCGACCAGCTCGACATGATCTGCCAGCGGCTGTCCGGCGAGAAGATCTGACGGTCAGCCCAGCCGCGCGGCTTGGCGGCAGATGGCGAACAGTTCTTCGTCGACGGCGATCGAGCCGAGGGCTCCGGCGGCCTTGGCCTGCCGCTCGGCCTCGACGAGGCGGCTGACGCTCTTGGCGAGGAGATCGGAGCGCCAGCGCGACAATTGGCGCTGGATCGCAGGCTTCTCCTTCCAGAACAACGACTTGCCCATTGACGCCATGACGGCATCGACGCTGCTGCCGCGCTCGACCTGCGCCCGGAGGCGAGCGAGGAGGCTCATCCGGCGGAGCATTGCCCGGATCAGCGGGATGCCCTCCAGTCCCTCGCTGGAAAGCCGCAGCAGCTCCGCCTCGAGCAGCTTCGAATCGCCGCTGCCGACGCTGTCAACGAGGCGGCTGAGGTCGCCTTCCTCGGCGGCGGCGCCGACCGCGTCGAGAGCCTCGTGCTCCAGCGTCTGCGGGCGTTCCGGCGCAGCGTCCAGATAGAGGGCGAGCTTGGCGAGCTCCTGCGCAAGGATGGCGCGGTTGCCGGCGCTGGCGTCGGCCAGGCGGCGGGCGACGTCGGGACGGACGATCAGCCCCTGGTCGCGGGCCAGGTGAGTCACCAGCCGTTCCGCTTCCTGGCCCTCGGGCACGTAGCTGGCGAACGCGAGGGCGCGGTCCTCCGCCAGAGCGAGCTTGAGCAGCTTCGAGGCGGGCTTGAGCGCCCCCGCCACGATCGCCACCGGGTTGCCGGCGGCCGGCGCCTGCAACAGCGCCTCGACCGCCGGCAGGCATTCGTCGCCGGCGGGCGCGACGAGAATGTAGCGCGCGCCGCCGAAGAGGGAGAGGGACGCGGCTTCGCCGGCGAGGCGGGCGGGATCCGCCTTGAGCTCGGCGCCGGTGAGCTCGATCCGCTCCGCGCCCTCGCCGACCGCGGCGGCGAGCCGCTTGGCGAGGGCCCGGGAGCCGGAATCGTCGGGGCCGTGGAGCAGGAAGAAACGGTGACCCCCGGGCGCCGCCAGGGCCCGCTCGATCTGGCCCCGGTTCGCCTTCACCGGCCGCCGCCGGTCCGCGAGGCGTAGAGCGCCACGCGGGTGACGATCTGGTCCGCCACTTCCTTGGAGAGCCGCTCCAGCGCCGTCTGCTCGGCCGCCACCGTCGCATATTCGGAGGCGACGACGTCGATGCCGACGTCGGAGCCCGCCGTCGCGTCGAGCACCACCGTGCCCCGCTCCGCCTCGACCAGGCGATAGCGGGCGCGCAGCGTCCGCCGCTCGCGCGTCACGGCATCGTCGGCGCGTATGCCGAAGCCGGTAATGTCGTCGTCCAGCCGAACCTCGAGACGATAGGCGCTGCGGCCGCCGCGCGGCGCGCCAAGCCGGTCCTCGAGCGCGGTGCGCACCAGCCAGCCGGCGCGGCCCTCGATCGGCGCGACCGACACCGAGCGCAAGGTCTGCGCCACCGCGCCCGAGCCGCCGCCGCCGTAGAGCGGCCTCAGCCCGCATCCGGTGAGGAGCAGGGCGAGAGCCAAGACGGCCGTCCGGCTCATGCGACGACGTTCACGAGCCGGTCGGGCACAACGATCACCTTGCGGGGCGCCTTGCCTTCGAGGATCCGCCCGACCTTGTCCGACGCCAGGGCCATTTCCTCGAGCGTCTCCCGGGCGGAGCCTTTCGGCGCGGTGAGGGTGTCGCGCAGTTTGCCGTTGACCTGGACGGCGATCGTCACCTCGTCCTCCACGAGCAGCGCCGGATCCGCCTGGGGCCACGGCGCATCGGCGACGAGCCCGTCCTTGCCGAGCGCGGCCCAGGCCTCCTCGGCGAGGTGCGGGACCATCGGCGCGACGAGCAGCACGAGCGTCTCCACCGCCTGGCTTCGCGAAGGGGAGGGCGGCGCCTTCTCGATCGCGTTGGTGAGCTCGTAAACGTTGGCAACGGCCTTGTTGAAGGCCAAAGCCTCGATATTGGCGCCGACCGCGGCGATGGTGCGGTGGAGCTTGCGGTCCAGGGCGCCATCGCCCTGCTCGTCGCCGCCGAGCCAGGAGGAGGTGCCGCGCCCGGCCTCAGCCTCGGTGAGGCGCCAGAGCCGCTGGACGAAGCGCCAGCTGCCCTCGATGCCGCTCTCGCTCCACTCCAGGTCGCGCTCGGGCGGGCTGTCGGAGAGCATGAACCAGCGCACCGCATCGGCGCCATATTGGTCGACGATCGGCTCGGGATCGACCGTGTTGCGCTTCGACTTGGACATCTTCTCGACGCGGCCGCGGGTGACCGGGCCGGGATGGCCCTCGGCTTCCTCCGGAGTCAGCCAGCTTCCGTCCGCATCCTGGAAGGTGACGTGCGTCACCATCCCCTGCGTGAACAGTCCCTTGAACGGCTCCTCGATGTCGAGCCGCCCCATCCGCTTAAGGGCGCGGGTCCAGAAGCGGGCGTAAAGCAGGTGGAGAATCGCGTGCTCGACCCCGCCGATATACTGGCCGACCGGCAGCCAGCGCTCCGCCTCGCGCCGGTCGAAGGGGGAGTCCTTGGGTTGGCTGGCGAAGCGGATGAAGTACCAGCTCGAATCGACGAAGGTGTCGAGCGTGTCGGTCTCGCGCTGGGCGGGCCCGCCGCAGCTTGGGCAGGCCGCCTTCGACCAGGTCGGGTGGCGGTCGAGCGGGTTGCCGGGCAGGTCGAAGGCGACGTCGTCGGGCAGCACGACCGGAAGCGCCTCGCGCGGCACCGGCACCGGGCCGCAGGCTTCGCAATGGACGATCGGGATCGGCGTCCCCCAGTAACGCTGGCGCGAGACGCCCCAGTCCCTGAGCCGCCAGACGATCGTGCCGTCGCCCCAGCCTTCCTCCTCGGCGCGGGCGATCACCGCGCGAATGCCCTCCTCGGCGGTGAGGCCGTCGAGCTCGCGGCTGTTCACCAGCCGGCCCGGCCCCGTATAGGCCTCGGCGCCGATCGGCTCGGCCGCTTCTTCGGGCGAGGGGGCGACCACGCGGGTGACGGGCAATCCGTATTTGCGCGCGAAATCGAGGTCCCGCTGGTCGTGCGCCGGGCAGCCGAAGATGGCGCCGGTGCCGTAGTCCATCAGCACGAAATTGGCGACATAGAGCGGCAGCTTCCACGCGGCATCGAGCGGATGGCGAACCTTGAAGCCGGTGTCGAAGCCCTTCTTCTCCGCCGTCTCCAGCTCGGCGGCCGTGGTCCCGCCGCGCTTGCATTCCTCGATGAAGGCGGCGAGCGCCGGATCGTGCGCGGCCAAAGCGAGCGCGATCGGGTGGTCCGGCGAGATGGCGGCGAAGCTCGCCCCGTAGATCGTGTCGGGGCGGGTGGTGAACACGTCGAACGCGGCGATCCCCCTCCGCTCGCTATCCACCTCCGGCCCCTCCGCTGCGGGGAGGGGAGATTCAAGCTCGAAGCGGAACCGCAGGCCCTGGCTCTTGCCGATCCAGTTCTCCTGCATCAGCCGGACCTTGTCGGGCCACTGGTCGAGCGTGCCGAGGCCGTCGAGCAACTCCTCGGCGAAATCGGTGATCTTGAGGAACCACTGGCTGAGCTTGCGGCGCTCGACGACGGCGCCCGAGCGCCAGCCGCGCCCGTCGATGACCTGCTCGTTGGCGAGGACCGTCATGTCGACCGGGTCCCAATTGACCTCGCTCTGCTTCCTGTAGACGAGGCCGGCCTCATAGAGGTCGAGGAACAGCGCCTGCTCGTGGCCGTAATAAGCCGGATCGCAGGTGGCGAGCTCGCGGCTCCAGTCGAGCGCGAAGCCGAGCCGCTTCAATTGGCCGCGCATCGTCTCGATGTTCGACCAGGTCCACGTCCCGGGATGGACCTTCTTCTCCATCGCGGCATTTTCGGCCGGCATTCCGAACGCGTCCCACCCCATCGGGTGGAGCACCTCGAAGCCGTTCATGCGGCGGTAGCGGGCGAGCACGTCGCCCATCGCATAGTTGCGAACATGGCCCATGTGGATGCGCCCGGACGGGTAGGGGAACATCTCGAGGACGTAGGATCGCGGCCGCGGGCTGGCGTCGGATGCGTGGAAGGTCCCCCGATCCTCCCAGACCTTCTGCCAGTGCGCGTCGGCCTCGAGCGGGTTGAAGCGCGCTGCCATGGGGATCAGGACTCCTCAGCCGGCGACGGCGTTCCGGCGCAGGTCGCGGGCGCGGGTGAGGATGATCTCCTCCAGTTTCTGCACGGTCGCGGCGGCGACGGGAGCATCGACCCACTGGCCGTTCTGCATGACCTGGCGCGAGGCGGCGACGCGCAGGGCGTCGGCGCGCAGGTCGCGGTCGAGGATGGTCGCGGTCACCTTCACCCGCTCGTTCGGTGCGTCGGGCCTGGTGTACCAGTCGGTGACGATGACGCCGCCGTTCGAATCGGTCTGTGCGAGCGGCGCGAAGGACAGGGTGTCGAGCGCGGCGCGCCACAGATAGGCGTTGACGCCGATCGTCGTCACCTGCGACGCGGCGAGGTCGGCGCGCTGGACCCGGTCGCCCCCGCCGCCGTGGCCGAGCGTCTTGTTGATGTCGTTCTTGATGAAACCACAGCCCGACACAGTGAAGGCGCAGGCGATCGCCAGGCCGAGGGAAACAGCGCGCATAGACATTGGGTCCTTGAAACTCCAGGGGTCGAGCGCCGTTATAGGCAAAGGGGCGGAAGCGGCAAGCGGTCTCTGGGGCCGAGCAGCCGCGGCCGCCCCTCCTCCCGATCCCTCGTGGCGGGCGCCGAGTTGTGGAAAAGATGCAACAGGACCAAATGATTCGCCGTTGCGGCCGGCCGTTCACTGGCCTGACAGGCGGCGACGTACTACATCGGCTTCGTTACGGGAGTCGAATGGGGTGATGAAGCTCGGGGCCATCGGTGGAGGAGGAAGCGCGGCCCTGGTCGCGCTGTCGCTCGTACTCACCCCGGCCATGGCGACGACGCCCCTCACGCCCGCCGCGAAGCCGCGTCCGGTGTCGATCCGCTCCGGCACCTTCACACCCGCCGTGTCCGACCCGCGGCTGGCCGCCGAGCTGGCGCGCCGCGGCCTTCAGGCGAACAGCTTCCGCCTCACCCCCGCGGCCGCGACGATCGGCAGCAGCAAGTCGCTCCGAGTCGCCATCCGCGCCCGCGGCGCGACTCCGGCCGAGGCGATCCGCCGGGCGGCCGAGGAGCCTTCGGCCTCGCCGGTCACGGCGATCACGCCGACGGTCTACAGCCTCGGCGTATCGGTGGGCTGGAAGCGCTTCGCGCTCTCCGGCGACGTCGATCGAGTCCATGGCGGGCCGATCCGGGGCGGCCGCGAGGCGGCCGAGCTGGGCGTGAGCTATGCCGGCAGCCGCTTCGTCGCTCGCGCCGAAGCCGCCGCCTCGCGCCCGGATCCGACGACTCCGCGCCTCGTCGCCGAGGACGAGAGCTATACGGTCGGCGTCGGCGGGTCCTACCGCATCGCCCGCAACCTCGATGTGACCGGCGGCGTGCGCTACAAGATCCAGCGCGACCGGCTCGAGCCGCTCGCCGACCAGCGCCGCGACAGCCAGGCCGTCTACATCGGCACCGCTTTCCGCTTCTAGTCGATCCAGGCGTCGATCCCCGCCCAGCCGTAAGCGCCCCCCAAGGTGCGGAAGCGGTCGGGGCCCATCCCTCCTAGCGCGACGACCGGCACTTTCGCCTGGTGCGCAAGCAAGGCGAAGCGGCGCGGGCCGAGCGGCCGTTCGTCCGGATGCGAGCGAGTCCTGAAGACGGGGGACAGGAAGACCAGGTCGGCCCCGGCCCGCTCGGCGGCCCTGAGCTCCCTCAGGTTGTGCGCCGAGGCGGTCCGCAATCCGGCGCCGCGGCGATTGTGAACGCCGTCGGCGCCCGGCAAAGGCGGGCCGGCGACGACGAGGATCAGCCCTCTCCCCCGGCAAGCCTCCCGCACCCGGCCGAACAGCGCGCGGCGTTCGGGGCGGGTCAGGCCGTAATGGCGGAATACCACCCCACCCCCGCGCGGCAGCCGTTCGAGCGCCGCCCACAGGCCTTCACCCAGCCGCTCGTCGGTCATCAGCCAGAAGCGCGGGAGAGGGTGGCGGCGGCGCATGGCGCTTCCTATAGCAGCCGCGATGGACGGCGCATCGGCGAGAGAGCGGCTGGACGCGGTCACGGCCTCGATCGGCAAGGCCGCCGCCACGGCCGGGCGGCAGGCCGCCGAGGTGACGCTCGTCGCCGTCTCCAAGACCCACGATGCCGACGCGATCCGGCCGCTGATCGAGGCCGGGCAGCGCGTCTTCGGCGAGAACCGGGTACAGGAGGCCCAGGCGAAGTGGCCGGAGCTTCGCGACGAGATGGTTGGCCTGCGCCTCCACCTCATCGGCAGCCTGCAGTCGAACAAGGCCGCGGACGCGGTGGCCCTGTTCGACGCCATCCACTCGGTCGACCGGCCCTCGCTGGTCGACGCGCTGGCCGAGGCGATGGCCAAAGCGGGGCGCCGGCCGGAATGCTTCCTCCAGGTCAATATCGGCGACGAACCGCAGAAGGGCGGCTGCGCGCTCGCCGCCCTGCCGGCGCTGGTCGAGCGCAGCGTGACGGCTGGCCTGCCGGTCGCCGGTCTGATGTGCCTTCCACCGGCGGGCGTGGAGCCGGCGCCCTATTTCGCCTTGCTCGCCAAGCTGGCGCGGCGGCATGGGCTGGAGGCGCTCAGCATGGGCATGTCGGCCGACTATGCGACGGCGGTGACGCTGGGGGCCACGCACGTGCGGGTGGGCACCGCTTTGTTCGGAGCGCGGCCGTGAGGTTCGATGCCATCATCTTCGACTTCGACGGCGTGATCGTCGACAGCGAATATGTCGCCAACGCGGCCATGGCCGACGTGCTCACCGCGCAGGGCTATCCGGTCACCGCGGAGGAGTCGGTGGCGCGCTACTCCGGGCTGCGCTGGGCCGATTGCCATCGCGCCATCGAGGCGGAGAGCGGCCTCAGCTTCGACCGCGAGGCGCTGGGCGATCTCGTCGACCGGGCGATCGGGGCGCGAGTGGCGGAGGTCCTGGCCATCGAAGGAATCGAGCCGTTCCTGGCGGCGCAGGCGCATCGCAGGCTCGCCATCGCCTCGTCGAGCGAGACGGCGTGGCTGCGGAGCTCGCTCGAGCGGCTGGGGCTGGCGGGCTATTTCGGCGACCGCCTGTTCAGCGCCGCCGGCTTCCCCCGCGGCAAGCCGCACCCCGACATCTATCTCCATGCCGCGGGCGCGCTCGGCGTGCCGCCGGAGCGCTGCCTGGTGATCGAGGATCATCCGGTCGGCGTCGCGGCGGGCGCGGCGGCGGGAATGACCGTCATCGCCCTCCTCGCCGGCAACCATATCCGGGAAGGCCATGACCGGCGCGTGACCGAGGCCGGCGCCGCCTATGTCGCTCGCGACTACGCAGAAGTCTCTGAAATCCTGAAGGAACTGGAAGCCGACTGACGTCGTGACGTCAGAGGCTGTGGCCGCTCCGTCGCCGCTTGGTGGCGAGGTAGCCTCGATTGTGCGGGTTCTCCCCGGCCTTGAGCGGCACCTGCTGCGCGACCTTAGTCCCCGCGGCTTCGAGACCCGCGACCTTGCGCGGATTGTTGGTGAGGAGGCGGACCTCGTCTTGGCCCAGCAAGGCGAGCATCGCCGCGGCCACGCCGAAGTCCCGCTCGTCGTCCGCGAAGCCTAGGCGAAGATTCGCATCGACGGTGTCGAAGCCCTGGTCCTGGAGCGCATAGGCCCTGAGCTTGTTGACGAGGCCGATGCCCCGCCCTTCCTGGCGCAAATAGAGGAGGATGCCCCAGCCGGCGGCGGCGATCGCCTCCAGCGCCGCATCGAGCTGCGGGCCGCAATCGCATTTCAGCGAGCCGAGCACGTCCCCGGTCAAGCATTCGCTGTGGAGGCGGACGAGCGGCGGCTGGCCGTTGGGCTGGCCGATCAGCAGCGCCACATGCTCGGCGGCGTCCTCCTCCGACCGGAAGGCGACGATCTCGCCCGTCTCGGCGGCCCGGATCGGCAGTCGCGCGCGCGACGCGATGGCGAGGCGCGGCACGCGGTCGAAGGCTTCCACGGCCTCGGGCTCGACGCGCACGGGCTCCTCGCCCGCCGCTCCGCCGATGAACAGGGCCGGCAGCAGCCCCGCGCGCCGGGCGAGAGTGACGGCCGCGGCCGCCGAGCGGTCGCAGGCCAGAGGCATCGTCCGGAACGGCCCCTTGAGCGGGTTGGCCAGGTCCAGCGCCGGATCGGCGATCGCCGTCGCCTCGGCCAGGTCGATCCAGGCGCTGCGTCCGATCCGGACCGGCCCCGTCGGGGTGCCCTCGCGCTGGTTGGCGAGCTTCAGGGTCGTGGCCCGCTGTCCGGAGATGAGGAGGTCGGCCGGTCCTTCGGCATCGAACGCCGCCAGATTTTCCTCCCCCGCCGTTTCCACCGCGAGGAAGGCGGTATCTCCGACCACCACCGGCCAGCCGCGGCGGAGCGCATCGATCGCCCGGCCGACGCTGCGGGCGGCGGGCCGCGAGTCCGTCAAATCCTGAATTCCGTGACGAGCGGGACATGATCGGAAGGCCGCTCCCAATTGCGGCAGGGCTCGTGCACAATGTGCGCCACGGCGAGGGCCGCGACGTCGGGCGTGGCCCACATATGGTCGAGCCGGCGGCCGCGGTCGTTCTTCGTCCAGTCGGGCGAGCGGTAGCTCCACCAGGTGTGCAGGCGCCCGGGGGCGGGGTGGAAGTGGCGTCCGAGATCCACCCAGTCGTTGCTCGCCTGAAGCTTCGTCAGCGCCTCCACTTCGACGGGCGTGTGGCTGACGACGTTGAGGAGCTGCTTGTGGCTCCACACGTCGCATTCGAGCGGCGCGACGTTGAAGTCGCCGACGAGGACGGTCGGGGCGGCGCAGCTTTCCGACCAGTCGGTCATCCGCGCGATGAAATCGAGCTTCTGGCCGAACTTGGCATTGACCTCGCGATCGGGGACGTCGCCTCCGGCCGGGACGTAGACGTTCTCGACGCGGACGCCGCAGTCGAGCCGGACGCCGATGTGCCGCGCCTCGCCGTTCGCCTGCCAGTCGTGGCGGGCTTCCTCCTGCATCGGCAGGCGGCTGAGGATGGCGACGCCGTGGTGCATGCGCTGGCCGCAGACGATCTGGTGCTCATAGCCGAGCCGCTGGAAGATGCCGGCGGGGAAATCCGCGTCGCAGACCTTGGTTTCCTGCAGGCAGAGGAGGTCGGGCTGCTCCTCGCGCAGGAACTTCTCGACGATGGCGAGGCGTGCGCGGACGGAATTGATGTTCCAGGAGGCGATCTTGAGCGGCGAGGGCATGGCGGCGGGCTTAGCGGGGGGGTGGGTCGCTGTCGATGCGGCCGCGACGGGCGGACATGGAAAGGCCCCCGCTCCGGGGGCGTGGAGCGGGGGCCAACCAGGCGTTGTTCACGCGAGGCTCGATTGCAGGGCCCGCATCGGGCAACAGGGGGAAATCCCGACGACGACCTCCCGCAATCGCACGTGTCTCACTATTGATTCCTTCCTGTCGGAAGGATGAATGAGTTGCCTTTTTTAACCTTTCGGCCCTCGCTTGCGCGGGTCGGTCCAGTGGAAGGCGCTGTCCGCCACGGCGACGTTGAAGCGCTGGTTCGAAAGCTTCACCGTGGTGAGGTTGTTCTGGGCGTCGAGCATCGTCCAGCCCTGCAGCATGAGCCCGGACGGCGCTCCGCCCACCCGGGCGAAGCCGACGGTGATGGTGCCGTATTGCGGCCGCTTGGGATCCCGCGCGGAGACGAGCAAGGTCTGGGCATCGTCGCGCACGACCCTGGCGATCCGGGACAGATCGGGGCTGGCGCCGAGCAGCACCGACAGCGGCGAATTGCCGATCGGGATGCGGGAGACCTGATTCACCTGATAATCGATGAAGTAGATCTGCTTGCCGTCGCCGACGACCAGCATCTTCGCGCCATTCTGATATTCGAAGCGGATATGGCCGGGCCGCTTCAGAATCATCGTCCCGCTCAGCGTCTGGCCGCGCTTGTCGGTCTGGACGAACGAGGCGGTCATCGTGTCGACGGCGCGAAGATGCGCCTGCACCTGGGCGATCGGCGACGAATCCTGAGCGAGCGCGGTTGCCTGCGGGATTGCCAAGGCGGCAGCGGTAAGGGCGAGCGTCTTCATACGCGACATGGCTTGCTCCGTCGGGTGGAAATGGCTGGATGCACATCGCCCCGGCCGCTTGAATGCCCACTGAACCCGGCCGTTCCCTTGCGTGCCCGGTCCTGCCGCCGGCCCGCGCGGGTCAGAGCGGGCGCCCCTCCGGGTCGACCAGCACCTCGCGCCGGCCGACATGGTCGGGGGCGCTGACGACGCCGTCCTTCTCCATCCGCTCGATTAGCCGGGCGGCATTGTTGTAGCCGACGCGCAGCTGACGCTGGAGGTAGGAGGTGGAGGCCTTCTGGCTCTCCGCCACGGTCTGGACCGCCTTGCGGTAGAGCTGCGCCTCCGGATCGTCCTCCCCGGTCGGCTGGCCTTCGAACATGTAGCCGCCGTCCTCGGGCTCCTCGGTGACTGCCTGGACATATTCGGGCCGGCCCTGTGCCTTCCAATGCTCGGCGACGGCGCGCACCTCCTCGTCGGAGACGAACGGGCCGTGGACGCGCGCGATCTGCTTGCCGCCGGGCATGTAGAGCATGTCGCCCTTGCCGAGCAGCTGCTCGGCGCCCTGCTCGCCGAGGATGGTGCGCGAATCGATCTTGGATGTGACTTGGAAGCTGATCCGCGTCGGCAGGTTCGCCTTGATGACGCCGGTGATGACGTCGACCGACGGGCGCTGCGTCGCCATGATCAGGTGGATGCCGGCCGCGCGCGCCTTCTGGGCGAGGCGCTGGATCAGGAACTCGACCTCCTTGCCGGCCGTCATCATCAGGTCGGCGAGCTCGTCCACCACGACGACGATCTGGGGCAGGACGTCATAGTCCAGCTCCTCCATCTCGTATTTGGGCTGGCCGGTTTCCGGGTCGTAGCCGGTCTGCACCCGCCGCCCGAGCGACTGGCCCTTGGCCTTCGATTCGCGGACCTTGGCATTGAAGCTGGAGAGCTGGCGGACGCCCACCGACGCCATCATCCGGTAGCGCTCCTCCATCTGCTCGACCGTCCATTTCAAGGCGCGGATCGCCTTGGCGGGCTCGGTGACGACCGGGGCGAGGAGGTGGGGGATGTCGTCGTAGGTGCTGAGCTCCAGCATCTTGGGGTCGATCAGGATCATTTTGCACTGCTCGGGCGTCAGCCGGTAGAGCAAAGACAGGATCATGCAGTTGAGGCCGACCGACTTGCCCGAGCCGGTGGTGCCGGCGACGAGCAGGTGGGGCATCGGCGCGAGATCGGCGACGACCGGATCGCCGGCGATGTTCTTGCCGAGCACGATCGGCAATTGCGCCACCTGGTCCTCGAAGGCGTGGCTGGCGATCAGCTCCGAGAGCACGACCATCTCTCGCTTGGGATTGGGCAGCTCGATGCCGATGACGCTCCGCCCCGGGATGGTGGCGACCCGTGCCGAGAGGGCCGACATGTTGCGGGCGATGTCGTCGGCGAGCTGGATGACCCGGCTCGCCTTGATGCCGCTCGCCGGCTCGAGCTCATACATGGTGACGACCGGACCGGGGCGGACCTCGACGATCTCGCCCTTGACGGAGAAGTCCTCGAGCACGGATTCGAGCAGGCGGGCATTGCGTTCGAGGCTCGCCTTGTCGAGCGCCACGTTGGTCTGAGGCGGCGGCGGGCTGAGCAGCTCGAGGCCGGGAAGCTGATAGGCGTCGCCGAGGGCGAGGGAGGCCTGCCGCTCCCGCGCCGGACGCTCCCGCGCCCGCTCCGGCGCCTTGGGGCGATCGCCGATGACGGTGCGCGGCGGCTCGGCGGCGGTGACGACCGGCGTACGCGCCGGCCGCTCCTGGGGCAGGGGCGGCGCGGCGCCGGACTCCGCGGCGACGCGGCGCTCGCGGCGAAGCTTGCGCGACGCTATCCACGCCCGCTCGTCCGCGGAGAGCCCGAGGCCGAGCCAGCACAGGCCGGCGCCGCCGAGGGCGCACAGGCCGAGGGCGACCATGCGCAGCGGCTGGGCAATGCCGGGCTCGCGAATCGCGCCGAGCCCGTAATCCACGCCCCGCGCGAGCGAGAGGCCGAGCGCGCCGCCCCAGGCCGCGGGGAGCCCGTTCACCGCCCCGCCCGCCAGCAGGCTCGCCGCCGCGCCGATCAGCACGAGACCCAGCACGCTCAGCACCAGCGCCCTGGCCCAACGCCCGGCGCCCACGCCGCGCGCCACCCGGAAGCCCCGAAGCGCCAGGAGCGGCAGCAGCAAAGCGGTCGGCGGCCCGAACAGGCTGAGGAGGAGGTCGGCGGTCCACGCGCCGGGCACGCCGATCCAGTTGCGCACCGGCCCGGCGGCGGCGGTGTTGAGCGACGGATCGGTCTGGTGGTAGCTCGCCAGCGCCAGCCCCGCGAGGAGGGCGGCCGCGCCCATCGCGCCGCCGAGCAGCAGCGTCCACGACCGCCGCATGCCCGTCCTGACGCCGGAACGCCACTGCGCCAGCCTTTCCTGCCGGGCGCTCTGCGCGATTGTCGCCATGTCCCCGTGCCCCAAATGTTCCTGAGACGGTTAATGCGCCCACCGGGACTCCCCGGTCAAGCGCTTGGCGTTGCCGCTTTGCATCGGTAGGGCGGGAAAATCGTTGGAGGCCAAGCCATGGAACGCGCGGACGTGATCATCCTCGGCGGCGGCCTCGTCGGCCTGACGCTCGCCGTCGCGCTGGACCGGCACGGCCTCTCCTCGATCGTCATCGACCCGGCCGATCCCGAAAAGACGGTCGCCCCGGCCTATGACGGACGCGCGACCGCGGTCGCCAGCGCCTCGTTCCGGATGCTGGAGACGATCGGCGTGGCGGAGAGGCTGGAGGGCGAAGGCTGCCCGATCCGCACCATCCGGGTCAGCGACGGCCTCGCCCCGGGCGGCATCGTCTTCGACGCGGCGGATGAGGACGACCCGCTCGGCATCATGTTCGAGAACCGCCGCCTGCGCGCCGCGCTGCGCGAGTGCGCGGTCGCGGCGGAGCGGATAACCCTGCTGATGCCGGCCCGCGCGGCCGATATCGTCCGCGACGAGGCCGGCGTTCGGGTCGCGCTCGACGACGGCCGAGTCGCCGCCGCGCCCCTGCTCGTCGGCGCCGAGGGCCGCACCTCCCCGACCCGCGAGGCGGCGAACATCCCGGTCGCGCGCTGGGCCTACGACCATGCCGCGATCGTGGTCACCGTGTCACACGAGCGCCATCACGAGAACGTCGCCTACGAGATATTCTATCCCTCGGGGCCGTTCGCGGTCCTGCCGATGCTGCCCGGCACCCGCTCCGCCATCGTCTGGTCGGTGCCGGCCGGAGACGCCGCGGCGGTCGTCGACTTGCCGGATCGCGCGATGGCCGCGGAGATCGCGAAGAGGATGGGCGGCTTCCTCGGCAAGGTGGAGCTCGCCGGGCCGCGCTGGACCTATCCGCTCGGCTTCCACCACGCCGCGACGATGACCGCCCGGCGCCTCGCCCTCGCCGGCGACGCCGCCCACGGCATCCACCCCATTGCCGGGCAGGGTCTCAACCTCGGCTTCCGCGATGCCGCCGCCCTCGCGCAGGTGCTGGTCGAAGGCGCCCGCCTCGGCCTCGACCTCGGCGATCCGCAGCTCCTCGCCCGCTACGAGCGCTGGCGCAGCCTCGACACGTTCATGGTCGCCGCCGCCACCGACGGCCTCACCCGCCTCTACGGCGTCCCGGGCCGCGCGGCCTCGGCGGTCCGCCGGCTCGGCATGGGCATTGTCCAGCGCCTCGGGCCGCTGAAGGAGCAGTTCATGGCCGAGGCGCGCGGCGAGAGCGGGGAAATGCCCTTATTGCTGCGGGGCCTGCCGATCTAGGAGCCGCGCTTCTTCAACCAGCATCACCGGGACGCCATTCCGCACCGGATAGGCCAGCCCCGCCGCCTCCGATACCAGCTCCCGCGCCTCCGCGTCCCACCGCAGCTTCGTCCGCGTCACAGGGCAAACCAGCAGGTCGAGCAGCGCCTGGTTCACTGCAGCGTCTCCGGCCCCTCGGCGCCGCCCGGCACCATGCGCTGGAACTGCATGAACTGGACGAGCAGCTCGCAGCGCGCGGCGATGTCGGCGGCCTCGAGCAGGGCCTGCTTGGAGCCGACGTCGAGGGGGGCGATCTGGGCGATGCCGTTCACCAGCATCTCGTCGTCCAGGTCGTTCACCGCCTGCCAGTCGACCGAATAGCCGAGCGCATCGGCATAGCGCCTTGCCTCCCGCTCCAGCTCCGCACGATGGGCAAGGCCGAGGGGCTCGGGCTCCTCCTGGTCGTCGAACCCCGTTCGGTCCGCATCGACTTGCCGGTAGGGGGTGTCGACCTGCGCCTCGCGCGCGATCCGGAAGCGGCCGAGCCCTTCCAGAACGATATTGTATCGCCCATCCTCCAGCGCGTCGGCGCCGACGATCTTGCCGAGACAGCCGACCTCGAAGAGGGCCGGCGGTTCCCGCCCGTCGCGCGGCTGGACCATTCCGATCAGCCGGTCGCCGGCCAGCGCGTCCGCGATCATCGCCCGGTAGCGGGGCTCGAAGATGTGGAGCGGGAGCTGGGCGCCGGGAAACAGGATCGCCCCGGCGAGCGGGAAAACCGGGATGCGCAGCAGCGCCGCCATCAGGTGAAGAGGATCGCCGACAGCCGGCGCCGCTGCGCCGAGGCCCACGGATCCTCGAGGCCGACCGCCTCGATGAACTGGAGCAGCCGCTTCCTCGCCGCGCCTTCATTCCACTCGCGGTCCCGGCGGATGCTCTCGAGCAACTGTTCGGCGGCGCCGTCGCGATTCCCCGCAGCCATCAGCGCGCCGGCAAGCTCGTAGCGGGCTTCGTGATCGTCGGAATCGGCGGCGATCCGGCGCTCGAATTCGGACGTGTCCGTCCCGGGCGCCGCGGCCTCGGTAACGGCGAGGGCGGAGCGGGCGCGGGCGATCGCCGGGTCGGACGCCGCCTTCTCCGGCACCGCATCCAGCGCCGCGCGCGCCTCTTCGGTCCGCCCCGCCTGGAGGAGGGCGCGGACGAGGCCGGAAATCACCTCGGGATTGTCGGGCGCCATCTCCTGGAGCTGCGCGAAGATGCTCGCGGCCCGTTCGCCGTCGCCGCCCGCGAGCACTTCCTCGCCCATCGCGATCAGCGGCTCGATCTCGGCCTCGAGCTGCTGCGCCTCGCCTTCGACCGGGAGCTGCTCGAGGAGCTGGTCGAGGGCGCGGGTCAGCTGGCCTTCGGTGCGCGCCGGCGTCAGGTCGGCGACCAGCTGACCCTGGAAGACGGCATAGACGGTCGGGATGGACTGGACCCGGAACTGGGCTGCGATCAGCTTGTTCGAATCGACGTCGATCTTGACCAGCCTGACGCCGCGGCCGGCATAATCGGCGGCGACCTTCTCCAGCACCGGCCCCAATTGCTTGCAGGGCCCGCACCATTCGGCCCAGAAATCGAGGATGACGAGCGCGCTCATCGACGGCTCGACCACGTCCCGCCGGAACGTCTCCAGTGCTTCCTTCTCGGCCGCGCTCATGCCCAAAGTCGCCACGTCTGCCCTTTTCCTTGCGAGTCGTTCGCGCTCCTATGTGGGATCGGGGGCGCCCCTGCCAAGGTCCGCGAACGGGGGCTTGCCGCTCCGCCTACCCCATGCTAGCAGCCGCCGCCTTACCTCAGCCGGGCGGCCAGCAGCGCCGAATCGGCTCAGCGCACGAGCGGGCGTAGCTCAGGGGTAGAGCACAACCTTGCCAAGGTTGGGGTCGAGGGTTCGAATCCCTTCGCCCGCTCCATTTCTCTCACGATCCGATCTTCCAGGCGGCATAGCCTTTGGCGCGAAGGTCGCAGGCGGGGCAATCGCCGCAGCCCCGGCCCCATTCGTGATCGTGCTTCCGATCACCCCGATAGCAGCTGTGGGTCTCCGCCCGGATCAGCTCGATGAACGCGCCGCCGCCGAGATCGTCCGCCAGCGCCCACGTCGCTGCCTTGTCGAGGTGCATCAGCGGCGTGTGGATGGTGAAATCCGCTTCGAGGCCGAGGTTCAGCGCCGCCTCCATCGCGGCCATCGTGCCCGCGCGGCAGTCGGGATAGCCGGAATAGTCGGTCTCGCAGACGCCGATCACCAGGTGGCGGGCGCCGCGGCGGTAGGCCAGCGCCGCCGCGAGGGTCAGGAACAGGAGGTTGCGGCCGGGGACGAAGCTGTTGGGCAGGCCGCTCGCCGCCACCTCGATTTCCACTTCGCGGGTCAGCGAGGTCTCGCTGACCTGGCCGAGGACCCCGAGGTCGAGGAGATGGTCTTCACCGAGCCGTTCGGCCCATTGCGGAAAGCCCTCGCGGAGCAGCGTCAGGATTTGCGGGCGCACGTCCAGCTCGACCCGGTGGCGCTGGCGGTAGTCGAAGCCGATTGTCTCGACGCTCTCGAACCGGTCGAGCGCCCAGCCGAGGCAGGTGGTCGAATCCTGGCCGCCGGAGAAGAGGACGAGAGCGGAGCCGTCCATTCAGCCGCCGAAATAGGAGCAGGCGTCGCCGCTCGAATCGCGGTGGACGGTGACTCGGGCGAGGCCGGGCAAATCGGGGGCGAGCCGCCGCCAGATCCAGGCGGCGAGATTTTCCATTGTCGGCGGCCCGAGATCCGTCACGTCGTCGAGGAAATGGTGGTCCAGCGCGTCGCGGGCGCCGGCGACCGCCCGTTCGAGCAGGCCCAGGTCCAGCACCATGCCCGTCGCCGGGTCCGGCTCCCCCCGCACCGCCACGTCGGCGCGGTACGAATGGCCGTGGATGCGCCGGCTCGCCTCGGCGTCGAGCTCGCGCCGGAGGGTGTGCGCCGCTTCGAAGCGGAACTGCCGGGCCAGCTCGAACATCAGCGTATGCCCACCTGCTTGTGGGTCTGGAGGCTCAGCCGCCATTCGGGATGGGCGAGGCAATAAGCGACCGCGGCCTCGGTGTTGCGGACCACGTCGGGCCCATCCATCGGCTGGAGGAGGAAATGGTCGAACGGAAAGCCGGCGAAGCGGTCCGGCTCCGCCCCCGCCTGCGGGTAGACCAGCTTCAGCTCGTCGCCCGCGGTGACGGCGAGCGCCGCACCCGCCTTGGGGCTGACGCAGAGCCAGTCGATCCCTTCGGGCGGGGTCAGGGTGCCGTTGGTCTCCACCGCCACCTCGAAGCCCAAGGCGTGGAGCGCCCGCAGCAGCGCGCCGTCCGCCTGGAGCAGGGGCTCCCCGCCGGTGAGGACGGCCAGCTTGCGCCCGCCGCCGCCCTGCCAGGCCGCGGCGACGGCCGCGGCGAGATCTTGGGCCGTCGGGAAGCGGCCGCCGCCGGTCCCATCCATGCCGACGAAATCGGTGTCGCAGAAGGTGCAGACGGCGTCCGCCCGATCCTCCTCCCGCCCGGACCACAAATTGCAGCCGGAAAAGCGGCAGAAGACCGCGGCGCGGCCGGCATTCCGGCCCTCGCCCTGCAGAGTGTAGAAAATCTCTTTGACCGCGTAGCTCATCGTGCCGAGGCCTCTAGTGCGAAGCGCGATTTTGCGCAAAGGGCTCCGGCCATGATCCTGCTCGCCCTCCTCGCCGCGGCAGCGGCCCCGCAGCCGGCCCGCTCCAGGCCTCCCGTCACGGCCGCGCCGGCGGCGGCCGTCACCACCGCCTCCGGGCTGCGCATCCAGACGCTGAAGCCAGGCACCGGGCCGAAGCCGACCCTCGAGGATGCGGTGCTGGTCACCTACGAAGGGCGGCTGGCCGACGGCAAGGTCTTCGACAGGACCGAGCAGCCGGTGGGCCTCCTCGTCGCCGACCTCGTCCCCGGCTTCACCGAGGCCCTTCTGCTGATGGACAAAGGCGGCACCTACCGCATCCGCATCCCCGCGGCGCTCGGCTACGGCGCGCAAGGGGCCGGCAATGGCGTCATACCGCCCAATGCCGAGCTCGACTTCACAATCACCCTCCTCGACGTCGGCCGCCCGGCGGCGGCGCCTCCCGCTCAACCCTGAGTGGCCCGGCCCTGAGCGGAACGCATCGGCGCCGCCCCCGTTCTCCGGGCGTGAGCAACGTCATCGACTCCCCCGATTCGGCCCTCTTCGAGCCGCCGCCCGAGGCCATCGACTTCTATGTGGAAAGCCTGAAGCTGCTGACCGAATCGGGCGTGCCCTTCCTTCTCTCCGGGACCTACGCGCTCGGCTGCTACACCGGCATCACCCGGCCGACCAAGGACCTCGACATCTTCTGCAAGGTCTCGGACGGCCCCCGCATCCTCGCCTTCTTCAAGGAAAAGGGCTACGACATCGAGGTCGAGGACGACCGCTGGATCGGCAAGGTCTGGCACGGCAAATATTTCTTCGACGTCATCTGGAACATCTCGTCGGCGAGCGTGCCGGTCAACGACGACTGGTTCCGCGAGGAATATGAGACGGAGGTCTACGGCACCAACGTCCGCATCACTCCGCCGACCGAGTTCATCCTCTCCAAGCTCTTCATCCAGGACCGCTACCGCTACGACGGGGCGGACGTGGTCCACACGATCCTCAAAAAGCCCGAGGAGATAGACTGGCACCGGCTGATGACGGCGATGGAGCTCTACTGGGAGCTGCTCCTCATCCACGTCCTCAATTTCCGGTTCATCTACCCGACCAAGCGCGACCTCATCCCGCGCTGGGTGTTCGACGAACTGATGGGGCGCCTCCACGCCCAGGCCGAGCTTCCCGCGGGCGGCATCGACATCTGCCGCGGCCGCCTCGTCAGCCCGCGCGACTATGTGACGGACATCAGCGAATGGGGCTTTGCCGACGTCGTCGGCAAGGGCCTCGAGGAACGGCATGAGCCCAAGCACTGAGACGATCACCCTCGCCGCGATCGGCGACCTCCATGTCAGGGAGGCATCGGAAGGCCGCTTCCGCGGCATGTTCGCCGAACTCTCGGAGCAGGCGGACGTGCTGGCCTTGTGCGGCGATCTTACCAATTTCGGCAAGATCGCGGAGGTCGAGAATCTGGTCCAGGACCTGGCTGCCTGCACCATCCCGACCGTCGCGGTGCTGGGCAATCACGATTATGAGGACGGGCAGGCGGACGAGGTGGCGCGGAGGCTGCGCGAGGCGGGCGTTACAATGCTCGGCGAGCAGGCGACGGTGATCGCCGGCGTCGGCTTCGCCGGAGTCAAGGGTTTCGTCGGCGGCTTCGGCCGCGGTGAGCTCGGCTCGTTCGGCGAGGCGGCGATCAAGGCCTTCGTGGACGAGGCGAAGGAGGAGGCGCGAATGCTCGAAAACGCGCTTCGTTCGCTGCGCACCGAGCGCGTGGTGGCGGTGCTCCATTACGCGCCGATCGTCGAGACGGTCGAGGGCGAGCCGCTCGAAATCTATCCGTTCCTCGGCTCCTCCCGCCTCGCCCACGCGGTCGACCGCTTCGACAACGTGAAGGCGGTGGTCCACGGCCACGCCCATCGCGGCCGCTACGAGGGCCGAACGCCGCGCGGGGTGCCGGTCTACAATTGCGCCCGCTACGTGGTCGACGCCGCCTTCGGCCGGCCTTACGCCTTGCTGCAGGTCTAGCGCTTCGCCGGGGGCTGGATCGGGACCGCCTGCGGACGCGGGGGCGGCGGCGTGTCGATGAGGGCCGCGGTCTCCAGCGCGTCGAGCGCCTGGCGGGCGGCGACGTAGTGCCGGGCGCGGACGACCCAGTCGCGCGCTTTCTCCCGGCCCGGCAGGCGCAGCACCTCGACCAAGGCGACCTCCACCTGGCCCGAATCGAGCGCCTGCTCGGCGCGCCGAAGCGTCTCGGGCGGCATGATCGACGGAGTCTTCTCGCGCCGGACGGTGATGAGGGTTCCGAGCTCGGTTCTGAAGGCCTGCCACCAGCTCTGGTCGGGCCCGCCGCCCATCAGGTGGGGGGCGAGGTCCTGCAGCTCTGACTGGAGCTGCTGCAGCGTCACCCGCTCGCGCGCGGTGGTGAGCACCGTCGCCACCGCCTGCGGCTGGGTGGCGGCGAAATGCTGGCGCAGCAGCGGCTCGATATAGCCCAAGGCCACGCCGCGATCGAGCGCGCGCCGCGCGGCGAAGGAGACGAGCAGGCCTTCCGCCCGATCGGCATTGCCGACCGCGGCGCGGGACTGAAGCTCGAGCTGCGCGAGCCGCTCCTCGGCCCGGCTCACCCGCCGCGTCGTCTCGGGATCGATGACGAGGCGCTCGGTGCCGGTCGGCAGCGGCTCCGGCGGCACCACCGGCTCCGGCTGGAGGGTGACCGTGGCGGTGGGCGGCGCCGGCGGCTGGGCGGGCGCGAGCACGGGCGCGGCGGCGGCGCCGAGGCCGAGCCAGCGTGCCGGGGCGCTCCAGTGGACGAGCACCCAGCCCATCGCGCCGAGGCCGAGCAGGAAGGCCGCGAGCGGCAGGACCAGCATCGCGGCGAGCGATCGCCGCGGCCGCGCCCCCGTCTCGCTCGAATAATCCATTCTCAATATCCCGCTGCCGCCGCGTCAGGGGGCGCAATGTTGCACAAGCCGGCGGCAACCTCCAGCAGCGCCTCGTCGCGCGGCGCGGCGGCCACGGCCTTGGCCGCCCAGCCCTCCCCCGCGGCGGCGGCCGCGGCCGCGCTGATCGCGGCGATCCGGACGCCGCCCCGGTCGGGCACCAGCGCGGCGAAGGCGGTGGCAGCCCGGGGCGAATGGAACAGGACGACGGCGCCGCGCTCCAGCGCCCCCCTTGCCGCCGCGGGCAGCGCCGGCAGGGCCTCGGCGGCATAGACGATCCGCCGCTCGATCCGCAGCTCCGGATGGCTCAATGGCAGATGGTCGCGGCCGCAGAGGTGAAGCGCCCGCCTGACGCCGTCCCGCGCCATCATCGCCACCGCCGCCGCGCCGTCGCCGTCGCCGGCCCGGACCTCTTCGAAGCCCGCCTCACGGGCCGCCTCGGCCGTGGCCTCGCCGACGGCATAGCACGGCCGGGGCGGCGCGGTGCCGAGGTGGCGCGCCGCATTGGCGCTGGTGAGGAGTACCGCGTCATAGTCCGCGGCCGGCACCGGGTCCCAGGCGATCGGCGCGGTTTCGAACAGGGGCGCGATGACCGGCGTCAGGCCCCGCGCCCTCGCCCGCGCCGCCGTCGCGCTCGCACCGGGTTCCGGGCGCAGGACGAGGACCAGGCTCACGCGCCGAACAGCGCCCTCAGCGCCGGCCCGGCGCGGCCCAGCAGGTGCCGCCCGATCTCGCCGGGCGCGGCTTCGTCGCCGGCCGGGAAGCGCAGGTCGCATTCCTGAACCTCGCGCCCGTCGGCGCTCAATATCTCGGCGCGGAGGCGGATGTCGGTGCCGTCCAGCCGCGCCAGCGCCGCCACGGCCGAGCGGCAGGTGCCGCCCAGCCCGGCCAGCAGCCGCCGTTCGGCGGTGACGCAGGCGTGGGTTGCCGCATCGTCGATGGCGTGGATCAGGGCGCGGGTGCGGCGGTCGCCGCTCCGCGCCTCGATCCCGACCGCCCCCTGCGCCGGCGCCGGCAGAAAGTCGTCCAGCACCACTCCCACCGCGCCGCGGCCCAGCCGCTCCAGCCCCGCCGATGCCAGCAAGGTGGCGTCGGCCTCGCCCATCTCGACCTTCCTGAGGCGCGATTCGACATTGCCGCGGAAGGGAATGATGGCGAGATCCGGCCGCCGTGCGAGCAATTGCGCCGTCCGCCGCGGGGAGGAGGTCCCGAAGCGCGCGCATTCGGGCAGCGCGGCGAGGCTCGCCGCGCCGATCAGTCGATCGGTGACGTCGGCGCGCGGCAGCATCGCGGCGATGGCGAGCTCGGGCGGCCGGATCGTCTCGACGTCCTTCATCGAATGGACGGAGATGTCGGTACGGCCCTCCAGCAGCGCCCGGTCCAGCTCCTTGGTCCACAGTCCCTTGCCGCCCACTTCGGCGAGCGGCCGGTCGCGTATCTGGTCGCCGGTGGTGGTGATCGGCACGATCTCGATCAGCTCCGGCCCCCAGCCATGGGCGTCGCGCAGCGCCGTCGCCACCATCCGCGCCTGCGCCAAAGCAAGCGGCGACCCGCGGGTTCCGAGGCGAAGGATCGGCATCATCGCGCGGCTTGTGCTAGCGGGTGCGGGGGTGGCAGGGAAGCCGGCA
Source organism: Allosphingosinicella sp. (assembly GCA_036403015.1). Classification (GTDB taxonomy): domain Bacteria; phylum Pseudomonadota; class Alphaproteobacteria; order Sphingomonadales; family Sphingomonadaceae; genus Allosphingosinicella. The sequence continues at coordinate 30,717 of DASWRU010000061.1, forward strand.
TGAGCCTGATCCTCGGCATCGAATCGAGCTGCGACGAGACCGCGGCCGCGCTGGTAACGAGCGACCGGCGGATCCTCGTCCAGAAGGTGGCGGGGCAGGAGGCGGCGCATCGCCCCTATGGCGGAGTCGTTCCCGAGATCGCCGCGCGCGCCCATGTCGAGATATTGCCCGACCTCATCGAGGAGGTGCTCGCCGAGGGCGGCGTTCGGCTCGCCGAGGTGGACGCGGTCGCCGCCACCGCCGGACCGGGGCTGATCGGCGGCGTCATGGTGGGCCTGGTCGCCGCCAAGGGGCTGGCGCTCGCCGCCGGCAAGCCGCTGGTGGCGGTCAACCATCTCGAGGGCCATGCCCTCTCGGCCATGCTGACCGAGCCGGAGTTGGCCTTCCCCTATCTCCTCCTCCTCGTCTCCGGCGGCCATTGCCAGCTGCTCCTCGTCGAAGGCCTCGGCCGCTACCGCCGCCTCGCCACGACCATCGACGACGCCGCCGGCGAAGCGTTCGACAAGACGGCGAAGCTGCTCGGCCTCGGTTTTCCCGGCGGACCCGCGGTGGAGCGGGCGGCCGAGCGCGGCGATCCCGCCGCCGTGCCCTTGCCCCGGCCGCTCGTCGGCTCGGACGAGCCGCATTTCTCCTTCGCCGGATTGAAGAGCGCGGTGCTGCGCGCGCGGGAGAGCGGCCGCTGGCGCGCCGAGGACATCGCCGCCTCCTTCCAGCAGGCGGTGGTCGATTGCCTCGTCGATCGCACGGGGCGCGCGCTGGAGCGGGCCCCCGAAGCGAGCGCGCTCGTCGTCGCAGGCGGGGTGGCGGCGAACCGCAGCATCCGCGCCGCCCTCACCGCTCTTGCCGGTGAGCGGGGCCTGCCGTTCGTCGCGCCGCCTTTGTGGCTCTGCACGGACAATGCGGCGATGATTGGCTGGGCCGGGGCGCTGCGCTTCGACGCCGGTCTCACCGACGGCCTCGATGCACCGGCGCGGGCGCGCTGGCCGCTCGATCCGGCGGCGGAGAAGGTGCGCGGCGCGGGGGTGAAGGCGTGAGGATCGGAGTCATCGGCGGCGGGGCCTGGGGAACGGCGCTCGCGCAGGTCGCGGCGGAGGGCGGCGAGACCCTGCTCTGGGCTCGCGAGGCGGAGGTGGTGGAGAGCGTAAACTCGGCCGCCGTCAACACGCTCTTCCTGCCTGGAATTCCGCTGGACCCGGCGATCCGCGCCACCGGGGACCTCGCGGATCTCGCCGGTTGCGACGCCCTCCTCGTCGTCACGCCGGCCCAGCACATGCGTTCGGTGCTCGCCGCGATGCCGCCGCTTTCGGTCCCCCTCGTCCTCTGCGCCAAGGGGATGGAAGAGGCGACGATGAAGCTGATGCACGAGGTCGCGCGCGAGGCGCAGCCCCGGGCACCGCTCGCGATCCTCTCAGGCCCGACCTTCGCGCATGAAGTCGCGGCGCGGCTGCCGGCGGCGGTGACGCTCGCCGTCGAGGACCGGTCCGTCGGCGAGCGGCTGCGCGCCCGCATCGCGCGCCCGTGGTTCCGGCCCTATCTCTCCGACGACGTCGCCGGAGCCGAGATCGGCGGCGCGGTGAAGAACATCCTCGCCATAGCCTGCGGCGTGGTGGAGGGGCGCCGCCTCGGCCAGAATGCGCGCTCCGCCCTCATCTCGCGCGGCTTTGCGGAGATGACCCGCTTCGGCGTGGCCAAAGGCGCCCGCGCCGAAACGCTGGCCGGGCTCTCCGGCCTCGGCGACCTCGTCCTCACCTGCTCGTCGGCGAGCTCCCGCAACTTCAGCCTCGGCAAGGGCCTTGGCGAGGGCCGCACCGCCGCCGAGCTCCTCGCCAAGCGCCGCACGGTCGCGGAGGGCGCCTCGACCGCCCCGGTGCTGCAGAGGGCCGCGCGGGAAGCGGGTGTGGACATGCCGATCGTCGCCGCCGTCGTCGCCCTGCTGGTCGGCGAGGCGAGCGTCGAGGAGGTGGTGGAGCGCCTCCTGTCGCGGCCGCTCAGGGCGGAAGGCGTGTAAGCCGTTATCCCAGCTCGTGACGACCCCCTTCGCCTCGCGGGGTCAGAAGTCCCAGCACCGGCCGCCGCTTTCCCAGTCCCCGTAACGGGTCGGCTCCCGCCCTTTGGGGCCGCCGCTCTCCTTCCCCTCCGCGGGCGGCGCGGGCTCGGGGGTCGGTGGGCCGGCCGTCCAATGCTTCGGCGGCTTCACGTGGGGCGGGCGGCGGCCCATCCTGGCTCCTTCGCGCGGGTGGACCCTCCCTCTCGGCTGTGGCAGGCGCGGATGCAAGATGAGCGATCCGATCGGCACCGCCTCCCGCCGCGCCGCGATGCGCCTGCTCGACGCGGTGCTCAGGAAGGGCCTGCCGCTCGAGGCGGCGCTCGACGTCGCCGCGCGCGACCTCGAACGGACTGACGATCGCGCCTTCGCCCACGCCATCGCCGCCGAGGCGTTGCGCCGGCTCACCGATCTGGACGCGCTGATCGACAGTGCGACGAAGAAGCCCCTCCCCGACGATTCCAAGGCTCGGTTCGCGCTTCGCATCGCGCTGGTCCAGGCCTTGGCCATGGGGACGCCGCCCCATGCCGCGATCGCGACCGTGCTGCCGCTCGTCGAGGCCGGCCCCCGCCGGCTGGTTCACGGCGTCTTCGGCACGCTGATGCGCCAGAAAGCGGGGCTGCCCGACGTGCCGACGCTGCCCGTGCGGATCGGCGAGCGATGGGAGCGCCAGTGGGGCGCCCGAGTCGCCGAAGCCGCGGCACGGCTGCTCGCCAGCCCCGCGCCGCTCGATCTCTGCTTCCCGCCCGGCGCGGCGCCCGATTTGGAGGGCGTCAGCTTGATGCCCGGCCACCTGCGCCTTGCGGGGCGGACGGCGGTGGCCGGCCTCACCGGCTATGGCGAGGGCGGATGGTGGGTGCAGGACGTCGCCGCCTCGATTCCGGCGCGCCTGCTCGGAGCGGGGGAGGGCCGCCGAGCGCTCGATCTCTGCGCCGCGCCCGGCGGCAAGACGATGCAGCTCGCGTCGGCCGGCTTCCGGGTGACGGCCGTCGACGCCTCCGAAAGTCGTCTCGCACGACTTTCGCAGAATCTGGCCCGCACCGGCGTCGCGGCGGAGGTCGTGGCTGCGGACATCCTGAAATGGTCGCCGGAGGCGCGCACCGAGGCCATCCTGCTCGACGCGCCCTGCTCCGCGACCGGCATCTTCCGCCGCCATCCGGAGGTGCTCCACCGCCTTCGCCCGCGCGCCTTGGCGGAGCTGGCCGACGGGCAGAAGGCGATGCTCGCCCGCGCCGCGGACTGGCTGGAGCCGGGCGGCACCCTCGTCTACTCCGTCTGCTCGCTGGAGCCGGAGGAAGGCGAGGCGGTGGCGGAGGCCTTCCTGGAGGCGCGCCACGACTATCGCCTCGTCCCCGTCGCGCCCGGCGAGCTGCCGGCCCAGGTGCCGGTGCAGGGCGGCCATGTGCGGGTGCTGCCCGGCACGTTCGAGGCCGAGGGGGGCGCCGACGGCTTCTTCGTGGCCCGCTTCACGCGCACTTAGCGGGGGATAAGTCGCCGCCTTTCCTTGCCGCGCGAATCGCGTCCCGTTAACGATAGGCCGTGCAGCAGCCGGTCCGCATCGCCCCCTCGATCCTCAGCGCCGATTTCGCGCGGCTGGGCGAGGAGATACGCGCGCTGGACGCGGCGGGCGCGGACTGGATCCATGTCGACGTGATGGACGGCCATTTCGTCCCCAACCTCACGATCGGCCCGGCGGTGGTGAAGGCGCTTCGGCAGCACACGACCAAGCCGTTCGACGTCCACCTGATGATCGCGCCGGTCGATCCCTTCCTCGCCGCCTTCGCGGAAGCCGGGGCGGACACGATCACCGTCCATCCCGAGGCCGGCCCGCACCTCCACCGCACCCTCCAGGCGATCAGGGCGCTCGGCAAGCGCGCGGGGGTTTCGCTCAACCCGGCGACGCCCGCCAAGGCGCTCGATTATGTCCTCGAAGAGGTCGACCTCGTCCTGGTGATGAGCGTCAATCCGGGCTTCGGGGGGCAAAGCTTCATCTCCGGCCAGCTTCGCAAGATCGAAGCGATCCGCAAGCGCATCGACCAGGTCGGCAAGGCGATCGACCTGGAGGTGGACGGCGGCATCGACGCCGAAACCGCCCGGCAGGCGATCGACGCCGGGGCGGACGCGCTGGTCGCCGGCACCGCCACCTTCCGCGGCGGCCCGACCGCTTATGCGGACAATATCCGGAGGCTGCGCGGATGAGCCTTCTCGAGAAGATCGATCCCCCCGAGGAGGCGCCGGTGGAGCCGGGGCGCCAGCTGATCAGGGTCGGCGACGACCGCGGCGCCTCCTTCGCGGAGCGGCTGTCCTGGCGGCTCCACCGCCTCTCCTGGCGCACGCCCTTCCACAGCCTGCGCCTGCGCGGCCGCTTCCCGCTGAAGCTGATCGCGGTGCCGAAGGACCCGGTCGCCGGCGACAAGGCGGCGGGCGAGGCGATCATGCGCGGGATCTTCGTCCACCGCGGCCGCGAGATTGCGCTGAGGACGCTCGATTTCCGTGATTTCTCGCTGCCGCGCGACACTGTGGACTATCTTCACAGCTTCGAATGGCTGCGCGATCTCGCCGCCGCCGCGACGCGGGAGCGGGCCTGCAAGCTCGCCGAGAAGATCGTCCAACGCTGGCTGGAGGCGCATGCGGAGCAGGTGAGCGAGCCGGCGTGGCGGGCGGACCTGTGGGGGCGGCGGATCCTCTTCTGGACCGCCTACGCGCCCTACATCCTGTCCAGCCGCGACATGGTCTACCGCTCGCGGGTGCTGAACGCGCTGGCCCGCGGCGCGCGCCACCTCGACAAGGCCGCCGACAAGGCGCCGCCGGGAATCGCGCGGATCACCGCCTGGGCGGGAGTCATCGCCGGCGCCTTGCTGGTGCAGGGCGGCCCCGCCCGGCTCAGCCGGGGGGAGGCGGGCCTGATGCGCGCTCTCGCCGCCTCGCTCGGCGACGACGGCGGGCTGATGAGCCGGGCGCCGGTCGAGCAACTCGCTCTGGTCGAGCTGCTGGGCCAGCTCCGCGCCGCCTATCTGGCCGGGCGGCAGGACGTGCCGGAGCCGATCTCGGAGGCGATCGCCTCGTCGGTCGCGGCCCTGCTCGGCGCGACGCTCGGCGACGGGGCGCTGTCGAGCTGGCAGGGCGGCAACCCGCTCACCAGGCGGCGGCTGGGGGCCGCGCTCGAAGCCTCGGGCGTGCGCGCCCGCCCGCTGCGCCAGGCGCGCGGCTGGGGCTACCAGCGGCTCGAGGCGAAAGGAACGATCGTCGTCCTCGACGCCGCGCCGCCGCCCGCGACGCGCGCCCATTCCGGCGGCTGTGCCTCCACCCTCGCCTTCGAGATGAGCGACGGAGGCAGCCGCATCGTCGTCAATTGCGGCGGCGTCGGCACCGCGGCGGACGCGCTGCCGGCGGAGCTGGTGCGGGCGTTGCGCACCACCGCCGCCCATTCGACGCTGACGCTGGGCGACCGCAACTCGACCGCGATCCACGAGGACGGGACGCTCGGCAAGGGCGTCGGCCAGGTCGAGCTCGCCCGCGACGAGACGGGCGGCGTCGCCCAGGTCGAAGCCAGCCACGACGGCTATGTGAAGCGCTACGGCCTCGTCCACCAGCGCCAGCTCACCTTGTCGAGCGACGGGCGTGAGCTGAGGGGGCAGGACGTGCTCGGCCCGGCCGGACGCCGGCGCAAGGGGGAGGCGGTGCCCTTCGCCGTCCGCTTCCACCTCGCTCCGGCCGTCGAGGTGGCCAGCACCGCCGACGGCCAGGGCGCGCTGCTCAGGGTGCGCGGCAGCGCGGTATGGCAGTTCCGCTGCCGCGGTGGACGGCTGACGATCGAGGACAGCCTCTGGGTCGACGGCGAGGCCGCGCCCCACGCCACCCTCCAGCTCGTCGTCGCCGGGGAGAGCCCGACCGACGGCACCACCATCGCCTGGATGTTCAAGCGGGCGGGCTGATCGTTGGGAGCCGGACCTTGCCAGACCGCGTCGGAATAAAGCGCGCCCTCCTCTCCGTGTCGGACAAGAATGGGCTTGCCGCGCTGGGCCGGGCGCTGGCGGACCATGAGGTGGAGCTCGTCTCCACCGGCGGCACCGCGAAGGTGCTTCGTGAGGCGGGGCTGGCGGTGCGCGACGTCTCCGATCTGACCGGCTTTCCGGAGATGATGGACGGGCGGGTGAAGACGCTCCACCCCAAGGTCCATGGCGGCCTGCTCGCGGTCCGCGACGATCCCGGCCATGCGGCGGCGATGGCCGCGCACGGCATCGGCGCGATCGACCTCGTCGTCGTCAACCTCTATCCGTTCGCCGAGACGGTCGCCCGCGGCGCCGGGCGCGACGAAACGATCGAGAATATCGACATAGGCGGCCCCTCGATGGTCCGTTCGGCGGCGAAGAACCACGCCTATGTCGCCATCGTCACCGATCCGGCCGACTATCCCGAGCTGATCCGCGAGCTGGGGGAGAATGACGCCACGACGTCGCTCCATTTCCGCAAGTATCTGGCGGCCAAGGCTTTCTCCGCCACCGCCGCTTATGATTCGACGATCGCCCAATGGTTTGCCTTCGCCGACCAGGGGCAGATGTTCCCCGACACCCTGCCGCTCACCCTGAAGCGCGGGCCGGCGCTGCGCTACGGCGAGAACCCGCACCAGAAGGCGGCGCTCTACCTCCCCGCCGGCCCCCACGGCCGGGGCATCGCCCAGGCCGGGCAGGTCCAGGGCAAGGAACTCAGCTACAACAATTACAACGACGCCGACGCGGCGCTGGAGCTCGTCTCTGAATTCCGCGACGCGGATCCGGCCTGCGTCATCGTCAAACACGCCAACCCCTGCGGTGTCGCGGTGTCCGGCACCGTGGCGGACGCGTACGAAGCCGCCTTCGCCTGCGACACCGTCTCCGCCTTCGGCGGCATCATCGCCGTCAACCGGACCATCGACCGCGAGGCGGCCGAGGCGATGACGCGGATCTTCACCGAAGTGGTCATCGCTCCCGACGCCGACGAGCACGCCCGCGCGATCTTCGCCCGCAAGAAGAACCTCCGACTGCTCCTCACCGGCGGGCTCCCCGACCCGGCGCGGCCGGGCCTCATGCTGAAGTCGGTCGCGGGCGGCTACCTGCTCCAGTCTCGCGACAACGGTCGCATCCCGGAGGAGGCGCTGAAGGTGGTGACCAAACGCGCCCCCTCCGCGCAGGAACTGGCCGACTGCCTGTTCGCCTGGACGGTGGCCAAGCACGTCAAGTCCAACGCCATCGTCTACGCGAAGGACGGCGCCACCGCCGGCATCGGCGCGGGGCAGATGAACCGGCTCGAATCCGCCCGTATCGCCGCCTGGAAGGCGCGAGACGCGGCGGACAAGGCGGGCTGGGCCGAGCCGCGAACGATCGGGTCGGCGGTCGCCTCGGACGCCTTCTTCCCGTTCTCCGACGGGCTGCTGGCGGCGGTGGAGGCGGGCGCGACGGCGGTGATCCAGCCGGGCGGCTCGGTTCGCGACGAGGAGGTGATCGCCGCCGCCGACGAGGCGGGGCTGGCGATGGTCTTCACCGGCATGCGCCACTTCCGCCACTGATCGGGCGAGTTTCCCCGTTCGCCCGAAACGAACGGAACCGCTAGCGTCCGTTCTCCCCTGACACGGGCGGCTGCGCTCCGGGCGGCGTGACGCCCGGCGGCGGGGGAAGCTCCGGCGCCTCGGCCTTCTTCATTCGGAAGAGGAGCCGGTCTTCGCGGGTGAAGCCTTTCTTCCAGACGATCGCGCCGAAGGTGAGGAGGATGGTGGGAATGCCCGCCGCGAGCTCGAGCCATTCGAGCGACGGCGGAAGCAGGGTGAACAGCCATCCCACGATGCCGGCGCCGGCGGCGGCCCACACCAAAGGCCAGCGCCAGCCCTGCACCGGCGCCTCGAGCAGGCGGCAAAGGAGGCGCGCCTTGAGGATCGAGGCGAGGCCGAGCGCCAGCATCAGCGCCATCGCCGCCCCGGCCGCCTGGAAGGCCTGCGGCCAGTGCGCCGCCCGCATCGCGAGGATCACCGCCACCGTCAGCACCGCCTGGGTGGCGATCATCACCATCGAGATCATCAGGTTGCGGTGGCGCGCAACGTAGACGAGCGCCGCTTCGGAGAGCGCCGCGGTCGCCGCCACCACCTCGGCGGCGAGGAGGAAGGCGAGCGCGCCGGTGCCGCCGACGAAGGCATGTCCGACCAGTCCCATCACCGCCTCGCCCGGAATGCCGAGCGCCAGCGCGATCCCCGCCTGCGCGGCGATCACCCAGAAGCCGACCTGCCGCACCTGCTTCGCAACCGCCTTCCTGTCGCCCTCGGCGAGCTTCTGCGTGATGACCGGCGCGAGGATCGGATCGAAGCTGGTCTTGAGCTTCTGCGGAAGCGAGGCGACCTGCTGCGCGACGTAATAGACGCCGACGAAATAAGGCGAGACGAACAGGCCCAGTATGGCGATGTCGAGGCGGCGCGAGCCCCATTCGATCGCGTCCGCCGCGGCGAGCGGTACGTTCTTGCGGGCCAAATAGAGGATCTGCGTCGGGTTCGGCTTCCAGTCGCTCGGCAGTCCGTAGCTGCGAAAGAGCGGCCACAGCGACGCGGCGAGGCCCGCGACGACCGAAAGCACGTAGGCGACGATCAGACCGTCGCGCGAGCGCGTCCCGTCGGCCAGCGCGGGGAAGAACCAGATGCCCGCCGCGGCGGCGATGCTGATCACCCACGGCTCTACCACCGCCCGCGCGCGCACCGTCGCGGCGACGTCATGGCGATAGGCGAGCGCCGCGAGCGCCACGTCGGCGCCGGCAATGCCGAAGATGACCAGCGGCAGCAGCCAGTCGGCGCCGTGCACCCCGCCGGCCGGGAACATCGCGCGGGGATAGAAGACCAGGATGGCGCTCGCCGCCGCCGAGGCGATGAAGGCGGCGAGGATCGCGTCAAGCACCGTGCAGGCATGGGGCTGCTCGCCGAGCGAGAGCTGCTGGGCGAGGCCGCGCTTCAGGCCCAGGGTCGCGATCTGCGCGGCGAACTCGATGACGATGACGGCGTAGGCGAAGGCGCCCAGCGCCTGCGGCCCGTAATAGCGGCCGGCGACGAACAGGAAGGGCAGCCGCGCCGCGAGCCGGATCAGGAAGCCGAAGAAGTTGGTGCGCCCGCCCCTGGCAAGCGCCGCGATATCGTCGCCCGGCCCATGCGCCGCGCGCGAGGTCAATGCGCGGCGCCCCAATTCGGGCCGGTGCCGATATCGACGCCCAAAGGCACGTCGAGCGTCACCGCCGGCTCCGCCGCGCTCTCCATGACCCTGCGGATGACGGCGCTCGCGCGATCGACGTCGCCTTCCGGCACTTCGAAGACGAGCTCGTCATGGACCTGCATCAGCATGCGCACCGCGCCCAGCCCCTCGCGCTCCAGCGCCGGGCACATGCGGACCATCGCCCGCTTGATGATATCGGCGCTGGTCCCCTGGATCGGCGCGTTGATCGCCGCCCGCTCCGCCCCCTGCCGCTCGTGCTGGACGCGGCTCTTGATGCTGGGGAAGTGGGTCTTGCGGCCGAACAGGGTGGTGGTGAAGCCGATCTCGCGCACCCCCTCGAGCGTCGAATGGATGTAGTCGCGGATGCCGGGGAAGCGTTCGAAATAGCGGTCGATCATCGCCTGCGCCTCCTCGGCGGTGATCGAGAGGCGGCCCGCCAGGCCCCAGCGCGATATGCCGTAGAGGATGGCGAAGTTGATCGTCTTGGCGCTGGCGCGGGTGTCGCGAGTCACCTCCCCGAACAGCTCCTGCGCGGTCAGCGCGTGGATGTCCGCCCCGGCCGCGAAGGCGGCCTTGAGCTGCGGCACGTCGGCCATGTGCGCGGCGAGGCGAAGCTCGATCTGCGAATAATCGGCGGCGAGGATGACATGGCCCGGCTCGGCGATGAAGGCATCGCGGATGCGGCGGCCGATCTCGGTGCGGATCGGTATATTCTGGAGGTTGGGATCGGTCGAGGACAGCCGGCCGGTCTGCGCGCCCGACAGCGAGTAGCTGGTGTGGACCCGCCCCGTCTCCTGGTTGATCTGTTGCTGGAGCGCGTCGGTGTAGGTCGATTTCAATTTCGAGAGCTGGCGCCATTCGAGCACCAGGGCGGCGATCGGCACGCCCTCGCGGGACAATCGCTCCAGCTCGTTGACGTCGGTCGACCAGGTGCCGGACTTGCCCTTGCGGCCGCCCTTGAGGCCCATCTGGCTGAACAGCACCTCGCCCAGTTGCTGCGGGCTGCCGATGGTGAAGCGGCAGCCGGCCTCGCCGCAGATCCGCTCCTCGAGCTGGGCGATCTGCGCGGTGAATTCCTGGCTGAGCTTGTTCAGCTCCTCGCGGTCGACCTTGACCCCCTCCCGCTCCATGCGAGCGACGACGGGGACGAGCGGCCGGTCCACCATTTCGTAGACGCGGGTCGCCCGCTCGTGGGGCAGCCGCGTCTTGAACCGGGTCCACAGGCGCAGGGTGACGTCGGCGTCCTCGGCGGCATATTCGGTGGCTCGGTCGAGCGGCACCTCGTTGAACTTGATCTGCTTCTGGCCGGTCCCGCACACTTCCTTGTAGGCGAGGCATTGATGGTCGAGATGCTTCTTCGCCAGATCGTCCATGGCGTGGCTGGCGAGCCCGCCCGCATCGAGGTCGAAGCTCATCACCAGGCTGTCGTCGACGGGCGCGACCTTGATCCCGCGGCGGTCGAAGACGATCCAGTCGAACTTGAAATTGTGACCGATCTTGAGGATCGCCGAATCCTCCAGCAGCGGCTTCAGCCGGGCGAGCGCCGCGGCGGCCGGGATCTGCTCGGGCCGCTCGGACAGCAGATCGTGGCCGCCATGCTCGAGCGGCACGTAACAGGCCTTGCCGCATCCGGTGGCGAGGCTGATGCCGACCAGCTTGGCGGTAACGCAGTCATAGCCGTCCGTCTCCGTGTCGACCGCGACGAGGCCGTTCGCTTGCGCCTCCGCGATCCAGCGGTCGAGCGCCTCAAGGCTCGTCGCCGTCTCGTAGGCGGAGCGGTCGATCTTGGGCTCGGGCCGGACCTGCGCCTGCACCGGCGCGGCGATGGCGGCGCCGTCGGGCGAAGGCGCGTGGGCGCCGCCGCCGCTCGTCCCGGCGAGCCGGCTGAGCAGCGCCTTGAAGCCCTGCTCTTCGAGGAACTCGCGCAGCGGCCCCGGCGGAATGCCCTTCATCTCCAGCGCGTCGAGCGGCTCGGGCAACGGCGAATCGCAGACGAGGCGGACGAGCTCGCGCGACAGCCGCGCATTGTCGGCATGCTCGATCAGATTCTGCTTGAGCTTGGGCTTGGCGATCTCCTCCGCATGGGCAAGGACGGTCTCGACGTCGCCATATTGCTGGATGAGCTGCGCGGCGGTCTTGGGGCCGATGCCGGGGACGCCCGGGATATTGTCGACGCTGTCGCCCATCAGGGCGAGCACGTCGCCCAGTTTCTCGGGCGGGACGCCGAACTTCTCGACCACATAGGCGCGGTCGATGCGGCGGTCGTTCATCGTGTCGTAAAGGTCGAGCCGTCCGTCCTCGATCAGCTGCATCAGATCCTTGTCGGAGGAGACGATCGTCACCTTCCAGCCCGCCTCCAGCGCGGCCTTGGAATAGCAGGCGATGATATCGTCGGCCTCCAGCCCGTCCTCCTCGATGCAGGGCAGCGAGAAGGCGCGGGTGGCGTCGCGGATCAGCGGGAATTGCGGCACCAGGTCCGGGGGCGGCGGCGGCCGCTGCGCCTTGTAGCCTTCGAACATGTCGTTGCGGAAGGTGTGCGAGCCGGCGTCGAAGATGACGGCGAGGTGGGTCGGCCCGTCCGCCTTGTGCAGGCTCTCGGCGAGCTTCCACAGCATCGTCGTATAGCCGTAGACCGCACCGACGTTGAGGCCGTGGCGGTTGGTGAGCGGCGGCAGGCGGTGATAGGCCCGGAATATGTAGCTGGAGCCGTCGACGAGATAGAGGTGCGGGGAAGGCATTGCCATGGACTTAGCCAAAACCGAGGGTGAAACAACCTTCTTGGCGCGGCGTTGGCCGGGCTGAACGGGGAAGACGCGGTGCACGAGATCGATTTCGCGCTGCTGGGAACGATGCTGTTCGTCGCCTCGCTGGTGGCGATGATCACCCGGCGCCTGAAGCTTCCCTACAGCGCCGGGCTGGTCGCCGCGGGGCTCGCCCTCGCTTTGCTTCCGGTCGGCTTCGCGGCGACGCTGACGCCGCAGCTCATCTTCACCGTCTTCCTCCCGCCGCTCATCTTCGAAGCGGCCATCCAGATCCCCTGGAGCCCCTTGCGGCGCGAGATGCCGCTTCTCCTCGTGCTGGTGACGCTGGGCGTGCTGCTCGCGGCCGCCGTGGTGGCGGCGGGCATGCATTATCTGATCGGCTGGTCGTGGCTGGGCTCGGCCTTCTTCGGCGTGCTCGTCGCCGCGACCGACCCGGTGTCGGTCATCGCCATGTTCAAGGAAATCCCGGTCGAGCCGCGGCTCCATCTCCTCGTCGAGGCGGAAAGCCTGCTCAACGACGGCGTCGCGGCGGTCGCGTTCGTCGTCCTCGTCGCGATCGCCGGAGGGGCGCCGGTGACCCCGCCTTTCCTCGGCGAGAAGCTGCTCCTCACCGCGCTCGGCGGCATCGCCGCCGGCGCCGCGGTCGCCCTGCCGCTGCTGCTGATCGCCGGCCGGACCAGCGACCGGCTGGTCGAAATCACCTTGACCACCCTCGCCGCCTTCGGTGCCTTCCTGCTCGCCGAGCATTTCCACATTTCGGGCGTGCTCGCCGGCCTCACCGCCGGCCTCATCGTCGGCAATGTCGGCTGGATGGGCTCGATCTCGGATTCGAGCCGGCCCAACATCCTGTATTTCTGGGAATATGCGGCCTTCCTCGCCAATTCGATCATCTTCATCCTGATCGGCGGCGCGATGGCGGGCACTCCGCTCCTCCCGGTGCTCGAAGCCGCCGCGGTGGCTATCCTGCTCGCCTTGCTCGGCCGGGCCGCGACCATCTATCCGGTGGCGGCGATGTTCCGGCGCTCGCGCCTCGCGCTCCCCTCCGCCTACCAGCACATATTATGGTGGGGCGGGCTGCGCGGCGCTCTGGCGCTGGCGCTGGCGCTGGCGCTGCCGGAGAGCGTCGGCGAGCGCGACCAGATCATCGCCGTCGCCTTCGCGGTCGTCGCCTTCTCCGTCTTCGTGCAGGGGCTCAGCATGGCGCCGCTCGTCTCGCGCCTCGGGCTTCGCGCCGACTCGCGGCCCGACGGCTAATCCCCGGTTCAAGCGGCGCGGGCCAGATGCCTCCCATGAAAATGCTCGCCGCCGCCCTCGCTTTGGCGCTGCTCGCCGGCCCGGCCGCCGCCGTCCCGCCGGCCGCGACGGCCTCGACGGCCTTCCACCCCACCCGCTTCACGGTCGAGGTGACCGGCACCGGCCCGGACGTGATCCTCATTCCCGGCCTCACCGCGTCGAGCAACGTCTGGCGCCCCACAATCGCCGCCGTTCCCGGCTTTCGCTATCACCTCGTCCAGGTCGCCGGCTTTGCGGGAGCGCCGGCGGCGGGCAATGCGAAGGGCGAGGTGGTGGCGCCGCTGGCGGAGGAGATCGCCCGCTACATCGCCGCGCGACGGCTGGAGCGTCCCGCGATCGTCGGCCATTCGATGGGCGGCACGGTCGCATTGATGGTGGCGGCGCGCCACCCGGAGCGGGTCGGCAGGGTGATGGTCGTCGACATGCTGCCGCAGCCGGCGGGCCTGCTCGGCTCCACCGCCACGGGGATGCGCGGCCTTGCCGACGCGCTGCGCGACCTCGGCGGGACCGAAGCGGGGCGCAGCCTCATCGATTCCGCCATCCGGCTGTTTGGCGACGACCAGGCGGTGAACACGCGAAGCGATCCGGACGTCGTCGCGCGGGCGACGCACGAGCTGGCGGTGACGGACCTGACGCCGGAGCTGCCGCGGATCGCGGCGCCGCTGACGGTGGTCTATGCCGCCGCGGACGAAGCCCGCCGGACGAATGCGGACCGGGCTTATGCGGCGGCCTATGCGGGGAAGAAGGGGGCGAAGCTGGTGCGGGTGGACGGCAGCGGGCACATGATCATGTACGATCGGCCCGCGCGCTTCCGGGACGTGCTGAAGGCGTTCCTGGCGCCGTAGCCGCCGCGGGGCGCGCGGCGAGGAACAGCTGGAGACGGCGCATCCAGTCGCCGTAGACGCCGGCGCCCATGTCAGGCCGCCTCGGGGGCGATCCACCCCGCGACAAGGTAGAGGCCGGCGGCGATGGGGCCGAGCAGGAACAAGGCGGCGACCGCGACGAGCCGAAGCAGGGTGACGTCCGCGCCGCTCGCCGCCGCGAGGCCGGAGCAGACGCCCATCAGCTTGCCGTTGGCGCGGTCGAGGGTGAAGGAACGGTTCATCGGTAATTGTCCTTGGATCTAAGTGGGGGCGCCCGGCGGGCGGACGGTCAGATGAGCTGACCGGCCGGCCCGACGGCGGCGGAAACGAACAGAGTGGCGGCGACGAGCGCGCCGACGATCGAGACCGCGACATGCTGCAGATTGGCGAAATTGAAGGTCATTGTCTTACTCCCTGAAAAGGCGTCCGGACCGTCCGGCGCCATGCCAGGGAGATTGCAGAGGTCGTGCCAAACGGAGAAAACGGCGCAAAACCGCCGTTTCCGAAGATCGCTCGCGGCAATGTTGCGTGGGCGCATCGGAACAGTTGGGAAATTCCGCCAAGGCTTGGCAGCGGCGATCGAGCGGGAGCGGACGCTTCTTTGTCCGGTTCCGGACGGGTGGCTCAGGGCGTGGCCGGCCCCATGTCGAGGAGGAAGACCGGGCCGAGGTCGATCACCTGCTTCGCCGTGGCGAGGTGCAGGACGACGTTGAGCTGACCGCCGGCATAGTCGCGGTCGGCCTTCCCCCGCACCTCGTACATCTTCCACTCGGGGCCGATCGTGACCGGGCCTGCGAACACCGCGGTATAGGGTGCGGCGGCGAGTTGGACGCCGTTGTGCGGCAGCGTCGCCGCGGCCGCGCCGTCCTCACCTATCTCCAGCCGAGCCCAAAATGCGAGGATCAGCTTGTCGCCCGCCTTGACCGGCTTCTCCACCGGATTGGCGGCGGAGACGGCCCAGGGATCGGCGCCCTTGCCGGGGATCTCGACGCGGAGGGCCTTGCCGCCCTGGACGCTGGAATCAGTTCGGACCTTCGGCCTGTCGCGCAGGCCGTCGATCCGCCACGCCGAGGGCGGCGGAACGTTGATCACCTTGTCGAGGATGTCGTCGGCGCCGGCCTCGGCACGCAGGCCCGCCGGCGCCGCGAGCGCGGCGGCCAGCGCCACAATCAGAAGCCTTCCCTTCATGCCGATCCTCCCGAGGCCCGATGAGGACAGCTAATCATGGCCGCTCCGGGCGATCAATAGCTGGGAGGCGCTGGCGGGAGGCGAGGGTTCGCTCTATCCTCGCCGCAGGACAGGAGGGACCAGGATGCGCATCTCGACCCTAATCATCGCCGCCGCGCTGGCGGCCTCGCCCGCGGCCGCGCCGGCGGCGCTCGCCACCGGCACCAAGGCGCCGGACTTCACCACCACCGGCGCGCTCGCCGGCAAGCCGTTCCGGCTCCACCTGAGGGAGCAGGCCCGCAAGGGTCCGCTCGTCCTTTATTTCTTCCCCAAGGCCTTCACCAAGGGCTGCACGCTGGAAGCGCATGCCTTCTCCGAGGCGGAGGCCGAGTTCCGGAAGCTTGGCGCCCATGTGGTCGGCCTATCCGCCGACGATTACGAGTCGCTGCGCCGCTTCTCGGTCGAGGAATGCCGCAACGCCTTTCCGGTGGCGATGGCCTCGAGCGAGACGATCCGCGCCTACGACGTCCGCTTCAAGGAGGGGGCGACGCTGACCAACCGCACCTCCTACGTCATCGGCCCGGACGGGACGATCCTCTATGCTTACTCGGATCTCGACTGGAAGAACCATGTCGCCAACACGCTTGCGGCGGTGAAGGCGTGGCGGGCCAAGCACGGCCGGTGAGGCGGCTCTACACGATCGGCTACGAAGGCAAGACGCTTGACGAGTTCCTGGCGGAGCTGGCGGCGGCGGGTGTCGAGACGGTGATCGACGTCCGCGCCGTCGCGGCGTCGCGGCGGCCGGGCTTCTCCAAGACCGCTTTGGCCGGCGCGCTCGCCGAGCGCGGTATCGGCTACCGGCACTTCCGGGCGCTCGGAACGCCGGCGGAGGGGCGGCAGGCGGCGCGGGCCGGGCGGATCGGCGAGATGCGCCGCGTCTATGCCGGGCAGCTCGAGACGCCGGAGGCGGAGCTCCAGGTGGAGCAGGCGATCAGCGAGGCCGGGGAGAGCGCTTCCGCCCTCCTCTGCTTCGAGCGCGACGCCGCCGGCTGCCACCGCACTATGCTGGCCGAGCGGATGGTCGAGCGCGCGCCCTTCGAGGTGGTGGACCTCTAGCCGCTAGCGCGGCCGCCTTTCGAGGTGGAGGTAGGTGGGCTCGAACTCGGCGACGCGCTGCAGCCGATGCCAGTCGTGGATCGTCACGCGGCCGCCGCGGAAGGTGAGCAGGCCTTCGTCGCGCAGCCGCCGAAGCATCCGGTTCACGTGGACCGAGGTGAGGCCGGTCGCATCCGCGAGGTCGGCCTGGGTCAGGGGAAGCGGATAGCCCTCCTCCTCGGCGAGGCCGACGATCCGAGTCCGCACGAACAGCTCGCACAAGAGATGGGCGATGCGGGCGAGCGCGCTGCGGCGGCCGATCGACAGGATCTTCTCGCGGTGGATGGCGGCGTCGAGCAATGTCGAGAACCAGAGGATGCGGGCGAGGTGGGGATGGGTCTCGGTGATCCGGCGGAGCGCGTCATGCGGCACGGTGGCGAAGCGCGCCGGGGTCATCGCGCCGACATTGTGGTCGAGCTGCTTCAACAGGAAGCCGTGAAGGTCGAGGAAATCGCCGGCGATGTGCAGCTCCATGATCTGGCGCTGGCCGTCGGCCAGATCCTTGTAGCGGCAGACGATGCCGTCGACGAGCAGGGTGGATTCGCTGAGGGTGGCGCGGTCGCGGACGATCACCTTGCCGGCCGCGGCCTCGCGCATGCCGCCGATCGCCTCGCGCAGGACCTGCTCCTCTTCCGCGTCGACGATGTCGCGGGCGCGCAGCTTGAGGAGCAGCGGGCCTAGCGCGGCGTCGCGATCCGCCTCGGCGAGATCAGCCGGCATGGTGAAGCCGGACTTCCGCAAAGCTGAGATATGTCCTCATGCGGCCTCTTATTTGGCGGTCGCGGGCTCTTAGCACGGCGGCAGGCTCGCGCGAATGCCCGCTCAGCCGGCCACGACCGTCCCGCCATTGGGGTGCAGCACCTGGCCCGCCATGTAGCTCGAATCCTCGCAGGCGAGGAACAGGAAGGCGGGGGCGACCTCGTTGGGCTGGCCGGGCCGGCCCATCGGCGTGTCCTTGCCGAATTCGGGGATCTTCTCCGGCTTCTGGCCGCCGAACGGGTTGAGCGGAGTCCAGATCGGCCCCGGCGCGACGCCGTTCACGCGTATGCCGTCCTTTATGAGGTTCTGGGAGAGGGAGCGGGTGAAGGCGGTGATGGCGCCCTTGGTAGCGGAATAATCGAGCAGCTGCTCCGCGCCCTTGTACATGGTGATCGAGGTGCAGTTGACGATCGCGGAACCCTGCTTGAGGTGCGGCCGCGCCGCCTGGACCATGAAGAACATGCCGAAGATGTTGGTCTGGAAGGTGCGCTTCAGCTGCTCCTCGGTAATATCGCGTATGTCGTCGTCCGGATGCTGCTCGCCGGCATTGTTGATGAGGATGTCGAGGCCGCCGAGCCGGTCGACAATCTCCTTCACGGCGCGCTCGCAGAATGGCTTGTCGCCGACGTCGCCGGCGATGGCGACGGCGCGGCGGCCCTCGGCCTCGACGATCCGCTTCGTTTCGGCGGCGTCGTCATGCTCGCACAGATAGAGGATGGCGATGTCGGCGCCCTCGCGGGCGAAGAGCGCGGCGACGGCGCGGCCGATGCCGCTGTCGGCACCGGTGATCAGCGCCACCTTGCCGGCGAGGCGGCCCGAGCCCGGATAGCGCGGCTGCCATTCGGGCTTGGGCTCGAGCTCGCTCTCGTGGCCGGGGAGCGCGTCCTCGTGGATCATCTCGAGGGTTTCGGTGTCGTCCGTCATGGCGTCACTCCTTGGGCGCGATGCCCGCGCCTTCCTCGCCAAAGGCTTCGATGGTCGACTGGTCCTGAGCGTCCTGCGCGGGCGGCCGCTCGGCCGCGGTCTTCCCGCCCGCGCGGCCGAGCACCGCCGACTTGCGGCTGCCGTCGCCGGGATCGTCCGACATCTGGTTGTTCTGGTTCAGCGGCCGGTCGCTCGAGTCCGGATTGTGCTGGCTCTTGCTCGTCATGGTGAAGCTCCCTCGAGTCGCGTGTCGCCCGGGGAAACCGACGCGCGAGCCCGCTGGTTCCGGAAAAGGCGGCGCGCCAGCCCTGCCGGCAGGGCTCGCCATCGGGCCTTCGCTCGCTCAGTCCCTGCTCAGGATGAGCGGGTCAGTGGCAAGAGGACGAAAGGCTAGCGCCTGCCGCCGCCGCCGCCGCCCTGTCCCGCCATCGGCGACACCGTGGCGCGGTTGGAGACCGACCATTGGGCGTCGAGGGTGAGCATGCCCTGCAGGATGGGGTTGGTCTTGCCGTAGACGTCGAGCGCGCCGGGCGAGCCGGGCGTCGTGTCGAGATAGCTCGCCAGCGCCCCTGGCCAGGAGGCGCGGTGGTGGCAGTTCATGCAATTGGTGGCGATGGGGTGGTCGGCGGCCAGCTCGATATAGGGATTGTAGGCGATCGGCCACTGGCCGCTGCCGGGCGAGGTCGGGATGCCATAGGTCGAGGCCATCAGATAATGGTCCCACGGGCCGCGCGCCTGGGGGATGACGGGGCGGTCGGCCGCGTGCGGGCCGACCTTGGGCCGGTCGTGCCACCAGAAGGACTGGAAGGTCCAGGCGTGCTGCTCCTTGGTCATGATGTGCATGGCGATGAGGATCAGCTGGTCGCCCTTCTGGAAGGCGCGGCCGTAGGCGGCGTAGGCGGAGGCGTCGACGATCGCGCGGTCGCAGGGGCTGAGCGTCGCCGGATCGGGCGCGAAGCGGTAGAATTGGTCGGTGCCGACCACGGCCGCGTCCGGATAGACGATCTGCGGCAGGCGCTTCGCCCGAAGCGTGTTCGAGGCATAGGCGCCGTAGAGGTAGGAGACGCGCGTGTGCGTCACCTTCGGGTCGGGCCGGGTGGTGACGGCGACGGCGCGGGGCCAGCGCTTCTGGATCTCGAAGCCGGCATAGCTGCCGTTGTCGACGGGCGGCGGAAGCAGGTCGGCGTCGAACAGCGGCAGCGCCGTGTAGCCGTCGCCGCGCACCGGCCAGAACATCGGCTTCAGCACCATCGCGTCGGTCGGGAATTCCTCGATCTGGGCGAACTTGCCGGGATCGGGGACCTGGGGATTGAAGGTGCTCTGGAGATAGAGGCGCTTGTCGCGGATCCAGCGATAGGCGGCGTCATTGTAGATGACGCCGGCGATCATCACATTGCCTTCATATTGGTAGACCGGGCCGTCCTTGAGGCCGTCGCCGCCACTGTTGTAGCAGCGCGGCTCCTGCCGGACGACGAAGTCCGGCGGCGGATAGAAAGGCGCGCCGGGCTCCTCGATCGGATCGCCGGGGTTGGAGACGGTGAGGCCCTTGGCGCGGCGCTTGGCGTTGAGGCCGGGGCGGGCATTCGCCTGGAGGCTCGTCTCGGCCGCCGTGGCGGCGAGCGCCGTGGGGGGCAGCGCGGTCGGGATGAAGGCTTGGGTCGACGTGCACCAGGCCCGCCACACCGGCAGGCCCGAGGGCGCGGGGCTGTTGATGCCCGCCCACAGGTACCAGCCGTGGCGGCGGGTGCGGGAGACGTCGCCGTCTTTCACCCATTTCTCGACGGTGGCGGCGGTCTGCGGATAATCGAAGCCGGCGGGGACGCCGGGGCTGGGCGGGCGGCACACCACCACGTTCGGGGCGGCGGCCGGGGCGGCGCCGCCGCGGCTCGTCAGCGCGACGCCGAGGAGCGCGGCGGCGGAGGCGAGGGCGGAGATCGGAACGAGGCGGTGCAGGCGGACGGTCATCGGCTTCCCCTTCAGGGCCGTTCGCGCCGCGGGCCATCCAAAGCCGATACCGGATCGAAAGATGGCCGGATCGAGTTCTCGCGCGCCCCACGCGAAGAGCATCTTGGCATCGGCACTGTACTGGAAAGCACCGCCCACCGACGGGACTTTCGGGGCAAGCATAGCAGGATCGAAACGCAAGTCGAGACGGGTCCGCAACATTGCGGATCAAACTATTGGTTCAGGAATGCGGGCCCCGACGAAGCTTCAGCTTCGCAGCGGATCGACCCTCACCTGGGCCTTGCCGCCCGCCGGCAGGGCGACCTCGCCGTCGCGGAGCTTCGCCCGCGCGCCGGCCGCGACGCATTGGGCGACGATCACCGGCGCGTCGACATCCCCCGCCGCGGCGACCGCGGCTTCGGTTGCGGCGGTGCAGGCCGCGCGGGTCTCGTAGCGCGTCTCCAGCATTCGCACCTCCCGGCACGGCGCGTCAGCTTCGCCGCAGCCCATGATCGCAATGAGGAAAATGCCCGGTCCCATGACAGCCGAACGGGCTGGGCGAGTCGCCGTTCCAATTGTTTCGCGCCCGTTGCTTGGGTCTCCCGCTCCTTATCCCTAGATAGGAGCCGATGCGGCCCCTCGAAAATCCCGACACGACGCCTCGCGCCTCCTGGAAGGCGCTGGGACGGTTCCTGCCCTGGCTGTGGCCGGCGGGGGAGCCGGCACTGCGCGCACGGGTGGTGCTGGCGGTGGTGCTGGTGTTTCTCGGCAAGGGCGCGACCTTGGTCATGCCGTTCGCCTACAAGGGCGCGATCGACCGCATGTCGCATGGCGTCACGCCGGCGGCGGGGCTCGCTATCGCCTTGGTGCTCGCTTATTCGGGCGCGCGCTTCGGCGGGGTGCTGTTCGACAATCTGAGGAACGCCATCTTCGAGCGGGTCGGGCAGGACGCGGCGCGGCGGCTTGCCGAGGCGGTGTTCCGCCACATCCACGATCTGTCGCTGCGCTTCCACCTCGAGCGGCGGACCGGCGCCCTCACCAAGATCGTCGAGCGCGGGACCAAGAGCATCGACATGATGCTCTACTTCCTCCTCTTCAATATCGCGCCGACGGTGATCGAGCTCACCGCGGTGTGCATCATCTTCGGAGTCAAGTTCGGCGCCGGGCTGGTCGCGGCGACGCTGGCGATGGTGGTCGCCTACATCGTCTTCACCCGCACCGTCACCGAGTGGCGCACCCACCTCCAGCGCCGGATGAACGAGGTCGATAACCAGGCGATCGCGCGGGCGGTCGATTCGCTGCTCAACTACGAGACCGTCAAATATTTCAACGCCGAGGGGCGCGAGGCGACGCGTTACGGCCAGGCGATGCGGACCTTCGCCGACGCCGCCGTGCGCAACGAGGTGTCGCTCGCCTGGCTCAACATCGGCCAATCCTTCATCACCAATCTGATGATGGCCGGTGCGATGGGCTATACGGTTTGGGGGTGGAGCCGCGGCGAGTTCACCACCGGCGACGTCGTGTTCGTCAACACCTTCCTCGCCCAGCTCTTCCGGCCGCTCGACATGCTCGGCTGGGTCTATCGCACGATCCGGCAGGGGCTCATCGACATGGAAGCGATGTTCGAGCTGATCGACACGCCGGCCGAGGTGAAGGACGTGCCGGGCGCGCCGGACATAATCGTCACGCAGGGGCGGGTCAGGTTCGAGGACGTGCGCTTCGCCTACGACCCGGAGCGCGAGATATTGAAGGGCATCGACATCGACGTCAGGCCGGGGACGATGCTGGCGGTGGTCGGCCCGTCGGGCGCGGGCAAGTCGACCCTGTCGCGGCTGCTGTTCCGCTTCTACGAGCCGACCGGCGGCCGCATCACCATCGACGATCACGACATCTGCAAAGTGACGCAGAAGAGCCTGCGCGCGGCGATCGGCATCGTCCCGCAGGACAGCGTACTGTTCAACGACACGATCGGCTACAATATCGGCTACGGCCGAGAGGGTTCCGGACAAGAAGAGATCGAGGCCGCGGCCAGGGGCGCAGCCATCCACGACTTCATCGAGAGCCTCCCGCAGGGTTACGAATCGCAGGTCGGCGAACGCGGGCTGAAGCTGTCGGGCGGCGAGAAGCAGAGGGTGGCGATCGCGCGCACCCTGCTCAAGGATCCGCCGATCCTGATCCTCGACGAGGCGACCAGCGCGCTCGACAGCCGCACCGAGGCGGCGATCCAGGAGACGTTGCGCGACGTCGCCGCCAGACGCACCTCGATCGTCATCGCCCACCGTCTCTCCACCATCGTCGAGGCGGACCAGATCGTGGTGCTGAACGAGGGCCGGGTGGCGGAGCGCGGGACCCACGTCCAGCTGCTCAGGAAGGGCGGCCTCTACGCCGACATGTGGGCCCGCCAGCAAAGCGAGGCGGAGGCGGAGGAGGCGCAGGCGGCCGAGTAGGCCGCGATTGCGCAAAGCCGGGCCGGCGCGTTGCCCGGCTCGGCCGCCGATGCTAGCCCCCTGATTCTTCCCATCATCCGGAGTTGCCCATGTCCCGCCGTTCGGCCGTCCTCGTCGCGGCTTTGCTCCTGACCGCCGCCGCCCCGCTCGCCGCCCAGGGCAGTGCGCCCCACGCCAAATATGGCGGCTGGGGCGTCGCCACCGCCGACATGGACAAGGGCGTCAAGCCGGGCGACGACTTCTTCCGCTACGCCGAGGGGACGTGGCTGCGCAGCGCCGAGATCCCCGCCGACAAGGCGCGCGCGGGCTATAATTACGATTTGCCCGATCAGACCGAGGCCGAGGTGCGCGCATTGGTCGAGGCGGCGGGCAGCCATCCCGCCGATCCAGTGATGCGGCAGGTCGGCGATTTCTACGCCGCCTGGATGGACGAAGCCGGCATCGAGGCGCGCGGCACCGTGCCGCTAAGGCCCTATCTCGGCCGAATCGCCGCGGTGCGCACGCCGCAGCAGCTCGCCCTGCTAATGGCGGAGCCGGGCTATGCGGCGCCGATCCGGCTCGGCATCGAGCCCGACCAGAAGGACCCGACCCATTATACGGTCGGCTCGGGCCAGGGGCGGCTGGGGCTGCCGACGCGGGATTATTATCTGCTCGCCGGGGCCAAGTACGACGCGATCCGCAAGGCCTATCGCGACTATATTGCGCGCATCTTCACCCTCGCTGGAATCGCCGGCGGCGAGGCCAAGGCGGACGCGATCATCGCGCTGGAGACTCGGCTGTCGCAGGACCAGTGGGCCCCCGAGCGGCGGCGCGACCCGCAGGCGACCTACAATCCGATGACCCGCGCCCAGCTCGCGGCGCTGGCGCCGCAATTCGACTGGCCGGCGATGCTCGCCCATGTCGGGCTCGGCAAGATGCCGATCGTGGTGGTCGGCGAGCCGAGCGCGGTCGCCGCCGCCGGCCAGCGGCTGGCCGACGTGCCGCTCTCGACCTGGAAGGACTGGCCGGCTTTCCGCTTCATCAGCGACCACGCCCAGTTCCTGCCCAAGGCCTTCGACGATGCGCGCTTCGGCTTCTACGGCCACACGCTCCAGGACGTGCCGACCCAGGCCGAGCGCTGGAAGCGCGGCATGCGCCTGCTCGACGCCAATCTCGGCGAGGCGGTCGGCCAGCTCTACGCGCGCCGGCACTGGACGAGCGACACCGAGCGCCAGATGAACGAGCTGATCGACGATCTGCGCGCTTCCTACGGCGACCTCATCCGCGGCGCCGCCTGGATGGACGAGCCGACCCGCAAGGAGGCGCTGGCCAAGCTCGCCAGCTTCGACCCGCGCATCGGCCATCCGATCAAATATATCGACTACAAGGCGATGAAGGTGAGCCGCGCCGACCCGCTCGCCAACATCATGGCGTCCGGCGATTTCGAGTGGAAGCTGGAGCTGTCGCGGCTCGGCAAGCCGGTCGACCGCAGCCTCTGGGACATGAACGTCCAGGAGGTGAACGCTTATTACAACCCGCTGATGAACCAGGTGACCTTCCCGGCCGCGATCCTCCAGCCGCCCTTCTTCGATGCCGCGGCGGACCCGGCGGTGAATTATGGCGAGACCGGCGCGACGATCGGCCACGAAATGGGCCACGGCTTCGACGACGAGGGCCGCCAGTTCGACGCTCAGGGGCGGCTGAGGGACTGGTGGACGAAGGACTCCGCTGAACGGTACACGACCCACGCTCAGGCGCTCGTGAAACAGTTCGACGCTTACGAGCCGATTCCCGGCTTACATATCAAAGGCCAGCTGACGCTCGGCGAGAATCTGGGCGACCTCGGCGGGCTGGAGGCGGCTTATGCGGCCTATCGCCGCTACGTCTCCCGCCACGGCGAGCCGCCGGTGATCGACGGCTATAGCGGCGACCAGCGCTTCTTCATCGCCTACGCGCAGAGCTGGCAGGGCAAGGCTCGGGAGGGGGCGCTCAGGGCCCAGCTCCTCTCCAACCCGCACAGCCCGGAGGAATATCGGGTCAACGGCATCGTCCGCAACGTCGACGCCTGGTACAAGGCGTTCGACGTCAAGCCGGGCGACAAGCTCTATCTGCCGCCGGAGCAGAGGGTGCACGTCTGGACCAATTGACCGCGTCTTCTCCGATAATGTTGAGTTCCACATTTGTTCCCGCTAAAAGCGGGCGATGCGACTCGCCGTGGCCCGACGTGACGACTATCCGGACCCGGTGACCGCGCCGCTCGCCATCCTCCACGAAACCTTCGGCTTCTCCGCCTTCCGGGGCGTGCAGGAGCAGGTGATCGGGCGCGTCATGGCCGGGCGGCACAGCCTCGCCGTGATGCCGACCGGAGCGGGCAAGTCGCTCTGCTACCAGGTGCCGGCGATCGCGAGGCCCGGCACGGCGCTGGTGATCTCGCCGCTGATCGCGCTGATGCACGACCAGATCCGCTCGGCCGACGCGTTCGGGATCCGGGCGGCCTCGCTCACCTCGGCCGATGGCGAGGAGGCGCGGCAGGAGACGCTGATACGGCTGAAGCGCGGCGAACTCGATTTGCTCTACGTCGCGCCGGAGCGGGCGAGCACGCCGGGCTTTCGCGAGCTGGCGGCGCGGACTCCGCTGGCGTTGATCGCCGTCGACGAGGCCCATTGCGTGTCGGAATGGGGGCACGATTTCCGGCCCGACTATAGGCTGCTGAGGCCCCTGCTCGACGCCTTTCCCGACGTGCCTCGCCTCGCTCTGACCGCGACGGCGGACCGGCAGACCCGAGCCGACATCCTCGTCCAGCTCCGCATTCCCGACGACGGACTGATCGTCGCCGGCTTCGACCGGCCCAACATCCGCTACCATGTGCGGCCGCGCGACGGGGTGGGGCAGCAATTGAAGGCTTTGCTCGCCGAGCAGCCGGGGCCGGGCATCGTCTACGTGCCGAGCCGGGACAAGGCGGAGAAGCTGGCCGAGCAGCTGTCGACGCCGCAGCGGAAGGCGCTCGCTTATCATGCCGGACTCGACCCGCGGGTGCGGCAGCGCAACCAGGCGGCGTTCGTCGCTTCGGAGGACATGGTGATGGTCGCGACCATCGCCTTCGGCATGGGCATCGACAAGCCGGACGTGCGCTTCGTCGCCCATGCCGGCCTGCCCAAGTCGATCGAGGCTTATTACCAGGAGACCGGGCGGGCGGGCCGCGACGGCGAGCCGGCCGAGGCCTGGCTGTTCTGGGGCGCCGAGGATTTCGCCCGCGCCCGCCAGCGGCTGGAGAGCGAGGTGCCGGAGGAGAGGCGGCCGGGCGAGCGGCAGCGGCTGAACGCGCTCGCCGCGATGGTCGAGACGGGCGCCTGCCGCCGCGCGCTCCTCCTGCGCCATTTCGGCGAGAGCCCGCCCGAGCGCTGCGGCAATTGCGACAATTGCCTCGCCCCGCCCACCACGGTGGATGCCACCGAGATTGCGAGGAAGCTCCTCTCCGCCGCGTTCCGGACGGAGATGCGGTTCGGCCTCCAGCATCTGACCGACGTCCTCGCCGGGCGCGAGACGGAGAAGGTGACCGGCTTCGGCCACCATCGCCTGTCGGTCTTCGGCATTGCCGGCGAGGAGGAGCTGGCTTTGGTCAAGCCGGTCGGCCGCGCCCTCCTCGCCCGCGACGCGCTGCGGGCGGACAGCTATGGCGGGCTGAGCTTCGGCCCCGGCGCCAAGCCGCTGCTGAAGGGCGAGGACCGGCTCGAGCTGGTGCTTCCGCCGGCCCGCCGCCCCGGGAGGCGGCGCGAGCGGGACGCGAACCTGCCGCACGATCCGCTGTTCGAGGCGCTGCGCGCCTGCCGCCGCGATCTCGCCAAGGAGGGGGGAGTGCCGCCCTACGTGATCTTCCACGATTCGACGCTGCGCGAGATGGCGGAGCTGAAGCCGGCGAGCCTCCACGCTTTGTCGCGCGTGTCGGGCGTGGGCGCGGCGAAGCTCGAGAGATATGGGCCGGCGTTCGTCGCCGTGATCGAGGGGTTCGCGACTTGAGGCGCCTCGACGACAGCACTCTCGTCGCCGGCCAGATCGCCGCCGCCGATCTCGCCGGGCTCGACGTCGCGATCGTCATCAACAACCGCCCGGACGGCGAGGAGCCGGGCCAGCCCACCTCCGCCGAGATCGCGGCGGCGGCGCAAGCGGCCGGGCTCGCCTATCGCCACATCCCGGTCGCCGGCGGCTTCTCCCGGGCGCAGGTCGAGGCGATGGCCGAGGCGCTGCAGGCGGGGCCCGCTCTGGCCTTCTGCCGGTCCGGCACCCGTTCGACCTATTTGTGGGCGCTCGCACGCGCGAGCCGGGGCGCGGACGCCGGGACCCTGGTCCGCCAGGCGTCCGAGGCCGGCTACGACCTCGCACCCATCCTCCCCTACCTCAAACGCTAGGCCATTCCGCAAGGATGCGATGCGCCTGGCGCAGGTCATCCTCGTCGACCATCAGCCGCACCGGCGCGACGGCGCCGCCCACTTCGACCAAATTGATGCCGACGTCGAACAAATGGCTTCGCACCCCTTCGGCGGCCAGGCGTCCCTGGACGATCTGCGCTTCCACGGCGGTGTAGAAGCGGGCGGCCACCACCAAAGCCATCACCAGGGGACCACTTTGCCGGCCGCGATCTCGTCGGCGCGGGGCGCTCGGCCAAGCATCGCGTTGCGGTGGGGGAAGCGGCCGAAGCGGGCGATGACGTCATGGTGCTTCCTGGCGTAGCCGAGGAGGTAATCGTCGCCGAGCGCGGTGAAGAGGAGGAGCGAGCGGCGCTGGTCGGCGAGGTCCTCGCTATGCTCGAACGGCATGTAGAAGAAGGCGCGGCGCTCGGCCGGAACCTGTTTGTCGTAGCCCCGCTCCACGGCGCCCGCGGCGACGGCGCGGGCGAGAGCGTCGGTCGCGAACTGGTCGGCATGGCCGCGGAAGATGTTGCGCGGGAATTGGTCGAAGAGGAGGACGGCCGCCAGTGCGTGCCCGGTGCTGCCGAGGAAATGCTCCGGCACCTGCTCCCGCTCGGTCTCCCACAGCGGCAGGAAGCGCTCGCGGATTTCGGAGTCCAGGGCCGGATCGGCCTTCCACCATTGCTCCGGCGCCAGGCCGAACCAGAAGTCGAGGACCTCGTCCCGCCACGCCATCAGGCGGCCGTGCCTCCGACCGTGAGCCCCTCGATCAGCAAGGTCGGCTGGCCGACTCCGGCGGGGACGGACTGGCCGCCCTTGCCGCAAATGCCGATCCCCTCGTCCAGCGCCATGTCGTTGCCGATCGCCGCCACCCTGGTCAGCACGGTCGGCCCGTCGCCGATCAGGGTCGCGCCCTTCAAGGGCGCGCCGAGCCTGCCATTCTCGATCCGATAGGCCTCGGTGCAGGAGAAGACGAACTTGCCCGAAGTGATTTCGACCTGCCCGCCGCCGAAGCTCTTCGCATAGATGCCGTTGCCGGCGCGGGCGAGGATTTCGGACGGGTCGTCCGTCCCGCCGAGCATGAAGGTGTTGGTCATGCGCGGCATCGGCGCGTGGGCGAAGCTTTCCCGCCGGCCGTTGCCGGTCGGCGCCACGCCCATCAGCCTCGCGTTCATCCGGTCCTGCAGATAGCCCTTGAGGATGCCGTCCTCGATGAGGGTGGTGCACTGGGTCGGAGTCCCCTCGTCGTCGATCGAGAGCGAGCCGCGCCGCTCGCCGATCGCGCCGTCGTCGACGACGGTCACGCCCGCCGCCGCGACCCGCTCGCCGATGCGGCCGGAGAAAGCCGACGTGCCCTTGCGGTTGAAATCGCCTTCGAGGCCGTGGCCGATCGCCTCGTGGAGGAGCACGCCGGGCCAGCCGGGGCCGAGCACGACCGTCATTTCGCCCGCCGGCGCGGCGACCGAATCGAGGTTCACCAGCGCCTGGGCGAGCGCGATGTCGACGGCGCGGCTCCAGGCCGCTTCCTCGAACAGCCCGTCATAGAGATAGCGGCCGCCGATGCCGTGGAAGCCGGTCTCGCGGCGGCCGCCGCGCTCGGCGACGATCTGGACGTTGAGGCGGACCAGCGGCCGCACGTCGTGGGCGACGAAGCCGTCGGGGCGGACGATGTCGATCACCGACCAGGAGCCGGCGAGGGAGACGGAGACCTGAGCCACGCGCGGATCGCGGGCGCGGGCGGCGGCGTCGATGCGCTGGCAGAGCTCGACCTTGCGGGCGAAGGGAATGAGGCTGAGCGGGTCGGCGTCGGTGTAGAGGGCAGCGTTGGTCCGCCGCGGCGGCGCCGGCCTCGGCCCGAGCGCCGGATCGAGCACCGTCATCGTCTCGGCGGCGCGGCGGATGGCGGCCTCGCTCAGCTCGTTGGCATGGGCGAAGGCGGTGGTCTCCCCCGCCACGCCGCGCAGGCCGAAGCCGGCATGGGTGTGGAAGTCGGCGGTCTTCAGCCGCCCGTCATCGAAGCCGAAGCTCTCGGACGCGGTATATTGGAGATAGAGCTCGCCGTCGTCGCAATGGCGCAGCGCGTCGGCGGTGAGGCGGAGCGCGGAATCGGGCTGGAGGCCGCCCTCCCGGTAGAGGAAGCGGCGCGGATCAGGGGGAAGGGTCATGGGTTCGATATAGGCGGTCGCGCTGTCCGCGCCAGCCCGCAGGCTCTATGCGTTGCCGATGCGCGCCGCGATGCAGATCGGCTACCGGATCCGCCGGCTCCTCCACAGAGGGCTGCGGATCCGCACGCGCGGGGTCAAGGTGATGGTCTTCAACGCGGCGGGCGAGCTGCTGCTGGTCCGCAACAGCTACGGTCAGCGGCATTTGTTCGTGCTGCCGGGCGGCGGCGTCGGCCGGCGGGAGAGCGAGGAGACGGCGGCGGCGCGGGAGGTGCGCGAGGAGCTGGGCATCGAGGCGGGACCACTGGTGCTCGTCTCCGTCCATGCGTCGACCGGCGAGGGCAAACGCGACACGGTCCACTTGTTCAGGGCCGTTACCGATGCGACCCCTGTCGCCGATGGAGTCGAGGTGGAGGAAGCGCGCTTCTTCCCGCTGGACGCCCTGCCGGAGCGCCTGTCGGCGGCGACGGCGCGGCGGATCGAGGAGCTTCGCGGCACCCGGCCGCGGGACGGCGGCTGGTAGGCTCAGGCCGCGGCGATAGTCTCGTCGGCCGCGCCGCCCTTCAGCACGAAGCGCTTGTCGCAATAGCCGCAGTCGACATAGCCCTTCTCGTCGATCTGCAGATAGACGCGCGGGTGGCCGAGCGCGGGGTGGGTGGCGCCGGCCCCGTCGCAGGCGACGCGCGGAATGTCGACATAGCTGATCTCGGGCGTGAAGCGGTCGGTCTGCATGGGCGGGGGCTGTAGCAAGGGGGCTCGGGGCTATCTAGTCCCTCCCCGTCGTCGGACGGGGAGGGGGACCACCCGAAGGGTGGTGGAGGGGTAAAAAACGCCGACGCCGCGGGTTACCGCGCGAACCTCGGCGGCAGCGCCGGTTACCCCTCCACCCCGTTTCACGGGGTCCCCCTCCCCATCGGGCGATGGGGAGGCAAAGATCAGCCTTCGCTCTTCTCCTGCTCGGCCGTGCCGGGCTCGGCCTGCTTGCGGTGCATCTCGGCCGAGACGCCGCCGCCGAGCACCGAGGCGGTGGCGACCTGGAGCTTGTTGGAGAGGCCGTGGATGACGCTTCGCTCGCCCTTCATCATCGCGTCGTAGCCGGTCTTCGCGACGTCGGCGGGATCGTCCTTCTTCATCGTGCCGACCTTGGTGTCCATCATGTCGGCGCGGGCGAAGAACTCGGTCTCGGTGGCGCCGGGCTTCAGGCAGGTGACGGTGACGCCGCTGTCCTTGAGCTCGTTGTTCAGGGCGTCGGCGAAGCTGTCCACGAAGGCCTTGGAGCCGTTATAGACGGCCTGGAAGGCGCCGGCGATGTGGCCGGCGATCGAGCCGGTGATGAGGATCCGGCCCTGCCCCCGCGCCACCATCGCCCGTGCCACCTTCTGGACGAGATAGAGGGTGCCGGTGATGTTGGTGTTGACGACGTGACGCCATTCCGCCGGTTCCTGCTCGAGGAAGGCGCGGCCGAGGCCGTGGCCGGCATTGGCGAACAGCGCGTCGATCCGGCGGCCGCCGACCGCGTCAAGGAGGCGGTCGACGCCGTCGAAGGTCGAGAGGTCGGTCTCGACGTTGGTCACCTCGACGCCGAGCCCGCGGAGCTCGCCGGACGCGTCGACGAGCGGGGTGTCGGCGGCGACCACGAGGTCGTAGCCGTCGCGCGCCGCCAGCTTCGCCAGCTCCAGCCCGATCCCGCTCGAGGCGCCGGTCACGATCGCAAGCTTGTCGGCCATCACGAATCTCCATCCAGGAAAGGCGGTTGAACCGCCGCCGCGAGCGCCGGTTCCCGGGGGGTGCGGGGGAGCGTGGCGAGGGTCAGGCGGAGCGGAAAATGGTCGAAGGTCGCCGGCAGCTTCGCCGGGTCGAGGCCGGCGTCCCGGGGCAGCAGGACGAGATGGCGGCGCATCAGCGCCTCGATCCAGGCGGCGGCGAGGAAGAGGACCAGATTGCGCGCCGGGCATCCGGCCGGCCCGGCGCTGAACGGCACGAACGGCCAGGCCTCGGCCCGGCCGTCGAGCCAAACGCCGGGAACGAAGCGGTCGGCATAGGGGATTCGGCTCGAATCGCGGTGGAAGTAAGGGAGGTGGATGAGGAGCCCGGTCCCGGCCGGCATGGCGCGCCCGTCCCACGCCGTCTCGGCCGTCGACTCGCGGAGCACGGCGGGCGTGGTCGGCCAGAGGCGGAGCGTTTCGAGGATTGCCGCGCGGCGGAACTCGGCGTCGCGCCGCGCCCGAGCCGCCGCATCGGGGTGGAGCGCGAGCATCGCCAGGGTACGGAAGGCCGCGATCCCCGCCGCGTCGAAGGCGAAGAGCCAGTGCGCGACCTGGTGCTCGGGCGCGCTGCCCGTCGTCGCCCGCCGCCGGGCCAAGGCGCCGAGCGTGCCGGCAGGCGCCTGCTCCAGCCGCTCGCGCAGGCTCGCGAGGAAGCGCCGGCGCAGCCGATCGCGCCGCGGCTTCAGGAAGGCCCAATTGGCGTCGGCGCGGAGGCCTTCGAGCGTATCGGTGAGCGCCTCCTCGTCGCGCCCGTCCGGGCCGAGCACCGCCTCGCGCACAAGGCGGAACCAGGCGCGCTTGAAGTCCGGCCAGGACAGCGCCCCGCCGCGGAGCAGGGTCGCGGCCTCGGCCTCGACCAGCGGGGTGAGCGCGGGCGCGAGGCTGTGGACCGGGCAGAAGCTCTCCAGCACCGCCTCGTTGAAGGCGCGGCGCTCGGCCCGCTCCGGCCCGGCGGAGACGAGCACGCCGTCCGGCTGGAAATGGACCAGTGAGGCGCGTTTCTCCCGGCTGTCGGCGGCGAACGGATCGGGCGTCTGCGCCAGCACCCGCCGCAGATGGCGCGGCGAGAGGATCAGGGCCATGGGGCGCAGCGGGAGGCGGAGGAGGAGCGGCCCTTCGCCATATCTGGCGCGCAGCCTGGCGAGCAGCGCCACGCCGCGGCCCTCCGCGCCGCCGCGGGCGAGGAGTGCGACGACCTTGGGCCGCCGCACGATCAATCCCTTGGCGACGAGCGGCCCCACGGCGAGCAGCAGGATGGCGAGGGTGTCGGCGAAGCTCGCCTTGGGGAGGGCCGCGGGCTTAGTCACGCCCGCCACAACGCGCGCGGCGCGAAGGCGCTCCTAGGCTCCAGGCCCGTCGCAGGCGACGCGCGGGATGTCGACATAGCTGATCTCGGGCGCCTGCTCGGCTGTTCTCTCGAGAGCCGTTGCATGAAGCGCCCGGAGCTCCGAGAGGCTGTAACCGGTCGACTGACGGATCGCACGGCACATGTGGCTCTGGTCGGCGAAGCCGGCGTCGTGCGCGATCGCGGGCCCCCGTCCGCGCCGCCGCAAAGCCCGCGCAATGGCCTCGGAGCTCCGGCGGCGGAGGCGGTAGACGCTCGGGCTGATGCCGTACCACCTGGCGAAGGCGCGCGAGAAATAGACGGGGTGCACGCCCGCCTGCCGCGCCAGCTCGCCGAGGCCGGCACCTTCGTCATCGAGACGCTCCCGTGCCACGCGCAACCATCTCGGCGGCAGTCCCCGCACCCCCTTTTGCGGCGCCGCCGCGGCGATGACTTCCAGCAGCGCCTGGGCGTGGTCCCCGCCTTCCGTGGCATTGCGCAACAGGCGGAGCAGCTGCCCCAGGCGGAGGGGAGCCAAAGCGCGGCTCGACCAACCCTGCGCCGGCCCGGCAGCGGCCCACAAATCCGCATCCTTGATGCTCATGGAAAGGATCACCGCGCCGTGGCGCCCATAGGCATTGCCGTGTCGGAGCCCTTCCGGCTTGGTGCAAAGGCTGCCCCCGAGGATCTGCACGTCGCGGCCGCCGACCTCCTCCAGCACCTCTCCGCTGAGGACCAGCGACAGGCTCGGCAAGGCGTGAGCGTGGGTATCCTGCCGCGCGCCCGGCGAATAGAAGTTGAGATGGGCGGAGAATCCGCATGTGCCGTCGAGCAAGGGGGCCTTCAGGACCGGTGCTGGCGTCTCCGCTTCCATCGCTGCAGCCTTCCTACAGGAAGGTTCAAACGGTTCAATACGCGCGCGATCTGCGCGGTTAGTGGATGGGCAGGAGCATGGCGTGATCGCAAACACCCAACCCACATCAGGCACAATAGCGGACGCCGCCATCGAGCTGAGGGATGTAAACTATGCTTATCCCGGCTCCGCACGCGGGGTGCGGGGAGTCTCGCTCCTAGCGGAGCCAGGGACGATCTACGGGCTGCTCGGCGTCAACGGAGCGGGAAAGACGACGCTGATGCGTCTGATGCTCGGGCTGCTGTCTCCAGACGGCGGGAGCGTCCGCTATTTCGGCGACGAGAATGTCACCATGCGCGAAAGGCTTGCGGCGGTCGGAAGCCTCATCGAAACCCCGTCTCTCTACGCCCACCTCACCGCCCACGAGCACCTGAAGGTATTCGCCTGCTATACCGGCGCCTCGGAGGCCGCCGTGGCGCGCGCGCTGGAGCTGACCGGGATAATCGAGTCAGCCGATCGCATCGTCCGCCAATTCTCGCTCGGGATGAAACAGCGCCTCGCGCTGGCCACCGCGCTGCTTCACGATCCACCGATATTGTTGCTGGACGAGCCGACCAACGGCCTCGATCCCGCCGGCATTGCCGCGATGCGCGGGCTGATCCTGCGGCTGGCGGAACTGGGAAAAACGATCATCCTCTCCAGCCACCTTCTGAGCGAGGTGGAGAAGACGGCGACCCGGATCGGCATCATCCATGAAGGATCGATGCGGTTCCAGGGCACGGCGGAGGCCCTGTCGCGGCGGCTCGGCGCCACGTTGTCCTTACGGCTCCGCCTGGCGGATCCGGACGGGGCCGCTCGGGTCCTCACGGCGGCGGGGATGTCCAGCGGCCGCGCCGGCGGCGACCTCGACGTGGCAGCCGCGGACGACCATGCCGCCGCCCAGGTCCTGCGGGTGCTCACATCCGCGGGCTTCGACGTCTTCGAGGCGGTTCGCGACAGCGGCTCGCTTGAACGCGATTTCCTCAGCCTGACCCAAGGCGAGGCCGATGCTCGCTAGCCTCCGCGCCGAGATCATCAAGATGCGGCGCCTCTGGCTGCCCGCGATCGCGGGCGGCAGCGGTCTTCTCCTCGCTCTGCTCGTCGGGCTCAGCCTCAGCTCGGCCGCCGAACGCGTGACAAGCGAGGAGAAGCTGGAGCTGCCGTGGCAGACGGGAGTGATCGGCGACGCGTCGGTGACGATGACCCTGGTCCTGCCCACGTTGGTCATTCTGGTGACGGCCCTCTGCTTCTTCGTCGAGCACCGCAACGACATGTGGAAGCAGCTCCGTGCCACGCCTCAGCCGCCGCTGGCGCTGTACGCGGCGAAGTTCGCGGTCATCCAAATGCTGATCGCGCTGGCGCTCGCGGCGGCCCTCGTCGCCCTGCTGTGCGGATGGCCGCTGCTACCGGCGGCGCTGCAGCGCGAGCTCGCGGGTTCGGGGCACGAGGCCGCGCGCAAGCTCACCGGAATTGCGCTCCTGCTCTATCTGTCGCTCTTGCCGATCGCGATAGTGCAATTTCTTCTCTCGGCGAAGCTGCCCAACATCCTCCACCCGGTCGGGATAGGCCTCGCAGCGACGTTCGCCTGCCTCATGGCGACCGCACCCGGGAGGGCCGTCTGGCTGCCCTACGCCTATCCTGGCGCGACGATCATGCACCGGTTCGCGCAGGATCGCTTCACGCCGGGGGACGGCACGGAAGTCGCGACGAAGCTCGCCGCAACGCTGGAACGGCACTATGTTTATCTCGATCTCGGGGCGGCCTATGCGAACGCGCTCCGCCGTGCCGCGGCGCGCGGCGCCTACGCCGACATCGATTCGCCGGAGACACTCGCAACCGTCCTCACGAGCGACCTCCAGCGAGTGCATCGGGATCTCCATCTCAAGGTCCTTCTCCTGCAAGGCGCCGCTGCCTCGCCGCGGTCCCAGGACGACCGCATTGCCGCGCGGTGGGTTGCTCCCGGAATCGCTCTGATCCGCCTGGACGAGTTTCTCGGCGATGACGCCGACCTGAGGCTGCTTCGGTCGCTCCTTGATCGCTACGCGACGGCGGGCGCGATCATCATCGACTTGCGGGACAATGGCGGCGGCGGCCTGCGGGAGATGGACGTGATCTTCTCGCGTATCTTCTCGCGGGAGCAACCGCTGGTCGAGAGCGAGAGTCGCCTTTCTACCGACCGGACCCATCCGAGCCCCTTTGCGGCTCTGCCGACGGTGCGGCAGGTGACAGCGCCGTCCGGTCTGATCCGGCGGCAGCACTTCGCCGTCCCGGCAGGCCCGCCGACGCCGTTGCGCCAAGCGAAGGTGTTCGTCCTCACCTCTCGCAGGACCGCTTCGGCCGCCGAGCATATGGCGTTCGGGCTGAAGCTCACCCGCAGGGGTACCGTCATTGGGGAGCGGACCGCCGGCGCCGGGCATTTCGGGGATGTCGCCGTGCTCGGCCACGGCTTGGGGGCCTTCATCCCGATGGGGCGTGGCTACGACCCCATGACCGGCAAAGGCTGGGAAGGTGTGGGCGTCCAGCCGGACCTTGCCGTACCCGCCGTCCGGGCGCTGGAGGAGGCTTTGCGGCACGCATCCGCGCGTTGAACCTAGCCGCTGTGCTTTCCGCACCCTCCATTCCCGTCTAAGGCGCGGCCATGACCGACGCCGCCATCTCCATCGTCGACCTGCAGAAGACCTATGCCGGCGGCAAGCGCGCTCTGGACGGGGTCAGCCTGGAGGTGCCGCGGGGGCAGATATACGGGCTGCTCGGGCCGAACGGCGCCGGCAAGTCGACGCTGATCAACATCCTCGCCGGCCTGGTGAACAAGAGCGGCGGCAGCGCGACCATCTGGGGCTTCGACATCGAGAAGCATCCGAGGAACGCCAAGGTTTCGATCGGCATCGTCCCGCAGGAGATCGTGTTCGATCCCTTCTTCACGCCCTCGGAGACGCTGGAGATCCAGGCGGGGCTGTACGGCGTACCGAAGGAGCGGCGGCAGACGGCGGAGCTGCTTCGCGCCATGCACCTCGAGGACAAGGCGCACGCTTATTCGCGCACCCTCTCGGGCGGGATGAAGCGGCGGCTGCTGGTCGCCAAGGCGATGGTCCATTCGCCGCCCATCCTGGTCCTCGACGAGCCGACCGCCGGAGTCGACATCGAGCTTCGCCAGCAGCTCTGGGCCTATGTCCGCGAACTGAACGCGCAGGGCGTGACGATCGTGCTCACCACCCATTATCTGGAGGAAGCCGAGACTTTGTGCGACCGCATCGCCATCATCAATCACGGCCGCCTCATCGCCGACGAGGCGACCCGGACCTTGGTCGGGAGAGCGCAGGAGAAAGCGGTCGAGGTGACGGTCGACCGGGACGTGACGCGGGTGCCCGATGCGCGCTGCTTCGAGAAGATCGAGCTGAAGGGCGAGCGCACCCTCGCGGTCACCTACCGCAAGGACAGGGTCAATGCGGGCGAGGTGCTGGCGGCGCTGCAAAGCGAAGGCTTCGGCATCGTCGATGTGTCGACCCGCGAGGCGGATCTGGAGGACGTGTTCCTGAACCTGACCCGCGCCTCCGATGCGGCGGGCTGAGGCGCTGAGGACCCCTCTCCCTGCAAGGAGGGGAGATTGAACGGCACGATCCACGATTTCGACGTCGTCATCGTCGGATCCGGCGCCGCGGGCCTCTCCGCCGCCCTCACCCTCGCTCCGGAGCTCAAGGTGGCGGTGCTGGCGAAAGGCGCGCTTTCCTCCGGCTCGACCGCCTGGGCGCAGGGGGGGATCGCGGCCGTGCTGGAGCCGGGGGACACGTTCGAAAGCCATGTCGAGGATACGATCATGGCCGGCGCCGGGCTCAACCGGCGCGAGACGGTCGAGTTCGTCGTCGGCAACGCGCCGGCCGCGATCGAGCGGCTGGCGGCGCTCGGCGTACCTTTCAACCAGGGCGAGGAGGCGCGCTGGCACCTGACCCGAGAGGGCGGGCACAGCCACCGCCGCATCGTCCACGTCGCCGACGCGACCGGTTGGGCGGTGCAGCAGGCGCTCGAGGAAGCCGCCGCCGGGCATCCGAACATCGCGCTCATCCCCAACCGGGTCGCGGTGGACCTGGTGACCGGGCGGCACGCCGTCTCACCGTCGGGCGAGGCGCGCGCCTGGGGCGTCTATGCGCTGAACTGGGACAGCGGACGCGTCGAGCTGTTCACCGCCCGGGCAACGATCCTCGCCACCGGCGGCGCGAGCCGGGCCTGGCTCTACTCGACCAATCCGAAAGGCTCGACCGGCGACGGCATCGCCATGGCCTGGCGGGCCGGCTGCCGGGTGGCGAACATGGAGTTCGCCCAGTTCCACCCGACCTGCCTCTACAACCATGACGTCAAGAACTTCCTGATCACCGAGGCGATGCGAGGCGAGGGGGGGTTGCTGAAGCTGCCGACGACGGGCCGGCGCTTCATGAAGCGCTTCGATCCGCGCGAGGAGCTGGCGCCGCGCGACATCGTCGCCCGCGCGATCGACCACGAGCTGAAACGGCTCGGCCTCGACTATGTCCACCTCGACATCAGCCACCGCGACCCGGACTTCGTCCTCGCGCATTTTCCGACCATCGCCGCGCGGCTCGCGGAGCCCGACATCGGCATCGACATCACCAAGGCGCCGATCCCGGTCGTGCCGGCTGCCCATTACACGTGCGGCGGGGTCATCGTGGACCTGGACGGCCGGACCGACCTCGAAGGGCTCTACGCCGCCGGCGAGGTGACCCAATCGGGGCTGCACGGGGCGAACCGCCTCGCCTCCAATTCGGTGCTCGAATGCCTCGTCTTCGGCGTCGCCGCCGCCGAGGCGATCAACCGCGGCTGGGCCGACCTGCCGCCGCCGCCCGCGATCCGCCCGTGGGACGAGAGCCGCGTCACCCATTCCGACGAGGAGGTGGTCGTCCACCATAATTGGCGTGAGATTCGGCGCTTCATGTGGGATTATGTCGGCATCGTCAGGACGACCAAGCGGCTCGAGCGCGCCTTGAACCGGGTCAACCTCCTCAAGCAGGAGACCGAGGATTATTACGGCCACTTCCGCGTCACGCCCGACCTCGTCGAGCTGAGGAACCTCGTCATGGTCTCCGAGCTGATCGTCCGCTGCGCCCTCGCCCGCAAGGAGAGCCGCGGCCTCCATTATACGCTAGATTATCCCGACCCGCTTCCGAAGGCCCTGGACACGGTGCTGGCGCCCCATGGCTGAGGCGCGCCGGCCCTTCTGGAAGACGCTCTACTTCCGAGTCCTCGTCGCCATCGCGCTCGGCGTGCTGGTCGGCTGGGTCTGGCCCGACGCCGGGCGGGCGCTGAAGCCGCTCGGAGACGGCTTCGTGA
Source organism: Allosphingosinicella sp. (assembly GCA_036403015.1). Classification (GTDB taxonomy): domain Bacteria; phylum Pseudomonadota; class Alphaproteobacteria; order Sphingomonadales; family Sphingomonadaceae; genus Allosphingosinicella. The sequence continues at coordinate 69,161 of DASWRU010000061.1, forward strand.
AGCTCGTCAAGATGATCATCACCCCGGTCATCTTCCTCACCGTCTCGACCGGCATTGCCGGCATGGCGGACCTGAAGGCGTTTGGCCGGGTCGGAGCCAAGGCGATGGCCTATTTCCTGGTCTTCTCGACGCTGGCGCTCGCCGTCGGCATGGCGGTGGCCAATCTCGTCCACCCCGGCACTGGCCTCAACATCGACCCGGCGACGCTCGATACCAAGGGCATCTCGACCTATGTCGCGGCGGCGAAGGAACAGAGCGTCACGGAGTTCCTGCTCCACATCATCCCCGACACTTTGGTCAGCGCCTTCATCTCCGGCGAGATATTGCAGGTCCTGCTCGTCGCCATCCTGTTCGGCATCGCCCTCGCGTTGATCGGCGCGCCGGGCGAGCGGCTGCTGGGGCCGCTGCGGACGCTTACCGCAGTGGTGTTCCGGATCGTCCATATCCTGATGTACGCCGCCCCGATCGGCGCCTTCGGCGCGATGGCCTTCACCATCGGCCAGTACGGCATCGGCACTCTCGCCAACCTCGCCGAGCTGATCGCGACCTTCTACGGCACCTCGATCCTGTTCGTTGTCGTCGTGCTGGGAATCGTCGCCAGGCTTGCCGGCTTCTCGCTGTTCGCGCTGATCCGCTACATCAAGGACGAGCTGCTGCTCGTGCTCGGCACCTCCTCCTCGGAGAGCGCGATGCCGCTCCTGATGGAGAAGCTGGAGCAAGCGGGATGCCCCAAGCCGATCGTCGGTCTGGTCGTGCCGACCGGCTATTCGTTCAACCTCGACGGCACCAACATCTACATGTCGCTGGCGGCGCTGTTCATCGCCCAGGCGACCAACACCCACCTCTCGCTCGGCCAGCAATTGCTGCTGATGGCGGTGGCGATCCTCTCGTCCAAGGGCGCGGCGGGGGTGACCGGCTCCGGCTTCATCGTGCTGGCGGCGACCCTGTCGGTGGTGCCCTCCATCCCCGTCGCCGGCATGGCGCTGATCCTGGGCGTCGACCGGTTCATGAGCGAGTGCCGCGCGCTTACCAACTTCATCGGCAATGCGGTGGCGACGATCGTCGTCTCCCGCTGGGAGCGAGCGGTGGACCTGCCGCGGCTGCGCCGGGTTCTGGCCGGCGGCGGCGAGGAGCTCGACGCCGCCGAGAGCGAGCGCCTGCAGCTGGAGAGCGATCAGCCGCGGGCGTGAGGCATGACCTCCCGGTGGGTGCGCAGCGAATGCATGGCCAGGCGTACCTCCCAGAGGAACAGCATCAGCCCCGCGATCAGCAGCAGCATGGCGAGGATGAAGAGATAGGCGATCGGCCGGCCGAACGGGAATGCGGCGAGGTCCGCGACGAACAGGATCGCCACGACCATGCAGACGAAGAGGGCGCTGGCGGTGCAGCAGCTGATCGCCGCGTTGACCACCGCCATGCGGCGGTCGAGCAGGTGGAGTTCGGTCACGACCTGCGCCCGGCCCCCCTCGTCCTCGTCCCTGAAGTCGGCTTCGAGCCGCCGCGAGCGGTCGACGACGCGCGCGAGGCGCTGGGCCAGCACGTTGAGGATCGAGCCGATGCCGGCGAGCAGGAAGACCGGCGCGATCGCCAGCTGGATCAAGTGGGCGATCGCGGCGACCGGAGCGGCCTGTTCGAACATTGCCTCGCCTCCTTCGCCGCCCGCTTATGCGAGGGCGGCGAAGGAGGGCAAGGTCATTGCGCGGGCTCGGGCGAATCCTCGGCGGCCTCGGGACCCGCCGCCTCGATCGCGGGGACGCCGGGGACGGCATAGGCCATCATCGACTGGCCCGCGCAGCCATAGGTCGCCTCGTTGCGGAGCTCCGCGGGCCGGAATGCCGGGGCGAGCTCGGCATGGTTGGCAAGGAAATGCTGCGCCTCGTCGGCATGCGAGGAATAGGCCATGGCGAAGGTGCGCCCGCCGTCGACGAGCTTCACGTTCATATAGGGCGTGAACTCGCCGAAATAGACCACTTCCCCCGGCTTCACGCTGAACGTCGGCGCGCCGAGGCAGAAGGTGTTGGCAACCTGGCCGCCGGGACCCGGCGTCGCTCCGTAGAGGACATAGTCCCCGGCCGAGACGACCATCACCGCATAGTCCCGCTCCAGGCTCTTGTCGCCATTCCTGGCCTGCACCCAGTAGGTGGTGGTGTCGCCCCTCTTCTTCGCGCCCTTGGGCTGGAAGACGACGTCGCGGTGCCGAAGGTCGTAGCGCGCGAAGGCGACAGTGGCCGACTTGCCCGCGCTCATCTTGTCGGGACGGAGGAAGCCGAGGAGGATGGCGCCCTGGTTCGGGCCGAGCTTGACCGGCGACGCGAGGTCGGCGCGCTTGTCGACGCGCAGCTGCGCCTCGGCGGGCGCGGCGACGGCGAGGCAGGCGAGAAGGCCGGCGGCGGCGAGCAGCGCGCGCCTCACTGGCCCGACTCCGGCGCCAGCCGCGGCGCGGCGAAATCGTTGGTCCATTCGGTCACCTTCTTCCCCTTGAGCTCGGCTTCGCTGGCGCCGAGGATGCGATTGAAATAAGCCTGCTTCTCCTCGTCGCCCATCGCCTGGATGCGCGCCTGCTCGGCATCGTCGACCTCGACCAGCTTCCAGCCGTGCACAAGCAGGCACGACTTGCGGTTGGCGCGGCGCAGCTGGCCCTCGATGATCGCGGCCGCGATGGCGCCGCCGATGCCGGCGCCGACGCCCGCCGCGATCGGCGAGATGACGGCGGGATTGTAGACGTAAGTATAGCCGCCGCTCGGCTTCCTGGAGCCGCGGGCGATCAGCCGGCATTCCTGCCAGTCCGCATCATATTGGGCTCGGGTGGCGCCGGGCCGGTTGTAGAAGCGGCTATCCTTGAGATCGCGGGCCGAATCCTTGGCGATCTCTTCCGGGCTGTCATGATCCTCGGGCCGGGCGGCGGCCGCGGGCAAGGAAGGCCGGGTTTCAGGCACGGTGACGGTCTGGACGGGCGCGGCCGCCAGCGCCGTCGCAAGCGCGAACGATAACATGTTTCGAGAATCCCCCTTAAGTGAATCGCCGCCCGCCTAGATTGATTAGTCAGCTACCGCAAGGGCTTAGCTGAAGAGGCCGGGGCCGCGCGACGAATCGGATGAACATGCGCCGCCGTCGGGAGTTGATCCATGTAAGCGGCGGGGGTGTTGTTGGAGTATGTCCCATGAAGATGGTTCTCACCGCGATGACGGCCGTATCCGCGCTTGCACTCGCCGCGCCGGCGGCCGCCCAATATGGCTATCAGACGAACAGCGGCTACGCTAACGGCTACGGCTACAACGCCGGGGCCAATGCGAACGCCTCGCTCGACACCCGTATCGCCAGCCTCCAGACACGGCTCGACGCCGGTATCAGCGCCGGCACGATCGACCGGCGCGAGGCGGCCAGCCTTCGGCGCCAGCTGGACGATTTGAGGCGCCTCGAATGGCGCTACAGCCGCAACGGACTGACCCAGCAGGAGCGCATGGATCTCCAGCTGCGCATCCGTAGCGTGCGCCAGCAGCTGCGCACCGCCGACAATGGCGGCTGGGACCGCTACGACCGCTACGGCTATGACGACCGCGACTATTACAATAATGGCGCGACCAACGGCTATTCCGGCCAGGGCGGCCCCTATGAGGACGTCGCCTGCGACAGCCGCGGCGGCCTCGGCGGTCTCGTCAACGGGCTGCTCGGCCGCGACAATTGCGGCGGCCTCGGCGTCGGCGCCCGCGTCACCGGCAATCTCGGCGCGGTGCCGTACGAATATCGCGACCAGTATCGCGACGGCTCCGGCTATTATTACCGCTCCGACGGCCGCGCCATCTACCAGATCGACACGCGCACCAACACGGTGGCGAGGGTCTACCCGATGGGCCGCTGACGCGGCTTCGAAGGCGTGCGAAAAGGAGGCGCTCCGGGTCGCCCGGGGCGCCTTCTCCGCGTGTCGACGCCCAGCCCCCCAACTTTGCCGCTGACAGGGCGCCGGGTTTTCGCGTAACATGTTGAAGACTCGGGGAAGATGAGGGAGTGGGGATAGTGAGCGTGCGCAGGCAATTCGTGACGGCGGTGGCGCTCGCGGCGCTGCTGGTCGGCTGCAAGGGCGGGACCGGCGGAGGATCCGTCGACTCGACCGTCCCGCCGATCGCCGGCACTCCCGCGCCGCCGCCGACGAGCAGCGCCTGCTCCCTGCGCGCCCGCCAGGATTGGGCCGCGGCGCAGCTTCGCGAATGGTATCTCTTCCCCGAAACCCTGCCTGCCAGCCTCGATCCGTCGCCTTATGCGAGCGTCGAAGCCTATATCGACGCGCTGACTGCGACGGCGCGGGCGCAGCGCCGCGACCGCTTCTTCACCTATTTGACCTCGATCGCGCAGGAGAATGCCTTCTACGCCTCCGGCTCGTCGGCCGGCTTCGGCATCCGCCTCTCGACCGACGCGGCGGCGCGGCGGGTGTTCGTCGCCGAGGCGTTCGAAGGGGCGCCCGCGCTCGCCGCCGGGATCGACCGCGGGACCGAGATCGTCGCCATCGGCACCACCGTCTCGAACCTGCGCACCGTCGACTCGATCATCGCCGCCGAGGGCCTGGACGGCGTCACCAACGCGCTCGGCCCGACCACCGCCGGCACGACCCGCGTGCTGCGCGTCCGCGACGCCTCCGGCACCCATGACCTCACCGTCACCAAGGCCGATTACGATCTGACGCCGGTCTCCTCGCGCTACGGCGCGCGCATCTTCGACGACGGCGGCCGCCGCGTCGCCTACGTCAATTTGCGGACCTTCATCTCGAGCGCGGACCCGGCGCTGCGCAACGCCTTCGCCACGTTCCGCGCGCAGGGCGTGACCGACGTGATCGTCGACTTGCGCTACAATGGCGGCGGCCTCGTCTCGATCGCCGAGCTGATGGGCGACCTGCTCGGCGGCAACCGGGCGGGCCAGGTCTTCTCCTTCACGACCTTCCGGCCGGAGAAGGCGCAATATAATGACAGCCGCCTGTTCGCGCCGCAGCCGCAGTCGATCGGCGCGCTGAAGATCGCCTTCATCGGCACCGGCGGCACCGCCTCGGCCAGCGAGCTCGTGATCAATGCTTTTTTACCCTATCTTCACACCAACGAGGCGCTGGTCGGCACCAACACCTACGGCAAGCCGGTGGGCCAGATCGCGGTCGACAAGGCGGAATGCGATGATCGCCTTCGCGTCATCGCCTTCGCGACCCAAAATGCGGCGCACCAAGGCAATTATTTCGACGGCCTGGCGACGACGATGGAGGCGACCTGCCAGGCGGGCGACGACATCGCCCACCCGCTCGGCGACCCGACCGAAGCCTCGATCCGCGCCGCGCTCGACTTCCTGGGGGGCCGCAGCTGCACCCGCATCGCCGCCGGCGGCGGGATCGGCACCGAGGGGGTGCGCGAGGGGCCGCGCCAGCTGCTGACGCCCGAGCGGCCGACGACGATGCAGCGCGAGGTGCCGGGCACCTTCTGAGCCGCTCCCCGCCGCCTCAGAGGTCGGGGCCGATATAGGCGAAGGCGCGGGCGCCCGATTCGAGTGTCACTTCGGTGCGGCCATAAGCGTCCGCCTCGTAAAGGTCGGTCGCCGCGAGCTCCGCCGGGGTGAGGCGGAACACGGTACCTTCGATGCGGTCCTCCGGTTTGCCGCTGCGGCGGGCGATCATGTGCACCGCCTTGCCGCTCAACGCGACGACGTCCGGATCGGTGATGGCCAGCGGCGCGAGGACGAAGCCGGCGATCGCGTCCGGCCGCCCATCCAGGCGCCTTCCGTAGGTTCCCAGCTGCACCTGGGGCAGCTGAAGCGTGCCGTAGGCGAAGAGGGCGATCGTGCGCGCCGTCATGCCGTCCTCAAGGCCGGGCGCGGCGGGGGCGGGGAAGGAGACGGGCACCGGGCTTGTATGCCGCAAGCCGGATGGGACATGGAAGGCCCATGGCCATGAGCGTCACCAACCCCAAAGCGAAGATCCGCGTCGTGCGGCAGGGCGAGGAGGCCCAGCCGGTGATCGTCGCCGACGATCTGCTGGCGGCACCGGAGCGCTGGCGCGACCGTGCGGCGCAGGCGCGCTACGGCCAGATGGGGCGCTTCTATCCCGGCATTCGGGCGCTGGTGCCGGCCGAGGCCGCGGCCGCGCTCCGCGATGAGCTGGCCGGGCCGATCGGCGAGGCGTTCGCGCTCGACCCGGTGCCGCCGGTGCTCGAATGCTTCTTCTCGGTCGTGACGACGCCGCCGAACGCGCTCGCGCCGATCCAGCGGCTGCCGCATTTCGACGGGGTGGAGCCGGAGCGGATCGCCATCCTCGTCTATCTCTCCGGCGCCGAGCAGGGCGGCACCGCCTTCTACCGCCAGCGCGCGACCGGCTTCGAGAGCGTCGATGCGGAGCGCTTCCCCGCGTTCGAAGCGGCGCTCCGGGCCGGGGTCGCCGAGCACGGCCTGCCGCCGCCCGCCTATATCGCCGGCGACACGCCGCTCTACGAGCAGATCGCGAGCTACGAGGCGCGTCCGAACCGCGCCGTCATCTATCGCGGCCACACCCTTCATTGCGGCGCCATCCCGCCGGGGGCGGACCTCCCCGCCGACCCGGTACGCGGGCGGCTCAGCATCAACAGCTTCCTGTTCGACCCACACCGGCGCGGCTAGGGCCGCGGCGTAGACGGTCCGCTAAACGGCCGCGGCCGCCGGGTCGGCGGCCGCAACCTTGCCCCCGTAAATCAGCCCGCCAAGCACGACGGCGACCAGCACCAGGGCCGGGACGTCGCCCGCGAGGTGCCCGTGATGCTCGGGCGCGCCGACCGACTGCATGGCCATGATGGCGGCGTGGGCGAGGCTCGACCAGATGGTGAAGAGGATGAGAGAGCGGTTCGACGCCGGATCGCGGGCGGCGAGGATCAGGAAGATGCCGAGCGTCGCATAAACGCCGACGATCATCATGAAATAGTGCGAATCCTCCGGCGCGCCGGCGTGCCAGGCCCAGCCCGACGGCCAGAATTTCGCCAGCGGATAGACGAGGCAGAAGACCGCGCCGAACAGGATGAGCGCGATCTGCAGCAGCTTGTGTCGAGACATGGCCGGTTTCCCCCTGGCACGTGCGAAGGGCGGCAGGCTATCCGCTTGCGCGCCCGTAATCAAATGGGGCGCATGGCGGAGCGATCCTGGGCTAGGCAGGAGCCATGATTCGGCCGTTCCTCTGCCTCGCCTCGCTCGCGCTCGCCGGCTGCGGGGACTCGGCGCCGCCGGCCAACCAGGCCGCGGCCGATCCGGCGCCGCTTCGCTCGTTCGACCCGCCGGTGCCCAGGAACCTGCCGGACATCGTCCGAGTGCGGATCGACACCGAAGCGGGGACGATAATCGTCGCGCTCGACCACCGGCATGCGCCGGTCACGACCACCAACTTCATCCGCTATGCCGACGACCACCGCTTCGACGGCACCTTCTTCTATCGCGCGGCGCGCAGCCGCGGCACGCCCGGCGAGGGCTTCATCCAAGGCGGCATCGCCCACAGCGCCCGCCTGCTGCTGCCGCCGATCCGGCTCGAGCCGACGAGCGAGACCGGCCTCAGGCATGGGGACGGCACGATCTCCATGGCCCATTCGACCCCCGACACGGCGATGGGCGATTTCGTCATCTGCATCGGCGCCCAGCCGGGCCTGGACGCGAGGGGCAAGGACAAGGGCTATGCCGCTTTCGGCCGAGTCGCCGAGGGGATGGACGTCGTCCGCCGCCTCTTCGCCTCGCCGGCCGCGCGCCATCCGGGGAGCGACCGAATCGCGCCGCCGGTGCGAATCCTCCGGGTCGCCCGGGCGGAATAGGCGCCCGGCGCAGGCGTCACCTTCGCTTCGACACCGTCCCCGTCAGGCGTCGACGGGCGCGTTGAGAGGGATTTCGCCGAAAACGTCGAGCGGGCTCATCCGCCCGCCGAGGCCGACTCCGGGCCGCGGCAGCGTCCGGATCTCGAAATGCAGATGCAGGTCCCTGCCGGTCATACCGCGGGCATTGCCGCTGTCGCCGGTCCGGCCGATCTGCTGCTTTCGGGCGACGGCCTGCCCCGGCGTCACATCGACCGAGCTCAGATGCGCATAGGCGGCATAGAGCTTCCGGCCCTCGAAAGGAAAGGCCAGGACGATCACGTCGCCATAATCGACGCTGTTGTAGACCATGTCGATCTTGCCGTCGCAAATCGCGAAGCAGGGCGTTCCGATCGGCGCCTCCAGGTCCCAGCCCTGATGCGGCTTGACGGACCCGTCGGCCTTGTGACGCACCAGCCCGAAGGTGTTGGCCTTGTCGTTGCGCCGGATGACGTTGTGCGCCAGCGGCCAGGTGAGGTTCGGATCCATCTGCTTTCCCCCATCGGCCCCGGGAGCTGGGGCCCGAGGCGCCATGGTCCTGCAAGTCGGGACGCGAGGCAAGGCCCTTCGGAGCGGCGAGCGGACGAAGGCGCTATTCGTGCCCGTCCTGCGCCTGCTTCAGCTCCTTGTTCATGTGCTGGCGCACCTCGCCCGACTGGGCGCGGCCGTAATGCGAGGGCGCGCTGGCGTAGAGGCCCTTCAAATATGCGAGGTCCCACTGGGTCAGCGTCGGCGGCACCTCGCTGTCCATCGGCGCGTCGAGCACGGTGAGGATGGTGGGCGCGGCTGAGCCTGCGAGGCGCGCCGGATCGGTGCCGGCGAAGGCGCGCATCGCCGCATAATCGGCCACCTGCGTCGTCGTCAGGCCTTCCAGAGCGCCCGCCTCCACCACCAGCACCGAAGCGAGGAAGATGGGGCGGAGGGAGGCGCTGATCCGCGACGGCGGCGTCGGCGAATTGACGACATAATATTGGCCGATCGGGTCTATCGCCACCGGCGCCCCGCTGCGGTCGAGGCGGCCCTCCAGGTGCCATGCGGTCGCCGGACCCGGCTGGTCGGGAACGTCGACCGGGCGGCCGGAGGCATCCTGGAAATAGATCGGATTGGCCCTGCGCAGCCCCTTGATCAGCGCCTTCTTGTCGCGGGTGACGAGGACCAGAGCGTTGGGCTTGCAGTCCGCCGCCGCGACTCGGATGCCCAAGGCCTCGGCAACGCGGCGCATCCGGGCGGCGACCGCGGCGTTCTGCGCCGGGCTGAGGCCCGCGGCCGCCGGGCAGACCGAGGTCCAGTCGAAGCGGCCCATCGGGCTCGACGGTCAACCGCGCCACGCCCGGTGGGCTGCTAGCGCGCAAGACAGGTTTTGGGTCGCGCGTCAGCGGGGGTCGAACGCTTCCAGGATCGGGCAGGGGCCCTTGCGGCTGGAGGCGCAGCTGGAGCGGAGGCGTTCGAGGGCGGCGCGGGATTGTTCGAGCTCGGCGATCTTCGCGCCCAACGCGGCGAGACGCTCGGTCGCCAGCTCGCGGACTCGGACGCGGTCCTCCGTGCGGTCGAGCGCCAGCAATTCGCCGATCTCCTCCAGGGTGAATCCGGCCGCCTGGGCGCGGCGGACGAAGCGCAGGCGGCGGACGTCTTCGGGGCCGTAGCGACGCACCGCGCCGGCGCTGGCGGGCACGGCGAGCAGGCCGCGCCGCTGGTAATAGCGGACCGTCTCGACGCCGACCCCGGCGGCCGCGCCGAGGCGGGCGATGGTCAGGTCGGCACTTCCTTTCGGGCTCGCAACTTTCATGCTTGACTCCGTACCATGGTACGGAAGCTGGAGAGCGATTCGCCACAAGGCAAGACAAGGAGAAAGACGATGACGAATACCCAGGAAGCGAAGCCCGCCTGCACCTGCAGGAGCGGCGGCTGCCGCTGCAATCCCTGCACCTGCAAGAATTGCGGCTGCTGACAGAAAGGCGGCCGCGCCGGCGACGGCGCGGCCCTCCTCACCTTAGCCTGCGCGGCGAGACCGCCTCATCGGGGCTAGCCGGCCAGCCAATCCTGGCGCCGCATCTCCCAGATGTCGCAAAGATCGTGGAAAGGCGCGAACCGCTCGGCGGTGCGGCGCTCGCCGAGGCGTGTGGCGACCCGCTGGCTGGCGGTGTTGCGCGGGTGAATGAGCGAGACGATGCGATCGAGCGGGAAGCGGGCGAACGACCAGTCGATCGCCGCCCGCGCCGCTTCCTCGGCATAGCCCTTGCCGCGGGCGGCGGGGGCGAGCCCCCAGGCGATCTCGAAGCCGGGATAGCCCGGCGGCTGCAGCGGCCCGACCCGGCCCAGAAACGCGCCGGTGGCGCGCTCCTCGACGACGAAAAGGCCGTGGCCGAGCAGCTGCCAATGGCCGATCAGCAGCGCGATCTCCGCCCAGGTCTGGCTCTCCGAATAAGGCTGCCCCTTGCGGGTGATGAAGCGCGCCGTCTCCGCATCGGCCATCATCGCGGCGTAAGGCGCGAGGTCCTCCGCCCGCCAGCCGCGCAGGATGAGGCGGGGCGTCTCGAGCGTGGGGGCGGCGGGCGTGCCGAGCATAAGGGGCAGCCTCTCACCTGCTTGTGGCGTAATTCGGGCGCGCCTTTCAGCCGATCGCCTCGACGCCCTGCGCCTTCAGGCGTTGGAGATGGTCCTCCATCTCCTTCGGGGCGATCACGTCCCCGGCTTCGGGCTGGCGCGGGTGCCGTGCTAGAAGGGCGGAGCGGCGTCGGCACAGTGGCATCAAATCGTACTCAGGCGATCAGGCGGCGAACTGCACGAGGTCCCACAGGTTGCCGTAGAGGTCCTCGAACGCGGCGACCTTGCCCTAGGGCGCCTGCTTTGGGGCGCGCACGAAGCGGACCAGCAGGTGCGATAGGCGGCGAGTCGCGGTCGAAATCGTCGGTTTCGAGGAACAGGAAGACGAATTTCGCCTTGCCGACCTTGGCCCCGCTGGCGGCGGAACGCGGCACCCTGCAATATTGCATCGCGGTGCAGGGGATTTACCCCCCCAAAGCTCCCGCGAGAGCTGGCTCGGGTAATCTCCATTGCCTCCCCATAATCAACTTGCACGCTTGCGGATTGAGCCGCCAATAGGCAGTTACTTTGCGGAGTTCGTTGGGGGCATGAATGCCGGACCGTTCTGCTAGCATATTTATCGGGAGCGCGATGGAGTCTCGCGCGATCGCAGAAGCCCTGCAGGAGAATTTGGCACGCGATTGTGAAGCTGTGGTCTGGGACCAGGACATCTTTGATCTCGGCGAGGCACAATTCGATTCTCTCATACGTGCCACCTCCGAATTCGATTTTGCCATATTCGTGGCTTCGGGTGACGATGTAACGACGAGGCGGGGTCAGGCGTTGGCTGTGCCACGAGACAATGTGATATTGGAGATCGGTCTCTTCATAGGCTCGTTGGGGAAAGACCGCGTATTCGTGATTGCGCCCGACGAAGCGGCAGTCGCAATGCCAACGGATATGGCAGGCATTACAACCGGCAGATTCAAAATGCACGGAGAGGGTCGGCTGGTGTCGGCGATCGCTCCGTTATCGCGAAGGATCATCGAGCGCATTCGCCAGGTGGGGCTCCGGACCCGGGAGGTCGAAACACAAATCTACGCAGCGGCGCTCTGTTATAAGGTCGACGATAACGGCCTTCAGGTCCTGCTGGTGAGATCGAGCCGCGGCCGGTGGGTTTTCCCAAAGGGACGGGTGTTCCCAGGCGAGCCAACCATGGTCGCGGCCCTCCGGTGCGCTGAAGATGAAGGCGGCGTTTCCGCGCGTTGCGAGATACATGAAACCACCCAGTTTCGTCATCTGAAGGAGGATGCAGGCGCGGAGCAGGTCGTCGTCACTCACATCGCAAGATTGACTCGGGAATTCGATGTCGAGGAGGAGTTTAGAACGCCAACATGGTTCACGTTCGACAATGCCGAAGTGGCGCTCAAGGCGGGGCGGACGGCGAGGTACGCCGAAGAATTTCGGAGCGCGCTCCGATGGGCACGTCAAACGATCGAGACCAACAAGGTCACCGCCCGCGAGGTGGCGGGGGTCATTCCGATTCGGCGCAACGCGGAAGGGGAAATTGAAGTCCTGCTCATCAATTCAAAGACGAATCAGAATTGGGTAATCCCAAAGGGGCATCGCCTCGAAGGAGAGAGTTTTTCGGCGACCGCATTGAGAGAGGCGGCGGAAGAGGCAGGAATTTCTGGGAGGATTTTGGGCAACCCGATCGGCCAATATGAATATACCAGATTGTCTATAAATCATTTGGTAACCGTGTTTAGATTAGAAGTTCTCGAAGAGAGCCTGTTTTGGGAAGAAATGGACGTCAGGAAGAGATGCTGGTTCAAGCTGCATGAAGCTCTGAGACTTGCCCACGAATCGTCCCTCAGAACATTGATAGAGAAGGCGGCAGACGCCACGGAATAGGGGGCGCAGAAAGGGCACCTAAGGGTCCGAAACGCACCCGAAATCGTCGCTGCGTCTGGCTCCGATCTTGAGTGCCGCGGGTGACCTCCAGCGCACGATTACGAGCCGACGCCCTAGGCCGGGATTCTGAACGCGATCTCGCCGAAATTAACTCACTCCGCAACCGGCAAGTAGATTTCCCCCCTCTCGCGGAACTTGTCCCGCATTTCCCGCATGCCCCTCTCCGTTTCCTCGGCCGGCAGGAAGGTATCGGCGCTCGCATTCTGCTTCGCGGCGAAATCCCGCACCTCCTGGGCGATCTTCATCGAGCAGAATTTGGGCCCGCACATCGAGCGGAAGTGGGCGGTGTCGGCGCCTTCCGCCGGGAGGGTCAAATCGAGATTTTGCTCGCCGATGTCGGGGCCGAGGCTGAGGTTGAACTGGTCGCGCCGGCGGAATTCGAAGCGCGCGCGGCGAACTTCACGAGGTCCCACAGGTCGCCGTAGAGATCCGCGAAGACCGCGACCTTGCCGTAGGGCGCGCCCTTCAGCTCGGGTGAAAAGTCGCGGGCGTTTAGCGCTTTGGCGCGCATTTTGCGAAGCGGTGTACGAGAAGGTAGAGGGCGCCGGTGAGTGAGACGAGAAACGGGCTGCCGATCCTGGCCTTCGCCGACGCCGCGGCACTGGAGGCGTGGCTGGCGGAGCAGCCGCCGGGCAGCGGCGGGATTTGGCTGAAGCTCGCGAAGAAGGGCTCCGGCATCGCCAGCATATCCAAGGCCGAGGCGGTGGACGTGGCGCTCTGCCACGGCTGGATCGACGGCCTGATGAACCCGTATGACGAGAAGAGTTGGCTGATCCGCTACACGCCGCGGCGGCCGCGCAGCAAATGGTCCGAAATCAACCGGGAGCGCGCCGAGGCGCTGATCGCCGAGGGGCGGATGCATCCGGCGGGGCTCGCCGAAGTGGAGGCGGCGAAAGCTGACGGCCGCTGGGCCGACGCCTATCCGCCCCACAGCCGCGCCGAGCCGCCGCCCGACCTTCGGGCAGCGCTCGGCGCCAGCCCGAAGGCCGGCGCCTTTTTCGCAACGCTGAAGGGCGCCAACCGCTACGGGATCATCTACCGCGTGCTGGATGCCAAGCGGCCGGAAACCCGGGCGAAGCGGATCGCGGGCTTCGTGGAGATGCTGGAGCGCGGCGAGACATTATTCTGAGCCTGCGGCCGATTCAGCTCCGCCGGCGAACTGAACGAGGTCCCACAAATTGCCGTAGAAGTCCTCGAAGACGGCGACTTTGCCGTAGGGCGCCGCCTTCGGCTCGCGGACGAAGCGGACGCCCTTGGCGCGCATCGCTCATAGTCGCGGATGCGACCGGCCGGAGTCCGAGGGGACGGCGCTCTGCGTCTGCATCAGCCTGTTCGGCTATTATCCGGCCCGCGGGTGATCGCCTCCACGGGACGTGGCAGGACCATGATCCACCCCACGAACGGTGGCGAGCCCAAGGCGCTTCAGTCCCGGCAAAGATCCAGTACGAAACAGTCTTCCTGGTTCTTCGCGATCCGGACCTCGTAGCAGATCCCGTGGATCAGGAGCCGGTAACGGCCGCTTCTCGCCCCGCGCGTGCGCACCACCGCCTGCCGGGTGACGCAATTGTCGCCCTCTTCCTCGCACGGGCCGATGTCGCCGAAGCAGATGGGGCCGATCGGCACGATCTGCACCGAGGGCGTCCCGTCCGGAAGCAGCGGAACCGGCGACCCGTCTTCATTGACGATCTCGACATAGGAGATGTGCAGATTGCTGAACGTCAGGTTGGAGTAGCAATTGCAGACGGAGATGTAGACGATCTCGGTGTCGTCGGTCTCGAAGCAGTCGCATTCGCTGGCGCCCCACTTGACAGTGATGCACGGCTTGATCTCCGGCAGCTTCGCTTCCTTGCACTCGCTGCCGCAGGCCCGGCAGATCGCGTTCTTGACGAGCTCCACATATTTGGCGGGGTCGACCGGGCCATGATAGGTGCTGCCCCCGGTCGGGTTGGTCATGTGATCGTAAGCCGCCTCACGGGCCGCGTTGTCGACCGCGCCCTCGGGTATCTTGTGGGCGAACAGCACCACGCCATTGGCCAGAGCGGCCGCGGTCGCGTTGGTCGCGGCCGCGTCGTAGAAGGCCGAATAGCCGTCCAGCGCGGTGTCGCTGATGTAGAAGATCGAGCGGCAGGCGCCGGGCCGCCAGTCATAAAAATTGCAAAGGTCCGAAATCGAATCCGCGCCTTCTTCGCCGGGATAGGTGGGATCCCCCGGCGGCTGCGGCTCGTCCTGCTTGAACGGCCCCGTGACGCCGATACCCTGCAGATATTGCTGATGCGACTGTTTGAACGGCGTGCCCGCGAGGATCGCGGTGATGTCGCCGAGGAAGCCGGCGGGATCGGCGCCCGCCTTGGTGCTGTCGACGACGAAATAGGCGACCCGCAGGTCGGAGGGGCATTCGCGGGCGGCGGCGGCGATGGCGGCCTCGGCGGCGTCCGAAACGGCTTTGCCAGCCGAGCTCATGGAGCCGCTCGAATCGAGCAGGACGATCAGGTCGACGGATTTGGTGCCGTCGCCATGGCCGGTACAAGCGCACCTGCCCCGCTTCACGTCGCAGGGGTCGAGGCTGTTCTTCATTTCCGAATCGAGCTTGTCGAGCTGGGCGTTTATGGCCGCCTCGTAGCGGCTGCACGGTATGATTCTGGAGCCGCCGACTTCTCCGGCCGGGCCCGGTCCCTCGTGGACGTGCAGATCAGCCGACGACTCTGTCGCGAGCGAGCTTGGCGGTGTCTTTGACGATACCATGGCGAGTCCCCCACCCGTATTTCAAGCAGGTCCTCGACAATCCGCCCTTTTGAACCTCAAGTAAAACCTAATTTTCATATTTGGTCCGATTTCGATCAGTCTGCGCGGGGCGCAGGCTAATCTGTTGCTGGACTCGGCTTTGTCAGCAGCTTATACCTTTTACTCTCAACACCTTCGGCAGCTGGCCGCCTCGATGCCACCGCGACCGTTCGAGATGGTCCGTCCCCGCCTCGAGCTGCTCGGCCGAGTGCCGTCCCTCCCCGCGACCTCGCTTGTGACCCTGCGCGGCGCGCGGGAGCGGTAGGGCTGAAGGTCACCGCAGTGCTCGCCATGCCCCCGGCAGGTCTGCGCGCTTGGCCGTCCGTCAGATTGGGATCGTCCTCGATCGGTCCGCTCGACGACGTAGATCCGGCCGCGCCCGTCGTCGGCGGCCAGCTCGGCGCCGCCGATAGCCGCCTCCAGGGCGCCGGTCAGATAGACCCGGGACGCCTGCTTCCGCTCGCCGTAATTGGAGCTGTAGCCGGGGGGGGATCAGGTCGCCCGGCCTGAGGCCGGCGCGGGCGCCGTGGTGGAGCGGCGCCGGCACCGCGGCATCGAATGGTACTTAGGCGATCAGGCGGCGAACTGCACCAGGTCCCAGAGGTTTCCGTAAAGGTCGGCGAAGACCGCGACAGTGCCGTAGGGCGCCGCCTTTGGCTCCCGCACGAAGCGGACGCCCTTGGCGCGCATCGCACGATAATCGCGGTCGAAATCGTCGGTGCCGAGGAACAGGAAGACGCGGCCGGCCGCCTGGTTGCCGATGAACGCCGCCTGCTCCGGGGTGGAGGCGCGAGCGAGGAGGAGGGTGGCGGCGGCTTCGGCCGCGCCGGGCGGCGCGACGAGCACCCAACGTTTGTCCTGCTCCGCCTGATACTCATCGGCGACGAGGGTGAAGCCGAGCTTGTCCGTGTACCAGGCGATCGCCTCATCATAGTCGCGGACGATGAGGGCGATGTGGGCGAGGGACTGGGGCATACACCTACGCTACAACCAGTTGCGCGGGAGCTAAAGTGACGCGCCCGCTTTTCACGGAAATCAACCTTTGCTGAAACCATCGCCTGCAACGCGTTGAAAAACCCATCTAGATAGGTTATTTATCGCCATGGTCACCGTTCATCGCGAGGGCGGCTTCCGGGTCGCTATCTACCGGAACGACCATGAGCCGGCGCATGTTCATGTGATCAAGGACGGGGAGGTGATCGTAGACCTGGTTGGCCCCGACCGACAGCCGGAAGTCAGGGACGCCTATGGCGCGACGAAAGCGGACGTTCGCAAATCGCTGCAGATCGTGACCGGGGAGCGGCAATATTTGCTGAGGAAGTGGCAGGAGATTCGGGATGGAACTGACTGACGCGCAGATCGAGGCCGCCAATGAGCGGGGACGGATAGCGCGGCAAACGGAGCCGCGGGCGGTTTCGGCGCGCTACGACGCGAGGGCGGAGCGCATCGTGGTCGAGCTGACCAGCGGAGCGACGTTCGCCTTTCCGCCGGCATTGGCGCAGAAGCTGTGCGATGCGACGGCCGAAGAGCTCGCCGAGATCGAAGTGTCGCCCGGCGGCTACGGCCTCCATTGGCCGCGCATCGACGAGGATTTCAGCGTGCCGGGGCTGATGAACGGCTTGTTCGGAACCGCGAAGTGGATGGCGGCGCGGGCGGGGCGGACGAGCTCCCCGGCCAAGGCGGCGGCGGCGCGGGCGAACGGGGCGAAGGGGGGACGGCCGCGGAAGGCGGTGTGAACTAGATATGGTGTCCCCGGAATTTGCGCGAAATGCCGGAGCGGTGATAGGTACTCTTTTCCCGAGACTTAGTACTTCACTGGTGGTACAGCCGCTTTAGTTTTACTCAAATCCTCTCCAGCCATCCGCCTTAGAAAACCCCGCCCTTATTTTTTGGTTATGTAACGATCCATCGGCGTATGTAACCTCAGTCTCAAGAACATAGGTGGTGCCTATATCCTCCGGGGATCTGAAGGAGTCGGGATACTTTTGTGCTACCCGTAGAACCTTGATTGAAGAAATTGCGGAAGGACTATCATTAGGTACGCTCTTTAAGTTTTCGCTTATGAGCTGTTGAAGCTCCGCTGTCGATTTGTGTGTGGTAGGGTCGCAACCCAATATGACAAAGCACAGGCTAAGGATAACAATCGCCCGTTTCATCGCTCTCCCCTCCCGCGATCGGTGAACATGGCTATCATTCAGCCGTTAGTTTCGCAACTGGAATGCTCTCGGCGGTCCTTGGGCACGTCCAGACAAAGAGTTTCGGCCGCGCACTCACCGGCTCACTTAGCGGGTAGGTATATCTCACCACCCCTATTCTTGAATTTTTCACTCATCTCAGCCCTCCGCCCGCTTCGGCGTCCTCGCCCTTGGCTTCGGGTGTCGGCGAGGACGTGGAGCGGCGGCGTGGCGACGACCCGCGTGCCGCCCTTGTCGGTGACGATATAGGCGCATCTGGTCTGGACGGCTGGTCCACGGCCGCGGGGGCGGGGACCGGGGCGAGCAGGGCGAGGAGCAGGGACGCGATCATTCCGCCGCTGGCAGGTAGATCTCGCCGCCTTTCTCGCGGAATTTCCCGCTCATTTCGGCCATGCCGGCTTCGGCTTCGTCGACCGCAAGGAGGGTCTCGGGGGCCCCTCCACCCTGCTGCGCATGGTCCCCCTCCCCGTTCCGGGGAGGATTTGCTCGGGCGAAATCCCTCACTTCCTGGGTGATCTTCATCGAGCAGAATTTGGGGCCGCACATCGAGCAGAAGTGGGCGGTCTTGGCGCCTTCGGCCGGGAGGGTCTGGTCGTGATATTGCTCGGCGGTGTCGGGGTCGAGGGAGAGGTTGAACTGGTCTCGCCAGCGGAATTCGAACCTCGCCCTCGAGAGGGCGTCGTCGCGCAGCTTGGCGGCCGGGTGGCCCTTCGCCAGGTCGGCGGCGTGGGCGGCGAGTTTGTAGGTGACGACGCCGACCTTCACGTCGTCGCGGTCGGGGAGGCCGAGATGTTCCTTGGGGGTGACGTAGCAGAGCATGGCGGTGCCGAACCAGCCGATCATCGCGGCGCCGATGGCGCTGGTGATGTGGTCGTAGCCGGGGGCTATGTCGGTGGTGAGGGGCCCCAAGGTATAGAAGGGGGCCTCGCCGCAGGCCTCGAGCTGCTTGTCCATGTTGGCCTTGATCTTGTGCATCGGCACGTGACCGGGGCCCTCGATCATTACCTGGACGTCGTGGCGCCAGGCGATCTGGGTCAGCTCGCCGAGGGTCGCCAGTTCGGCGAACTGGGCTTCGTCGTTGGCGTCGGCGATGCTTCCGGGGCGCAGGCCGTCGCCGAGGCTGAAGGCGATGTCGTAGGCCTTCATGATCTCGCAGATTTCCTCGAAGCGGGTGTAGAGGAAGCTCTCCTTGTGGTGGCTGAGGCACCATTTCGCCATGATCGAGCCGCCGCGCGAGACGATGCCGGTCACCCTTTTCGCCGTCATCGGGATGTAGGGGAGGCGCACCCCGGCGTGGATGGTGAAATAGTCGACGCCCTGCTCGGCCTGCTCAATGAGGGTGTCGCGGTAGATCTCCCAGGTCAGGTCCTCGGCCACACCGCCGACCTTCTCCAGCGCCTGGTAGATGGGGACGGTGCCGATCGGGACGGGGGCGTTGCGGACGATCCATTCGCGGGTGTCGTGGATGTTGCGGCCGGTCGAGAGGTCCATCACCGTGTCGGCGCCCCAGCGGATCGACCAGACCATCTTGTCGACCTCGGCGGCGACGTCGGAGGCGACGGCGGAATTGCCGATATTGGCGTTGATCTTGACCAGGAAGTTGCGGCCGATCGCCATCGGCTCGCTCTCGGGGTGGTTGATGTTGGACGGGATGATGGCGCGGCCCCTCGCCACTTCGTCGCGGACGAATTCGGGGGTGACGTAATCGGGGATCGAGGCGCCGAAATCCTGGCCGTCGCGGATTTGGGCGGCAAGCTGCTCCCGCCCCAGATTTTCGCGGACGGCGACATATTCCATCTCGGGCGTGATGATACCGCGGCGGGCATAGTGCATCTGGCTGACATTCGCGCCCGCCCTGGCGCGGAGGACTTTGCGGCGCACGTGGGGGAAGGCTTGGACGCCGCCGGACCGGTCGGGGCCGAGCTGGCCGTTATCCTCGGGCCTGACCTCGCGCTGGAGCACCTCCTCGACGTCGCCGCGGCCGCGGATCCAGTCGCGGCGCAGCTCGGGCAGGCCGCGCAGGATGTCGATGGCGGCGGCGGGGTCGGTATAGGGGCCGGAGCAGTCGTAGACCCTGAGCGGCGGCTCGCCCGACGACGGCTCGAGGTGGATCTCGCGCATGGCGACGCCCAGACGGCCGACATGGATCTTGCGGGAGCCGCGGATCGGCCCGGTGGTGACGCCAGGTGCGCCTTCCGCGGGAGGGAGCTCGGTGCGGGCGGGTGCGTCGGCCATGTTTCGCTCTCCAATGCGGACGGAGAGCGGGCGGGCCGCGCTCCCTCCCTACGCCGGTGTCAGCCGGATCAGGTTCAGCGGGTCGCAGCTTCAGCTGCCTCTCAACCGCTCAGGCGGTCCCCCGGGGATGGGTGAGGCATAAGCGGATTCGACTCCCTCATCTACTCAGAACATAATAGGAACAAATAATCGAGTCGGAGAAGCCGAATGGCTGTAGACCGCTACTTCTTCTGTCTGCGGCCCTCCCGGTCCCTCGCCCGCCATGTCGGCGCTTCCCGAGATCGGCTGGGTTCCGAAGGACGGTCGTGGCTGACGGACGCCTTCATGTGACGCTGGGGATCACCGACGATTATCGCGAGCCTTGCCCGAAGGTCGCGGCCTGCATGGTGGCGATCGGAGGACTGATCGACGCGGAGCCGTTCAGCCTCCGCCTGGACCGCGTCTCGGAAAACGGCTGGGTCGTAGCGCTGCGGCCCAGCAGGCGGCCAGCTCAACTCGGCCTCCTGCAGCGCCAGATCGAGCGGTAGATGCGTCGTTCAGGGCTTCTCAGGGACGGATGGAAGTTCAACCCGCACTGCACGCTCCTCTATCGGAAGGGCGAATCCTTCCTCCGGCCGTCTCCGCCGTTCGAATGGGCGGCAACGGAACTGGTCCTTGTCCACAGCCTGGTAGGGGCGAACCGGCACATCGAGCTTGGGCGGTGGCCGCTCGTGCGGCGGCAGCTCGAACTAGCGCTCTAGGGGCGGCAGCCGCCAGTCGATCGGCTTCAGGCCGCGCTCCTTCAGGAAGGCGTTGGCCCTGGAGAAATGGCGGCAGCCGGAGAAGCCGGTGTGAGCCGAGAGCGGCGAGGGGTGCGGCGCCTTGAGAACGAGGTGGCGGCCGCCTCGGTCGAGGCTGTCGACGAAGGCGGCTTTCCTCTGCGCGTGGCTGCCCCAGAGCATGAAGACGACCGGTTCGGCCCGGGCGTTGACGAGGCGGATGACGGCGTCGGTGAAGCGCTCCCAGCCC
>DASWRU010000062.1:0-17947 GCA_036403015.1 Allosphingosinicella sp.
CGGCACCTATGGCACGCTGACCTTGAATGGGGACGGCAGCTACAGCTACCTCGCGAACAAGCCCGCCGCCGAGGCGCTGGGCACCGGTCAGACTGCGACCGAAGTGTTCACCTACACGATGCGTGACACGGCTGGGGCCACTAGCAACACGTCAATCACCTTTACCATCACGGGCACCAACGATGCACCGGTCGCCGTCGCCGACACCGCCACCACCAGTGAAAACGTGCCAATCAACATCGACGTGCTGGCCAACGACACGGACGTCGACGACGGCCACGTCTTCAGCCTCGTCACCGTCGCGGCGCCCGCCGGCCAGGGCAGCGCCACCATCTCGGGCACCCAGCTCGCCTTCAACCCGGGCACCGACTTCGACCATCTCGCCGTCGGCGAGAGCCAGGTCGTCATTTTGAGCTACACGATGCAGGACGAGCACGGCGCCCAGTCGAGCTCGACCGTGACGCTCACCGTCACCGGCACCAACGACGCGCCGCAGATCGATGCCGGCAACACCACCGCCAGCGGCTCGGTCACCGAGCTGCCCAACAACGATCCCAACGAGAACGTCGCCGTCCACCATGCCGACGGCTCGGTGGCCTTCACCGACGTCGACACCAGCGACGTCCACAGCGCCACGGCGACGCCGCAGGGCGCCGGCTATCTCGGCACCTTCACGCTCGATCCGGTCGACCAGTCCGGCGACAATGTCGGCTGGCACTTCAGCGTCTCCGACGCCGCGCTCGACAGCCTCGCCGCCGGCCAGACGGTGGTCCAGCATTACACCGTGGAGATTGCCGACGGCCATGGCGGCTTCGCCGACCAGGACGTCGCCGTCACGATCCACGGTGCCGCCGACAATATCGCCCCGGTGGCGAACGACGACAGCTACAGCGCCTCGGGCAACATCACGCTCAATGTGCCGGCGGCGACCGGGCTGCTCGCCAACGACACCGACGACCAGCCGCTTGGCGGCGGCGCCGGGGAGACGCATGTCAGCGCCTTCAGTGCGGCCTCCCTTCATGGCGGCACCGTGAGCGTCAACCCGGACGGCTCGTTCAGCTACACCTCGGCCGCCGGCTATAACGGCCCCGACAGCTTCACCTATACGATCACCGATTCCGAAGGGCTCAGCGACTCCGCGACGGTGACGCTCACCGTCGGCCAGTCGGTCTGGTTCATCGACAACAGCACGGTCGGCACCAGCGCCAATCTCGGCACCGAGGCCGATCCCTATACCAGCATCGCGGCGTTCAACGCGGCGCAGGGTACCGCCAACGGCCCGGCGGCGGGCGAGACCGTCTACCTGCGCGAAGGCACCGGCACCTATGCCGAGGCGGACGGGCTCAACCTGCTCGACGGCCAGACGGTCATCGGCGGCGGCGAGGATCTCATCATCGCCGGCCATACGATCGAGACCGCCACCGGCCGGCCGACCATCGTCGTGGTCGGCGCCGACGGCGTCGACGTCGCGCACAACAACACGCTTGCGGGCTTCGACGTCAGCACCGCGGGCGGCGTCGGCATCGCCGATTCCAACGGCAGCGTCGGCACGCTCCACGTCAGCGACGTCGGGGTCAGCGGCAGCGGCCAGATCGTCGACATCGACCAGGGCGGAACGCTCAACGTGACTCTGAACTCGGCCAGCTCGACCGGTTCGAGCGGCGGCGCCATCGACCTCGAGGGCGTCGGCGGCAGCTTCACCGTCGCGGGCATCGTCGCGATCAGCGGCACCCAGAGCGGCGGCGGCGTCAACGTCACCGGCGCGTCCTCCGTGGCCGTGGCGCTGAACGGCGGCGGCAGCATCGCTACCGGCGCGGCCGATGCGATCAACTTCGTCGGCAATACCGGCTCGCTGCACATTGGCGGCAACCTGCTGCTCACCACCACCACCGGCATCGGCCTCGATGCCTCGGGCGGCGGCACCGTCGACGCGACCGGCGCCAACAACCGCATCGTCTCGGCCGGGGGAACCGCCCTCAACGTCGTGGGGACCACGATCGGCACGGCCGACCTCAATTTCCAGAGCATTTCCGCGACGGGCGGGGTGAACGGCATCGTCCTTCAGAATACCGGCTCGGCCGGCGGCCTCAACGTCACCGGTACCGGTGCGGGCGGCTCGGGCGGCACCATCCAGAATACCAGCGGGGCGGGCGTCGTCGCGACCAACACGCAGGACCTCAACCTTTCCTGGATGGTCGTTTCGAACACGGGCGGCGCGGGCATCCTCGCCACCAACCTGAGGGGCGCCAACAGCGTCACCGCCACGACGATCAGCGGCTACGGCGCGTCCGGCGGCAACATCCATAACGGCATCACGATCGTCAACAACAACACCAACATGACCTCGTTCACCTTCGCCAACGGCACGATCACCAACGGCGCGACCGGTGCCGACGGCATCGGCATGGAGGCGCAGGGCACCTCCAACATGTCGCTGCGGGTCGCCAACAGCCTCTTCTCCGGCCTGGCGTTCGACGGCGTGCAGGTGAACGGGGTCAGCAGCTCGACCGGCACGGTCAACGTCGTCATCGCCGATTCCAGCTTCGCGAACGCCCTGGTCGGCGGCAATGGCGGCGTGGTGCTGACGTCGCTGGGCAGCATGACCCTGAACGCGGCCGTCGAGCGAACCTCGTTCCACGACATCATGCGCGGGGTGACCACCCTCGGCGCAATCACCGCCTCCAACGGCGGCAGCGCGACTCAGAACCTCACGATCAACGACAATGTCATCCAGGACCTGGCGGGCTCGCGCGGGATCACCTTCACCGCCGACGCCGGCACCAGCCATCTGAAGATCGACAACAACACGATCGACCGGCTGGGCTCCAACAGCAAGGCGGCGATCAACATCAACCTGACCAACACCGCCAATGCCACCGCGGTGGTGACCAACAATTCGATCGGCCAGCATGGCAATCTCTGGTCGGCGGGCACCGGCACGGCCAACGCGCTGCTCCTCCAGGCCCAGAATACGGCGACGCTCGGCACATTGGTCGACGGCAACACGATCAGCGGCAATACGAGCGTCGAGCTGGTCCGGCTGCGGGCCATCAACAGCTCGACGGTGAGCTCGACCGTCAGCCACAACAGCCTGTCCGACACGGCCGGGACGCATCTGGAGTTCGACGCCTCGACCGGCACCGGCGGCACCGCCGGCGGCACGATCAACCTCAACATGTTCGCCAACACGCTTCCCGCGGCGGGCGTGGGGGTGATCCGGCTCGGCGAAGGGCCGGCCCCGGGCGACATCAACGTCACCCAGGTCAGCGCGGCCGATCTGTCGACCCAGAACAGCAACGCCACCGTCACCCAGACCGGCGCGCCCGATTTCGGGCAACCCGCGCCGGCGGTCCCGGCCGCCCCGTTGCTGCCGCCCGGGGCGCTCCTCGCCTCGGCGATCGGGACCGAGCTCATCGGCCACATCCTGACGCAGGGCGAGCTCAACGACGCCGTCGACACCGCGATCCAGAATTGGGCCGCGGCCGGCGCCAGCACCGACCAGGTGGCGGCGATGCACGCGGCGACCTTCGCGGTCACCGATCTGGGCGGCCTGGATCTCGGCTTCGAGCAGGGCGACCAGATCCTGATCGACGACGATGCCGCCGGCTTCGGCTGGTCGGGCTCCGGCGGAGGCATGGACCTGCTGAGCGTGGTGATGCACGAGCTCGGCCATGTCGCCGGTCTCGGGGACAATTACAGCGACGCGGCGCAGGGCGGCCTCATGTACGGCTTCCTCGATGCCGGCAGCCATGCCGGAGCGGCCGACCTCGTCGCCCTGGCGGCGGCGGCGCTGACGGTGCCGGAGCCGCTCCCGCAGCCGACCGACTTCCCGTAAGGGCGCGGCGTGGGGCGGGCGAGTCCCGCCCCGGGCTTGCCGATCGTTCCGGCAACGCGTAGCGGATCGCCGCCCGGGCTCCCGCGCGGAACCCATCGTCTCGCGCGGGTTTCCTCCCAAGAGCCGCCCGGCCCGGAACAGAAGGACCAAGGATGAGCGAAGCGACCGCCGCCGCCGTGCCGGACGCGCGAGATCCGGCGCCGGGCCATCACCCCCGCGGCAGCCTCGTCAAGCTCACCCTCGGCGCGATCGGGATCGTCTTCGGCGACATCGGCACCTCGCCGCTCTACGCCTTCCGCGAGACCTTCGCCGGGCATCACGATTTCCGCCTGCCGGTCGACAAGCTCCACGTGTTCGGCGTGCTCAGCCTCATCTTCTGGTCGATGATGATCGTGGTGACGCTGAAATACGTCTTCATCCTGATGCGCGCCGACAATAAGGGGGAGGGGGGCAGCCTCGCCCTCCTCGCCCTCATCTCGCGCAAGACCGAAGGGGCGAAATGGGGCCGCACCATCGTCCTGCTCGGCGTCTTCGCTTGCGCGCTCTTCTACGGCGATTCGATGATCACCCCGGCGGTGTCGGTACTCTCCGCGGTCGAGGGCCTGGTCGTGGTGCAGGCGCGGCTCGAGCCGTTCGTGCTGCCGATCGCAGTCGGAATCCTCGTCGGCCTGTTCATGATCCAGCGTCACGGCACGGCGGCGGTAGGGACGCTCTTCGGACCGGTGGTCACCGTCTACTTCGCCACTCTCGCCGTGCTCGGCGGGCTCGGCATCGCCGGGTCGCCCGGCATCGTCCTGGCGCTGAACCCCTTATGGGCGCTGCGCTTCTTCCTCACCGAGGGATTCCATGCCTTCGTCGCCCTGGGCTCGGTCGTCCTCGCCGTCACCGGGGCCGAGGCGCTCTACGCGGACATGGGCCATTTCGGCCGGCGGCCGATCAAGGCGGGGTGGCTGTTCATCGTCCTGCCCGCGCTGATGATCAACTATCTGGGCCAGGGCGCGCTGCTGATCGGCGACGCCCGGGCGATCGGCAACCCTTTCTTCCTGCTGGCGCCGGACTGGTTCCGGCTGCCGCTGGTGCTGATCGCCACCGCCGCCACCGTCATCGCCAGCCAGGCGGTGATCTCCGGCGCCTTCTCGGTGACCCAGCAGGCGATCCACTTGGGCTTCGTGCCGCGAATCAAGATCGAGCATACCAGCGAGGCGACCGCCGCCCAGATCGACATCCCGGCGATCAACTGGGCGCTGATGATCATGGTGATCATCCTCGTCCTCGTCTTCCGCAACTCCTCCAACCTCACCGCCGCCTATGGCATCGCCGTCACCGGCGCGATGTTCATCGACACCTGCCTGCTCGCGGTCGTGCTGTTCACCCTGTGGAAGTGGAACAATTGGGTGGCCGGGGCCCTCCTGACGCTCTTCTTCATCGTCGATGCAGGCTATTTCTCGGCGAACCTCCTCAAGGTGCCGAGCGGGGGCTGGTTCCCGCTGATGATCGGCTTCATCGCCTTCACCTTCCTCACCACCTGGGCGAAGGGCCGCCAGCTCCTCGCCCGGCAGCTGCGGCAGGGGGAGATACCGCCGGCCTTGTTCATCAAGTCGGCGACGAGCTCGGCCGCGCGAGTCCCCGGCACCGCCGTGTTCATGACCAGCCAGGCGGACGGCGTGCCCCACGCGCTCCTCCACAATCTGAAGCACAACAAGGTGCTGCACGAGCGCTCCATCTTCCTGAAGGTCGCGATCGAGGATGTCCCCTATGTCGACGAGAGCCGCCTGATCGAGGTCGAGGATCTCGGCCAGGGCTTCTACCGCATCGTCCTCCATTTCGGGTTCATGCAGGAGATGAACGTGCCCGAGGCGCTGGCCCGAATCTCGACCTGCGGCTTCCCGTTCAAGATGATGGAGACCAGCTTCTTTCTCTCCCGCCAGACACCCCTCGCCTCCAGCGTCCGCGGCATGGCGATCTGGCGCGAGAAATTGTTCGCCTGGATGATGCGCAACGCCGAAAGCCCGATGGAATTCTTCGGCCTTCCACCCAACCGGGTCGTCGAGATGGGCAGCCAGGTGAAGATCTAGGTCCCGCCCCGCCGGTGCCGAACAGGGTGCGGATGCGTTCATGGCCCCAGCAGAGGAGACGGATCATGACCAAGCATAGCGGCGGCGCGATCATCAACCAGGGCGGCGCCTCCCAGCCGACGCAGGAGGAGCGCGACCGGGAGTTCGACATCACCGGCAACGTCGCCGAAAAGGGCGAAAAGCCGTCGCCCGCCGACCGGGACCGCGGCGAGACCACTGACGCCGAGAGCGGCGGCGCGCTCGACATGGACACGGCGCACGAGCGGGCGAGCTAGATTGTCGTCCGCGGCTTCCCGATCAGGCGCTGGAGGTCGAGGAGGGCGCGGACGAAGCCGAGGCCGCGCGGGCCGGCGACGTAGCGGGGAGTCCATTCCGGCCTGAACTTCTCCTTGTAGGCGCGGACCCCCTCGAAGCCGTAGAAACGCCCGCCGTGGCGGAAGACGAAGGCCGCGGTCTTGGCCCAGCCGGGCGAGAGCCGCCTCGCCTCGATCCCGGAAAGTGGCGCCACGCCGAGCGAGAAGCGGCGATAGCCCTCCTCGCGCGCCCACGTCATCAGGCGGGCGAAGAGCAGGTCCATGGTGCCGTAGGGCGCGCCCGCGTCCTGGCGCATCAGGTCCACCGACAGCTCGGCCTTGCCGGCGGCCGCCCACAGGTTCGCGAAGGCGACGATGCGGCCGCCGGCGCGCACCACGGCGAGGTCGAAGCGGGCGAGATAGGCCGGATCGAAATGGCCGAGGCTGAAGCCCTTCTCGCCATGCCCCTTGTGGCCGAGCCATGCGTCGGACACGGCTCGGAGCTCTTCGATCAAAGCGGGGACGTGGGCCGCGGGCACGATCTCGAAGACGGCGCCGTCCCGCTCGGCGCGCCGAACGCAGTGGCGCAGCGGGCGCATGCCGGGCCGTTCGACGCTGAAGCCGGCAAGGTCGACCCGGGCCTCCTCGCCATATTTGACGATCTGGAGGCCGAGCTCGATCGCGATCCCCATCGCGTCGGGTCCGATCTGGTAGAGGAGGAGCCTGCCCTGGGCGGCGTCGGCTCGGGCGCGGATCGTCCAGAGCAATTCCGGCCAGGCGGCGCGCGGCCCGACCGGATCGCCCATGACGATCCAGCTGCGCCCCTTCACCCGGTACATCAGGAAGGCGTTGCCGCCGGCGCCGACGATGAAGCATTTGTCGCCGGTGAAGGCGAGCATCGCTTCGCTGCGCTCGCAGCCGGCGAGGGCGGCTTCGGCGACCGCGGCCGGAAGCGACTCGTGGGGGCGCTCGCGCCGGCTCGGTGCGAGCAGCCGCCAGACGAGATGGGCGAGGAGGAGCATCGCCGCCCCGAAGCTCGCGCGCAGGAAGCGCGAGGCGTCCGCCCGGGCGGCGAAGCGCCACCACAGGTCACTCGAATAGGCGACCTGCTTGTACGCGATGAAGCCGATCGCGGTGCATAAAGCGAGGCTCGCGACGATCGTGGCGATCCAGCGCGACGACAGCGGCTCGCTGAGCAGCGCGGTGCGCCGGTAGAAGGCCGGCCGAGTCCATTCGAGCAGGCCGGCGAGGAGCAGGAGTATGCCCGCTTCTTCGAAATCGAGGCCCTTGCCGAGCGAGAAGAGCGCGCCGGCGAGGAGCAGGGCGCGGGTGAGGAGGGCGGCCCCGTCGAGGCGGCGATAGAGGCCCGGCGCGAGGAGGAGGAGGGCGGTGCCGACCAGGCTGGCCGAGAAATGCGAGGCTTCGATGAACGGCAGCGGCAGCAGCCGGGTCAGGGTCGTCAAACGGGCCGGCAAAGCGGGGAGGGCGCCCGAGACGAGGAGCACGAGGCCGCCGAGGAAGACGAGCAGGCTGACCAGCGTCGGAGTCACCGCGCCGGCCAAGGTCCGCGCGCCCGCCACCGTCCTGCCGATGCGCGCCCGCTGCGCCCGCGCCTCGTGGCCGGCGAGGAGCAGCGAGGCGAAACCGAGCGGGAGGAGATAGTAGATCGCCCGGTAGGCGAGCAGCGCGGCGACCAGCGGCGCCTTGGGCCCGGGCAAAGCGGCGGCCATGACCGCTTCGAAGATGCCGAGCCCGCCGGGCACGTGGCTGACCAGGACCGCGGCGCAGGCGAGGACGAAGAGCAGCATGAAGAAGGGGAAATCGTGCCAGGCCGCGCCCGGCAGGAGCACGAACAGGGCCGCGGCGGCGGCGGCGAGATCGAGGAAGGACACGCCGATCTGGGCGAGCGCCTGCGGGGCGCGCGGCAGCGGCAGCTCCCAGCCGAACACAGTGAGGGAGCGGATCCCCCGGACCGGCGCGCAGAGGAGGAGGGCCGCCGCGGCGAGGACGGCGAGCCCCGCGCAGCGTTCCGCGCCGGCGGATATCGTGGCGGGGCCGAGGACCACAGGCACGGGCTCGACCGTCAGCGCCAGGGCCGCGATCGTGAGGAGGCCGCCCCACAAGGCAAGGGCGGCGAGGGCGACGATCCGGGCGACGTCGGCCGGCGGCACCCCCGCCTTGCCGTAGATGCGCATCCGCGCCGAGCCGCCGGTGACCAGCGCGAGGCCGAAATTGTGGCTGAAGGCGTAGCTGATGAAGGAGGCCAAGGCGGCGGTGCGCCACGGCAGGCGCCGGCCCAGGGTCCTCAGCGCCAGCACGTCGTAGAAGGTCAGCAGCGCATAGCTGATCGCGGTGAGCGCCAGCGCCGCGCCGATCCGCCATGGCGCCAGCGCCGCCAGCGCCGCGGCAACGTCGCGGGGCCGGATCTCGCCGAGGAGGCGGCGCAGGGCCGCCGCCGCGACGATCGCCAGCAGCACCGCCAGCGCGGTAAGCAGCAGGGTCCGGTGTCGGGCGAGCCCGCGGCGGCCGATCCCGGCCCAGGGAGAGGCGGCTAACGAGACTGCCATATCCTCACGCTCCCACCTTCGCCGGGCCGCTCGCCAAAGATGGCCCGGACGGGCGCGGCCTCTCGATCGCCGCGATCAGGGCGGCGGCGACGGCGGGTGCATCGCCGCGCAGGAGGTGGCCGCCGGGCAGGTCCACCCGGGTGACGTTGGGCCCGCTGAGCTTCGGGCAGAGGCTGTCCGGCTCGCGCACGCCGCGGATGCAGAGGAGGCTCACCCAATCCAGCCGGTGGGCGGTCGGCAGAGCGTCGACGGCCGCGACCCGGACCGGGAAGACCTCGGACGGCGTGGCCTGGAGCTGCACCCGGGTGCCGGGGACGACCAGCGCCACCAGCCTTATCCTGCCGCGCAGGTCCGGCGGCAGGCCGGCGAGGCCGACGGGGAGCACGTCCGCCCCCAGCGATTCGCCGACGAGCATGATGTGGCCGCGATGCCCGAAGGCGACCGCGTGGCGGATCGCCTCGCCGAGCATGACCGCGGTCTCCCGCGGCGAGCGGGGGCGGCGGAAGAAGGTGAGGCTGTTGACGCCCACCGCCGGTATCCCGCGTGCCGCGAGACGGTGGGCGACCCTGGCGGCCATGCCGATGTGGAAGCCCATGTCGCCCGAGAGCACGACCGCCGCGAGGTTCGCCTCGGCCGCGGCGGGTGCGCCGGTGGCCGGGATGTCGACGAAGAGGGGTCCGCCGAACCACCCGATCGCGGCGAGGAACAGCAGTCCGCCCGCCGCCAGCGCCGCGGCGGCCCCGCTCATGATCGCCACAAGCCTCGACATCGCGTCCGCCCCTCGTCACGGCCTGAATAGCGGCGGGCACCCGCCGCGGCCGTGGCGGGATCGTGAACTTTTTGTCAGAGGCGGCGCGGGTGCCGTTTGGTGCGGCCTGGGCGGGTAGCCGGGGATCGCCCGGCCTCCTATAGCTTGGCCATGCGGGACCCAAGGTGACGCGCGCTCGTCTCAACCCCCTGAAGCGGCTGGAAGCGGAGCAGAAGCTCGCCTCCAGTCCGGCCGCCCATGCGGCGCTCTCCGCCTCGGCGGGGACGGGCAAGACGCATGTCCTCACCGCGCGCGTGCTTCGCCTGCTGCTCGGCGGCGTCGACCCTTCCTCGATCCTCTGCCTGACCTTCACCAAGGCCGGTGCCGCGGAGATGGCGGAGCGAATCCACACCCGGCTCGCTTATTGGGTGCGACTGAAGGACGCCCAACTCGGCGGCGAGCTTGCCGCATTGGGCGAGCCGCCGACGCCGGCCCATCGCGCCCGCGCCCGCACCCTGTTCGCCCGAGTCCTGGATGCGCCGGGCGGCGGGCTGCGGATCCAGACCATCCACGGCTTCGCCCAGGGTCTGCTCGCGGCCTTTCCGGCCGAGGCGGGGCTGACGCCCGGCTTTCGGCCGCTGGACGGGCGCGAGGAGCAGAGGCTGGCGCGCGAGACTCTGGCCGGGATGCTCGTCCGCGCGGAAGGCGAGCGGGACGAGGCGCTGATGCGCGACGTCCAGGCGCTGAGCCACCGGCTCGGCGAGGGCGGCGCCGAAGGGTTCCTCAGGATTTGCGCGCGCTCGCCGGATGCCCTGGCCGCGCTGGGGCCGCCCGAATTGATCGAGGACCGGCTGCGCCGCGCGTTCGACCTTCCGCCCGGCGATATCGACGAGGCGATTGCCGGCCAGTGCTGCGACGACCTGTTCGACGTCGCTTCCCTCCGCCGCATCGGCCTGCTCAACGCGCAATGGGCCACCAAGAGCGGCCTTGAGCGCGCCTCGCTGTGCGAGCAATGGGCCGGCGCCGGACCGGCGGAGCGGGCGGGGCTCCTCGCGAAGCTGCACGGCGTCTGGGCCAAGGCCGACGGCGAGCCGCGCAGCTTCGGCAAGGGCCAAGCGCCGCAGGACGAGGATTATGTCCGCCTCGCCACGGCGGCGTTCGAATGCTGCTCGCGGCTCCTGACGATGCGCAAGGTCGCGGCGCTGGTCGCCTGCTTCGCGGCCGGGCTGAGGGCGGGCCAGGCGTTCGCCGCCGCTTATGCCGAGGCCAAGCGCGCGGCGGGCGCGGTCGACTTCGACGATCTCATCCGCTGGACCGAGGCGCTGCTCGCGACGCCCGGCATGGGCGACTGGGTCCGCTACAAGCTCGACCAGCAGACCGACCATATCCTCGTCGACGAGGCGCAGGATACGAATGCGGCGCAGTGGAACATCGTCGGCGCGCTCACCGAGGAATTCTTCGCGGGGAAGGGCGCGGCGGGGCGGCACCGGACCTTGTTCACCGTCGGCGACTACAAGCAGGCGATATTCGGCTTCCAGGGCACCGATCCGGCCGCGTTCGAGCAGGCGCGGGCTTATTTCGAAGCCAAGGCGAAGACGGCGCGCGCGCTCGGCCTGGAGATGGAGCTGCCGCCGGGAGAGGTGCCGCCGGACTTTCTGGACCTGTCGATGGACCGAAGCTTCCGCTCTTCGCCGCCGCTGCTCGCAGTGGTGGACCGGGTGATCGGGCATCTCGGACACGAGGCTCTGGGTCTCCCGCGCGCGCCCGGGCCGCACCTTGCCGAGCATGGCGGGCGCGGCGGAAGCGTCACTTTGTGGCAGCCCTTCACGGCGGCCGGCGGCGAGGAGGAGGAGGCCGGTGAGGAAGGCTGGGTCAGCGATATCGTGCGGCTCTATGCGGCGAGGCTCGCCCGGCAGGTCCGCTTATGGCTGGCCAACCCGTTCATGGTCGAGGCGAAGGGGCGGCCGCTGAGGCCCGAGGACATCCTCATCCTGGTGCGGCGGCGCGGCGACCTCGCCGCTTTGATCGTCGCTCGGCTCCACGCCGAGGGGGTGCCGGTCGCCGGGGTCGACCGCCTCCTGCTGACGGCGCCGCTCGCCGTCCAGGACCTGCTCGCGGCGGCCCGCTTCGCCGTCCAGCCGCTCGACGACCTCAACTTGGCCGCCTTGCTGGTCTCGCCCTTGTTCGGCTGGACTCAGGAGGCGCTGTTCGCCGCCTCGTTCGGGCGCGAGGGACCGCTGTGGCCGCGGGTCAGGGACTCGGGGGACGCGGCGAGCGTCGCCGGCCTGCACGCGCTGCTCGGCATGGCGGACTATGCGACTCCGCACCAGTTCCTCGAGACGATCCTTTCGGGCCCCCTCGACGGCCGCCGCAAGCTGCTCGAGCGGCTAGGACCGGAGGCGCGCGACCCGATCGAGGAGTTGCTCGCCTCCGCGCTGGAGTTCGAGACGAGCTCGGCGCCCTCGCTGCAGCGCTTCCTCGACTGGTTCGCGCGCGGCGACGTCGAGATCGTGCGCGATCCTTCCGCGCCGCTCGACGCGGTGCGGGTGATGACGGTGCACGGCTCGAAGGGGCTGCAATCGCCGATCGTCATCCTCGCCGACGCCTGCGCCGATCCGGAGCGGTCGAAGCCCGGCGGCGGGCCGGTGACGCTCAAGCTCGGCCGGGAGGGACCGACGATTCCCCTCTTCCGTCCCCGCCGCGACGAGCTGGTCGAGCCGTTGAAGGCGCAGGTGGAAGCGCAGGAGGCGCTGGAGCGCGAGGAGCATTGGCGGCTGCTCTACGTGGCGATGACTCGGGCCGAGGAGCGGCTCTACATCGGCGGCGCGCTGGGCGCCGCCGACCGCAACGGACCGGCCGGGCGCAGCTGGCATGCCGCCGTCGAGGCGTCCCTCGCCAGCCTCGGCCGCGCGTGGGCGGAGGAGCCGCTCTGGGGTCGGGCGCTGCGCCATGGCGACGGGGAGGTGTTCGTGAAGGCGTCCGCGCGCACCGCGCCTCGCCCGATCGCCGCGCCGGAATGGCTGCGCCGCGCCGCGCCCGCCGAGACCCGGCCGCCGCGCCCGCTCGCCCCATCGGCGCTGGGCGAGGACGACGTCGCCGATCCGCCGCCCTCGCCGGCCTTGCGCGAGGCGGCGCAGCGGGGAAGGCTGCTCCACCGCCTGTTCGAGCGGTTGCCCGACGTGCCGGCACAGGAGCGGGCGGAGCGCGCCGAGCGCTGGCTGTTGGCCTCCGCCGGGATCGTGGACCCGGCCCTGCGCCGCGGCCTCGCCGCCGACGCCTGCCGGGTGATCGCGGACCCCCGCCACGCGGCCCTGTTCGGCCCCGCCGCGCTGGCGGAGGTGCCGATCTCGGCGGTGATCGCCGGTGGGACGGTGGTCGCCGGGACGGTCGACCGGCTGCTGGTCGAGGAGGCAAGGGTGACCCTCGCCGAGTTCAAGACCGGCCGCCGGGTGCCGCGGACGCTGGACGAGGTGCCCGCGGCGCACCTGCGCCAGGTCGCCGCCTATAGCGCGGCGCTGCGCGCGATCTTCCCCGGCCGCACCGTCGAGGCGAAGCTCCTCTACACCTCCGGACCCATGCTGTTCGAGCTGCCGCAGGCGCTGCTCGACCGCCATGCGGCGCCAAGGGAGGTTGAGCCGGCGGCGGCGGCTTCCTAGATAGGCGTCGACACCTCCAGGAGACCGAGATGAGCACCAAGACCGTGACCGACGACAGCTTCGAACAGGACGTCCTGGCCGCGGACAAGCCCGTCCTCGTCGATTTCTGGGCGGAATGGTGCGGGCCCTGCCGGATGATCGCCCCGGCACTGGAGGAAATCGGCCGCGACCTCGCCGCGAGGGTCACGGTGGTGAAGCTCAACATCGACGACAATCCCGACGCGCCGGCGCGCTACGGGGTGCGCGGCATTCCGACGATGATCCTGTTCAAGGACGGCCAGCCCGCCGCCACCAAGGTCGGCGCGGCGCCCAAGACCCAGATCCAGGGCTGGCTCGAGCAGGTGCTCTGATTCCAATTCCTCCCCGAGCTCGCCTCGGGGAGGGGGACCGCGACGCGAAGCGTCGTGGGGGAGGGGCAAGGCTGACTCCGTATTTCCCCCTCCACCAGGCTTCGCCTGGTCCCCCTCCCCGAGCAAGCTCGGGGAGGATTTCTAGGCGGGCGGCTCCGTCCCTTCGAGGCCCCGCGTATCGGGCCTGAACCTGTCGTGCCGCGGCAGGTCGTCCTTGGGCTCGAACCAGCCGATCCTGCTCCCCCAGAAGATGTGGAAGCCGGGCGCTACCCGGTCCGGCGCGTCGAGCGTGGCGACGCTGAAATCGACCGTCTCGGGCTGGTGGTCGACCTGCATGAGGAAGGGCGTGCCGCATTCGCCGCAGAAGGCGCGGTGGCCGAAGGCGCTCGATTTGAACGATTTGACCTTGTCGGCGCCTTCGGTCCAGACGAGGTCCCCGGCGGGGACGCTCGCGAACACCATGGCGGGCGCGCCGGAATTGCGCTGGCAGGTGCGGCAATGGCACCAGCCCGCGTCGAACGGCGCGCTCTTCAGCGCATAGCGCACCGCCCCGCAGGCGCAGCCGCCGGTGAAGGCCCCGTCCATGGCGCCGCGCTAGGAGGCGTTCAGGCCCGCGTCAATTGACTTGGAATAGGGCCAACCCTACATCGCCCAGACATTCGCCGAGGGGGCGGCGGCTTGCGCGGCCGCGTCTGCTCGAGGCCCGCACGAAAGAACAGGAACGCCCATGTTTGGCGGATTTGCCAAAGCCATTTTCGGATCGTCCAACGATCGCTACGTCCGCTCGCTGAGGAAGATCGTCGACCGCGTCAACGGTTTCGAGCCGACCGTCTCGGCGATGACCGACGAGGAGCTGCGCAACCAGACGGTCCTGTTCCGCCAGCGCCTCGCCGAGGGCGAGGATCTCGACGACCTGCTTCCCGAAGCCTTCGCGACGGTACGCGAGGCGGCCAAGCGGACGCTCGGCCAGCGCCATTACGACGTCCAGCTGATCGGCGGCATCGTCCTCCACCGCGGCGAGATCGCCGAGATGCGCACCGGCGAAGGCAAGACTTTGGTGGCGACGCTCGCCTGCTATCTGAACGCGCTGGACGGCAAGGGCGTCCACGTCGTCACGGTGAACGACTATCTCGCCCGCCGCGATGCCGACTGGATGGGGCAGATCTACCGCTTCCTCGGCATGACCGTGGGCGTCATCGTCCCCAATCTGTCCGACCAGCAGCGCCGCGCCGCCTACGGCTCCGACATCACCTACGGCACCAACAACGAGTTCGGCTTCGATTACCTGCGCGACAACATGAAGTACGAGCGCGAGTCGATGGTCCAGCGCCCCTTCAGCTTCGCCATCGTCGACGAGGTCGATTCGATCCTCATCGACGAGGCGCGGACGCCCCTGATCATCTCCGGCCCGACCGACGATAAGTCCGAGCTCTACATGTCGGTCGATGCGATCGTGAAGGGGCTCGTCCCCGTCGATTACGAGCTGGACGAGAAGCAGCGCTCGGTCGTCCTCACCGAGGACGGCACCGAGAAGATGGAGCGCCTGCTCGAGGATGCGGGCCTGCTCTTCGGCTCCAACCTCTACGATTTCGAGAATACGCTGGTCGTCCACCATCTGAACCAGGCGCTTCGGGCGAACGTCATGTTCAAGCGGGACATCGACTACATCGTCAAGGACGGCAAGATCATCATCATCGACGAGTTCACCGGCCGGATGATGGACGGGCGGCGCTGGTCGGACGGGCTCCACCAGGCGGTCGAGGCCAAGGAAGCGGTGACCATCGAGCCGGAGAACCAGACGCTCGCCTCGATCACCTTCCAGAATTATTTCCGCATGTACCCCAAGCTGTCGGGCATGACCGGAACGGCGGCGACCGAGGCGCCGGAATTCTGGGACATCTACAAGATGAACGTCGTCTCCATCCCGACGCACATGCCGGTCAAGCGGGTCGACGAGGAGGACGAGTTCTACAAGAACCAGAACGACAAGTTCGCCGCCATCGCCAAATCGATCAAGGAGAAGCAGCTGATCGGCCAGCCGGTGCTGGTCGGCACGGTCTCGATCGAGAAATCGGAGCTGCTCTCCGAATTCCTCAACCGGGAGAAGGTCAAGCACGAGGTTCTGAACGCCCGCTACCACGAGCAGGAGGCCCATATCGTCGCGCAGGCCGGGCGGTTGGGGGTTGTAACTATCGCAACTAACATGGCCGGGAGAGGCACCGACATCCAGCTCGGCGGCAATATCGAGTTCCGAGTCGGGGACGAGCTTTCCGGCCTGGAGGAGGGACCCGACAGGGACTCGGCGATCCAGAAGATCACCCGTGAGGTCGACGAGGAGAAGGAGAGGGTGATCGCCGCCGGCGGCCTGTTCGTGCTCGGCACCGAGCGCCACGAGAGCCGCCGCATCGACAACCAGCTGCGCGGCCGCTCGGGCCGCCAGGGCGATCCGGGCCTCAGCCGCTTCTACCTCAGCCTCGACGACGACCTGCTGCGCATCTTCGGCCCGCAGACCATGTTCGCTCGGCTGATGAACAAGAATCTGGAGGACGGCGAGGCGATCATCTCGCCCTGGATCTCCAAGGCGATCGAGACCGCGCAGAAGAAGGTCGAGGCGCGCAACTACGACATCCGCAAGCAGGTCGTCGAATATGACGACGTGATGAACGACCAGCGCAAGGTCATCTACGAGCAGCGCGCCGACATCATGGATTCCGAGACGGTGGGCGAGGTCGTCGCCGACATGCGGGCCGAGACCGTCAACGCCATGGTCGGCGAGGCCTGCCCGCCCAACACCTATCCCGAGCAGTGGGACGTCGAGCACCTCAAAGGGCGGGTCGGCGAGGTGTTCGGCTTCGAGCCGCCGATGGAGGATTGGCTCAAGGAAGACGGGATCGACCCGGAGCTGCTGGTCGAGCGGCTGCAGGAGATGGCCGACCGGCAGATCGGCGACAAGACCGCCGAGCTTCCGCCCGAGACCTACATCCAGATCGAAAAGAGCGTGCTGCTCCAGTCGCTCGACCATCACTGGAAGGAGCATCTGGCGATGCTCGACGCGCTTCGCCAGGTCATCCACCTCCGGGCCTATGCCCAGAAGAAGCCGATCGACGAATATAAGCACGAGGCCTTTCAGCTGTTCGAGCGGATGCTGACCGCGATCCGCGAGGACGTGACCCGCACCCTCGCTCTGGCAACGTTCAACTTCCAGCAGCCCGAGCCGCTGCCGGACTTCGGGCCGTTCCCGGAGCTCCAGGCCCTGCCCGACTTCATCACCCACCATATCGACCCGTTCACCGGCGACGACGACACGGCGGATATCGACGCGGGGACCGGCAACATCCTCTCGCGCCTGCCGCCGCTCCAGATCGAGCAGCCGGCCTTCCCTTCGGACGGCAATGTCGCGGAGATGGCGCGGGTCAGCCGCAACGCGCCCTGCCCGTGCGGCTCAGGCCTCAAGTACAAGCACTGCCACGGGCAGCTGGCGTAGCGGTTGCCTCCCCATCGTCAGATGGGGAGGGGGACCACCCGCAGGGTGGTGGAGGGGTAGAAGGCGCAGGCTTGCTCCAGTTACCCCTCCACCACGCTACGCGTGGTCCCCCTCCCCACGCTGCGCGCGGGGAGGCAACTAGGCCATCTTGAAGCCTTCCTTGTTCATGAGGCTGGTGAGCTTGGCGTTCTGGGTGTCGCTCAGCGCCTGGCGGAAGGTCGGGAAGACCTCGTCCTCCTCCATCCGCATATGCTCCTGGAGCATCGCCCTGAAGTCGCGCACGCGGGCCAGCCATTCGGGGCTGGTGTTGGGCAAGGTCTCAAGCTCGTAGAGATAGGTCTTCACATAGCCGTGCTCGGCGTTGAGCGCGTCGGCGTCGTGGGCGAGATTGGCCTGGCGGAGCGCCGGGTAGATGACGTTCTCCTCCTCGCTCGCATGCTTGGTGAGCGCATATTTCAGCTTCATCAGCAGGTGCGAGCGCATCATCGCCTGGCTGTCGTCGGTCGCCTCGATCTTGTCGAAGATGGCGAGGGTGAGCGCATGCTCGGCCTTCAGCGCGTCGAACCAGTCGCCGGTGGCGCCGGTCGAGAATTGCACGAACAGCTTGCGGCCGACATTGGCGGCGAGGCCGATCGCCGCGCCGGCGAGCGCCGCGCCGGCGAGCACGCCCGCGCTTCCGCCGCCGAACGAAAAGGCGCTGTCCTCGCCCGGCGAACGTCCGCCGGACGACTTGCGGCTGCGCGGCTTGGATTGGGTGCTGGTAGCCATCGGGCCCTCCTGATTGAACTCGCCCATGGAACTGCCGGGGCCGCGGCAAGGTTCCGACGCCGGACCTGATCCAGATCAAGATAAAGGCCCTGTTTTCAAATGACTGCAGGGCGGTCCTTCGACGTTGCGGCCAAATGCCCCGGATGCGCGTTCGTCGGTGGGCTCCAAGCT
>DASWRU010000063.1:0-35058 GCA_036403015.1 Allosphingosinicella sp.
TCCTCGCCCAGGGCAAGCCCAGGATGGTCGTCCGAATCGCCCTCGCCAGAAAACTCCTCGTCAGGCTCAACGCCAAAGCCCGCGAAACCAGAGCCGAGCTAGCCTATGCCCTTTGACAAACCAGATAGTCGCTCCACCACCTTCGGTGGTCCCCCTCCCCATCTTCGATGGGGAGGCAAGATCAGGTCCAGGTCGCCATGGGGGGGAGGCTCATGAGGATGGCATCGACGTTGCCGCCGGTGCGCAGGCCGAACAGGGTGCCGCGGTCGTAGAGGAGGTTGAACTCGGCGTAGCGGCCGCGCCAGGCGAGCTGGCGCGCCTTGTCCTCGGGGGTGAAGGGGGTTGCCATCCGCCGCCGCACCAGCTTCGGGAAGACGTCCAGCAGCGCCTCGCCGACATCGCGGGTGAAGGCGAAGGTGGCGTCGAACGGGCCTTCGAGATGGTCGTAGAAGATGCCGCCGACGCCGCGGTGGACGTCGCGATGGGGCAAATAGAAATAATCGTCCGCCCATTTCCTGAACCGCTCGTACCAGGTCTGGTCGTGGGCGGCGCAGGCGGCGCGCAGGCGGGCGTGGAAGTCGGCCGTGTCCACCTCGTAGGGGATGGGCGGGTTGAGGTCGGCGCCGCCGCCGAACCAGCGCTTCGTGGTGGCGAGGAAGCGGGTGTTCATGTGGACGGCCGGAACGTGCGGGTTGGCCATGTGGGCGACGAGGCTGAGGCCGGTGGCGAAGAAATGCGGGTCCTCGCCGGCGCCGTGGATGGTGGCGGCGAAATCCGGGCTGAAGCGGCCGCCGACGGTGGAGACGTTGACCCCGACCTTCTCGAACACGGCGCCCTTCATCAGGGCGCGCACGCCGCCGCCGCCGGCCCCGGGTGTGGAATCGGGATCGTCGCGCTGCCACGGCGTGTAGGCGAAGGCGGCGTCGCTGCCGGCCTCGCGCTCGATCGCCTCGAATTCGGCGCAGATCCGGCCCCGCAGCGACTCGAACCAGTCGCGGGCGCTCTGTTGCTGGTCGTCGAGCTCGATCGTCACGCTCCGTGCGATGCCCCCCCGGGGCTCAAGTTTCAAGCGGCCGGGGCGCGATGTTTCACCCGGCCCACAGCCCCGTCTGCCGAAGCGCCTCCGCCAGGCCGATCCCCGCCGCCACCGCCACGTTCAGCGAGCGTGTCCCCGCCGCCTGGGGGATGCGCGCGCGCAGGTCCGCCCGCGCGTGCACCGCCTCCGGTACGCCGGTGCTTTCCGAGCCGAACAGCAAGGTGTCGCCCGGGTCGAAGCGCGCCTCGGGGAGCCGGACGGCGTCGGCGGCGGTGGTGAACAGGACCAGCCGGCCCGCCAGCCGCGCCTCGAACGCGGCCCAGTTCGCGTGCCGGGTCACCGCGGCGATTTCGAGATAGTCCATCCCGGCCCGCTTCAGGGCGCGGTCGGAGAAGGGGAAGCCGCAGGGCTCGATCACGTCCACCGCGACTCCGAGGCAGGCGGCGAGGCGCAGTATGGTGCCGACATTGCCGGCCTGGTCGGGCTGGTGGAGGGCGAGGCGCATGGCCGGTCCTTGCGGGGCTCGACGCGGCGACGCAAGGCCGGCGGCGGCGCGCGGGGCGGATGAACCTCGCCGCGGCTCGGCGGTTGTGCGCGTCGACCTTCAGCGGCGAGGCGAGCGACATGACCGATCCGATCCGCGAGCCGCTCGAGGCCGACGCCCGGCCCGGGGCGCCGCCGCCCCCGCCCGGCATATTGAAACTGGTCGGCGCCGGAATCGTCACCGGCGCGGCGGACGACGATCCCTCGGCGATCGGCACCTATGCGAGCGCCGGCGCGCGCTTCGGCCTCGGCTTCCTGTGGGTCGCGCCGGTGCTGCTGCCGATGATGTACGTCGTCGTCTATCTCTCGGCGAAGATCGGCCAGGTCTACGGCAAGGGCCTGTTCGCCTGCATCCGCGACCAGTTCCCACGCTGGGTGCTGATGCCGATGGTGATCCTCGCCTTCACCGGCAACATTATCGAGGCGGCGGCGGACCTCGGCGGCATCGGCGCGGCGCTGAACCTGCTGGTCCCGGTGCCGGTCCCGCTCCTCGTCGTCGGAACGGCGGCGCTGATCTTCGCGATCCAGTATTTCGGCTCCTACACGCTGATCCGCCACGTCTTCCGGTGGCTGGCGCTGGTCCTCTTCGCCTATGTCGCGGCGGCGGTCATGGCCCGGCCGGACCCGCTGGAGGTGCTCCGAGCGACCTTCCTGCCCCGCTTCCGCCTCGATCCGGAGTTCCTCGCGCTGGTCGTCGCCTGCATCGGCACGTCGCTTTCCGCCTATGTCTATACCTGGCAGTCGAACCAGGAGGTGGAGGAGCAGATCGCCATCGGGCGGCGGCGGCTGTGGCAGCGCAAGGGGGCCAGCAAGGCGGAGATGAAGCGGACCAGCCGCGACGTGCTCACCGGCATGATCTTCTCCAACCTCATCCTCTATTTCATCCTCCTCGCGACCGGGCTGACGCTGCATCCGGCGGGGCAGACCCAGGTCGAGACCGCCGCCCAGGCCGCCGCCGCTCTGGAGCCGCTGGCGGGCAAGGCGGCGACCTGGCTGTTCGCGGCGGGGATCGTCGGAGTCGGCTTCCTCGCCGTGCCGATCATGACGACCGGCGCCGCCTACGACGTCGTCCAGGGCCTCGGGCGGGAGGGCAGCCTCCACGACCATCCGAGCGAGAACAGGCTGTTCTACGGGGTCATCGCCGCGGTGACGGCGCTCGGGGTGGGGCTGAACTTCCTCGGCTTCAACCCGATGCGGGCCCTGGTCTGGTCGGGGATCGTCCAGGGTTTCTCGGTGCCGCCGCTGCTGCTCCTGATGATGCTCCTCACCAACCGCCGACGGGTGGTCGGCGCGCGCACCAACGGCCGCTGGACCAACTTCCTCGGCTGGACGACGACGGCCGTCACCTTCCTGTGCACCGCCGCTTTGGTGGCGACGTGGGTCATGTGAGGGGGGGACGAACCCCCTCAAAAACACCGTTGGCAAAGCGGCGGTCACGCGTCTATCAGGCGCGCCAAGCCGCCAGGGGGCACCCGACGCGGCGCTGTGTGGGCTTGGCCGCGACGGCTTCTTCGTAGCGGGGCCGGTTCCCACGCATCCTGGTTCGAACCGCTGAAGGATCTTATGGCCACGGTTGGACAAAGCGGCGGAGCGCATGACGCGGGCGTCGAGGACGGCGTCCGGCGGCGCGACTTCATCAACATCGCGGCGGTGAGCGCGGCCGGGGTCGGCGGCCTCGCCCTCCTCTATCCGCTGGTCAACCAGATGAACCCGTCCGCCGACGTGCTGGCGCTCGCCTCGATCGAGGTCGACATCTCCGCGATCAAGGCGGGGCAGGCGATCAAGACGCTGTTCCGCAAGCAGCCGCTCTTCATCCGCCATTTGACCCCGGCCGAGATCCAGGCGGCCAACGCGGTCCCGGTCTCGTCGCTGAGGGACCCGCAGAGCCTCGCCGAGCGCACCAAGCCCGGCAAGCCGATGTGGCTGGTGACGATGGGGGTGTGCACGCACTTGGGCTGCGTGCCGCTGGGCGCCGGGGAGGGCGAGAATCGCGGGCCGTTCGGCGGCTATTTCTGCCCCTGCCACGGCT
This sequence comes from Allosphingosinicella sp., assembly GCA_036403015.1. Taxonomy (GTDB): domain Bacteria; phylum Pseudomonadota; class Alphaproteobacteria; order Sphingomonadales; family Sphingomonadaceae; genus Allosphingosinicella. Next base: position 3,609 of record DASWRU010000063.1, read on the forward strand.
CGGCCTACGACACCGCGGCGCGAATCCGCAAAGGCCCCGCGCCCAAGAACCTCGAAGTGCCGGATTACCAGTTCAAGTCGGATACGGTGCTTACAGTCGGCAAGGTGGCATGAGATGAGCTTCTCCTGGGCTGAACCCTACGAGCCGAAGCACCCGCTGATGCGCTGGTTCGACCAGCGCCTGCCCTTGCCGAGGCTCGTCTACGGTGCCGTCGGCGGCGGCTATCCGGTGCCGCGCAACCTCAACATGTGGTGGAATTTCGGCGTGCTGGCCGGCCTCGCCCTGATGATCCAGATCGTCACCGGCATCGTGCTCGCCATGCACTTCATCCCCTCGGGCGATCACGCCTTCCAGTCGGTCGAGCACATCATGCGCGACGTCAACCAGGGCTGGTTCCTGCGCTACGCCCATGCCAACGGGGCGAGCTTCTTCTTCATTGTCACCTATATCCACATCTTCCGCGGCCTCTATTTCGGCTCCTACAAGGCGCCGCGCGAGCTGGTCTGGATGCTCGGGCTCGTCATCCTGCTGCTGATGATGGCGACCGCGTTCATGGGCTATGTCCTGCCCTGGGGGCAGATGAGCTTCTGGGGCGCCAAGGTGATCACCGGCCTGTTCGGCGCGATCCCGCTGGTCGGGGAGCCGATCCAGCAATGGCTGCTCGGCGGCTTCGCGCCCGACCAGGCGACCCTGAACCGCTTCTTCTCGCTCCATTATTTGCTGCCGTTCGTGATCGCCGGAGTGGTCATCCTCCACATCTGGGCGCTGCACATTCCCGGCTCGTCCAACCCGACCGGGGTCGAGGTGAAGAGCCCGCAGGACACGGTGCCGTTCCACCCTTATTATACCACCAAGGACGGCTGGTTCGCGGCCTTGTGCCTGACCCTGTTCGCGCTGGTCACCTTCTACGCGCCCAATTATCTGGGCCATGCCGACAATTACATTCCGGCCAACCCGCTCTCGACGCCGGCGCATATCGTCCCCGAATGGTATTTCTGGCCCTTCTACGCGATCCTGCGCGCGTTCACGGCGGACTTCATCCTGCCGGCGAAACTGTGGGGCGTGCTGGCGATGTTCAGCGCCATCCTCATCCACTTCTTCCTGCCGTGGCTGGACCCGTCGCCGGTGCGGTCGGGCCATTACCGGCCGATGTTCCGCTGGTTCTTCTGGATCCTGGTCGCCGACCTGATCGTGCTCGGCATCTGCGGCGGCCGCCCCCCCGAGGAGCCGTGGGTGATGATCAGCCAGCTGGCGACGATGTACTATTTCGCGCACTTCCTGATCATCCTCCCGATCCTCTCCCGCATCGAGCGAACGCTGCCGCTGCCCAATTCCATCTCGGAATCCGTGCTGCACGGGGAAATGGCGGAGGCGGCTCCGGTCCATGTCGGCGGCATCAGCCCCGCCGGCGCGCATTAAGGGGAAAGACGCCACATGGTCCGTTTCTTCGGCTTCCTGGTCGGGCTCGTCTTCGTCGCGGTAGCCGCCTGGTCGCTCGGCTGGGGCGCCTACAATTTCGTCACCCAGCCGCGCGAGGAGAATGTCGTCCACGAGTTCCACAAGGAGCCGAGGGCGCTTCACCTGGCCTCGGACGGCCCCTTCGGCAAATATGACCGGCAGCAGCTCCAGCGCGGCTTCCAGGTCTACAAGGAGGTCTGCTCCTCCTGCCATTCGCTGAGCCTGGTCGCATTCCGCAACCTCGAGGAGCTCGGCTATCGCGAGGCGGAGATCAAGGCGATCGCCACCAACTACCAGATCCAGGTGCCGGACGTGGACCCGAAGACCGGCGAGGCGAACACCCGCAAGGCGATCCCCGCCGATCATTTCCCCAGCCCCTTCCCGAACGAGGTGGCGGCGCGGCAGGCCAACAACAATGCGCTGCCGCCGGACCTGTCGCTGATCGCCAAGGCGCGCGAGGGCGGGGCGGCCTATGTCTACTCGCTGCTCACCGGCTACCAGAACCCGCCCGGCAACCTGCCGGCGGATTCCCGCCCCGGGCCCAACCTCCACTACAACCCCTATTTCGCGAACCTCAACATCGCCATGCCGCCGCCGCTGCGCACCGAGGGGCAGGTGAGCTATGCCGACGGCACCAGGCCGACCGTCGACCAGATGGCCAGGGATGTCGCCGCCTTCCTCACCTGGACGGCCGAGCCGCGGCTCGAGAACCGGCACCGCGCCGGCCTCGCCAGCCTCATCTTCCTCATCTTCCTCACCGCGCTCGCCTACATGGCCTATCAGAACGTCTGGCACGGCGGCGCCGACCGGCGGGTCCGGACCACCGGGCCACTCGATCCCGCCAACATGGCCAAGCGCGACGCCGCCAGCGGCGAGGCGGGGATCGACGGCTGACGCCGCCGCCGTCAGTGCGAGCAAAGCGAAGCAATCCAGCTACGGCCGACTGATGGCTTTGCCGCTGCGCGCCCCGTACTGACGGAGGCGGTGACCTGACGCGATCCAGTCCCGATCAGGAACAGCGGCCGGGCGGCGGCGTTTTGCAGGGCGTCGAGGTTGCATTACCATTCACGGCCCCGGGGCGGATCCTGCCGCTCCGCGATCGGCTTTTCGGGAGAGTCGCCATGTGGAGTTCACGAGCTCGCGCCGCCGCTCTGGTGCTTGTCGGATCGATAGGCCTGTCCGCCTGCGCCTATGACGAAGGCTATGGCTATGGCGGCATGTCGGTCGGCTACGGCACGAGCGGCTGCGACCCTTATTACGGCTGTGACTACGGCTACGGCTCATCCTACGGCTATGGCTATGACGATTATTACGGCGATCCGTGGTACGGCTGGTACGGCGACTATTATTATCCCGGCATCGGCTTCTACGTCTACGACAGCTACGGGCGCCGGCGCCGCTGGAGCGACAACGATCGCCGCTATTGGGAGGGCCGGCGCGGCCAGTACCAGAATCGCGACTGGAACGACCAGCGCTGGCAGCGCTGGGACGGCTATCGCAACCGCGGCAGCAACCAGTGGCAGAGCCAGCAAGGCACGCGCCAGTGGCAGGGCCAGCAGGGCACCGGGCAATGGCAGGGCCAGCAGGGCACGCGCCAGTGGCAAGGCCGGCAAGGCACCCGCCAGTGGCAGGACCAGCAAGGCACGCGCCAATGGCAGGGCCGGCGGCAGTGGAACGGCGGCACCACCGGCACGACGACCGGCACGACCGGCACCACCAACAGCGGGACCTGGAGCCGCGGCAGCGGCAATTGGGGCCATCGCTCCCGCCGCGGCGGGTAGGCTGAGGAAGTTCGTCATGCCTGCGTGCTAAGCGCGGGGAGTGGTCGCTACAGCGGAGTTTGGCTGGTCCACCTTCTCGGGCGAGCTCCGGCGGCGCGTCCGTATGGGCCCCCGCCTTCGCTGGGGCGACGGAGCCTCCCTCGTCATGCCGGCGCAGGCTGACATCCATGCGGACTGCGAGCTCCGGCGGCGCGTCGGCATGGGCCCCAGCCTTCGCTGGGGCGCCGGAACCTCCCTCGTCATGCCGGCGAAGGCTGGCATCCATGCGGACTGCGAGCTCCGGCGGCGCGTCGGCATGGGCCCCAGCCTTCGCTGGGGCGCCGGAGCCTCCCTCGTCATGCCAGCGCAGGCTGGCATCCATGCGGAGTCCGCAGGTCAAGGGGATGCCGGATCAAGCCTGTCCTGAGCCTGTCGAAGGGACCGGCATAGGAGGACGAACCCAACTGGAAAACGCCCTACCCCGGGCGCCGCCGCATCAGGACGATCGAGGTGAAGGTGAGGACGGGCACGCCGTCCTGGTTGGTGACCATTGTCGCGGAGCGGAAGGAGCCCATTTCGGGGCGGCTGCGCGACGGGCTTATGTCGACTATCTTGCTTCGGACGTGGAGGGTGTCGCCCGGATAGACCGGCTTCAGCCATCGCAGCTCGTCGATGCCGGGCGAGCCGAGCCCGGCCTGCTCCTCGCGCACGACGCGGCGGGCGATCACCGCCATCACCATCGCGCAGGTGTGCCAGCCGCTCGCCGCGAGGCGCCCGAAATGGGTCTTCGCGGCGGCCTCGTCCGACAAGTGGAAGGGTTGGGGATCGTATTTGCGCGCGAAGTCGAGCACCTCCTCGCGGGTGACGTCGTAGGAGCCGAATTCGGTCTCGGCGCCGAGCTCCAGGTCTTCCAGGTAGATCATCATGCCCTCAGACGTTGAAGCGGAACAGCATCACGTCGCCGTCCTGGACGACATAATCCTTGCCTTCGGAGCGCATCCGGCCTGCCTCCTTCGCGCCCGCCTCGCCGCCGTAGCGAACGAAATCGTCATAGGCGATGGTTTCGGCGCGGATGAAGCCGCGCTCGAAATCGGAGTGGATGGCGCCGGCGGCCTGGGGCGCCTTCGCGCCTTTCTCCACCGTCCAGGCGCGCGCTTCCTTGGGGCCGGCGGTGAAGAAGGTGATGAGGTGGAGGAGGTCGTAGCCGGCGCGGATGACTCGGCTGAGGCCGGCTTCCTCGAGGCCGAGGTCGGCGAGGAACTCGCCGCGGTCCTCGCTCGCCATGGTGACGATCTCCGCCTCGATCGCGGCCGAGACGATGACCGCGCCGGCGCCTTCGGCCGCGGCCTTCGCGAAGGCGCGGGCGCTGTGGGCGTTGCCGGTCGCGGCGTCGGCCTCGTCGACGTTGCAGACGTAGAGGACCGGTTTGGCGGTGAGCAACTGGGCGCGGTCCAGGGCGACCTTCTCCTCGGCGTCCCGGGGCAGGGTGAGGCGGGCGGGCTTGCTGTCGCGGAGCAGATCGAGCGCCTGGCCGAGCACCGACGCCTGGACCTTCGCCTCCTTGTCGCCCTGCTGCGCCTTCTTGGCGAGGGCCGGCACGCGCTTCTCCAGGCTGTCGAGGTCGGCGAGCATCAGCTCGGTCTCCACGGTTTCGGCATCGGCGATCGGATCGACCCGGCCCTCGACATGGGTGACGTCGCCGCCCTCGAAGCACCTCAGCACATGGACGATGGCGTCGACCTCGCGGATGTTGCCGAGGAACTGGTTGCCAAGCCCCTCGCCCTTGGATGCGCCGCGGACCAGGCCCGCTATGTCGACGAATTCGAGCTGGGTCTCGATCTCCTGCGCCGATTTCGCGATGCGGGCGATCGCGTCGAGCCGGGGATCGGGCACCGCGACGCGGCCGACATTGGGCTCGATCGTGCAGAAGGGGTAGTTCGCCGCCTGCGCCGCGGCGGTCTCGGTCAGCGCATTGAAAAGGGTGGATTTGCCGACGTTGGGAAGGCCGACAATGCCGCAACGAAAACCCATTGAAACAACCCTGATGGGGGAGGGAGGAGGAGGCCCGATACGGGCTCCGCGCCGATCATGCCAGCCCCGCCAGGAAGCGCCGCACCTCGCTTGGGCTGCGCAGGCGGACGACTTGGCCGGGAAAGCCCCGCAGCTTCGCCTCGATCCGCCGCCGGCCCCGCCGCGGGAAGGTGGCGGTATAAGCGAGGAATTCGAACGGCAACTGCTCCGGGCACCCGTCCGCCATGTCGCCGCGCACCCGCCCCCTATGGCGAAGCCAGCGGCGCACGATTCGGGCAAGGCAAAGCCAGAGCGGAAAATCGAGGTCGATCACGGTGTCGGCGCGGGTAAGGCGCAAGGACAGGGTGCCGCCGTAATTGCCGTCCATCACCCAGCGCGGGCCGCCGATCAGCGCGGCCACCCGTGCCTCCCAGTGCGCCTTGTCCGGCTCGACCCAGCCGGCCTGCCAGTGATGGCGGTCCAAGTGGATGAGCGGCAGCCCCGTCCGCCGCGCCAGCTCGGCCGAGAGCGTGGATTTGCCCGCGCCGGGCGAGCCGATGACCAGGATTCGCTCCATCGTCCTGGTTTGGCTCGGCGTTAGGGCTGCGCGGGCGTGGCGGCCCGAAGCCGGGCGTTCACGCCGTCGATGCGGTTGACGAGCCCGCCCAGATAATTGCCGAACTTCGCGTCCGGCGTGAAGGCGACCGGCCTCACCGCCTCCACCGGGAGGCCGGCCGGAACCGGGAGGTCGCCGGCGCCGCGCGGGCGGAAGGCGAGGCGGGCGGGGGCCACGTCGGGATGCTTCGCGAAGGGGCCGGCCAGAGCGGCCGCGAACACGCTGCCGACCGTCGGCGGCTTCTGGCCCTCCGCCCAATCGGTCTCCGGCTCGACCACGCCGAGGTCGGTGACGGTCCCGGGCGCGAGCTCGAACGTGTAGGAGCCGAGCGAGAAGGAGGTGTTGCCGAACCCCTGGATCACCCAGGTGTCGGGATCGACCTCCAGCAGGAAGAGCCGGGAGCCCTCGCCCTTGGCGATCGGCTTGTTGCGGAAGCCTTCGCCGGAATATTGCCCGGCGGGGACCGGGTTCGCGCTCGCGCCGCCGTGGCCGCGTATGTCGCCGAGCGCGCGGTCGTAACGGGCAAAAACGAGCCCGGCCTGGAGCGGCATCGTCTTGCGCGAGCCCGGGAAGTTCCCGAACGGGTTCTTCTGCAGCTTGTACTCGACCAGCACATAGGCCTTGGACGGCTTCAGCGCCGGCGGCACCTTCTTCAGCGTCTCGGCGGGCGCGGGCGCGGCGAGGCAGGCGGCGAGCGCCGTGGCGATGATGAACCTCTTCATTGCGGCAATACCTCTCCAATCGGTTCCGGGGTGCCGGCGAGGGCATAGAAGCGCTCGGTGCGCTCATTCTCCGACAGCCGGTCCAGCTCCTTGCCCAGCGCCTTGGTCGCCTCGATCCGGCGGTAGCCCTTGTCGGCCATGCAGGTGCGCAGGACGCTGTCGATCATGTGCCGCCGCTCGCGCGAGCGCATGATGCCGGCGAAGAAGCCGGCCGCCACGGCCGCGTAGAGGTTCGGGGTGTAGACGTAGGGCGCCGCCGGCGCGCGTACGCCCTTGGCCAGGTCCAGGCAATAAGCGAGATCGGCCGCGAACGCGTCCCGCTCGACGTTCGGCTTGTGGAAATAGACCGGCTCACCCGCCGCGGCCGGAGCCGATGTAAGCAACATGCCCACCGCCAGGCCCGATATCGCCCGCTTCACGCTGTCTTCCCCCCCCCGAAAAGCCTCCCGTGACTGGCTTATAGTAGGCGCGTAACGTCGCCAAGTGGTCCATATTGCAACGGGAAAGAGCGAGGAGACGGAGATGGGATTTCGCCGATCGGCGGCGGCGGCTTTCCTGCTGGCCGGCCTGATGACGGTGCCGACGGCGGCCGCTGCCGCGCGCCCGCAGCGGACGGAGCTCGCCCGCACGATCGATGCCCGGGTCGGCGAGGCGATGCGGCGGACCGGCGCGCGCGGCCTCGCGATGGCGGTCGTCTCGCAGGGGAGGCCGGTGCTGGTGAAGAGCTGGGGCGAGCGCAACGCCAAAGGCGAGCCGCTGCGCACCGACACGGTGATGTACGGCGCATCGATTACCAAGGCGGTGTTCGCCTACACCGTCATGCAGATGGTGGACGAAGGGAAGATCGACCTCGATCGGCCCGTCGCGGCTTTGCTGTCCAGGCCGCTGCCCGACTATGGCAATCTCGACGATTACGGCAATTGGGGCGATCTTGCCGGCGATCCACGCTGGAAGAAGATCACGCCCCGCAACGCCCTGACCCACAGCACCGGCTTTGCCAATTTTTCCTTCCTGGAGCCCGACGGAAAGCTGAAATTCCACTTCGACCCGGGCGCCCGCTACGCCTATTCCGGCGAGGGCATCGTGCTCCTCCAGTTCGCGATCGAGCAGCGGCTGGGCGTGAAATTGGGCGCGGAGATGCAGCGGCGGGTCTTCGACCGGTTCGGCATGACCGACACCAGCATGGCTTGGCGGCCGAGCTTCCGGCGAAACCTCGCCGACGGGTGGCGGGCGGACGGGACGCCTGGCCCTCACGACGAGCGCAGCGTCGCCCGGGCGGCCGGATCGATGGATACGACCATAGTCGACCTCGCCCGCTTCGCCGCCGGCTTCATGCGCGGGGAGGGGATCAGCGCCAAGGCCCGGGCCGAGATGCTCCGGCCCCAGCTCGCGATCACGACAAAGTCGCAGTTTCCGACGCTGCAGGCTGAGCTGCCGCCGGAGCGACGGTGGCCGGGACTCGCCGCCGGCCTCGGCGTGGTCACGTTCCGCGGGCCGCAGGGCCGCGGCTTCTTCAAGGGAGGCCATGACGATCAGACGGCGAACACCTGGGTCTGCGTGGAGCGGGGGCGGCGCTGCGTCGTGATCCTGTCGAACGACGTTCGCGCGGAGGCGGCCTTTCCGGAGCTGGTCCGAGCGGCGCTCGGCGAGACCGGAATCCCCTGGCGCTGGGAATATGGCGGCTAGAGCATTGGTCGTTTAGATTGAATCGTCATCCCGGACTTGATCCGGGATCCACCTTCTTCAAGCCTTTGTAGAAAAGACAAAAGGTGGATGCCGGATCAAGTCCGGCATGACGAAAATGTGCAACCTCACTTCATCCTGCTCTAGGGCAAGATGAAGACGATCGCAGGCTAATCCTGCAGTCGGCGGGCGACCTCGTTCATGAAGCGGGTGTCGTCGCCCTTGGCGAGCCATTCGGCCTCGGCGGCGATCGCGCCGAGGGTGTCGGCGAGCCGGTCGGTCTCGGCCTTGGCGTAATTGCCCAGCACATGGCCGGTCACCCGGTCCTTGTGGCCGGGATGGCCGATGCCGATCCTCACCCGGCGGAAGGCGTTGCCGATATGGGCCTCCGTCGAGCGCAGCCCGTTATGGCCGGCGGTGCCGCCGCCCAGCTTCACCTTCACCTTGAAGGGGGCGAGATCCAGCTCGTCGTGGAAAACGGTGACGTCGCCCATTTCCTTCTTGAAGAAGTCCATGGCGGCGCGGACCGAGCGGCCGCTGTCGTTCATGAAGGTCGCGGGCTTCAGGAGCAGGATGCGCTCGGCGCCGATCCGGCCCTGCTGCGCCCAGCCCTGGAACGCCTTTTTCGGTGGCTCGAAACCGTGGGTCGCGGCGAGGGCGTCGATGGCCATGTAGCCGACATTGTGCCGGTGCATCGCATATTGCGCGCCCGGATTGCCGAGGCCGACCCAGATCTGCACGGGCTCGAAATCCCAATGGGTGGCGGCCTCCCCCGTCTGGCCGAGGACCTTGACCGGCGGGACGCCGAGGAGGTCCGCGATCCAGCGGAAGAGGGCCAACCTACCCGGCCTTATTCGGCATCGTCGCCCTGGTCTTCGCCGACCAGCGGGACGTCCGCCGGCGTGGACGGCTCGGCCTCGCCTTCCTCGGTCATCGAGGCCGCGCCGACGATCGTGGCGATGGTGAAGTCGCGGTCGGTGATCGCCGACTCGACGCCCTCGGGCAGCGTGATGTGGCTGATGTGGAGCGAATCGCCGATGTCGAGCCCGGCCAGGCTGATCTCGATGTCGTCCGGAATCTCGGCGGCGTCGCAGACCAGCTCGAGCTCGTGGCGCACCGCGTTCAGCACGCCGCCGCGCTTGAGGCCGCGCGACTGGTCCTCGCCGACGAAGCGGATCGGCACGGCGACATGGACCTTGCTGTGCTCGGAGATGCGCAGGAAATCGACATGCAGCGGCCGGTCGGTGACCGGGTGGAACTGGACGTCCTTGGGCAGGGTGCGGGCGGTGGGCCCGCCGGCGACCTCGACCATGACGACCGAATTCATGAAGTGGCCGGTATTCAGCATCTTCACCAGCGCCTTTTCCTCGACGTGGACGGCGAGGGGCTCTTCACGGTTGCCGTAGACGACGGCGGGGACTCGGCCTTCGCGACGCATGGCACGGGAGGCTCCCTTGCCCGCCCGCTCGCGCGTCTCGGCCGACAGCGTAAGCTGTTCGCTCATATGCATGCCTTTCAAAACTTGATTAGACTTATGCCCGCGCTCGCGCCTCCAGGGATGACCATGAGCGGGGGAGCGGCGCCTGTAGCGAAAGGGGGGCACCGAGGCAAGTTCCCGCCCTTGCCAAGCGCGGCCTTTTGGAGGAGGCTCCGGATCGGCCGTCACGAGAGCGGCAGGATTGGGGGAATTACCATGGAATATATGTTTCTGCCGCTGAAGCGTTACGCGGAATTTTCCGGCCGGTCGCGCCGGATGGAATTCTGGATGTTCGCCCTGTTTCAGTTCATCATCTGGTGCGTGATTCTGGGGCTCGCCGTCGCCATGCTGGGCTCGGCGCTGATGGCCGGCAGCCGCGGCAGCGTCGGCGGCATCATGGCCGTGGGCGGTTCCGCGATGATCCTCGTCGTGATCGTGGTGATCGTGGCGCTGGCGCTGTTCATTCCCGGCCTCGCCGTGGCGGTGCGGCGTCTCCACGACACCGACAGGAGCGGCTGGTGGGTCGGCGGCTACGTGATACTCGTGATCGTCAGCAATGTGCTGCAGTCGGTCACCGGCTCGGGCGCGCTGAGCCTGATCCTCTCGCTGGTGACCCTGGTCTACGCGATCACGCTCCTCGTCTTCTATTGCCTCGACGGCACCAAGGGCCCGAACAAGTACGGACCGGACCCGAAGGGCCAGGTCGACGCCCAGGTCTTCGCCTGATCCGATGCGCGGGGGCGGGCTGTTGCGGCCCGCCCCCGCCTTCGCTACGGCGCTCCCGCATTGCCCCTGTGGCGGAATTGGTAGACGCGCTCGACTCAAAATCGAGTGCCGCAAGGCGTGCCGGTTCGATTCCGGCCGGGGGCACCAGCCTATTTTATCTGCACGCGATACTGGATCGTGAAGCTTGAATTGGCGGCGAGGCTGCCGCCGGGCGCGAACTTCACCGCCTTGACGTTGGCGTCGTAGCCCGCGGCGGGGGTGTAGGTGTAGTTGATCCCGTCGCTCGAATAGGTGACGTTGGCGGCGCTCAGCGTGACCCCGCTCGCACCGGCGGTGAGCAGGAACGGGTCGGTCCCGGGCTGGGCGGGGTCGAAATCCGCATCATAGAATTTCGCCTGGGCGGGGAGCGTGTCGGTGAGGACGAGGCCGTTCAGGTCCACCGGGCTGCCGCCGCTGTTGGTGGCGGTGATCGTGTAGACGACGTCGGAGCCGGGCGAGTCGAAGCGGGTGGGGCCGGTCGTCGCGAGCGGCGCCGAGCTCTTGGCGATGGCGAGCACCGGCATCGGGCAGAAGCTGACCGCCGAGATGCCGTAGGCCTGCTGGCCGGTTGTGGTCTCGCCGGTGGTCAGCGGGTAATTGCCGTAGCGAATGGTGACCGAGGTCACCGGCTGGGCGAAGCTGATCGCGACGTCGCCGACATTGGTGCCGGTGTTGGCGGCGGTGCTGATGCCCGCGGCCTGCGCGCTGGTGCCGGTCAGATTGACTCCGCCGCTATTGTAGCCGTTGCCGAAGGCGACCGACGAGGTGGCGGGGGCGGTCGAATAGGGGCCGGCCGCGTTGTTGGTCCCGAACGGCGAAACCAGCGAGGGGAGGTAGGTGGAGGCGCCGTTCGCGCCCTGCACCCATAGCCAGTCGCGATACTGGTTGCTGGCATAATCGATGTCGTGGACGGTGACATTGAGGTCGCGGATCGGCGTGGCGAAGGTGAAGGTGACTCGGATGTTGCGCGTCGCCGAGGTGATGTCGGCGGTGCGGCTCGACAGGACGCCGCCGATCTCGAGCGTCTTGGCGCCGGTGCCGCTGGTGATGAGGCTGCCGATCGCGGGCATGGCATTGCCGTTGACGCTGCTGCTGCTGAGGCCGTTGGTGCCGAAGCTGACGGTGAAGCTCTGCGTCGCGCCGCCCGTCGTGCTGGCGGTGTAGGAATAGCTGTTGGCGTAGTTGAGCGACGCGCTGGCGACGCTGTTGAAGGCAAAATTATAGGCGTTGGCCGCGGTGCACGCCGCCTTCGCCGGCGCCGGGCCGACGATGGCGAGCGTCGCCGCAAGCAGCGCCAGCCTATGTGTCACGATCCCCACCGAGCCGTCCCCCCTGTCACGCCCCCGGCATAGGGGGAAGAGGGTTGAGAGGAAGTTAACCATGTCCCGCCTCACCGCCGCCCCAGCCCGAGCCCCTGCAGGCTCAGCTGGTCGAACTTGAAGCGCATCGTCACATAGGGCCCGCTGCGCGTGTAGCGCGCGTCCTCGAAGTCGCGGTCGTGGAAGCCGACCAGATTCCACCCGATCGACAGCCAGCCATTCTCGAACGGGCGGATGCCGAGGCTGGGGCCGGCGGCATAAGCGAAGGAGCGGGCGCCGAGGCCCTCGCGCAGCGTCGCCGCGAGGCCGATATCGACCATGTCGGAGAGGTCGAAGCGGATGTCGGCGCCGACGACGTTGCTCCACCCCGCGACGTCGTCGCCGTCGATCCGGTCGGACACGTAGCGCGAGCCCCAGAACAGGGCAATTTCCTGCCGGTCGCCCGGCGCGAAGTCGATCGAGAGGCTGCTCACCGCGCGGCGCGAGCGGGCATCGCCGGTGACGGTCAGCGGCGTGCCGAGCGGGCCGGGGAGGCCGGCGACGGCGCCCTTCACGCTGTCGTCGCGTATTTCCAGTTTCTCGAGCCAGGACCAGGCGCTGCCGGCGGGCCGGTGGGCCCAGCTGAGCTGGAGGTTGGCGGTGCGGGTCTCCTGCCCGGCCGAGGTCCGCGCGGTGAACCAGTTGAGCGCGCCGCCGGCGGCGCTGCCCTCGCCGATCTGGCGGAGCCCGGCGGCGGTGAAGCCCCAGCGATTCTCCTGCTCGCCGTCGCGATATTCGGCGCGGCCGGTGAGGCTCCACGCGCCGGCGCGGTAGGTCGCGCCCGCGGTCGCCGCGGTGAAATCCTCGGTGATCCCGCCGCTGCCGACGAAGCCGCCGCTCGCCACCGGATGGAGCGGATTGAGGACCCGCGCCGGATCGATGCCGCCCAGCGTCTTGTTGGAATCGAGCGTGACGTCGACCGACCAATGCTTGTCGAGCACCAGCGACTGCGACAGGCCGAAGGCCGCGAAGCTGCGCGGGCCGTATTCGGCGATATTCTGGAAATTGCCGCTGACGGCGATCCGGGCGCCCGCCCACGGCGCGAGGTCGAAGCCGATGCGCGCGGTGCGCGCGTCGACGTTCTTCCCGTCGGCGATCTCGTAGGTGGCGACCAGCTGCACGGCGCTGGAGAAGGCGTAGCGCGCGCTGAGATGGTGGCGGGCCGGGAAGTCGACGCTCTCCGCCTGGCCGAGCGGGATCTCGGTCTGGGCGTCGAGCTCCAGCTTGTTGCCGAGCAGCCGCTTAGTGGCGCCGAGCTGGAGGAGGGTCGAGCGCGCGGTGCGGCCGTCGGCCAGACGGTCGTCGGCGAAGGTGAGGCCGGCCCGGCCGGAGAGGGTGCGGCCGCGATATTCGAGCAGCCCGCGCCCGGCGATGCGGCGGGCGTCGCTCGCCAGATAATCCTCGATCCAGCCGCTGCCGGACAAAGAGAGGGTGTCGGTGAGCGCGACCCGGCCGTCGAAGCCGATCTTGCGGGTGCCGGCCTCGCCGAGGTTGGTCTGGCCGAGGCCGAAGCCCGTCTCCTGCTCGCGCACATAGGCGAGCAGGTCGTAATGGGGGCCATGGTGCTCCGCCTCGACCAGCCAGGCGGCGGCGGTGCCGGCGGCGGGCGCGGCGGCGCCGGCCTTGGCGCGGCTGTCGCTCACCGCGATTTCGGCCCTGATCTCGGTCGACTCGGACGGGCGGTAGCGAATATCGGCGCCGGCGAGGTCGGTTCGGCGCCGCTCGTCGGAGTCGCGGATCGCGGTGGCGCCGACCTGGAGCTTCTGGTCCTTGCTTCGCCAGCTGGCGCGGCCGCCGGCGTTCAGGGTCCGGTTGGCGACTCCGTCCACCTCATAATCGGCGACGATGAACTGCGGGTCGAGCCCCGAGGTGCGGCTGAGCACCGGCTCGCGGAAGCGCACGGTGCCGGCGGCATAATCGATGTCGTAGTCGATGTTGCGCATCAGCAGGCGGCTGTCGACGATCCGGTCGGAGCGCAGCCGGTCGCGCACCTCGATGGCGATCCGCTCGCTGTTGGCGAGGAGGTTGCGGGCGCCGAGCGCATAGGGGCCGGAGAGGCCGTTGCCCTGGATCTCGTCGCGCCGGTGGCGGCTGGGCGTGTCGGAGGCGAACGCCGTCGCGGAGACGCGGGCGGAGCGATATTCCGCCTTCGCCCCGTTCAGGGCGCGGACGTAGCGGGCGAGCTGCGGCTCGTCGATCCCGGTCTCATAATCGCCGAACAGGGCGTAGAATTGCGGCCGCTCCAGCTTCAAATAGAGCTTGCGGACCGAGCTCGCGTCGTAGCGGCGCTCGCTGCGGTCGGCATAGACGGTATAATAAAGCTGCGGATCGATGACCCCGCCGAAGCGGGTCTGGTCCTGCTTCTTGTCGCTGTCGTAGGAGAGGGTCATCAGCCAGCGGCCGAGCACCCGCCCCTTGGCGTAGAGCGCGAGGCGGCCGTCGGTCAGCACCTTGTCCCTGGTGGCGGCGAGCGTCTCCATCCGCGCATCGAGGCGGTTGTAGCCGATCGTTCCTTCGGCGAGGCCGACGATCGTCCACGGCCGCTCGCCCGGATCGAGCCAGGCTTCGAGGCGCTGCTCGCGCACCGTGCGGCCCTCGCGGAAATTGAAGCGCAGGCTGAGGCTGCCGGACGCGGTGGTCGGCTCGAGCTCGACATAGGCGATTCCGTCGTCGCCCTGCACCCGCCAGAAGGGGCGGGCGCGCTCCAGCCCGGCGAGCTGGCGCGCCTGCTGGGCGTCGGCCTCGACCGCGGGGTAATAAGGGGCCGGCACCTCGAAATCGCCGACCGAGCCGTGGCGGATCGGGCGGCCGTCGCGGTCGGTGAGGCGGACGGCGAGGACCGGCCGGTGAACGCCGTCGGCGACCAATACCGAACGGTCGCGCAGCAGCTCGGCGCGCATCGGCCCGGCGCCGTAGCGCACCGTCCGGTGCAGAGTCTCGGCGAGACTGCCGTCGGCGTTGCGGATCTCGGCGCTGAGCTCGGTCGCGCCTTCCTCCAGCGGCACGCCGCGCCACAGGCTGACGGCGACATTGCCCGCCTCGTTCCGGCGGGTGCCGTCGAAGGCGATGGCGTCGACCGGCTTGCCGCCCGAGAGCAGCTTCACGCTCTGGCCGGGCGCGTGCCTGATCGCGACCCGGGCGATCGGCGCGCGCGGATTGTAGTCGGCTTCGGGGAACAGCCAGGCGATGCCCGGCTCCTGGCCGGCGAGCCAGTCGCGATCCGCCCCGGCGGCGGCGGCGTCCGTGGGGATGGCCGGCCGAGCGGCGGCGGCGCCCGCCTGCGCGCGCGGCGCCGAGGCAATGGCGTGGAAATCGACGCGCTTCAGCAGGCCGCCCTGGCCCTCGACGAAGCGGGAATGGGCGCGGCCGCCGGAGCGGGAGTCGCTCGCGCAGTCGATCGCGATACGGTCCGCCGGAAGCGTCATGTCGTCGAGCTGGACGACATGGGTGCCCGGCACGATCCCTTCGAAATGGTAGCGGCCGTCCGAGTCGGTGACGGCGTAGCTGCCGTCCTCCAGCATGATTCGGACTCCGCCGATGCCGCGCGGAGCGGCGGCCCCGCAGGCGCCGTCCAGGACCCGCCCGGCGATGGTCATCCGGCCGGAGATCGGGTCGCGGCGGATCCGCACCGCCGCGTCGGCGACGTTGCTGGCGGCGCCGCGGTCGTCGGAGGCGGTGGCCCGGTTGAGCGCATCGCCTTCGCCGGCGTCGCCGCGAACCTCGAGCGCGTATTGGACATGGGCGGTGGCGCCGGCGGCGAGCGGCGAGAGGGCCAGCTCGAACCCGTCGGCTTTGGCGGTGAGCGCCTGCGCCTGGCGGCCGTCGACCCGCACCGTGCCGGCGCGTAGCCGCAGCGACGCCGGGAAGCGATCGCGCAGGGTGAGGGGGCCAGTGGCGAGCCGCGCGTCCGGGTTGCGGACGTCGACCGTGTAGACGATGGCGTCGCCCGGCGCCGCTTCGGCCACCGAAGCGCGCTTGACGAGCTGGATCGGCTCTCCCGCCGGGTCGACGGGGATGCCGACCTCCACCGGCTTGGGGCCGGTGAGGACGAAGGCGCCGCCGAAGGACGCGGCGACGATCTCGAACGCGGTTCCGTCCGGCTGCCGCAGGGCGGCCATGTCGGCGGCGCTTCGCCGCGACGGCGCCGCATAGCCGGCGGGCGGCTCGACCAGCAGGCGGTAGCGGCCGGGGCGCACGACCGGGAAGCGGAACGAGCCGGCGGGAAGGTCGTAGGAATTGCCGCCGCCGTCCACCACGCGGCTCCCGCTGACCACCGCGGAAGGGTAGGCCGAGGCGCCGTCCTCGCCGAATACTTGGGCGGGCTGTCCGGACGAATCGTCCACGAGGGTGACTCGGGCGCCGTCGACCGGATGGCCGTCGAGGCTGTCGAAGACGATTCCGAACGGGTCGACGAGGACGCCGAGCTCGACCTGCACCAGCGGAATCTGGGTACCCGACTTCAGGCATTCCACCAGGATCGTGTCGCCGGCATGGACGCTCAGCCGGCAATCGCCGGCGACGAAATCGGGAGGGACGGAGACGGTCTGGATATAGCCGGCGAACTTGCCGCTGTCCGGCGCCGTCTCGGCGAGGGTCAGGGTCTCGCGGTCGCCGCTCTGGGTGAGGACGATGGCGGTGATCGTGTCGATCCGGGCCGGGTCGAGATTGCCGCGCGCATAGTCGAACGCGATCAGCAGCGGCTCGCCGGCGCGGACCTTTTGAACCGGAGCGGCTTGTACCGTCTGGAGGCTTCCGCTTTGCCAGGCGGGCGCGAGCTCCACCGGGACCGTCCCGGAAAGGCCTTGGCATTGCGGGGTCGACATGGCGATGGCGGTGCTCCCCGCCCCGGAATCGAAGCGGTAGGCGGTGAGCGAGAAAGCCGAGGGCGCGGCGTCGAGCGCGATGTCGACCCGGTTGGACGCCTGGCGGAGATGCTCGCCGCCAACGTCCCATTCGATTTCGGCGACGTTGGATATGGTCCGGGGCGCGGCAAGCGCGTCGACGCCCCCCGCGCGGACGGGCGCGGGGGCGGCGAACGTCGTCGCGAGGGCGAGCAGGATCGCCCCGAAAAGCCGGGTGAGGCGGGTCATGGCAGGGTGGGGGAGGGGCCGGCGCGCCAGGAGCACGTCGTCGCTCCTCCCCCTTATCGCCTCAGTTCACCGTGACCCTGAACACCAGGGTGCGGGTGACTCCGGCGCCGATGCTGGTCAGCGGTCCGGAAACCACCCCGGCGGCATAGGAGCCGCCGGCGGTGCCGTCCGCGTTGCAGGCGCCGGCGGTGACGGTGCCATCCACCTTGATGCCGAACGCCGCGAGGTAGGTCGTCGCCGCCGGCAATGTATCGGTGACGGTGACGTTGGTCGCGGTCGCGGTGCTGGCGCCATTGGCCACCTTGATGCAATATTCGACCACCGCGCCCGGGATCATCTTCGGGTTGGACGCGCTGAACGGATCGCTGATGATCCGGCTCGTCTTGGTGACGGTAAGCGAGGCCGCCGAGACGGTATAATCGTCGAAGGCGAACTCCTGGCCGTCATACTGGACGTTGCCGCTGGCCGTGCCTGCATCCGCGAACACCGTGTCCATGACGTTGTTGGCGTTGGCGGTGGGGGTGGCGACGACGGTCGCGCCCAGCGAGCCCGCCGCCGTCGCTTCGGAGGCGACGGCGTTGAGCTTCACTCCGGCCACGTCGCTGTTCACCTGGCCGAGCGGAATGTCGACGAGGACGAACACCTTGCGGCTGTCGTCGGCGACGAGCTGGTCGATGTAGGTCGCCGTGTCGGTCGCCGAATCGTAGACGCCGTTATTGTTGACGTCGACGAACACGCGCAGGTTGGTCGGGTTGAAATTGTCGGTGCCGCCATGGGCGGCGGTGCCGCCCGCGACCTGGCTTGCCGACAGCGCGAAATCGAGCGTGGCGTTCGACGGGTTCGACACCGTGAAGGTGGTGATCACGCTGGTCTGCCCGGGCGACACGCTGATCGTGCTCGCGTCGTTGGAAACGACGGTGAGGTTGATCTTGCGGTCGACCAGGAAGCTGTCGCTGGCGTTGACCGCCGTCTGGTCGATGCCGCCCACTTTGTAGGCGAGGGAGACGTTGTTGGTGATGGTGGTTCCCGCGGCGGTTCCCGCCGCGGTGGCGGGGGAGGCCGCGAACGCCGCCGCCGCCAGCACGCTGGCGGTCGCGAGCAATCGCATGTTCGTGGTCATGTTCCGGTCCAATCATGTCCAATCGCAAGCGCCGATATCCCCCCCGCCGGCGCTCTATGCGGGGTTGAGGCTATTTTACGACGCCTCTGAAACTGACCTTGCCGCTCGCGCCGGCCGGAATGGCCTGGCTGAACGCCCAGCGAATGTGGGTGACGTCGGCGGCGGTCGCGGGGCGGCTCCTGCCGGCTGGCTGCGCCACCTTGAGCGAAGCCAGCGGGCCCCAGCTCCGGCCGCCGTCCACCGAGTAGACGGCGCCCGGGCTGTCGGTGCCGGTGAAGACGACCGACTGCGGGATCGGGTCGGTGAGGGCGAAGCTCGTCGCCGGCTGAGTGCCCTGGTTCCGGTAGCTCAGTTCGAAGACCAGCCTGTCGCCGGGCGTAACCACCCTGGGCGCCTCGCGGACCGTGACGGCCTTGCCGTCCGGACCCTGCTTCACGCGCTCGACGAACACCGCGCTCGACAGCGAGACGTTGTCGGTCGCGATCGCGGCGGCCGGGGCGAGAAGGGCGATAATGGCGAGCCAGATCTTCATCACTTGATGCTCCCTCAGTCGATTTTCACTTTGAATTTGACCGTCTTGGTGGTCCCGGACGGGACCGTGCCGAGGCCGACGGAAATGCCGGTGCCGGTGAAGGCGCCGGAGTCCGCATCGGCCGCATCGGTGAGCGGGGCGGAGTCGAGCTCGAGGCTGCCGGCCTGGTAGGTCGTCCCCGCCGGCACCGCGTCGGTGACCTTGACGTTGGCGAGGCTGCCGGTGCCGCCGACGGTGGCGGTCAGCGTGTAGGTGATGATCGCGCCGGGAGCCTTGGTCGTGCCGCCGAACGGATCGGCGACGCTCGCGCTCTTGGAGAAAGCGAGGCTGGCCTTGCGGATGGCGTACCAGCCGTCGTCCTGCGCCGCGGCGCCGGTCGCGCCGACGACGGCGTTGCCGCCGCCTTCACCCAAGCCGGCGAAGCTGGTGCCGGGCGTGCCGGAGCCGGTCTTCGAGACGGCGGTGAGGTCGACATGGCCGCGATTCCCGTCCGCCGCGGTCAGCGGCATGGTCGAGAGGACGAAGATGGCGACCGATTCGTCGGGGCTGAGCTGCGGATCGTTGGTCCCGGCCACATAGGCGGTGTCCACGCCCGCGTCGAAGGCGCCATTATGGTTGGTGTCGAGGAAGATCGCGGTCACGACCGGGTCGAAATCGTCGCCGCCGCCGTTGGCGACCGTGCCGAGCGTGTAGCTTTCCGGCCCGTTGCCGCCGTTGGTGACGGTGAAGCTCAGGATCTGCGAGGTGAGGCCGGGGGAGCTGACGATGTCGGCCGGGTCGCGCCACGCGACCGCGACGTCGAGCAGCTCGTCCACCTTCAGGGTGACGATGTTGGAATCCACCGTGGTCGGAGTGCCGTTCGGCAGGTCGTAGGTCGCGGTGGCGACGTTGGTGATGTCGGTGCCCGCGAGCGTCCCCGCCGCGTGCGCGGGGACGGCGACGCCGGCCGAGGCGGCCGACACGGCCGCCAGAAACGCATTTTTTGCGAACGCCGATGATTTGGCGCTCTTCGCCTGATATCCCATTGCAGCTCCCCCACGAGCGATGTGTGTGGGGAGCTAATGCTGCTAAGACCGATAAAGATTAGTTAACGCCGCTTTAGGCACTGGGATTAAGGAAGATTTCCGTGGGCGCTGAGGCAAAGGCAGGATGAGAAGGCTCGATCCCGCGGAGATTGCCGCCCCGCCGGCGGCGGCTCCCGCCGTGGAGGCGCATCAGGAGCCCTCGGTCGAGGCCGAGGCGATCGCCTTCCGCCGCGACCGGCTGCTGGCGGCCCTTACCCTCATCGCCGGGGCGGGGCTCGTCCTCGCCTTGCCGTTCGCGCTGAGGGCGGGGGCGGAATTCTTCCTGCCGGTCACCGCCGCCCTCGTCATCGCCATCGCCTTGGTGCCGATGCTCGAATGGCTGGAGCGGCGCGGCCTGCCTTCGGCGCTCGCCGCGTTCATGTGCGTGCTGGTCTTCCTGGCCGTCGCCAACATCGCCGTGGCTTCGATCGTTCTGCCCGCCAGCGACTGGGTGCGCCTGCTTCCCGAGCGGATCGGCCGGATCCGCGAGACTCTGGCGCCGGCGATGCGCGTCTATTCGCAGCTCCAGCGCTTCATCGACGACCTCGTCCGCCAGTTCGGCTCCGCCCACCACGCCACCCGGACGGTGGCGGTCGAGACGCCCAACTCGCTGCTCGACATCATCGCCACCGCCGCGCCGCTCGCCGCCGTGCAGATGTTCTTCGCGGTGCTGGTCGTCTTCTTCTTCCTGTCGGGCTGGACTCGGATGCGCCGGCGCACCATCACCGGACGCGCCAGCTTCGACGGCGCGATGACGACCGCGCGGGCGATCCAGGAGATGGTCGACGCGACCTCCACCTATCTCGGCACGATCACGCTGGTGAATATCGGCCTCGGCCTCGTCGTCGCTTTGGTGCTGTGGCTGCTCGACATGCCGACGCCTTTGATGTGGGGCGGAATCGCCGCGGTGCTCAATTACATACCCTATCTGGGCCCGATCGCCTCGGCGCTGCTGCTGGCGCTGGGCGGGCTGATGACGTTCAACGAGCCCTGGTACGCCTTCCTCCCCGCCGCCTGCTTCGTCGGGCTGCACCTCGTCGAATCCAACCTGGTGACGCCGATGTTCATCGGCCGCCGCCTCACCATCAACCCGCTGCTGATCCTCGTCTCGCTGAGCTTCTGGGCCTGGGTGTGGGGAACGACCGGGGCGCTGCTGGCGGTGCCGTTGCTGATCGTCCTCAAGACCGTGCTCGGCGCCGCCGGCAAGCCCGACATCGCCGGCTTCCTGTTCGAGGAGGGCACCCTCACCGGGGTGCATCACGAGGAGCCGGGGGGCTGACGATCCGGCCCCGCCGGTCGCTTGACAGCCTTGGGGCCATCACCTAGTTCGCCGGCCTTCCCACGCGGGTGTAGCTCAGTTGGTTAGAGCGCCGGCCTGTCACGCCGGAGGTCGCGGGTTCGAGCCCCGTCACTCGCGCCATTTCCCAAGCTCCATCCACCTGAGCAGGGGCTTCAGCGGCAGGATCCAGGCGATTCCGGCGGCGACGAAGAACAAGGCGCGCAGCGGCCAGGGCGCATTCGGGAAGAAATCGGCGAGGGTCGCGACGAGCACCGCCCAGGCGGCGATCAGCGCGAGGATGAGGAAGATGCCGGCGGGCTTGCGCCAAGTGGGCCGCGGCGCCGGCTTCATCGGCAGTCGATCCATTCCTTGGGCGTGGCGATGGCGTCGAGCGGGACGTCCCACGGATCGGCGGGGATCGGCTCATCGAGGATCTGCGGCTCCCAGGCGAGACCGATGGTGAAGACCGGGCCGCCCGCGCGCAGGTGGGCGAGGGCGCGGTCGTAATGGCCCTTGCCGTGGCCGATCCGGGTCCCGCGCCGGTCGGCGGCGACGAGGGGCACGAGGACAACATCGGGGGCGAGCACCTCGGCCTCGGGCGACGGCTGGAGCACGCCCCACGGGCTCGGCTCGAGAGCGGGCGCCTCGCGGAAGATCATGCGGCTGTCGCGGTCGAGGAACCAGGGCAGGGCGGCGCGCCGGCCGGCGCCGAGCCGCTCGATCAGCGGATAGGGGCTGATCTCGTCGCGGAGCGGATGGTAGCCCGCGACGATGCGGGCGCCGGGGAGGCGGGGGAGGACGATCTCGGCGAGCTTCCCCTCGAGGGCGGCGCGCAGCGCGTCCGACAGCGAACGGGCATAGTCCCGCCGCGCCCGGAGCGCCCGGGTTCGCAACGCCGTTTTGGGGGAGGGTGACGGGACCACCATGGCCGTTTGCTTGAATATCCTCTGACGCGTCAACGTCAGGTGGGGACCATATGTGCCGGACCAGGGCCCGACCAGAGATAGCCCCCGAGGATGCTTATCGCCCAGGGATGTTCTAGAAGCTCGTACCGGGCAGTACCCGTCGGAACCTATCTAGGGAATCGGGGCGCCGCTCTCAAGCCTCTGTGCGAGACGTTCGATCCGCGCCGCGAGGCGCTCCAGCGCATCGGCCACCCTCGGATCGGGCTCGGGATCGGGCGCGGGCGGATTGCCGGCGCGATGCTCCTTGACCTCGTCGGCGAGCAGCAGGGAGGCGAAGAGGAGCTGGCGCACCTCGCTGAGGCTGCCGACCGCGGTGGCCGCGTCGTGCGCCTTCTTGTCGACGATCGCCGCGATCGAGCGAAGATGCTCCTCCTCGCCGTCGCGGCAGGTGACGGTGTAGCGGCGCGCCGCGATCTCGACGTCGACATTCGCCATCAGGGCGTCTCCGCCGTCGCGAGCAGCCGGTCGATCTGGGCGATCGCAAGCTCCACCTTGCCCTTCAGCGCCTCGTGCGCCTCGCGCAGCCGCGCGTCGCCATCCGGGGACGACGCCGAGGGCGGTGGACCGCGCTCGGCGGCCGCTTCCACCCGGGCGATCGCCCGCTCGATCCGGTCCAGTGCTGCGAGCCCCCTGTCTTCCCCCATGGCCCCCCATAGCATGGCGCGCACGAGAGGGAAATGCGGGCCACGCCGCCCCCGTCGAGCCTTGGCCGGGGGGCGCCGGTACCGGGAAACTACCGTATTGCCTCCGCGGCCCGGCTGCGGCGAAGGGCCGCTCTCGTCGTCCAAGCGCCGGGAGCCATTGGAAAAATGTCCGTGTACAGATCGCTGGGAGCGCTGCTCCTGGCGTGCTCCTGCTGCTTTGCGGCGATGACCTTCGTCGGCCCCGCAGTGCCGACGGCGCCGCACGCCGTCCCCGCGGGGCTGCACGAGCGGTGGCGGCCCGAGCTGGCGGGGGTCCGCACGGTGGACGAGGCGATGCGCATCCTCCCGGACTATGCCGCGCGCGAGAGGGGATCGCCCCAGGCGCGGACGGCCGCCGCGATCGACCGCTTCGTGCGGGAGAGGTTCTTCCACGGCGGATCGGAGTTCACCTACGCGCAGAACTGGCTGGCCTATCTCGCCGGCGCCTTGTGGATCGACCTGCGCATCCCCGTCATTCCCGACGACATCCTCCAGCATCGCCGAGCGATCTGCAGCCAGCAGGCGATCGTGTTCATGGAGCTGCTGAAGCGCCACGGCATCGCCTATGCGTCCGTGCTGATCGCCTGGCCGTCCGACCCGGCCGGCGCCAGCGGTCATTTCGCGGTCGCCGCGCGCGTCGACGGGCGGTGGCTCTATTTCGACCCGGACCAGGAGGTGCCGCAGCCGGGCGTGCCGATCGAGCGGGTGATGGACGGATCGGCCTTGCCGGCCCTCTACGGCGACAAGCCCCGGCTGCTCGCCGACATGCGCGCCGCGGCCGCGCGGGGGCAGATACGCCTCGCCCATGTGAACGCCTTTCCCGCGCCGCGCGGCGGCTTGTTTCAGCTCCTGACCAAGTGGCTGAGCGCCTATGGCTGGCTCCTGTTCGGCCTGGCCGGTATCCTCATGGCAAGCCGGGGCGGCCGCTCGCGCCCGACCCCCACGGTCGAGGCGTGGCGAGGCCGCCTCCGGCCGCTGCTCTCCGGCCGCCCCGGTTGACCTCGCCGCCGCCGCCGATAAAGGGACGGGCGAGCCGGGACCCTCCCAGTCCCGAAGATTTCCGCAAGGGACGTCCATGGCCGCCGAACCGAGACTGCTCGCCAACGCCATCCGCGCCCTGGCGATGGACGCGGTGCAGGCGGCCAATAGCGGCCATCCCGGCATGCCGATGGGCATGGCCGACGTCGCGACCATCCTGTGGACCGAATATCTGAAGCACGATCCGGCGGACCCGGCGTGGCACGACCGGGACCGCTTCGTCCTTTCGGCCGGCCACGGCTCGATGCTGATCTACGCGCTTCTCCACCTCACCGGCTACGAGCGGCCGACGATGGACGACATTCGCGGCTTCCGGCAGCTCGGCTCGCCCTGCGCCGGCCATCCGGAGAATTTCCTCCTCCCCGGGGTGGAGGCGACCACCGGGCCGCTCGGCCAGGGCTTCGGCATGGCGGTGGGCATGGCGATCGCCGAGCGGCACATGAACGCGGCGTTCGGCGACGATCTGATCGACCACCGGACCTGGGTCGTCGCCGGCGACGGCGACCTGATGGAGGGGGTGAACCACGAGGCGGCGGGCCTTGCCGGGCACCTCGGGCTGGGGCGGCTGACCGTCTTCTGGGACGACAATCGCATCACCATCGACGGATCCACCGATCTTTCGACCTCGGAAGACATTCCGGCCCGTTACGCCGCTTATGGCTGGCACGTGGAGCGTTGCGACGGGCACGATTTCGCCGACATCCGCCGCGCCATCGACGCGGCGCTGGCCGATCCGCGGCCGTCGCTGATCGCCTGCCGGACGATCATCGGCTGGGGCGCGCCCAACAAGCAGGGGACGTCGGCGACGCACGGCGCGGCGCTCGGCGCCGACGAAGTCGCGGCGGCGCGAAAGCAGCTCGTCTGGGAGGCGGAGCCGTTCGAAATTCCCGAGCCGATCCTCGCCGCCTGGCGGCGGGCGGGCACGCGTATGGCGGCGGCGCATGAGGAATGGCGCGTCCGCCTCGCGGCGAGCGCCCAGCGCGACGAGCTGGTCCGGCGGATGGAGGGACGATTGCCGGTCGACACCGGCCTCGACGCCTGGCTCGACAGCCTCGCGGCCGAACCGCGGACGCTCGCGACCCGCAAGTCGTCTGAGCTGGCGCTCGAGGCGATCAATGCGGCGGTGCCCGACACGCTGGGCGGGTCAGCAGACCTGACAGGTTCAAACAACACAAAGACAAAGAACCAAAATCCTCTCACCTGCGGCGATTATTCGGGCCGCTACATCTACTACGGGATACGCGAATTCGGCATGGCCGCGGCGATGAACGGCATGGCGCTGCACGGGGGGATCATCCCCTATGGCGGCACCTTCCTGATCTTCTCGGATTATTGCCGGCCGGCCGTCCGCCTGTCGGCGCTGCAGCAGGTCCGCGTCGTCTATGTGATGACCCACGATTCGATCGGGCTGGGCGAAGACGGACCGACGCACCAGCCGGTCGAGCAGCTGATGAGCCTCAGGCTGGTTCCGGACCTCGCCGTCTATCGCCCCGCCGACGCGGTCGAGACCGCCGAATGCTGGGCGCTTGCCTTGGCCCGGCGCGAGGGGCCGTCGCTGCTCGCGCTGACCCGCCAGAACCTGCCGCAGCTGCGGCTGGAAAGGAGCGCGGAGAATCTCTGCGCCCGCGGCGCCTATCGGCTGCGGGCCGCGGCCGTGGCGCGGCGCGTGGTGCTGATCGGCACCGGCTCGGAGGTGCAGCTCGCGTCAGCGGTCGCCGATTCGCTCGAAGCGCAGGGGATCGGCGCCGACGTCGTCTCCATGCCCTGCTGGTCGCTGTTCGACGGGCAGGACGAGGCCTATCGCCGCGACCTGCTGCCCGAGCATGTGCTCAAGGTATCGATCGAGGCGGGAACCACGCTGGGCTGGTCGCGCTATGTCGGCGCGGCGGGCGTTGCGATCGGCCTCGACCGGTTCGGCGCCTCGGCCCCGGCGGAGGATTTGTTCAAGCGCTTCGGCTTCAGCGCGGAGGCGATCGTGCCGCGGATCCTCGCGGCGCTCGGTTCACAAGGAGATCAGTGACATGGCGACGAGAGTGGCGATCAACGGTTTCGGCCGCATCGGGCGGCTGGTGGCCCGCGCCCTGCTCCAGCGACCGGACAGCGGGCTTGAGCTGGTCTCGATCAACGACCTCGCCGACGCCGAATCCAACGCCCTCCTGTTCAAGCGCGACTCGGTGCACGGCGCCTATTCGGGCGAAGTCCGCGCCGACGGCAACGACCTCATCATCGACGGCCGGCGCATCCGGGTCACGGCCGAGCGGGACCCCGGCAAGCTGCCGCATGGCGACAACGGCATCGACGTCGCGCTCGAATGTACCGGCTTCTTCACCGACCGCGACAAGGCCTCCGCGCATTTCGCCGCCGGCGCGAAGCGGGTGCTGATCTCGGCGCCGGCCAAGGGCGCGGACCTGACCGTCGTGTTCGGAGTCAACCACGACAAGCTGACGGCGGAGCACAGGATCGTCTCGAATGCCTCCTGCACGACCAACTGCCTGGCGCCGGTCGCGAAGGTGCTGAACGACACGATCGGCATCGAGCGCGGGCTGATGACCACCATCCACGCTTATACCAACGACCAGCGCATCCTCGATCAGATCCACAAGGACATGCGCCGCGCCCGCGCCGCCGCGATGTCGATGATCCCGACGACGACCGGCGCCGCCCGCGCCGTCGGCGAGGTGCTGCCGGAGCTGAAGGGCAAGCTCGACGGCTCTTCGATCCGGGTGCCGACGCCCAATGTCAGCGTCGTCGACCTGACCTTCACGCCGAAGCGCGACACCTCGCTCGACGAGGTCAATGGTGCGTTGAGGGCGGCCTCGGAGAGCGGCCCCTTAAAGGGTATCCTTGCTTATTCGGACGAGCCTCTGGTTTCGATCGACTATAACGGCAATCCGGCAAGCTCGACCGTGGACAGCCTCGAGACCGCGGTGCTGGAGGGAAAGCTGGTCCGCGTGCTCAGCTGGTACGACAATGAATGGGGCTTCTCGAACCGCATGGTCGATACGGCGGGGGCGATGGGGAGGCTGATCTGATGGGCTCCGTCATGCCAGCGAAGGCTGGCATCCATGCTGAGTCCGAATGGACCCCAGCCTTCGCTGGGGTGGCGGGAAGGGGTTAAGGCGTGGCCTCGTTCCGCACCCTCGACGATATCGGCGACGTCGCCGGCAAGCGTGTGCTCGTCCGCGAGGATTTGAACGTGCCGATGCAGGACGGGCAGGTGACCGACGACACCCGGCTGCGCGCCACCCTGCCGACCGTGACGGAGCTGGCGGACAAGGGCGCGATCGTCCTCGTCCTCGCCCATTTCGGCCGACCCAAGGTGCCCGGCCCGGAATATTCGCTCGCCCGCCTGACCAAAGCCTATGAGGCGGTGCTCGGCCGTCCGATCAGATATGTCGACTGGGAAGGCGCCGACGAGGCGGTCGCGACGCTTCGGCCCGGCGACATAGCGCTGCTCGAGAACACCCGCTTCTTCGGCGGCGAGGAGAAGAACGATCCGGCGGTGGTCGACCGCTTCGCCCGTCTCGGCGACCTCTACGTCAACGACGCCTTCTCCGCCGCCCACCGCGCCCATGCTTCCACCGAAGGGATCGCGCACCGCCTCCCGGCTTATGCCGGCCGGGCGATGGAGGCGGAGCTGAAGGCGCTGCAGAAGGCGCTGGGCGAGCCCGAGCGGCCGGTGGCGGCGGTGGTCGGCGGAGCCAAGGTCTCGACCAAGCTCGACGTGCTGCGCCACCTGGTTGCCAAGGTCGACCACCTCATCATCGGCGGCGGCATGGCCAACACCTTCCTCGCCGCGCGCGGCGTCGACGTCGGCAAGTCGCTGTGCGAGCACGACCTTGCCGGAACCGCCCTCGACATCCTCGAAGCCGCCGAGCGGGCGAGTTGCACCGTCCACTTGCCCTACGACGTGGTCGTGGCGAAGGAATTCGCGCCCAACCCGCCGTCGCTCAGGATCTGCAACGTCCACGAGGTCGCGCCCGACGAGATGATCCTCGATATCGGTCCGGCCGCGGTCGAGGCGCTGGCCGACGCGCTCAAGACCTGCCGCACGCTCGTCTGGAACGGCCCCCTCGGCGCCTTTGAGACGCCGCCGTTCGACCGCGCCACCGTCCAGCTGGCGCAAACCGCCGCCGCCTTCACCCAGGCGGGGCAGCTCGTCTCGGTGGCCGGCGGCGGCGACACCGTCGCGGCGCTCAATCAGGCGGGCGTCGCGGACGACTTCACCTTCGTCTCCACCGCCGGCGGCGCCTTCCTCGAATGGATGGAGGGCAGGGATCTGCCGGGCGTCAGGGCGCTGGAGGCGGCATGATCGTCCGCCGGGCGGCCGCATGAGCGAGCGCAGGCCGATCGCGATCCGCGACATCGATCACGTCGTATTCCGTGTCATCGACCTGGACCGGGTCGCCGCCTTCTGGCGGGACGTGCTCGGCGCCGGGTTCGAGAGACATCAGGAGGCGATCGGCCTTTACCAGCTGCGCGTCGGCACGAGCCTCGTCGACCTCGTCCCCGTCGACGGCAAGCTCGGCCGAATGGGCGGGGCGCCGCCGGGGCAGGAGGGGCGGAACGTCGATCATGTCTGCTTCCGCGTCGAGCCGTGGGACGAACCGGCGATCCTCGCCCACCTCGCGAGCCATGGCATCGAGGCGGAGGTGGCGCAGCGCTACGGCGCCGACGGCCAGGGCCCTTCGATCTACCTCAGCGATCCGGAGGGCAACATGCTGGAGCTGAAGGGGCCGTCTTCCGCCGCCTGACCGGGCAGCCCGCCGTTGCCCCCCGGCGGCCGGTGGGTTAGGGCCGCGGCGGCCTCACCACCGCACAGGGACCCACGATGAGCATCACGCCTGCCGTCAAAGCCATTCTTGCCAATTACGAGAGCGACAATCCCGGCGTGAAGGCGAACCTCGCCCGCATCCTGATGCAGGGGCGGCTCGGCGGCACCGGCAAGCTCGTCATCCTGCCCGTCGACCAGGGCTTCGAGCACGGGCCGGCGCGCAGCTTCGCGGTCAACCCGGCCGCCTACGATCCGCACTATCACTATCAGCTCGCCATCGACGCCGGCCTGTCCGCTTATGCGGCGCCGCTCGGTATGATCGAGGCCGGCGCGGACACGTTCGCGGGGCAGATCCCGACCATCCTCAAGGTCAACAGCTCGAACAGCTGGGCCACCTCGATCAACCAGGCGGTGACCGGCGGAGTCGAGGACGCGCTGCGTCTCGGCTGCTCCGCGATCGGCTTCACCATCTATCCCGGCGCCGACGAAATGTTCGAGATGATCGAGGAGATCAGCGAGATGTCGGCGGAGGCCAAGGCCGTGGGCATCGCCACGGTGATCTGGTCCTATCCGCGCGGCGGCAAGCTGTCGAAGGAGGGCGAGCTCGCCCTCGACGTCGGCGCCTATGCCGCGCACATGGCGGCGCTGATCGGCGCCCACGTCATCAAGGTGAAGCTGCCGTCCGACCATATCGAGCAGAAGGACGCGCAGAAGGCCTATGAGGGGACGGACTGGTCCCGGCAGGCCGACCGGGTGCGGCACGTCGTCCAGTCCTGCTTCAACGGCCGCCGCATCGTCGTCTTCTCCGGCGGCGCCGCCAAGGGCACGGACGCCGTCTTCCAGGACGCGCGAGACATTCGCGACGGCGGCGGCAACGGCTCGATCATCGGCCGCAACACCTTCCAGCGCTCGCGCGACGACGCGCTGGCCATGCTCGACAGGCTGGTGCGCATCTACAAGGGCGAGGAATAGGCGCGGCCGTGGCGGAGGACGAGGCGGACCTCTCCCTCGATGCCGGCTTCGCCGAGCTGTTCGAGCCGATCGGGCGGCCGCCGTGCCGGCTCTACCTGATCTCGCCGCCTGAGGTTGGCGGCGGCTTTGCCGACCGGCTGGAGGCGGCTCTGTCCGGCGCCGACGAACTGGTCGCGGCCTTCCAGTTCCGGGTGAAGGGGCTGGACCGGCATGAGGCCGCCCGGCTCGCCGAGCCGCTCCAGCGCCTCTGCGAGGCGCACGAGGTGGCCTTCATCGTCAACGACGACATGGCGCTGGCGAAGCGCCTCGGCGCCGACGGTGTCCATCTCGGCCAAGGCGACGGCGACCCGCGCGAGGCGCGGGCGCTGCTCGGCCCGTCCGCGCAGATCGGCGTTACCTGCCACGACAGCCGCCATCTTGCCATGGAAGCGGGGGAGGCGGGGGCGGATTATGTCGCGTTCGGGGCCTTCTTTCCCACTGCCACCAAGGAGACGGCCCACCGGCCGGACCCGTCGATCCTCGGCTGGTGGTCGCGCCTGTTCGAGATACCTTGCGTCGCGATCGGCGGCATTACGCCGGCCAACGGGCGGGTGCTGGTCGAAGCGGGCGCCGATTTCCTCGCCGTCTGCAGCGCCGTCTGGGGACATGAAGCGGGACCCGCCGCGGCGGTCGCCGAGTTCCAGACCGTTCTCGCGCTTCAGCGGAGCGCCTGACCCACCATCGCCCGCAGCGTCAGCGCGTCGTGAATGGCGTGGGCGTACATGTCGTTGTTGAAATAGCACCAGACGTCGCGGCCGCCCTGTGCCTGAGCGACGATCCAGTCGGTCCAGGCGAGCAGGCCCTCGTCCGAATAGCGGCCCCAATATTTGCCCTCGCCGCCGTGGAAGCGGACATAGGCGATCGGGCCGGCCGCCCAGCGCTCGGTCCGCGAGCCGGGCATGTCATGGGCGCAGAAGGAGACGCCGTGGGCGTCCAGGATGGCAAGGACCTCCTCGGTCAGCCAGCTTGTCTCGCGAAACTCGAAGACGTGGGTGAGGTCTCCGGGGAGGAGGCGGAGGAAATCCTCGATCCGCTCCCGGTTGAAGCCCCATCTGGGCGGCAGC
The DNA here is from genome assembly GCA_036403015.1 of Allosphingosinicella sp. Classification (GTDB taxonomy): domain Bacteria; phylum Pseudomonadota; class Alphaproteobacteria; order Sphingomonadales; family Sphingomonadaceae; genus Allosphingosinicella. Next base: position 34,078 of record DASWRU010000063.1, read on the forward strand.
TGGTAGAGGATCGGGCCGATCGCCGGCCCGAGGTTGCGGGCGCGGGCGAGGAAGGTGTCGAGCGGCTCCTCGCAATCCTTGAGCTTCTTCATGTGGGTGATGAAGCGCGAGGCCTTGACCGCATAGCGGAATCCCGGTGGCGCCTGGTCGCGCCACTTGGTGAAGGTCTCGGGCTTGGGCAGGTGGTAGAAGCTGGTGTTGAGCTCGACCGTCTCGAACGTCTCGGCATAATAAGCGAACCACAGGCGCTGGGCCAGCTTCTCCGGATAGAAGGCGCCCCGCCAGTGGCGGTAGATCCAGCCCGAGCAGCCGATGCGGATGGTTCCCGTCATTCGCGGCTCGAAACGGAACGGTGCGGGAATAAGTTGCGTTGGGCGCTCATGCACCGGATGAAACTGATCCTGGTTATCGTGGCGACCGCCCTCGTCACCGCCGCCCTCACCAGCGCTTTCTGGCTGGTCGCCTTCAACCGCGGCCATGTCGACGAGGCAAAGGCGGGCTTCGCGCCCGTCGCGCCGCAAGCCCGGGCGCCTGACCTGGTGCTCGGGCCGACGGGGCTCGCCATTCCCGTCCTGGGCATCAAGGCGGATCAGCTCACCGATACGTTCACGGAGGCGCGTTCGGGCGGGCGCGTGCATGACGCGATCGACATCATGGCCCCGCACGGCACCCCGGTCGTGGCGGCGGCGCCGGGCACGCTCGAAAAGCTGTTCTTCTCCAGGGGCGGCGGCGGGATCACCGCCTATGTCCGTTCGCCGGACGGGCAGTGGCTCTTCTACTACGCCCACCTGCAGGACTATGCTTCCGGGCTCCATGAAGGACAGGCGATGAAGCAGGGCGATCCGATCGGCCGCGTCGGCTCCACCGGCAACGCCAATCCGGCCGGTCCGCACCTCCATTTCGCCGTCTATAAGATGGCGCCGGGCCAGAAATGGTATGAGGGGGAGGCGATCAATCCCTATCCCCTGCTTGCCGGAAAGA
>DASWRU010000064.1:0-40675 GCA_036403015.1 Allosphingosinicella sp.
TCGAGGTGACGTTGCCGCTCGAATCGTAGCCGATCGTCGACTTCGTCTCGTCGGAGCCGCCGCTGCACGAGCTGGCCGTCTGGCAGGCCGAGACGCTGGTCAGCAGCCCGCCCGAATAGCCGTAGCGGGTCTGCGGCCGAACCGCGCCGGAGGTGGGCGCGGGCGCGGTGACGCTGGTCGCCAGCCCGGTGCCGCTGTCATAGGCGTAGTCGGTCGTATTGCCGAGCGCGTCGGTGGTGCTGGTCGGCGCGTTGCAGGTCTTGGCGTTGGTGCAGGACGAGGGATAGCTCGCCGAGGTCGTCACCGTAGAGAGGCCCGAGCCCGATTTGGGGACGAAGGCGGCCTGGGTGACGTTGCCGCGCGAATCGAGCGTGTACTGGACGTAATTGTCGTTGGAGCGTGTGTTGGCGGCGATCTGTGCAGCCGGCATCCCTCTACCAGTCGCTTCGCTTGCGATACGCGATGCCGATGCCTGCAACCTGACGTACGGCGAAGCCGACATGCGCTTGGCCGTCATAATCCACCTCCAGCCGTTTCGGGCTTAACCAGCGGAGCTCGACGCGCGGCGAACCCGTCGCGTATTTCCTCGAATCCCGGTCAAACACGGCGCGGAACACGTTCCCAGGACCTCGCACCGGCTGGCCGCGCCCCACGATGGAGACCTGCGTGTTGAAAGCCGTCGTCGCTCCGCACCCGCGAAAGAAGACCTCCGCCAAATGCTCCTGCGTCGGGGAAGCCTCGGCGCGGAGAAGGTGATTGGTGCAGGAGGGGCCGCACGAGGCCGGAAGCGTCATCGCCAGCGCGAAACCGACCCCCCTGTACCCGATTGCTCGCCCATGGCGACTTGGTCCGGCATGCGCCACACGACGTTCAACACCCATTCTTCGCGTCCTCATAACCCTGCTTGATCTGCTCTTGGTCGCGCGGATCATCGCCGTACGGGGGCGTGCCGCCCCAGATGCCGTTTCCGGGATCTCCGCTGCCGTCGGTGCTTCCATCACGCTGGTGCGCTTGTCCTGCCTGACGCAACAGGACCCCGCTTGGGATTCCCGCCTTATATCCAGTATACCCGTAGTTGTAGTTACCAAAATTTTGAAACTGGGAGCCACCGTGAGGAGAGCTTGTTGCATAGACCTTGTAGTCCCACGGACCTCCGTCTTTTACTTGATTGTAAAACCACAAAGGCGTCTCGAAACCGTAAGCAATAAAGTGAGATCTTGCTTCGTCACCATTGCGATGTACCACGTTCGTAAGTTTTTGTTTACTCGCACCTGGAGGTGTTGGTGGGCCATAGCACTTTCTCGGATTACGATCACCGGGATTCCCGAGCCGATTCATCCAGTTGGCTAGATCGATGTAGTTTAAAGTTGCAAGTTGTTCGAGCAAATCCAGCAACCACCTCTCGCCGGTCACAACGATTGCGCCGTCGGAGCCGGCGAGGTTTCCCAAGGGCGCGCCGAACCCGCCAGGAGTTCCGTTGAGTCTCGCCAATGTTTTCGAAGATCCGTTCCCTCTCTTCAACCCGCTGGGATCGTCTCGATCCACCGGATCAGCGCCGACATAGCCGTACACGTTCATTCCATCCCCGTATCCGATCGGGTCCGTCTGCAGGAACCGCCCGAGGCCCGACGAGTACATCCGCGCCTTGTAATAATAGAGCCCGAGGTCGGCGAGCCAGGTCTGGCCGGTGTACTGGAACCGGCCGAGGTTGGCGGAGGCCGGCACCCCATACTCATCGTAGCTATTGACCCCCAGCACCGTACCGGAGCTGTTGGTCACCGCGACCACGCTGCCGCGCTCGTCCTGGTGGAGGAACCGGCGGTCGGTGGTGCCCGAGCCTTCGTACCAGGCGATCGGCTCGTCGGTGCCGGGGCCGTGGACGTAACGGCGGAGCATCACGTTCGAGCTGTTATATTCCGCGATCAGGTTCGCGCCATCATAGGCCAGCCGCGTGGTGCCGCTGGTGCCCCCCGAGGACTGGTACAGCCGCAGCTCGGGGTCGTAGGCCAGCGCGATGCTGCCGGTGGCGCCGGTCAGCAGGTTCTCCGAGTTGTAGCTGAACGTCGTCGAGCCCGCGGATGTGAGGTTGCCTTTGGTATCATAGGTGGGGCTGGCGCTGCCCGCGACCGTGAACTGGTTCAATCCGTTGGTCGTGTAGCTCTTGGTGACGTTGTAGTGCGCGCCCCACGCATAGTTATCGTTCGAGCGCGTCGTCGCGGCGATCTGCGAGGCCGGCGTGTAGGTGAACCCGAGCGTCTGGTCGTAGGTCGTGCCGGAGAGGTTGTCGGCGAGCTGCGACAGGCGCGAGACGGCGTCGTAGCTGTAGCCCAGCACCGAGCCGTCCCCGCGCGTCAGGCTCGTGCGTCGGCCGAGATCGTCATAGACGTAGGTGGCCAGCACCCCCGCCCCCGAGGTCGCCCCATTCTCACGGATCGCGCTCACCTCGCCGGTGACGAGATAATCCTGGTCGACGTAGAACCCGTCCGGGTGGGCGATGCGGGTCCGGCGGCCGCCGATGTCCCAGGTGGACGTCACCGTCCCCTGCGGGCCTGCCTCGGTGAGGTTCCGGTTCAGCGCGTCGAACGTGAACGACAGCGCATTGCCGGTCTGGCTCGCCCCGGTCATGCGGCTCAGGGCATCGTAGGTGTAGGCGACGTCAGGCTCGGAGCCGGGCAGGTCCTTCGCGGTCACCCGGTTCAGCGTGTCGTAGCTGTAGCCGATGCTGTTCCCGTCCCGCAGCCGCCGCGCGGTGACGTTGCCGTTCGCATCGTAGGTCAGCGACTCATAGTCGGTGGTGCTGCTGGTGCCCGCGCCCTTCGTGGCCGAGGGGAAGTAGGTCGCGGCAAGGCGGTCCAGCCCGTCATAGCCGTAGGTCGTCTTGTTGCCCTCCGCGTCGGTGACGGTCGAGAGCAGCCCGTTGGACGTGTAGGTCGAGGTGACCTCGTCCGCCTCTACCCCGGTCACCCCGTAGGCGCTGGTCGTCTTCGTCACCTGCCCCGCCACGTCGTAGGTCGTCTTGACGATCCGGTCCGGCCCGAAGTCGTTCGAGCCGCTGCCCTGGGTGCCCAGCGAGCAGGCGCCGGTGGTGATGCTCGAGAAGATGGCCGGGTTCATCCGCTGCGCGACGCATTCGGTGCGGCCGACCGCGTCGTAGCTCGCCTGGGTCAGCGCGTAAATGGTGCTGCCGGAGGTGAGCTTCGTGCTCGTCGCTCGGAAGTTGGAATCGTAGCCCGTCTCCACCGCCTCGAGCGCGCTGAACCCGCTCCAGTCGCTGTCGCTCTGGCTGTTGACCGTGCCCCGCTCGACCTTGGTGGGGAGGCCCGAGCTGTTGTACGTCGCGCGCACCGCCCGTGGCTTCATCGCCCCCGAGCCGTCGGGGTCGGGCGAGGTCGCCCCCACCCGCCGCCGCGCGGCATCGTAGCGGTAGCGGATTGTGTCGGCGGTGCCCGACAGCGGCCCATCCACCGTGAGGAGGTTGCCCATCGCATCGTAGGTCATCGCGCTGGTCGCGGTCAGCGTGCCGCTGCCGTTGCCGGCGCTCGCCGAGGTGACGTTGCCGTTGGCATCATAGCCGATCGTGGCTTTCACCTCGTCCGCCCCGCCGCTGCACGAGCTGGTCGTCTGGCAGGCCGAGACGCTGGTGAGCAGGCCGCCCGAATAGCCGTAGCGCGTCTGCGGCCGCACCGCGCCGGAGGTGGGCGCGGGCGCGGTGACGCTGGTCGCCAGCCCGGTGCCGCTGTCATAGGCATAATCGGTGGTGTTGCCGCGCGCGTCGGTGGTGCTGGTGGGCTCGTTGCAGGTCTTGGCGTTGGTGCAGGAGGAGGGATAGGAGGCCGAGGTGGTGAGGGTCGACAGCCCCGATCCGCTCTTCGGCACGAACGAGGCCTGGGTGACGTTGCCGCGCGCGTCGAGCGTGTACTGGACGTAATTGCCCTCCGGGCTGGTCACCCGGGTCAGCCGCCCGGACGTGTCGTAGGCGTAGGCGGTGGTCCGGCTCAGGGCGTCGGTCACCGCGGTCGCCCGGCCGATCGCGAGGTCCGAGACCACGGTCGAGCTGTGGCTGGAGGCATCGGTCACCGTCATCGTGCCCGTGGTGCCCGAGACCGAGCGGCTGTAGCCGGTGGTGACTCCGTCGCGCGTGACCGAGGTGACGATGCCGCTTGTATTCTTCGTCACCGTAAACCCCGCCGAGCTCTCGCCGGGGCGCCTGATGCTGGTCGACGTCACCCGCCAGACGTTGCCCGCCATGTCGGTGACGTCGGCGCTCCCCGAGCTGCCCGACGGATAGGCGTAGCTGACCGAGGCCTGGGCGCCCGTGCCCGCCGCCGAATTGCGGAAGGTGGCGCCGGTCCTGATCAGGGCGTTCGACGAATCGTAGCTGAACTCGGCCGAATAGCCGTAGCTGTTGGCGACGCTCGCCAACGTCCATTCGAAGATGGCGCGCGAGGTCTCCCAGACGTTCCAGGTGAAGCTGATCGCCGCCCCGTTGGGCGCGGTGATCGTGTCGGGGGTGAGAAAGCAGGTCGAATGGAAGGCGGTCGAATAGCCCGAGCAGAAGTTCGTCGCCTCGGTATACCAGTCGCCGCCGGACGGGTCGCTGAAGCTGATCGTCGTTCCGTCGGCGGCGGTGTAGGTGTAAACGGCGTTCGAGCCGGTCAGGGTCGCGCCATTGCCCTTCGAGGAGACGAACACCCCCGACGACAAGGTGAAGCGGTCGCGGGTCGCGCCCGGCAGGCCGATGTCGATCGTCACCGCCGACCAGGAGGCGCCCACGTCGCGGCGGAAGGTGTAGCCGTCCCACTGCGCGGCGCGGGCGCCGCCGCTCGTCCTCACCAGCGGCAGCTCGGCGCGGCCGGAGCCGATCGAGCCTTCCTTGAACGCCATCACGAAATCGCCCTGGACGAGGTCGACGCCGTTGCCGTCGAGCGCTCGGAACGGCATTGGGCTCGCCTGGGCGAAGGCGCCCGAGGCCAGGCTGGTGCCGGCCAGCAATGCGCAGGCGAGCGTCGTCGCCCGCAGCGACCGTCGGATCATCGCCCTCTCCCTCGAACCTTCCTCGCCCCGCCGGTGCGGAGCGGCCTTCTTGCCGGGCCGGAATACGCGTCGGCCCGATTGCCTATGGCGGCGGCGGGTTGGGGGACCCGGTGGTGGTCTTGCCGGTGCGGTTGTCGGCCTTGTCGTGGGCGTAGGTGGTGGTGACGTTGTTGTTGACGGTGCCGGTCCGCTCGACCTTCACCAGCCGTCCCTTGGCGTCGTAGGTATAGGTCACGGTCTCGGTCGCCGCGGCGAGCGCGGGGAAAGCGGCGAACGCCGCCAGCGCCAGAGCGCGGCCTGCTTTTGCGATTACCACGTGCATCTTGGCCCTCCCGCGATGCGAGGCGCATTGAAGCGCCGATTCCATGGAAATGTCAATCGGACGAAAAAATCTTATTTCAAAAGACTTGTGAATTACTTGCGGGCCATTTCTTCGCTGGCGGGGGGCTGCGCCGCGCGTTAGCTTGCCGCCATGGCGGGGGAGCTGAACGGGATCACGATCGTCGAGCTGGCCGGGCTCGGGGCGGCGCCGTTCGCGGCGATGATGCTCGCCGACCATGGCGCCGCGGTCATCCGCATCGAGCGGGAGGGCCAGCCGCCGGCTTTGCCCCGCCGGTTCGACATCCTCTCGCGCTCGCGCGGCTCGGTGATGTGGCTCGACCTCACCCGGCCGGAGGACGCGGCGATGGTGCGCGACATCGCCCGCGACGCCGACGGCCTGATCGAGGGGTTCCGCCCGGGCGTGATGGAGCGGCTCGGGCTCGGGCCGGACCTGCTCTGCGCCGACAATCCGCGGCTCGTCTACGGGCGGATGACCGGCTGGGGGCAGGAGGGGCCGCTCGCCGGCACCGCCGGGCACGACATCGACTATATCGCGCTGGCCGGCGTGCTCCACACCTTCGGGCGGGCCGGGGGGCCGCCGGTGCCGCCGGTCAACCTGGTCGGGGATTTCGGCGGCGGCGGGATGATGCTCGCCTTCGGCATGCTGGCCGGAATCCTCGCCGCCCGGCGGACCGGCAAGGGGCGGGTGATCGACTGCGCGATGGTCGACGGCGCCGCCTTGCTCTCGGCGCTGACCTGGTCGCTCAAGGCCGCCGGCCTGTGGGAGGACGAGCGCGGGGTCAACATGCTCGACACGGGGCGGGCTTATTACGACGTCTATCAATGCGCCGACGGCGAGTGGGTGGCGATCGGGGCGCTCGAGCCGCGCTTCTTCGGCGTGCTGGCGGCCAAGCTCGGCCTCTCCTCGGGTCGCGACGATCCGGGGCTGCGCGAGGAGCTGGAAGACGTGTTCCGGCAACATCCGCGCCCCTATTTCTGCGAATTGCTACAATCGAGCGACGCCTGTTTCGCCCCTATCCTCTCGCTAGCGGACGCTCCCGCCCATCCGCACAACGCCTTCCGTGGCACTTTCGCCACCATCGGCGGCATCACCCAGCCCGCCCCCGCGCCCCGCTTCCGCGAAGCCTGAATGCTCGACACCGCCGGCCGCACCTTTTTCTCTCCCGAGCACGACCGGTTCCGAGACAGCGTCCGCCGCTTCTTCGAACGCGAGCTCCTCCCCCACCTAAGCCGCTGGGAAGAGGAAGGAATCATCGACCGCGCCTTCTGGACCAAAGCCGGCGAGGCGGGCCTCCTCTGCCCCACCGTGCCGGAAGCCTATGGCGGCCCCGGCCTCGACTTCGGCTTCAACGCGGTGATCGACGAGGAGCTGGGCTATGCCGGCTCCACCGCCGGCATCAGTCTCCACTCCGACATCGTCGCCGACTATCTCGTCGCCTACGGCTCGGAGGAGCAGAAGAGCCACTGGCTGCCGCGCATGGTCTCGGGCGAGACGGTGACCGCCATCGCCATGACCGAGCCCGGCGCCGGGTCGGACCTGCAGGCCATCCGCACCGTCGCGCGGCGCGACGGCCACCATTACGTCCTGAACGGCTCGAAGACCTACATCACCAACGGCCAGCATGCCGACCTGGTGATCGTCGCCGCCAAGACCGATCCCTCCGCCGGCGCCAAGGGCCTCTCGCTGATCCTCGTCGAGGCCGACAGCGAAGGCTATGCGAGGGGCCGCAACCTCGACAAGATCGGCTTCCATTCGCAGGATACGTCCGAGCTGTTCTTCGACGACGTCCGAGTGCCGATCACCCACTGCCTCGGCCAGGAAGGCGCCGGCTTCGCCTATCTGATGAACCAGCTCCCCCAGGAGCGCCTTTCCATCGCCTGCTCGGCCCAGGGAGCGGCGCAGCGCGCGTTCGACGAAGCGGTCAAATTCACCCGCGAGCGCAAGGCGTTCGGCAAGACGATCTTCGACTTCCAGAACACCAAATTCACCCTCGCCGATCTCGCCGCCAAGCTGCAGGTCGGGTGGGCGCATCTCGACTGGGCGATCGCCCGCCATATCCGCGGCGAGCTCACCGCCGCCGAGGCGTCGGCCGCCAAGCTCTGGCACACCGAGCTGCAATGGGAGGCGTGCGACGCCTCGCTCCAGCTCCACGGCGGCGCCGGCTACATGAACGACTACCTTATCGCCCGTCTCTGGCGCGACGCACGCGTCACCCGCATCTTCGGCGGCACCAACGAGATCATGAAGGAAGTGGTGAGCCGCGCGATCTAGTCGGCATTGTCCAGCGGCCGCACCTCTACCGCGGCGGGATCGAAGCCGTCCAGCAGGCGCGCGTTGATGCCCATCCGCCCGAAATCCTCGCCCAGCGTCTGCCAGTGGGTCCCGCAGCCGCAGATACGGCAATGATGGATGCCGATCATGCGATCGCCCCAGACATAGGCCGTGGTTTCCCCTTCCACGCGGACTTCCGCATCGGGATAATAAGCGACGAGCCAGGCGAGTTTGCGGCAGAGGGAGCAGTTGCACATCCCCACCCACAGCGGCGCGTAAGTGACTTCGAGCCGTACGGCTCCGCAATGGCAGCTTCCGGCGACGGCCATGCCGTTCCCCCTTTTCTCGTCGGGGAGATTAGCCCAGGCCGGCGCGCTGTGCCATATCAGGAGGCGCAATGAGGAAGATCGTCGGCAGCTATGTCAGCCCCTATGTGAGGAAGGTGCTCGCCTGCCTGGCGCTCAAGCGGCTGGACTATGAGATCGACCCGATCACGCCCTTCTTCGGCGGCGACGAGTTCGACCGCCTCTCGCCGCTGAGGCGCATCCCGGTGCTGGTCGACGGGGACGTGACCTTGTGCGATTCCTCGGTCATCTGCGCCTATCTCGACGAGGCCTATCCGCAACGGCCGCTCCTCCCGGCAAGCGTCAAGGACCGGGCGCGGGCCCGGTGGCTCGAGGAATATGCCGACACCCGCCTCGGCGACGTGTTCATCTGGGGCCTGTTCTACCAGAAGTTCGTCTGCCCCGCCGTCTTCGGCCACCCGGGCGATGCCGCGCGGGTCGAAAAGACGCTGGCGGAGGACCTGCCGCGCGAGCTGGACTATCTGGAAGGCGAGCTGCCCCAAGCGGGCTTCCTGTTCGGCGACGACATCGGGCTCGCCGACATCGCCATCGCCACCTTCTTTCGCAACGGCGCCTATGCCGGATTCGAAGCGGACGCGCAGCGCTGGCCGGCGACGGCGGCCTTCGTGGAGCGGGCCCTCGCCGAGCCCTGCTTCGCGGCCTTCCTGCCCTTCGAGCAGGCCCAGCTCAGCACCGACCCGCGAGGGCGTCGCCAGGCCCTGCTCGCCGCCGGTGCCCCGCTGACCGCCGAGACGCTGGGGACACGCGACCCCCGGCGCGGGGTGATGCGGCTGTAGGCGGCCGCCTCTAGAGGGGCACGCCCGCCAGCCTGCGGCGCAGCTTCGCCCTAATCCGCCGCGCCGGGATCGCCTGCCCAGGAGCGCCCGGCCGCAAGGGCGTGGCTGCGCGCCTGGAGGCGCGCCTCGTCGCGCGCAGGCTTCCAGCGGCAGACGTCGCCGTACCGCAGCTTCGAGCGCACGAAGACGCCGCGCGCCCTCACCAGCGCTCTGAGAAAGCCGCGAAGCAGCCCCGGCGCGATCTCGGCGGCCAGGGCCCAGAGAAAAGCCACCGCGGTCTCCGCGTCGAAGCGCAGGCGGGCGCGGCGCAGCATCCGGCCGAGCGGGCGCGGCGATTCCCCGGCCCAGAGGCGGTTCGAATTGAGGGAGACGAAGACCATCGGCGAGACTCGGCCGCCCGGGGCGAGCGGCGCGCGAACGACCGGCTCGTAGCTCTCGCCCCGCTGGTAGAGCGCGACGCAAGTGTACATGCGATCCACCGCGGCCTCGATCCGCGCCTCCTCCGAAGCGACCAGGCGCGAGCTGGACATGGTCGCGCGATGGGCCAGGAGCGGTTCGGCGACGACCGCGACCGGGCCCAGTTCGGCAAGGCGGAGGAACAGGTCGAGATCCTCCCAATAGTCGCACGCGCGGCGGTAGCCGCCGGTGCGCTCGAACGCGGCTCGGCGGAACAAGGCGGAGGCGTGGGCGAACGGGACGAAGGGCGAGCGCCGCGCCAGCCGCCACAGGTCGGGGCCCCGCCTTACCCTCCCCTCCCCGTCGATCGTTTCGAACAGCGAACCCAGCAAGACGAGATCGGGCGATGCCGCCATCGCCGCCATCTGGCGTTCGAGCCGGTCGCCGCGGGCGACATCGTCGGCGTCCATGCGGGCGACGAGCGGCGCCCGCGCCGCCGCGACCACCGCGTTCGACGCGCCGGCGGGGCCGAGCTGCGACCCCTCGAACAGGCGGATGCGCCGGTCCCGAGCCGCCCAGTCGCGCAGCACCTCGCTTGTGCCGTCCGTCGAGCCGTCGTCGCGGATGACGAACTCGAAATCGCCGAAGCTCTGCCCCAGGATGCTGGCGATGCTGACATCGAGATAGGGCAGCGCGTTGCGGGCCGGCATGACCACGCTGAGCGGCGGTGCATCCGTCACGGGCACCCTGGCTTGGAGCTGCTTTGCATAAGCGCTTTCCCTAGGGTCCGTACTCAATTCCCGCAACGAGGGCGATCTTGCGGAGCGACAGCGCGCGGGAAGCCGCGGCGGGGCCTCGAGCGGATCCGGCGCGGCTTGCCAGGGCGGGCGCGGAGTGCGACGTTGCGGCCCGGCGCGGCCGCTGCGGCACTCGCCGGAACGGGGGGACGAGGCATGGAAAATTCGATGAGGACGCCGCTGCATCTGTGGATCGTCGGCAGCGTCTCCGCGCTGTGGAACGCGTTCGGCTGCTTCGACTATGTCATGAGCCAGACCCGCAACCAGGCCTATCTGGCCGCCCTCACCGATGCGCAACGGGCCTATTTCGACCATTTCCCCGCCTGGGTGCAGGCGGCCTGGGCGTTCGGCGTCTGGGGCGCGCTGCTCGGCTCGATGCTGCTCCTGACGCGCAGCCGCTGGGCGGTTACGGCCTTTGCCGTATCGCTGGCCGGGCTGGCAGTGAGCACGGCCTGGCAATATGGCGTCTCGGCCGCGCCCGCCGAGATGAGAAGCGCGCCGATGATGATCATGAACCTGGTGATCTGGGCGGTGGCGATCGGGCTGCTCCTCTATGCGCTGCGGATGCGGCAGCGGGGGGCGTTGCGCTAGCCAGGACCGCGCGCGGTCTCCCGCGGGCGGACCTCGGGCGCTCAAGCCCTTGCGAAAAGCGGCGCTTCTGCTATGAGCGCGGCAACCGGGGCGGAAGGCCGAGCGCTTTTCCGCCCCGGATCAATTTGAGACGACAGCCGGAGGGGCGTCCGCATCGGGCGGCGTCAGCGATCGGCCAAAGACAAGGAATGCGCAGCCATGCCGCTTTACGAGCATGTGTTCATCGCGCGTCAGGACCTGGCCCAGGCCCAGGTGGACGCGCTGGCGGAAACCGCCACCAACATTATCGAAACGAACGGCGGCAAGGTCGTCAAGACCGAGACCTGGGGCCTCCGCAGCCTCGCCTACCGGATCGCCAAGAACCGCAAGGGCCATTATGTGATGCTCGACTTCGAGGCGCCGGCCCCGGTCGTCGCCGAGCTCGAGCGCCAGACCCAGATCAACGAGGACGTCATCCGCTACATGACGCTGCGCGTCGACGAGCATGAGGCCGGCCCGTCCGCGATGATGCGGCGCAACGAGCGCTCGGAGCGCGGCGACCGGGATCGCGGCGACCGCGGCCCGCGCGGCGACCGCCCCGACCGCGGCGACCGTCCGGACCGCGGCGATCGCGCGCCCCGCCCCGACTTCGCCGACGCATAGAGACAAGGACCAGCAACGATGGCACGCCCATTTTTCCGCCGCCGCAAGAGCTGCCCTTTTTCCGGCAAGGACGCTCCCACGATCGACTATAAGGACGTCCGCCTGCTCCAGGGCTTCGTCTCCGAGCGGGGCAAGATCGTCCCAAGCCGGATCACCGCCGTCTCCGGCAAGAAGCAGCGCGAGCTGGCCACCGCGATCAAGCGCGCCCGCCACCTCGGCCTTCTCCCCTACGTCGTGAAATAAGGAGCCGGGCACATGGATGTCATTCTGCTCGAAAGGATCGAGAAGCTCGGCGCCATCGGCGACGTCGTGAAGGTGAAGAACGGCTATGCCCGCAACTTCCTCCTTCCCAACGGCAAGGCCCTGCGCGCCAACGAATCGAACACCAAGGTGTTCGAGGCCAACCGCGCCCGAATCGAATCGCAGAACGCCGAGCGGCGCACCGCGGCGGAGGCGGATTCGAAGGGGATAGACGGCATCACCGTCCAGCTCATCCGCCAGGCGTCGAACACCGGCCAGCTCTACGGCTCGGTGTCGGCCCGAGACCTTGCCGAGCTGCTGGAGGCCGAGGGCCACAAGATCGCGAAGAACCAGATCGTCCTCGACCGGCCGATCAAGGCGATCGGCCTTCAGGAGGTGAAGATCGCGCTTCACCCGGAAGTGGCGGTCACCATCCACGTCAACGTCGCCCGCTCGCCGGAAGAGGCCGAGCTCCAGGCGAAGGGCGTCGACGTGATGGCGCAGATGTTCGAGAAGGATGTCGCCGGCTTCACCGAGGAGCGCGACCCCAATGCCGAGCCGGGCGAGATCCCGGCCGATGCGCCGGCCCCGGCCGGCGACGGCGAAGCGGCCGGCGAGGCCTGACCGGGATGAGGGCGGCGGCGATGCCCGGAGCGTCCCGCCGCCCCCGCCTTTCGCGGCGCCCGTGAGCGGTAGCGCCAGCCCCCGCTGGTTCCCGCACGGTTACGATGCGGCGTCGGACAGCGTCCTCCTCGTCGAGAAGAGCGAGGCGGATTATCGCGCGGCGAGCTTCCTCGACGACCGCTCGCTCGCGCCGGGAACGCCGCGCCACGTCGTGCCGTGGAGCCAGGTGGAAGGCGCGGTGCCGCGCGAGGCGAGGCGCGACCTCCATTACATCTTCCACATCGGCCATGTCGGCTCGACCCTGATCTCGCGACTGCTCGGCGAGCTGCCGGAGGTGCTCGCTTTGCGCGAGCCGGTCATCCTGCGCGACTTCGCCGACCGGCTGGCGGAGCGCGGCGCGACCGAGGCGCTGTGGCCGGCCGACACGGTGGCCGCCCGGCTGGACGCGCTGACCGCCCTCCTCTCCCGCACCTTTCGCGCGGAGCAGAGGGCGATAGCGAAGGCGACCAGCTTCGTCAGCGAGCATGCGGCCGAGCTGGTCCCCGCCGGATCGAAGGCGCTGCTGCTCCATGCCTCGCCCGAACGCTACGCCGCGAACATCCTCGCCGGCCCCAATTCGCGACAGGAGATCGCCGCCACCGCGGAGGCGCGGCTGGAGCGGCTGCACCGCCGCGTCGGCGAACGGCGCTGGGACGTGGCGGGCATGAGCGAAGGGGAGCGCATCGGCATGGTCTGGGCGAGCGAGATGGGAAGCCTCGTCCAGGCGGCCGAGCGGCTCGGCCCGGACGCGGCGCTCCGGCTGGACTTCGACGCCTTCCTCGCGGCGCCGGCGGCGGGCCTCGCAGGACTCGCCGGTTTCTTCGGCCTGGATGCGGCGGCGGCGGCATCGCTCGCCTCGCACCCCTTGATGGGCCGCTACTCCAAGGCTCCCGAATATGAATATGGTCCCGAGCTCCGCGAGGCGTTGCTCGCGCAAGCCGGCCGCGAGCACGGCGCGGAGCTTGCGGAGGCGCTGCGCTGGATCGAGGCCGCGGCCCGCGACTGCCCGCACGTCGCCCGGGCGCTGGACACCGCCTCGACGCGCGGCGGCTCAGCGGCTACGGACTAGCCAGCGGGAAAGGGCGCCAGTGTTCAAGGAAATCCCCGATCTTTTGAGCCCTGGCGAGGTCGAGACGCTGCGCCGGATCGCCGCGGAGGCGCCATTTATCGACGGGCGCGGCTCCAATCCCGATTCGACCGTCAAGAACAACCTCCAGGCCTACGACAAGACCGCCGCCGACCTGATGGCGCGGGCGCTCTACACCCATGAGGATTTCGACAATTTCGCCTTTCCGATCATCCTCGCCCCGCCGATGCTCAGCCGCTACGTGCCGGGCATGGCCTATGGCAATCATGCCGACGCGGCCTTCCTCCCGGTCGGCCAGAAACCGATACGCTGCGATTTGAGCTGCACCATCTTCCTCACCGATCCCGCCGGCTTCGAAGGCGGGGCGCTGCGCATCCAGCTCGGCAGCCGCGAGGTCCGCTTCCGCGGCCCGCCGGGCTCGGCGATCGTCTACCCCTCCTCGATGCTCCACGAGGTGGAGCCGGTGACGAAGGGCGAGCGGCTCGCCGGAATCACCTTCATCCAGAGCCGAATCGCCGACCAGACCCGCCGCGAGCTGCTCTACGAGCTGAACGAGATCGCCGCGCTGGAGGGGCTGAAGATGGCGCCCGAAAACTACGCCCGCCTGCAGCTCGTCCAGCGGAACCTGCTCCATCGCTGGGGCGATATGCCCTAGGCGCGAACCTGGTTAAGGCACCGCATGCTCAAGCTCATCATCGGCAACAAGGCTTATTCCTCCTGGTCGCTGCGCGGCTGGCTGGCGGTCAGGCAGTCGGGCCTCGCCTTCGAGGAGATCAATGTACCGCTGTTCGACGAGGCCTGGGACCGCCGCCGCGAGGGCAACGAGTTCGCGCCCTCGGGCGGCAAGGTGCCGGTGCTGTGGGACGAGAAAGCGGTGATCTGGGATTCGCTCGCCATCGTCGAATGGCTCGCCGACAAGACCGGCCGCGACCGCTATTGGCCGAAGGACGAGGCGGCGCGCGGCATGGCCCGGTCGATGGCCGCGGAAATGCATTCGGGCTACGACAACCTCCGCCGCGAATGCCCGATGAACCTGCGCAAGCAATTCCCGCCCGGCGACCTGTCGGAGAACGTCCGGGCCGAGCTGGTGCGGATCCTGGAGCTGTGGGCGCAGGCGCGGGCGCGCCACGGCAGTGGCGGGCCCTATCTTTTCGGCACGTTCGGAGCGGTCGACATCATGTTCGCGCCGGTGGTGACCCGGCTGGTCACCTATTCGATCGGGGTGCCGCGCTTCGCCGCCGCTTATGTCGAGGCGATGCTCGCCCATCCGTGGCTGCGCGAATGGGTCGAAGCCGCGCAGCAGGAGCCGTGGGTGATCGAGAAATACGAGACCGCGGCTCAGTAGGGCGTTCCGTCCTTGCGGGTGTAGCGCTCCGTCCTCGCCTCGTAATGCAGGTCGATGTCGGGATAATGGCAGTCGGACTTCACCGGCCGGCCGACGGCGACGAAGACGCACGGCGCGGCGCCGCGGTTGATCAGGTGATGGCCGTTGGCCACGCCTTTGGGGAAGGCGGCGCAGTCCCCGGCGCGAAGCAAAGTCTCGCCCTCGTCCTCGACGAGCAAAGCCTCGCCTTCCAGCACCACCACGAACTCGTCCTCGCCCTCGTGCCAGTGGCGCTGGCTGGAGAGCCCGCCCGGCTCCAGCGTGACTCGAGAGACGCCGAAATCCTCCAGCCCGCCGGCGGGCGCGAGCCGGCGGTACCGGCGTTTCGCCATCGGCTCGGCGAAGGGCGGCGGGTAGCCGGTGCGGTTGGTGGCTTCGATCGAGTCCAGGTCGAGCTTCGGCATGGCCTTCCTCCCGAGGCCGGTGCTAGGCGAGCCGCATGACCCGCGCAATCGATCCGGTGGAGCTGGCCTCGAGGCTGATCGCCTGCCCCAGCGTCACGCCGGCGCGCGGCGAAGTGTTCGACGTGCTGGAGGGCGCGCTGGAGCCGCTCGGCTTCGAGATACACCGCTTCCTCTCGGGCGAGGCGCCGGACGGCCCGGTCGAGAACCTGTTCGCCACGCGCGGCAGCGGGAGCCCGCATCTCGGCTTCGCGGGGCACCTCGACGTGGTGCCGCCGGGCGAGGGCTGGACCGGCGATCCGTTCCGGCCGGAGGTGCGCGGCGGGCTGCTCCACGGACGCGGCGCGGTCGACATGAAGGGCGGCATCGCCGCCTTCGTCGCCGCCTGTTCCGGACCCGGCGAGCACAGGGGCACGATCAGCTTCCTCATCACCGGGGACGAGGAAGGGCCGGCGGTCCACGGCACGCGCGCGATCATGGCCTGGATGGCGGCGCGCGGCATCCGCCCCGACATGATCCTGATCGGCGAACCGACCTCCGAGGCGCGGCTGGGGGATGTCGTGAAGATCGGCCGCCGCGGCACGGTCAACATGTGGATCACCATCCCCGGCCTGCAGGGGCACGTCGCCTATCCGCACCGGGCCGACAATCCGGTGCCGAAGCTGGCGCGGGCGATCGCCGCGCTCGATGCGCTCCACCTCGACGACGGCACCGCCTCCTTCCAGCCCTCCAACCTCGAAGTGACGGCGGTGGCGACGCCGACTCGGGCGACCAACATCATCCCCGGCGCCGCGACGGCGCAGCTCAACATCCGCTTCAACGACCTTCACCGCGGCGAGGACCTCGTGGCCATGGTCCGCCGCATCGCCGGGGAGCAGGCGCCGGGCGCCACCGTCGAGGCGAAGATATCCGGCGAAGCCTTCCTCACCCCGCCGGGCCCGCTCTACGCCTTGCTGACCGACGCGATCCGGGCCGAGACCGGCGTCGAGCCAATCCTCTCGACGAGCGGCGGCACGTCCGACGGGCGGTTCCTGATCGCGCTCTGCCCGGTGGTCGATTTCGGCCTGCCCAACGCGACGATGCACAAGCTCGACGAAGCCGCCGCGGTGGAGGACCTCCATGCGCTGGCGCGAATCTACCGGCGGGTGCTGGAGACGGCGCTCGGCCCGGCCGTGGGGGAAGTGTAGGGCGCGCCCTCAACTCCCCTCTCCCAGGGGGAGAGGGGTCGGGGGTGAGGGGTTCCGGCCTGTCCGGAGACGCACGAAGCGCGCCTTATCCGGAGACGCACGAACCCCTCACCCCTACCCCTCTCCCCCAGGGAGAGGGGAGATTGGGATGGATCAGGCGCGGGCGAGGCTGCGGCGGCAATCCTGGCCGGCGGCCCAGGCGACGAAGCCTGACTCGTCGATCGGCTCGGCCGCGAGGAAGCCCTGCACGGCGTCGCAGCCCACCGCCCGCAGCAGCTCCAGCTGCTCCTGCCGCTCGACGCCGGGCGCCACCGCCTCGCAGCCGAGCGCGTGGACGAGCTGGATCATGGCCGAGGCGACGGTGCGGGCGGTCTCGGACGTATCGATCTCCGCGACCAAGCCGGGGTCCAGCTTGACCCGGTCGACGGGCAGGTCGCCGATCCGCGCCAGCGCGAGCTGCCCGGAGCCGAAATGGGAGATGGTGACGAGCACGCCGTCGGCCCGCAGCGATTCGAGCGAAGCCAGCATCGCCGCATCCGCCCGCCCGACAAGATTCTCGGAAAGCTCGATCTCCAGCCGCCAGGGCGGAGGGCCGACGGCGGCGAAGGCCTCGCGAAGGCGCTCGGCGAGGCCGGGCCGCTCGAACTGGGTGGGACCGAGCTTGAGCGACAGGCGGTGCTCGAGCCCTTCCTCGCGCCAGCGCGCGGCGGCCGCGGCGACCCGGGCCGCCATCCAGTCGCCGAGCTCCGCGCCCGGCAGGACGGTTTCCAGAAAGGTGTCGAGCTGATGGGCCTCGGCATCGGTGCCCGGCCGAGCGCGCACCACCGCCTCGGCACCGAGGATGGCGCCGGTGCGCAGGCAGAGCTGCGGATCGAAGCCGAGCGCCAGCTCGTCGCCGCGAAGCGCGCTGCGCAGCAGGCATTCGGTCTGGGCGCGCTCTTCCGACGCGCGGCAGAAGCTGGGATCGTAGGTGCAGACGCGCGAGCGGCCGCTCTCCTTGGCGTGGTACATGGCGACGTCGGCCGCCTTCATGACGCTGGTGAGGTCCGGCCCGTGCTCGGGGCAGAGCGCGACTCCGATCGAGGCGCCCATCCAGCTGCAATGGGAGCCGGAGCGGAACGGCTCGGACAGGGCCTCCAGCGCGCGGCGGGCGATTCGCTCCGCCTCCTCGCGCGAGGCGATGTCGGGCAGCAGCATGGTGAACTCGTCGCCGGCGAGCCGAGCGAGCAGCGGCGGCACCAGGCTGCCGGGCTCGGCTTCGGCCTTGAGGACGACGCGCAGGCGGTTGGCGACCATCGCCAGCACCTGGTCGCCCTGGGCATGGCCGAGACGGTCGTTCACTTCCTTGAAACCGTCGAGGTCGATGAACAGCAAGGCGGCCGAGGCTTCGGGCTCCGCGGCCTTGAGGATGCGCTCGGCCTCGCGGCGAAAGTGAATGCGATTCGGGAGCGAGGTGACCGGATCGTACATCGCCATGGCGTGCACGTCGTCGAGGGTGGAGCGCACCTGCTCGAACAGGCCGTCGACGGCGGCGGCGAGCGCCGGCAATTCCTCGCGGACCGCCGCGGGGGCGGGCGAGGAGAGATCGCCGCGGCCGACGGCGAGCAGCCGGTCGACCAACGCCTGGACGGCCCGGGCGTGGCGGCTGTTGGGCCGCTCCGCCGCCATCCAGACGATCGCCAAGGCGAGCAGGCCGATGAGCAAAGAGGCCCCGATTTGCTGGTTTATGGAGCCGAGCAGAAGGAAGCCGAGCAGGGTCATGACGAAGGCCGCGGCCCCCGCGATGAGCGACAGCAGCCGGTTGCTGATCTTGCCGAGCGTCGCGAGCATCACCGCGCCTCTTCTCCCCACCTGCGGCCGCGGTGCCGCCCCTCGGGTCGCGCGTCCGTTTCCGGACATAAGACGTTACGGTTACGAATTCGTATCGCGGGTCAAAGGCGGCGGCGGCGAAGGACGATGTAGAGGGCACCGGCGCCGCCGTGGCGGGGATGGGCGCTGCGCACCGCCGCGATGTCGCCGGCATGGCGCGACGCGGCGAGCCAGTCCCCCACCGCCGCCCGGATCGCGCCGCGCTTCACCGGCCGCTCCCGCCCCGGCGGCTTGCCGGTGACGAGGAGGACGAGCCTCGCCCCCTCGGCGATCGCCTGCTCGAGCCTCCGATCGAGCAGGTTCCAGGCGGTGGCGAGGTTGTGGCCGTGAAGGTCGAGGACCGAATCCGGAGCGACCGTGCCGCGGGAGAGGCGGCGGTCCCAGCTTCCGTCCAGCGTCGTTCCCGGCGCGGGCCGGGGCGACGGCGGCGGCGGCCGACGGACGGAGGCGGGGGGCCGCGGCGGCTCCGGCGTGGGCTCCGGCGGCGCCTCCGGGGCGACGGGCGGCGGAGTCACGCCCTCCAGCGGCCGCGCGCTTGCCACCACCCGCGCCCACAGGCGCTCTTCGTCAGGGCTGAGCCGCCGCATGGAGCCGCGCCAGCGTGCCCCGGGGCACCAGGATATAGGCCTTGCCCCGGCCCGTCATGCCGCCGGCGATGCGCGCCGCCTCCTCGCCCGCGCCCCAGAAGGTGTCGAAGCGGTTGGCGCCGCGGATCGCGCCGCCCGTGTCCTGGGCGACCCACAGGCCGCTCGCCTCCGGCCGATCGAGCTGGAGCAGGACGGGGGCGCCCAGCGGCACGAATTTGGGGTCGGCGGCGACGGTGGCGCGCGGCGTCACGGCGACTCCGAGGGCGCCGAGCGGGCCGGGGCCGGTCAGCTCCTGGAAGAAGACGTAGCTCTTGTTCTCGCGCATGATCGCTCGCCCCTGCTCGGGATTGGCGCGCAGCCAGGCGACCAGATCCTGCATCGTCGTGTGGCCCGGCACCAGCAGCCCGCGGTCCCGCATCAGCTTGCCGATGCCGACATAGTCGCGGCCGTTCTGGCCGGCATAGCCGATCCGCATCACCGACCCGTCGGGGAGGCGCAGCCGGCCCGAGCCCTGGATCTCGAGGAAGAAGAGGTCGATCGGGTCCGCCGCCCAGGCGATTTCGAGCCCCTGGCCGGCGAGCGCTCCGTCCTCGATCTCCGCCCGCTCGTAATAAGGGACGATGACTCCGTCGACGAGCCGGCCGCGGCGCGGGGTGCCGGCCGCGGCCGCCGTGGCGGCGTCCACCTCGACGAGATCGGGAGGCTTGCGGTAGATCGGCACGTCGAAGCCGGGATCGTGGCTGCGCGAGCCGGCGATCTCGGGCTCGTAATAGCCGGTGGCGAAGGCGCTGCCCTCCCCGATCCGGACGAGCTCGAAGCCGTTGCGGAAGAAGGCCATCGCCTGCTCTTCCTCGGGCATGTCCAGCACGATCTCCGGCTCGCCGCAAACCCCCTGCCAGTCTTCGGGCCGGGTGAGGCCGCTCGCATCCTGGCGCCGGAGCAGCGCAGGACAGCTCGCGAGGAACGCCTTCCTCGCCCTGACCGCGACCTCGCCGTCCAGCGCGACGAGACCCGGGCCGGCCGTCACGCCGGCGGCGACGGCATCCGCCGGCGGCGGCTGCGGCGCCGGCTGCGGGCGGGGAGCCTGCTGCGTGCAGCTGCCGAGCGCGACGAGGAGGAAGAGGAAGGCGCAAAGGTCACGAAAGTCACGCGCTTCGCGCCAAAAAATCCTCTGTTTCCCGGCGCGGCGGGGGGAGCCTATACCCGCCGCCGGCCACCCTCGCCGATATGATTCCCTGCATACCACCCTGCGGGCATAAACCCGCCGGAGGGCGATAGGAAAGCGGTTCGTCAGTCGGCCTGGTCGGTGTCGACGAGCAGCCAATTGGGGTCGCCGCTGCCGAGCGCGCGGCGGAAGGTCCAGACGTCGTGGGTGGTGACGGCGTCGCTCAGCGTGCCGGCGACGAGAACGCCCTCCGAGTCGCGGGTGACGGCGGCGATGTCGGCGTCGAAGCGGACCTCGATCTCCGCGGCTCGGCCGCTGAGGCGGGCATCCTCGATCACGGTGCGCTCGATGGCGACGAGGCGGTTGTCGAGCTTGTGCCCGGCGGTCTCCCGCTCCGTAATCGCCTGCTCGAACGCTTTGAGGACATGGCCGCCGACGAGCTGCCGAAGCGCCTCGCGGTCGCCCTTCCAGAAAGCTTCGAGGATCATCCGGTAGGCGGCCTGCGCGCCCTCCAGGAAGGCGCCGACGTCGAAGCCCGAATCGGCCGAGACGATGGCTCGGATGCCCGCCGTCGCCGGCTCCTCGTAGACGAAGCCCGACGCCTCGGGCCGGTCGACCGCAAGGTCGGTCACCGGCGCCGCCGAGTCGGCCGCGGCCGCGCTCTCGGCCGGCCGAAGGATCGGCTGCTGCTCATGGCCCGTGCGGCGGCCGAGCACCGCGTAGAGCCGAAGCCCCACGAACAGCGCCACCAGAGCCAGGAGGACGATCTCGTACACCACAATCTCCGCTTATTCCCGTCCGCCTTAACATAGGCCTGCAGTGGAAAGGATTCAAATCGCCCGAGGTTCCGGATGGGCGCACCGGTTGCACGGATCGGCCGCTCCTGCTACCCGCGCGCTCGACCCGGCCGCCCGGCGGCGGCCGTCCCCAATTCTCCATCCCGAAGGTATGAAAATGGCCGAAGAACAAGGCGGTGCGGACGAGCAGATGACCAATGGCGAGGACAATCTCCCCCAGGTCGGAGTCATCTCGCAATATGTGAAGGACCTGTCGTTCGAGAACCCGAACGCGCCCGCCGTGTACCAGTGGCAGACCCAGCCGCAGATCGGAGTCGACTTCAACATCGGCGCGGCCAAGCTCAACGACGAGATCCACGAAGTGTCGCTGCGCATCGAGGTGAAGGCGACCGCCGACGGCCAGACCGCCTTCGCCGTCGACCTCCTTTATGCGGGGCTCGTCGGGATGCGCAACGTGCCCGAGGACCAGGTCCAGCCGTTCCTGCTCGCCGAGACTCCGCGCCTGCTGTTCCCGTTCGCGCGCCAGATCGTCGCCCAGACGGTGCAGGAAGGCGGCTTCCCGCCGCTGATGCTCGACCCCATCGACTTCCACACGCTCTACCTCCAGCGCTCGGCGCAGGAGCTCGGCCAGAGCGGCGGCGAAGCGGGCGAGCCGGCCGGCTTCGCCTGAGCGGGGCGGGCGGTCCGGCCCGAGCTTGTCGAAGGCGCGTTTTTCCTCTCTCTTGGCTGCAACGACGCGACGGAGGGGGGATGCGGAGACCCGCAATGGCTGAGGGGGCGGGGCGGCGGTGAAGCTGGCGCGCTCGCTCGGCTCGATCGGCGGCCTGACCCTGGTCAGCCGAATCCTCGCCTTCCTGCGCGACATGCTGCAGGCGAGCTATGTCGGCGCGAGCTTCGCGTCGGACGCCTTCTTCGTCGCCTTCCGCCTGCCCAACATGTTCCGCGCCTTCTTCGCGGAAGGGGCGTTCAGCGCCGCCTTCATCCCGATGTTCAACCGCAAGGTGAGCGAGGCGGCCGAGCTTCGGGCGGGGCTCGACTTCGCGGAGCGGGCGCTCGCCATGCTGCTCCCGGTACTGATCCTGTTCACCGCGGCGATGCTGGCGGCGGCCTGGCCGCTGACCTGGGCGCTGTCCGGCGGGCTCGAGCGGCAGCATCCGACCCACGCGCAATTCGCCTTCATGGTGCTGCTGTCGCGAATCACCATCCCCTATCTGATGCTGATCTCGCTCGCCTCCTTGCTGGGCGGAATCCTCAACTCGCTCGACAAATTCTGGGTCAATGCGGCGGCGCCGATCCTGCTCAACATCGCCATGGTGGGGGCCTTGCTGTTCTTCCACGGACCGGACCCCTTCGCGACGGCGATGGCGCAAGCCATCTCGATCCCCGTCGGCGGCGCGCTGCAGCTCGGCTGGCTGATGCTCGCGTGCCGCCGCGCCGGGGTCAGCCTGAAGCTGAGGCGGCCCCGCTTCGACGCGGACATACGCGAGCTGCTCAAGCTGATCCTGCCGGCGGCGCTCGGCGCGGGGGCGGTGCAGATCAACCTCGTCATCTCGACCGCACTCGCCGGCGGGCTGCTCCGGGAAGGCTCGATCTCGGCCATTTATTACGCCGACCGATTGAACCAGCTGCCGCTCGGCCTGATCGGCATCGGCCTCGGCACGATCCTGCTGCCCACCGTCTCGCGCCTGCTGAGCAGCGGGCGCGAAGCGGAAGCGATGGAGACGCAGAATCGCGGCATCGAGCTCGCTCTGTTCCTCACCCTCCCCGCCACCGCCGCCTTCGTGTTCGGCGCCGAGCCGATCATCCGCGGCCTGCTCCAGCGCGGCGAGTTCTCGGCGGACGACACGATCCGCTCCGCCTGGGCGCTCAGCGCCTTCTCGATCGGCCTTCCCTCCTACGTCCTCATCAAGGTGCTGACCCCGGCTTTCTACGCCCGTGCCGACACGAAGACGCCGGTGCGGATCGCCATCTGGTCGGTGGCGATAAACATCGTCGGCAACGTGACGCTGATCCCGCTGCTCGGGCTGATCGGCCTCGGCCATGTCGGGCCGCCGCTGGCGACGGCGATTTCGTCGACCGTCAACGTCGTCCTGCTCTGGCGGGTGCTGCGCCGGCGCGGCCATATCGAGGCCGACGCGCAGCTGAGGCGGCGCCTTCCGCGCCTCGCGGTGGCCGCGCTGGCGATGGGCGGCGTCCTGTTTTTCGCCGCCCCGCTCGCCGATCCCTATCTCACCCAGCGCCTCGCCCGTTGGGTGGCGCTCGCCTTGCTCGTCGGCGGCGGAGTCGCCGTCTATGCGGTGGCGTGCTTCCTCACCGGCGCATTCCGGCTCGAGGATGTCAGGGCCCTGAGGCGGCGGAAGTGACTTGCCGCCCCATGGCCGGATCGGGAGGCAAGAGGGCCTTCAGCGTTCGTTCAGCCTGGCTTTTGTAAAAAGCGCCGGTTTCCTATATGCTTAGAGCTACGGCTCCGTTCCAAAGAAGGCACCTGCCCATGTCGCTTTCGAAGAAACTCCTCACCCTCGCCGCGCCGCTCGCCCTGCTCAGCCTCGGCGGCTGCGCCACCGGCTTTCCCGCCCAGGTCTCGCGCTTCCAGCAAATGCCCGCCCCGCAAGGGCAGAGCTTCGCCATCCAGGCGGCCGACGCGGCCGACCGCGGCGGCCTCGAATTCGCGCAATATGCCGATCTCGTCCGCCGCCACCTGACCGCGCTCGGCTATAGCGAGGCGCCCTCGCCGCAGGCGGCGAGCCTGATCGTCTCGCTCGACTACGGCGTCGACAACGGCAAGCAGCAGATCGTCAACTGGGGCCCGTCGGTCGGCGCCTATGGCGGTTTCGGCCGCTATCGCGGCTTCGGCTACGGCCCCCGCTGGTCGCGCTTCGGCGTCGGCGGCCGCTTCCGCTCGCCCTTCTTCTGGGGCTGGGACGACCCCTTCTGGTTCGGCGACGATATCGACGTCTACAACGTCTATACCAGCTTCCTCGACCTCGACATCAAGCGCACGGCCGACGGCCAGGCGGTGTTCGAAGGCACCGCCAAGGCGCGCTCGCGCACCGACGATCTGCGTGTCCTGGTGCCGAATCTGGTCGAGGCGATGTTCACCGGCTTCCCGGGCAATTCCGGCGAGCAGGTGCGAATCACCGTCCCGCCGCCGGAGCGGCCGCTGCCCCCGCGCTGAGCGGCGAGTGGGACCAGAAAAGAAGAGGGCCGGGAAACCGGCCCTCTTCTTTTGCTCGGCGGACGAGGAAGGCACCCGTGAGCACGAGCGAATTTGCCATCCTACAGCGAGATTGTGCTGATTTGAATCACCGTCTCTCGCTCATCCTGAGTAGCCGGTGAGCCTGTCGAACCGGCGTATCGAAGGACGCACAGCTCTAAAGCGTCCTTCGAGACGGGCCTTCGCCACGCTCAGTCCCTCCTCAGGATGAGCGGGTTCAACTCAGGTCGACTCCGCTCTAAGCGCCGCGGCGGGTTCAGCTCTCGAGCTGCCGCGTCAGCAGGCGGATGTCGGAATCGAGCTCCGGATCCTGGGCGCGAAGCTTCTCGATCTGGCGCACGGCGTGGATCACCGTCGTATGGTCGCGCCCGCCGAAGCGGCGGCCGATCTCGGGGAGCGAGCGCGGCGTCAGCTGCTTGGAGAGGTACATGGCGACCTGGCGCGGCCGAGCGACCTCGCGGGCGCGGCGGGCCGAGGTCATCTCCGCCTTGCGGATTCGGTAATGCTCGGAGACGCGGGTCTGGATCTCGTCGATCGAGATGCGACGCTGGTTGGCGCGGAGCGTCGAGGCGAGCACCTCGCCGACGAAATCGAGGTCGATCGCGCGGTTCTGCATCGAGGCGTAGGCGGCGATGCGGTTCAAGGCGCCTTCCAGCTCGCGCACGTTCGAGCTGATCCTTTTGGCGAGGAACATCACCACCTCGTCCGGGACGCTGACTTCCGGCAGCGCCTCTAGCTTCTTCAGGATGATGTTGAGCCTGAGCTCCAGATCCGCCTGGTTGATGTCGGCGACGAGGCCCCACGAAAGGCGCGACAGGATCCTGGGCTCGATGCCGTCCAGGTCTTGCGGCGCGCGGTCGGAGCTGATCACCAGCCGGCGGCCCGCCGAGATGATCTCGTTCATCGTGTGGAAGAATTCTTCCTGGGTCGATTCCTTGCCCGCGATGAACTGGACGTCGTCGATCATGAGCAGGTCGGCGGCGCGCAGCTGCTGCTTGAACTGGATCGTGTCATTGGCGCGGAGCGCCGCGACGAACTCGACCATGAACTTCTCGGCCGACATGTAGATGATCCGCGCCCGGGGCCTCATCCGGTGGAATTCGTGGCCGATGGCGTGGAGGAGGTGGGTCTTGCCGCGCCCGGTGCCGCCGTGGAGGAACAGCGGGTTGAAGGCGACGTCCTTCGCGGTGGCGAGCGTCTGCGAGGCGCTGAACGCCACCTCGTTCGCCTTGCCGACGACGAAGCTGTCGAACCGGTAGCGGGGCTCAAGCGCGACGGCGTAGAGGCCCTGCTTCGCCGCGGCGGGCTCCTCGGCCGGCGGCGGGGCGGGAATCTCGACCAAAGCGGCGGTCTTGGGCGCGGCGGCGCCGACCCCGATCAGGAGGTGACGCACGCTCGGGCAGGCGGCGTGCCAGGCGAGCGCCAGCCGCTCCGCGAAATGCCTCTGGACCCAATCGGCCATGAACTGGGAGGGAAGCTCGAGCTTCAGCGTGCCGGTGTCGCCGTCGAAATTGCCCAGCGCGATCGGGCGCAGCCAGCCGTCGAACGTGCGGGCGCCGCAATCGCGCCTAAGGCCCGCGCGAATCGATTCCCAGGCGAATTGGAGCGCGTCGCCCCCCTGCCGGTCGCGGACCTGCGCAGCGCTGCCTCCCGTCGGCTTCACAGACACGAAAGCACCCCCTCTTCCTGGCCTCTATACTCCGGGCCCTTGACGCAAAACTCTCCCGCGCACGGCCGCACCCCCCCGGCAGAGCCGATTCGCGTCTTCGTTCTTGCTGTGGCGTCCAGCGGGAGATTCGCCCCACCGGAGTAAGCGTTTTAGGAACGTCGGGCGCACCCAATCAAGGGGCGAAAATGACAATTTCGCGAAATAAAGAAGTTGACAACGGATTTCCGCGACATCGCCCTACAATGGCGGAAAACTGCCCTTTTCGCGCTGGAGCCGGGACGCGAATCGCCGGGATTCCTCGACTTTCGCGATCCGTTCTTTTGGCCGTGAAAAAGCCCGCGGGAGTGGGCTCCCACGGGCTGTTTCGGAGGCTTTATAAGCGCTTAGGCGAGCGCGGCGATACGCCGTGTGAGGCGCGAGAATTTTCGCGCCGCCGTATTCTTGTGGAGAACGCCCTTTGCGACGCCGCGGGCCAGCTCGGGCTGCACCTTGGAGATGGCGGCGAGTGCCGTCGCCTTGTCGCCGGCCTCGAGCGCCGCCTCGACCTGCTTGACGAAGGTGCGGATGCGGCTGACGCGGGTGCGGTTGATCACCGTACGGCGCTCGTTGCGGCGGATGCGTTTCTTTGCCTGCGGCGTGTTCGCCATCTGAAGTGCCTCTTAATGCTCAAGAAAAAGGGCGCGGACTCTCTCCGCACCCGCTCGGCTGCCGCCTCTACGTGAGGGGCGGCCAAAGGTCAACCTCAGCCGCGCTGGCAGCGGGGGCAGAAAAAGGTCGACCGGCCCGAGTCGTTGCGGCGCCGAATCGGGCTGCCGCAATGGCACGCCTCCCCTTCCCGGCCGTAGACCCGCCACTGTTTCGAGAAATAGCCGAGCTCCCCGGACGGCCGCGCATAATCGCGCAGGGACGAGCCGCCCGCCTCGATCGCCGCGACCAGCACCTCGCGGATTGCCGCCGCCAGCCGCTCGAGCCGCGGCCGCGAGAGACGACCCGCGGCCCGGTCCGGGGCGATGCCGGCCATGTGGAGCGCCTCGCAGACGTAGATGTTGCCGAGTCCCGCGACGATCCGCTGGTCGAGGAGCATCGCCTTGATCGGCGCCGAGCGGCCGGCGAGGGCGGCGAGGAGGCCATCGGCCGTGAAGCCGTCGCCGAGCGGCTCCGGGCCCATCGCCGCGAACGGCGGCCAGGCCTCCAGATCCGGCGTCGGGACGAGGTCGACCGAGCCGAAGCGGCGCGGGTCGTTGAGCGAGAGCCGCCTCCCCTCCTCCGTCTCGAGGAGCAGATGATCGTGAGCGCCGAGTTCGGCCGGATCGATCCGCCAGCGGCCCGACATGCCGAGATGGAAGACCATCGAGTCGCCGCGGTCGGTGTGGATGAGCCCATATTTGGCCCGCCGGCCGAGGCCGGTGACGCGGGCGCCGGTGAGTCGCTGCCTGAGGTCTGGCGGGAAGGCGCGGCGCAGGTCCGCGCGCCGCGCTTCGATGCGGACGAGTCGCCGGCCCTCAAGCACGGGAACAAGTCCCCGAACCGTCGTTTCGACCTCGGGCAGCTCAGGCATGGTCTAGCCCCTCCCCTTCAGGGGAGGGGTTGGGGTGGGGCCTGTCCGGGAGAGGAGCGACCGCGCCGATGGCATTTCCTCGTACCTCCCCCACCCCCAACCCCTCCCCTGAAGGGGAGGGGCTTTTCACGCGTGCACATCTACAATCTCCCCTGCTAGAGGCGGGCGCGATGGACAAGGTTTCTTTCGGCTTCGAAGAGGTCGCGCCCGAGGAGAAGACGGCGCGGGTCGGCGCGGTCTTCTCGCGCGTGTCGCGCCGCTACGACCTGATGAACGACCTCATGTCGGGCGGCCTCCACCGCCACTGGAAGGATCAGTTCGTCCGCCGCGTGCGGCCGCGCCGCGGCGAGGCGATCCTCGACATGGCCGGCGGCACCGGCGACGTCGCCTTCCGGCTGGCGCGGCGCGGCGCCCGCGTGACGGTCGCGGACATCAATTCCGACATGCTCGCGGTCGGCGAGGCGCGGGCGCGGGCGCAGCGGATCGAGGGGCTCGCCTGGTCGGTGCAGAATGCCGAGGCGCTGGGCTTTTCGGACCGCAGCTTCGACGCCTACACGATCGCCTTCGGAATCCGCAACGTCACCCATGTCGACAAGGCGCTGGCGGAGGCGCACCGGGTGCTGAAGCTCGGCGGGCGCTTCTTCTGCCTCGAATTCTCGACCACCGACTGGCCGGGCTTCGGCCGCCTCTACGACGCCTACTCGCTGAACGTGGTGCCGAAGATCGGCAAGGCCGTGGCGCGGGACGAGGAGAGCTACCGCTACCTGGTCGAATCGATCCGCCGCTTCCCGCAGCGGGAGGCGTTCGCCGCGATGATCGCCAAAGCCGGCTTCGTCCAGGTGAAGGCGGAGCCAATTCTCGGCGGGCTCGTCGCCATCCACAGCGGCTGGAAAACCACGATTTGACTCATCCGGCGGTCCACATCTGGCGGCTCCTCAAATGGGGACGGGTGCTCGCCCGCCATGGCGCGCTCCGCGGCATCGAGCGCGACTCCAACACGCCCCCGCCCGTGCGCCGGCTCGCCCGCATCGCCCGCTTCGGCGCCCGAATCCCCAAGGTGCCGACCTATGGCGAGGCCTTCCAGGAACTGGGGCCGGCGGCGATCAAGTTCGGGCAGGCGCTCGCCACCCGGCCCGACCTCGTCGGCGAGCAAGCGGCCCGCAACCTCCAGCTGCTCCAGGACAATCTCCCTCCCGCCCCGTTCGAGGAGGTCCGCCTCGCCATCGAGCTGGGGCTGGAAAAGCCGCTCGACCAGGTCTTCCGCGAGATCGATCCGGAGCCGGTCGGCGCCGCGTCGATCGCCCAGGTTCACCGCGCCGTCACCACTGAGGGCCGGCTCGTCGCGGTGAAGGTGCTCAGGCCCAATATCGAGGAGGATTTCGCCCGCGCGATCGACACCTACGAATGGGCCGCGGCCCGGGTCGAGCGGATGGGGGGCGAGGCGGCACGGCTGCGGCCCCGCGCGGTTATCGCCTATTTCAAGCAATGGACGGCGCGCGAGCTCGACCTGAGGCGCGAGGCGGCGTCCGCCTCCGAGCTGCGCGAGAACCTGGTCGCGGAGAGCGGCTTCTACGTGCCGGCGATCGACTGGACCCGCACCTCGCGCCGGGTGATGACGCTCGAATGGATCGACGGCATCAAGCTCACCGACCGCGAGGCGCTGGTCGAGGCGGGCCAGGATCTGAAGGCGCTCGCCGCCACCCTGGTCCGAGCCTTCCTGCGGCAGGCGGTGATCGACGGCTTCTTCCACGCCGATCTCCACCAGGGCAACCTCTTCGCGCTGCCCGACGGCCGCCTCGCCGCGATCGACTTCGGCATCATGGGGCGGATCGACCGGCAGGCGCGCTTCTGGCTGGCCGAGATCCTCTACGGCCTCCTCGTCGGCAATTACCGCCGCGTGGCCGAGATCCATTTCGAGGCGCAATATGTGCCCGGCCACCACAATGTCGACGAGTTCGCGACCGCGCTGCGGGCGGTGGGCGAGCCGATCCGCGGGCTGCCGGTCAAGGACATCTCGATCGGCCAGATGCTCGACGGGCTGTTCACCATCACCCGCGACTTCGACATGCCGACGCAGCCTCACCTCCTCCTCCTCCAGAAGACGATGGTGATGGAGGAAGGCGTCGCCCACGCGCTCGATCCGGACATCAACATGTGGGAGACGGCCGAGCCGTTCCTCAGGGAATGGGTGCGAGGCGAGCTCGGGCCGGAGGCGGCATTGGCCGACCGGATCGTGGCCGACGTGCGGACCTTCGCGATGATCCCCGAACTGATCCGCCGCATCGACCAATATTATCCGCCCAGGGGCGCCGCGCCGCCCGACCCGCCGCTTGCGGACGTGGTGGTGGTGGAGTCGCGGCATTGGTGGCGCTACGTGCTGACGGGCCTCGTTTCAGCCATGGCTGGCGCGGCGGCGATGTGGCTCCTATTTTAGCGGCATGACCCGCGACGACGTTCTCGACAGGATTCGGCCGCTGGTGCCGGAGCTCAAGAGCTTGGGGTTCGCGAAGCTCTATCTGTTCGGCTCGGCCGCGCGCTCCGATCCGGATGCCCGCGACGTGGATCTGCTGTACGAGGCCGAAGGGACGCTGCGACCCGGTTTTCACGAACTCGCCGACGCATGGGTCCGCCTCGAGGAAATCCTCGGTAAGCGTGTGGACCTGGTGGATAGAAAGCTGCTGCATCGACGCATCCGGCCGCGCGTGGAGAATGAGATGGTCGAGATTTACTGATGAACGCCGGGCCCGAAGCGGATCCCCTGTATCTCGATCAGATAGTAGAGCTGATTGCGCTGATCCGCGGGAGCCTCGCCGGGATCGATGAGGACGACTTCCTTCGCAACCGAATGATGGGGGACGCGACGGCACTTCGTCTGGGTGCCATAGGCGAAGCCACTCGCAAGCTCTCCAACGAGCTGCGGGAGCGCCACCGCGAGATCGAGTGGCACAAAATGTACGGGCTCCGCAACATCGTGGCACACCACTACCGCCGGCTGAACTACAGGATTCTCTGGCAAATCGCGACTGAAGCGCTCGATCCTCTGGAGCAGGCATGCCGCAACGAGCTTTCGAGAATCCACCCGTGAACGGCGCCCGCATCCTCCTGATCGTCGGCGGCGGGATTGCGGCGTACAAGGCGTGCGAGCTGGTCCGGCTGATCCGCAAGGGGGGCGGGAGCGTCAGGTGCGTGCTGACCGCGGGGGGGGCGCAGTTCGTCACGCCGATGACGCTGGCGGCGCTCTCCGAGCAGCCCGTCCATACCAGCCTCTGGGACCTCAAGGACGAGGCCGAGATGGGGCATATCCAGCTCAGCCGCGAGGCCGACCTCGTCGTCGTCTGCCCGGCGACGGCGGACCTGCTCGCGAAGATGGCGGCGGGGCTCGCCGACGACCTCGCCACCACCCTCCTCCTCGCCACCGACAAGCCGGTGCTCGCCGCGCCGGCGATGAACGTCCGCATGTGGCGTCATGCCGCCACGCGGCGCAATGTCGCCCGGCTGCGGCAGGACCGCGTGACCGTGATCGAGCCGGACGAAGGCGAGATGGCGTGCGGCGAATACGGCCCCGGGCGCCTGCCGGAGCCGGAAGCGATCCTCGCCGCGATCCGCGGGCGCCTGACGCAAAGCGGCAGGCTGGCTGGAAAGCATGTCATCGTCACCGCCGGCCCCACCCATGAGGCGATCGATCCGGTGCGGGTGATCGCCAACCGCTCGTCCGGCAAGCAGGGCTTCGCCATCGCCGGCGCTCTCGCCGCGGCCGGCGCGGACGTGACCTTGGTCGCGGGGCCGGTGAACCTCCCCGCGCCGACCGGAGTCACCCGCATCGACGTCGAGACGGCGGCGCAAATGGCGGCCGCGGTCGAGCGGGCGCTGCCGGCGGACGCGGCGGTGCTGGTCGCCGCGGTCGCCGATTGGACGGTCGAGGCGGCGGGATCGAAGCTCAAGAAATCCGACGGCCCGCCGAAGCTCGGCTGGGCGGAGAATCCAGACATACTCGCCGGCCTCGCGGCGCACGCCAAGCGGCCCCGGCTGCTGGTCGGCTTCGCGGCCGAAACCGAGGACGTGGTCGCCGCCGCCACCGCCAAGCGCGAGCGCAAGGGGTGCGACTGGATCGTCGCCAACGACGTCTCCGGCGACGTTCTGGGGGGGGATGCGAACACGGTCCACCTCATCACCGCGGGCGGAGTGGAATCGTGGGAGCGCGCGTCGAAGGACGCGATCGCCCGCCGCCTCGCCGACCGAGTCGGAGACGCCCTTGCCTGAGATCGAGATCGCCCTGCTCCGCCTGCCGCACGGCGAGGGCCTTCCCCTCCCCTCTTATGCCAGCGCCGGCGCGGCGGGCCTCGACGTGGTCGCGGCCGAGACGCTGACGCTCACGCCCGGCGCCCGGCAGGCGGTCGCTACCGGCTTCGCCGTCGCCATCCCGGCCGGCTATGAGGTGCAGGTCCGTCCGCGCTCGGGACTCGCGCTGAAGCACGGCATCACCTGTCTCAACACGCCCGGCACGATCGACAGCGACTATCGCGGCGAGGTGAAGGTGATCCTCGCCAATCTCGGCGGCGAGCCGTTCGAGGTGGTCCGCGGCGAGCGGATCGCCCAACTCGTGCCCGCGCCGGTGCTCCGCGCCGCCTTTCGCGAGCTGCCGGCGCTCGATGAAACCGGGCGCGGCGGGGGCGGTTTCGGCTCCACCGGACGCTAGGCGCGCCAACCTGGGCCATTGCGCCGCCGTCGATTTCGTGTTGCTCTCCGCCCGCGATGAGTCGCACACTGGGCGCGTGCGCCTCCCGGGCGCCGGACTGAGAGGGAGATGGCCATGATCGGAACGGTGCTTCTGGCCGGTTTGCTGATGGCGTCGGAGCCGGCGCAGATCCAGGTGGATGTCGGGCGGGCGAACTGGACGACGCTGCCGCGCCTGCAGGCGGTGGCGCGGCCGCTCCCCTCCGCCCCGATGGTCGAGAAGGTCGAGGAGATGCTCCGCACCGGCGCATGCCGGTTGCGCGGCCAGACCGCGAACCGCTTCGACATCACCGTGCCTTATGCGGTGCTCGTCAACACGGACGGCAGCGCCAGGCGCGTGATCGTCGGCGAGACCGGCTGCGCCGACCTTGAATCCTATGTCGGCCTCGTCGTGCTCGAATTGGCCCGCGAAGGCGACTTCCGTCCCAGCGGCGGCAACGGGTCGCGCTGGCTGGCCAGCGAAATCAACTTCAACCTCGAGTGAAGAGGCGAAGCCTTTGAGGAGAATCCCGATGAAACGCATTGCCCTGTTGCTCGCAATCGGCATGCTGGCGGCCCCGGCGGCGGCGCAGACGGTCGAAACCGGACGCGGCGACTTCGCGAAATTCCCGGCGCTCAAAAAGAAGAACAAGCCGCTCGAGCTCAACCGCCTGATCGCCTGGACGAGCGATATCCTCGCCAAGGGCCAGTGCAAGATCCGCGGCCAGCGGCCCGAGAGGTTCGACATCGACGTGCCCTATGCCGCCTTGGTCGAGCCGGACGGGACGGTGAAGCGGATCATCATCGCGGAAATCGGCTGCCCGGCGCTCGAAACGATGGTCGGCTCGACCGTGGTCGAAATGGTGAAGCGCGGCGACGTCAAGCCGACCGGGCAGGACCAAGCCTATTGGTACGGCAGCCGCATCGCCTTCGCCCGCGAGTGACGCTCAGCGAGCGGCAGCTCGACCGCTACGCCCGGCATATCGTCCTCAAGGAAATAGGCGGCGAGGGGCAGAACAAGCTGCTCGCCACGCACGTCGTGCTGGTTGGGGCCGGGGGGATCGGATCGCCCGCGCTGCAATATTTCGCCGCCGCCGGGATCGGACGGATCACGCTCGTCGACGACGATGCGGTGAGCTTCGACAACCTCCAGCGCCAGACCCTGTTCGGAACGGCGGATGTCGGGCGGGCGAAGATGGAGGTCGCCGGCGAGGCGGTGGCGCGGCTCAACCCCGATGTGGCCTTCACCGGCGTGCGGGAGCGGCTCGGCCCCGCCAACGTCGCGGATTTGCTCCAGGGCGCCGACCTCGTGCTCGACGGGAGCGACAATTTCGCGACGCGCCTCGTCGTCTCCGACCATTGCACCGCGGCGCGGGTGCCGCTCGTCTCCGCCGCGATCGGCCAGTTCCAGGCGCAGGTGGGGACGTTCCTCGGCTGGCTGCCGGACCGGCCCTGCTACCGCTGCTTCGTCGGCGACGCGTTCGACGCGGAGGATTGCGACAGCTGCTCCGAGTTCGGCGTGCTGGGGGCGATGGCGGGGATTGCGGGGAGCTTCGCGGCGCTGGAGGCGATCCGGCAGATCGTCGGCTTCGGCGGCGACTCGGCCGGCAAGCTCCACGTCTTCGACGGCCTTGCGCCGGGGATGCGGACGCTGCGCATCGTCAAGGACCCCGCCTGTTCGGCGTGCGGCTCAGGGGAACCAGCCGCCGAGCCAGTTGAGCTGGAACAAGGCGAAAGCGAGCAGGCCGGCACCTGAGAGGATGTCGAAGACGCGGATCGGGCCGATCCGCTCGCCGCGCCGCGGATGGAGAAGGAGGTCGGCGCCGGTCAGGGCCAGCACGGCCACGCCGCACAAAGCCGCGATGGCGAGAAGCACCATGAACGGCCAGGCGGCTATGTCGTAGCGCGCCGCCAGCGGCCACACCGGCAGCGCGAGCAGAGCCGCGGCGGCGCCCGCGCCGGTGAAGCGGCTGATGACCGAGCCGCGGGCCATCAGCCCTTCTTCTTCGGCGCCGCCTTGCGGGCCGCCGGCTTCTTCGCCGCAGCGGGCCTGCGCCCCCGTCCCTTCTTCGCCGGCGGCCCCTTGGCGGCGCGCTCGTCGATCAGCTGCGCCGCCTCCTCCAAAGTGAGCTGGTCCGGCGCGAGCGACTTAGGCAGGGTGGCGTTGGTGGTGCCGTCGGTGACGTAAGGGCCGAACCGCCCCTCCATCAGCCTGATCTCCGCCTCGGTGCGCGGGTGCGGGCCGAGCAGCTTCAGCGGCTCGCGCGAGCCGCGGGCGCGGCCGCCGCCCCGCTCCGCCTCGGCGAGCTTGACCACGGCGGCGTTCATCCCCGTCTCGAACACCTCGGCAGTGGAGCCGAGCTTCGCATATTTGCCGTCATGGGCGAGATAGGGGCCGTAGCGGCCGATCGACGCGGTGATCGGCTTGCCGCTCTCCGGGTGGGGACCGATGGTGCGCGGCAGCGAGAGCAGCCGAACAGCGAGATCGAGGTCGAGCTCACCCGCATCCTTGGGAATGGACGAGCGCTTGGCGGCCTTGCCCTCGCCCATCTCGATATAGGGGCCGAAGCGGCCGCTCTTGTGCGTGATGTCCTCGCCGGTTTCCGGATGCTGGCCGAGTATCTCCGGGCCCGCATCGCCGCCGCCCTCCTCGCCGCCCTGGCCGAAGCGCCGGGTGAACTTGCATTCGGGATAGTTGGAGCAGGCGACGAACGCGCCGAAGCGGCCGCCGCGTAGCGCGAGCCGTCCCTCCCCGCAGGCCGGGCACAGCCGCGGATCGGTGCCGTCGCCTTTGTCGGGGAACAGCCAGGGCGCGAGGAAATCGTCGATCGCGGCGGTGATCTCGGACGGTTTCTGCTCCATGACCTCGGCCGTCTTCGGCTTGAAGTCGCGCCAGAATTCCTCGAGCACCTTCTGCCAATCCATCCGGCCGCCGGAAATGTCGTCGAGCTCGTCCTCCAGGTGCGCGGTGAAATCGTAGGAGACGTAGCGGTCGAAGAAGCGCTCCAGGAAGGCGGTGAGCAGGCGGCCGCTCTCCTCCGGGATGAACCGGTTCTTGTCGAGCACGACGTAGCCGCGGTCCTTCAGCGTCTGCAGGATCGAGGCGTAGGTGGAGGGGCGGCCGATGCCCAATTCCTCCATCTTCTTGACCAGGCTCGCCTCGGAGTAACGCGGCGGTGGCTGGGTGAAATGCTGCTCGGCGATCACCCGCTTCTTCGCGGGCAAATCGCCTTCGCGCAGGCGCGGCAGGCGCCGCGATTCCTCGTCGCTCTCGTCGTCGCGCCCTTCCTCGTAGAGGGCGAGGAAGCCGGGGAAGAGCACCACCTGCCCGGTCGCCCTCAGCGCGGTCCGGCCGGTGCCGTCGGTCAGCTCGGCCGTCGTCCGCTCGAGGCGCGCCGAGGCCATCTGGCTCGCCAGGGCGCGCTTGAAGATGAGGTCGTAGAGCCGCCCGTGGTCGCCAGAGCCGGCGCGGTCGCGGGAGAAGTCGGTCGGGCGGATCGCCTCGTGCGCCTCCTGGGCGTTCTTCGCCTTGGTCTCGTAGTGGCGGGGCTTGTCGGGCACGTAGCCGGCATCGTAGCGCGCGACGACCGCCTTGCGCGCGGCCGACACCGCCTCCGGCGCCATCTGGACGCCGTCGGTGCGCATGTAGGTGATCGCGCCGTCCTCGTAGAGCGCCTGGGCGACGCGCATCGTGTGGCTGGCGGAGAAGCCCAGTTTGCGCGCCGCCTCCTGCTGCAGGGTCGAGGTCGTGAAGGGCGGCGGCGGGTTGCGGCTGAGCGGCCTGGTCTCGACCGAGGCGACGGTGAAGCGGCCCGCCTCGACCGCCGCCTTCGCCCCTTCCGCGGTGCCGCGGTCGCCGAGGCTGAGGCGATCGACCTTCTCGCCCTGGTAGCGCACGAGCCGGGCGAGGAATTCCTGCCCGTCCGCCTCCATCAACGCCTCGACGCTCCAATATTCCTGGGCTCGGAAGATCTCGATCTCGCGCTCGCGGTCGACGACCAGGCGCAGCGCCACCGACTGGACTCGGCCGGCCGACTTGGCGCCGGGCAGCTTGCGCCACAGCACCGGCGACAGAGTGAAGCCGACCAGATAGTCGAGCGCGCGCCGCGCCCGGTAGGCGTCGATCAGATCCTCGTCGAGGGCGCGCGGATGCTTCATCGCCTCGGTCACGGTCGCCTTGGTGATGGCGTTGAACGTCACCCGCTCGACGTCGGCGGGCAACGCCTTCCTCCGGCGCAGCACCTCCTGCACGTGCCAGCTGATCGCTTCCCCCTCGCGGTCCGGGTCGGTGGCGAGGATCAGCGCCGTCGCCTTCTTCGCTTCGTCGGTGATCGCCTTGAGCTGGCGCGCCTTGTCCGGATAGGTCTCCCATTCCATCGCGAAGCCGGAATCGGGATCCACCGACCCGTCCCTGGCCGGCAGGTCGCGGACATGGCCGTAGGAGGCGAGCACGCGATAGCCGCTGCCCAAATATTTTTCGATGGTCTTGGCCTTGGCCGGCGATTCGACGACGACGAGCTTCATGGGGTGAGACGATCCTTCACGCGTACGCGTATAGGGTGGGGAGCGAGCCGGAGCCGCGTCAAGCGCCTGTTCGCAACCCGCCACCTCCGCCGATCGTGGGCCCGCTGCACGCCGTGTCCCGCCTTTCTGCCTAACCTAGGTTCGGAGACGGAACAATCGGCCGATACGGGGCGCTGCTGCCCCGTGGCCCGCTTCTACCTCCACCTCTGCAACGGCGATGGCTGGACCCGCGACCCCGACGGGCTTGAATTTCCCGACCCCGCCGACGCGATAGCCGCCGCCCTCAAGGATGCGCGCGAGCTGATCGCGGCCGACGTGACGGAGGGGAGGCCGGTGTTCATGTCCAGCTTCATCACCGTCGAAGATGCCGAAGGGCAGGAGGTGCATCGCATAACCTATACAGACGCAGCCAGGTTCGTGGAGGGACCGCTGCCGAACGGCTGAACCGTCGGCGGGTCGTCAGGCCAGGCTCACCCGCCCGCCGGCGTGGCGCTCCAGCCGCCCCGCCAGCTCCAGCTCCAACAGCACGATCTGCACGGCAGCGGGCGGGGCTTCGGCCTGCCGCACCAGCTCGTCGACCGGGACGGGAGTGCCGTTGAGGAGGGCGGAGATGCTCGTCCGCACGGCATCCTCGACATCCGCCTGCGGCTCGGGCGGGGCATAGTCCCGCTCCGGCTGACGGAAGGGGCGGATGCGCAAGGGGTTGATCGCCTCCATCACGTCGTCGGCATTCTGGACGAGCGTCGCGCCGTCGCGGATCAGCTGGTTGCAGCCCTGCGCGCGCGGGTCGAGCGGCGAGCCGGGAACCGCCATCACCTCCCGCCCGAACTCGGCGGCGAGGCGGGCGGTGATCAGCGAGCCGGAGCGCGGCGCGGCTTCGACGACCACCGTGCCCTGGGTGAGGCCGGCGATGATGCGGTTGCGGTAGGGGAAGTGCCGCGCCCGCGGCTCGGTGCCGGGCGGCTGCTCGGCGAGGACGAGGCCGCGCTCGAAGATCGCCCGCTGCCGCGCCTCGTTCTCCGGCGGGTAGAAGATGTCGATGCCGCCGGCGACCACCGCGATCGTGCCGCTGTCGAGCGCGCCGTCATGCGCCGCCGTGTCGATGCCGCGGGCGAGGCCGGAGACGACCGCCGCCCCCGCCTCCCCCAGCTTTTGCGAGAGGCCGCGCGCGAACCGGCAGGCGGCGGCGGAGGCGTTGCGGGCGCCGACCACCGCCACCGCGGTCTTGCCCAGCAAGGTCGCATGGCCTTTCGCGATCAGCGCCGGCGGCGCCGTCTCGATCTCGGCCAGGAGCGGCGGGTAGAGCCCCTGGCCGAGAAACAAATAGCGGGCGCCGAGCTTCGCCACCTGCTCGATCTCGCGCTCCACGGAGGCGCGGCTGGCGAGCCTCGGCGCCCGGCCCCCACCCCTCGCCGCGAGGTCGGGAATGGCGGCCAGAGCGGCGGGGGCCGAGCCGAAGCGGGCGAGCAGCTGGAAATAGGTGATCGGCCCGACATTCTCCGACCGCACCAGCCGAAGGCGGGCGATCTGGTCCTCCGACGGGTCAGCCATTGGCGGCGCGCCCGATCCGGGGCTCGGTACCCGCGAACAGCCGGGCGATGTTCGCCCGGTGCTTCCAGCACACGAGCAAGGCGAAGCCGAGGAAGAGCAAAGCGAGGTCGAACCGGCCGAGCAGCCCGGCCACGACCGGCGAGACGAGGGCCGCCGCCAGCCCGCCGAGCGAGGAATAGCGGGTCAGCGCCAAGGTCGCGATCCAGACGACGGCGTAGGCGAGCGGCGCCAGCCAGCTCAGCTCGCCGGCGGCGGCGAAGCCGAGGACCAGCCCCATGAAGGTCGCCACGCCCTTGCCCCCGGCGAATCTCAGCCACACCGGGAACAGGTGCCCGACGAGCGCGCCGATCGCCGCGATCTGCGCCGATCCCGGGAAGAGCCAGCCGGCGAGGAGGATCGCGGCCGTGCCCTTAAGCATGTCGAGGACGAGAGTCGCCGCGGCGAGGCCCTTGCGGCCGGTCCTGAGCACGTTGGTCGCGCCGATATTGCCGGAGCCGATGGCCCGCAAATCGCCCGCCCCGCTGGCTTTGGTCAGGATGATCCCGAACGGGATCGAGCCCAAGGCATAGCCGAGCAGCAAGGCGAGCAGCGGCGGTCCGATAATGTCTGAGTCCACGGATTCGTCCCCCTGAGGGCAGCGCGAATCTACCAAATCGAAGAGCGCGCGCAACAATTTACCGCAAACCGGAAATGCGGCGGCCTTCCAGTCCGCTTGCGGGCCGCCGGCCAGTCGCTAAACCGGCCGCCATGGCCGCCGACCGCCCGATCCTGATCTTCGATTCCGGAGTCGGCGGCCTGTCGGTCCTGCGGGCCATAGGCGAGCTTCTCCCCCGCGCACCCCTCGTCTATGTCGCCGACAGCGCCGCCTTTCCCTATGGGACCAAGCCGCCGGCGCTGATCGAGGCGCGGGTGCCCGCCCTGCTCGGCCGACTGGCGGAGCGCTACGATCCCGAGCTGGTCGTCATCGCCTGCAACACCGCCTCCACCATCGCCCTCGACGCGGTGCGCGCCGCGCTCGATCTGCCGATCGTCGGCACCGTGCCCGCGATCAAGCCGGCCGCCGCCGTCTCGACGACGCGCGCCATCGGCGTGCTCGGCACCGAGGCGACGGTACGCCAGGCCTATGTCGACCGCCTCGCGGCCGAATTCGCCGCCGACTGCACCGTCGTCCGCCACGGCTCGGCGGAGCTAGTCGAACTCGCCGAGGCGAAGCTGCGGGGGGAGCGGACCGACCCGGCGGCCTATCGCGCCGTCGTCGACGGCCTCTACGCCCGGCCCGGCGGCGAGCGCATCGATACGATCGTGCTCGCCTGCACCCACTTCCCGCTGGTGGAGGAGGAGTTGCGCGCCGTGGTGCCGCGGAGCGTGACCTTCGTCGACGGCAAGGAGGGGATCGCGCGGCGCACCGCCTGGCTCACCCGCGAGCGGCGCTGGCCGGACCGAAGGCCCGAGCCTCTCGCCCTCTTCACGGGCCGCGGCGCCGGTTTCGATGTCTACCGCCGCGGCTTCGCCCGATTCGGCCTCACCCACCTCGAGACCCTCTAGCCTTTTGCCGCGGGAAACCGTATTGCGGGCCGGCACTCCGGGGAGCGTTTCTTGGATTATCAGCGTATCTTCGCGCAGGCGATCGACCGGCTCCACGCCGAAGGCCGCTATCGCGTGTTCATCGACATTTTGAGGAACAAGGGCAGCTTCCCCAACGCGCGCTGCTTCGCCGGCCATAACGGCCCGAAGCCGATCACCGTCTGGTGCTCGAACGATTATCTCGCCATGGCCCAGCATCCGGACGTGATCGCGGCGATGGAGGAGGCGCTCCACGACGTCGGCGCCGGCTCGGGCGGCACCCGCAACATCGGCGGCAACAGCCATTATCATGTCGAGCTGGAGGCCGAGCTCGCCGACCTCCACGGCAAGGAAGCGGCCTTGCTGTTCACCTCCGGCTACATCTCGAACGAGGCGACGCTCTCGACGCTCGGCAAGCTGCTCCCCGGCTGCATCATCTTCTCGGACGAATTGAACCACGCCTCGATGATCGCGGGCATCCGCAATTCGGGCTGCGAGAAGCGCGTCTTCCGCCACAACGACCTCGCCCATCTCGAAGAGCTGCTCGCCGAAGCGGAGCCGGAGGCGCCCAAGCTGATCGCGTTCGAGAGCGTCTATTCGATGGACGGGGACGTCGCGCCGATCGCCGCCATCTGCGACCTCGCGGACCGCTACAACGCCATCACCTATCTCGACGAGGTCCATGCCGTCGGCATGTACGGCCCGCGCGGCGGCGGCATCTCAGAGCGCGACGAGGTCGCCCGGCGGGTCACCGTCATCGAAGGCACGCTTGGCAAGGCGTTCGGGATCATGGGCGGCTACATCGCGGCCGAGAAGAACGTCGTCGACGTGGTGAGGAGCTATGCGCCCGGCTTCATCTTCACCACCTCGCTGTCGCCGGTCCTCGTCGCCGGCGCGCTGGCGAGCGTCCGTCACCTCAAGGCCTCCTCCAGCGAGCGCGAGGCGCAGCAGGCGCATGCCGCCCTGCTCAAGTCGATCTTCGCCGAAGCCCGCCTGCCGGTCATGCCGTCTACCACCCACATCGTGCCGCTGATGGTCGGCTGCCCGATCACCGCCAAGAAGATCAGCGACATCCTGCTCGCCGAATACGGCATGTACGTGCAGCCGATAAACTACCCCACCGTCCCGCGCGGCACCGAGCGGCTGCGCTTCACGCCCGGCCCGCACCACA
This sequence comes from Allosphingosinicella sp., assembly GCA_036403015.1. Taxonomy (GTDB): domain Bacteria; phylum Pseudomonadota; class Alphaproteobacteria; order Sphingomonadales; family Sphingomonadaceae; genus Allosphingosinicella. The sequence goes on from DASWRU010000064.1 coordinate 40,559, forward strand.
GCGCCGACATGATGGACGAGCTCACCGCCGCCTTGGTCGAGATCCTCGGCCGTGAGGAAATCCGGCTAGCTGCCTGAGGCTTACGACTGATGTCTGCCTTGGTAAAAGCTAACATGA
>DASWRU010000065.1:0-2669 GCA_036403015.1 Allosphingosinicella sp.
GGCGAAGATCGGGCGATCGATGAAGATGCGCGAGATCATGGCCGGCTCAGCGCCCGTAGCCGCCGGCGGCGCCCCCGCCGGCTCCGTTCGCCCCGCCGGCCTTCGCGCCCGAGCCCGCGCCGCCGCCCTGCCGCCGGCGCGGCGGCGAGCCGGCCGGCACCGGCCGCACCGGCTGGCCCGGCTTGATCTTGCCGAGGCCCTCGACGATCACCCGGTCGCCGGCCTTCAGGCCCGCGGTGACCACCCATTTGTCGCCGACGGTGCGGTCCGCCGTCACGGTCTGGCGCAGCGCCTTGTTGCCGGGGCCGACCAGCATCACCGTCGCATTGCCGCGCGGATCGCGCGACACGCCCTGCTGCGGCACCAGAAAGGCGTTGGCGATGGTCTGCTGGACGAGGCGGGCGCGGACATACATGCCGGGGAGGAGGAGGCCCTGCGGATTGGGGAAGCTTGCCCGCAGCGTCACCGTGCCGGTCGCCGGATCGACCATCGCCTCGGCGAACTGGAGCGTGCCGGTATAGCCGTAATCGGTGCCGTCCTCGAGGGTGAGGCGGACCTGCGCCTGCGCCGGCACGGCGCCGCCATTGGCGATCGAGCGCCGCAGCGCGAGAAGGGCGGCGCTCGACTGCTGGATGTCGACGAACATCGGGTCGAGCCGCTGGATGGTGGTGAGCGCCTCCGCCTGGTTGGCGGTGACGAGCGCGCCGGTGGTGAAGGCCGAGCGGCCGATGCGGCCGGTGATCGGGGCGGGCACGCGGGTGAAGCGCAGGTTGATGTTGGCGGTCTGCAGCGCCGCCTGGTTCTGCGCCACCGCCGCGCCCGCCTGCCGCGCCTGGGCGACGGCGTCGGTATATTCCTGCTGGCTCACCGCCTGCATGCGGGCGAGCGGGGCGTAGCGATTGGCGCGGGCCTGGGCGGCGCCGCGATTCGCCTGGGCGGCGGAGAGGTTGGCCCGCGCCTGCGCCGCCGACGCCTGGTAAAGCGAGGGATCGATCTGGTAGAGGGTCTGGCCCGCCCGCACGATCGAGCCTTCGGTGAATTGCCGCGCTCGGATCACCCCCGAAACCTGCGGGCGCACTTCGGAGACTTCGTAGGCGCTGGTGCGGCCGGCGAGCTCGGCGACGAGCGGCACATTCGTCTGCTGGACGATGACGAAGCCCGCCTCCGGCGTCCCGCCGCCGCCACCGCGGCCGCCCTTGGCGGAGCCGGCATCGCCGCTTGCGCCCGATCCGCAGGCGGAAAGCAGAAGCGCCAGCGCGAGGGGCAGGCCGGCCATCTTGAGAATTCGGATGGTGATCAGCGGGAAGGCCTCTGGAAAAGCAACAGACTCGGTCCGCGCCTCTAGGGTCCAAACTCAATCCCCGCAACGGGCCTGATCGCCCGGAGAGGCGCCCGCCGGGGCCGACCCGGTATTCCTACGAGGTGAAAGGCCTTGGCTTCGCCGCCGATGAAGCTATCGAGCGCGCGATGACCGAGGCTGAACCTTTTTCCTTCGCCGTCGAGGCCGGCGCCGAGGGCGAGGCGACCTCCCTTGCCGTCACCGGCGGGGGCGAGACCCGGCATTACCGCATCGCGGGCGGCGACCAGCAGGACCATGCGGCCTTCTTCGCCGAGCTCGCCCGCGATTTCGGCACCCGCACGCCACACGTCTACGAGGCGCCGGCGGCCCCGGCCGAGGACGCGCCGCACTGGCGCCCGCTGATCACCGACAATCTGGGGGAAGGCATCCTTTGCGGCTATGGCGACCCCGCCGTGCTCAAGACGGACGAGGGCTATGTGCTCGTCGCCACGTCGAACGACGCGCCGGACGCCTTTCCGATCCTCCATTCGAACGACCTCGAACATTGGGAGCATCGCGGCTTCGCCTTCCCGGAAGGCCATGCGCCGGCCTGGACCTCGCAAGGGCGGCGGGTGAGCGACTTCTGGGCGCCGGAAATGGCGAAGGTGGGGGACGAATATTGGCTGTGCTACACGGCCCGGCAGCGCTCCAACGCGCTCGCCATCGGGCTGGCGAAGAGCGACAGCCCGTTCGGCCCGTGGCGCGACCTCGGCCGGCCGCTGCTGACCGGCCACGCCGTCAACACCACCGGCGCGCCGGACGATCCCGACAAGCCGCTGATGAGCGGCGGGCTCATCGATTCGCACATTTTCATCGACTCGAACGGCGATCGCTACCTGCTCTGGAAGGCGGATACGAACGGCGTCTGGCCGCGCCCGCTCGCCGCCTTGCTGAGGCAGCGGCCGGAGCTGATCGGACAGTTGTTCGCGACCGAGACGGACCGCCGCACCGCCGCCTTCGCCGCCGCCATCCAGCCCTGGGCCAACGGGCGGCGGCCGATCGAGCGCTTCTTCCTGATGCAGCCGCTGATCGAGGCGGCGCTGGCCAATTGGCGGCGGGTGCAGGAGGCGCTGGAGCGATGCGGCGTTGCGGGCGCGATCCTGGAGGCGATGCGCACGCCCATCTACGCCCAGCGCATCGCCGAGGACGGCGCCTCGTTCCTCGGCGAGCCGACCGTCGTGCTGGCCAACGACCTCGACTGGGAGGGGCATCTGATCGAGGGGCCGTGGGTGACCCGGCAGGAGGGGCGCTACTGGCTGTTCTATGCGGGGAACGACTTCTCGACGCCCGCTTACGGCATCGGCGTCGCCGTCGCCGACCACCCGCTCGG
>DASWRU010000066.1:0-17934 GCA_036403015.1 Allosphingosinicella sp.
CTCGATGGCGGGCATCGAGCGGATTCGTCACGTCGCCAGCCTGGTCAAGCAGCAGGCGGAGCAGGGTCACGAGCTCGCCGTGGTGGTTTCGGCAATGGCCGGCGAGACCGACCGGCTGATCCAGTTCTGCCGCGAAGCCTCCTCGCTCTACGATCCGCGCGAATATGACGTGGTGGTGGCGAGCGGCGAGCAGGTGACCAGCGGCCTCCTCGCCATCACCCTGCAGGGGATGGGCCTCAACGCCCGCTCCTACATGGGCTGGCAGCTGCCCATCCGCACCTCCGGCCACGCCTCGGCGCTGATCGACGACATCGACGCGAGCGTGCTGGAACGCGTGTTCGGCGAAGGCGGAATCGCGGTCATCCCCGGCTTCCAGGGAGTCGCCGCCGACGGCAGCCTCGCCACCCTGGGCCGCGGCGGCTCCGATACCTCCGCCGTCGCGCTCGCCGCCGCCGTGCGCGCCGACCGCTGCGACATCTACACCGACGTCGACGGAGTCTACACGACCGACCCGCGCATCGTGCCGCGCGCCCGCAAGCTGCCCGCCGTCACCTACGAGGAGATGCTGGAGCTCGCCTCGGTCGGCGCCAAGGTGCTCCAGACCCGCTCGGTCGGCCTCGCCATGCGCGAGAAGATCCCGATCCGAGTCCTGTCCTCGTTCGACGACCGCCCCGGCACGACGGTCGTCGGCGACGAGGCCATCGAGGAATTCGACATGGAACGGCAACTCATCACCGGCATCGCCTACGACAAGAACGAGGCGCGGGTGACCCTGACCGGCGTGCCGGACCGTCCCGGCTCGGTCGCCGCGATCTTCGCTCCCCTGGCGGAAGGCGGGATCAACGTCGACATGATCGTCCAGTCCGTGCCGAGGGCCGGCCAGAAGAGCGACCTCACCTTCACCGTCCCCACCGCCGCGCTCGCTCAGAGCCGCGACCTCCTTGAAAAGGCGCGCGAGGCGGTCGGCTTCGACGAGATCCTGACCGACACCAACGTCGTCAAGGTGAGCGCGGTCGGAGTCGGCATGCGCTCCAACGCCGGCATCGCCGCGACGATGTTCCAGGCGCTCGCCGAGCGCGGCATCAACATCCTCGCCATCACCACCTCGGAGATCAAGGTCTCGGTACTGATCGCCGAGGAATATACCGAGCTGGCGGTGCGGGTGCTGCACACCGCCTACGGCCTGGACGACGTGGGAGAGGCTTAAAGCCCCTCCCCTTCAGGGGAGGGGTTGGGGTGGGGCTTGTCGACATGTAAAGCCGGGGCCATGGACCAGACAGCCCCCACCCCCAGCCCCTCCCCTGAAGGGGAGGGGAGCACCTCCACCCCCAGCCCCTCCCCTGAAGGGGAGGGGGGCACCCCCGGCCCCTCCCCCACCGTCGGCCGCGAGCGCCTCCGCCGCCTGATGAAGCGCGGCACCGATTTCCTCGGCTGCGAGGTCGCCATCCTCGGCGGGGCGATGAGCTGGATCTCCGAGCGGCACCTGGTCTCGGCGCTCTCCAATGCGGGCGCCTTCGGGGTGATCGCCTGCGGGGCGATGACGCCCGACCTCCTCGACACCGAAATCGCGGAGACCCGGAAGCGGACCGACAGGCCCTTCGGCGTCAACCTCATCACCATGCACCCGCAGCTTTCCGGGCTGATCGACGTGTGCGCGCGCCATGAGGTGAGCCATGTCGTCCTCGCCGGGGGCCTGCCGCCGCCCGGATCGATCGACCGGATCAAGGGCAATGGCGCGAAGCTCATCTGCTTCGCCCCCGCGTTCGCGCTCGCGAAGAAGCTGATCCGCTCCGGAGTCGACGCGCTCGTCATCGAGGGAATGGAGGCGGGAGGCCATATCGGCCCGGTTTCGACCTCGGTCCTAGCGCAGGAGATCCTGCCCCCGCTCGCCGCGGACATTCCGATCTTCGTGGCCGGCGGCATCGGCCATGGCGGGCTCATCGCCGGCTATCTGGAAATGGGCGCGGTCGGCGTCCAGCTCGGCACCCGCTTCGTCTGCGCCACCGAATGCATCGCCCACCCCGCCTTCAAGAAAGCCTTCATCCGCGCCTCGGCGCGCGACGCGGTCACCAGCGTCCAGATCGATCCGCGCCTCCCGGTCATCCCGGTCCGAGCGCTCAGGAACCGGGAGATGGAAGCCTTCGCCGCCAAGCAGCGCCAGGTCGCCGACCTGCTCGACAAGGGGGAGGTCGAGATGGCCGAGGCCCAGCTCCAGATCGAGCATTACTGGGCCGGCGCGCTGCGCCGCGCTGTGATCGAGGGCGATGTCGAGAGCGGCTCGATGATGGCCGGCCAGTCGGTCGGCATGGTCAAGGAAGAGGCTCCGGTCGCCGACATCCTCCGACACCTGGTCGACGAGGCCGCCCACGCTTTGGAGCGGCGCAGCGCTCACGCCTAGGCTCTGCGGGAACATATCGGCCGCTGCCGGGTTACGATTGCTTACAATCGCGCCCGTTCACGCTTCCGGGGGGAACACGTACGGGCATTTCGGCGGGGCATGGATTTCCTTGTACGACCTTCAGCATGACGACGCGCGCTTCCGCCTGCTGATCGACGCCGTCACCGATTATGCGATCTACATGCTCGACCGGGACGGCCATGTGGTCAGCTGGAACCCGGGCGCGCAGCGCTTCAAGGGCTACGAGCAGGCCGAGATACTCGGCCAGCATTTCTCGCGCTTCTATACCGAGGAAGACCGGGCGATCGATTTTCCGAAGTACGCGCTCGAGACGGCCGCCCGCGAAGGACGGTTCGAGGCGGAAGGGTGGCGGGTCAGGAAGGACGGCACCCGCTTCTGGGCGCATGTCGTCATCGATCCGATCCGCGATCCCTCCGGTGAGCTGATCGGCTATGCCAAGATCACCCGCGACCTCACCGCCAAGAGGCAGGCGCAGGAGGCGCTGCGTCAGTCGGAGGAGCGCTTCCGGCTGCTGGTCGAGAGCGTCGCCGATTATGCCATCTACATGCTCGACCCGACCGGCATCGTGTCGAGCTGGAACCTCGGCGCCCAACGCTTCAAGGGCTATGCGGCGGACGAGATCATCGGCCAGCACTTCTCGCGCTTCTACACCGAGGAGGACAAAGCGATCGATTTCCCGCGCCACGCTCTCGCGACGGCCGAGCGCGAAGGGCGGTTCGAGGCGGAGGGCTGGCGGGTCAGGAAGGACGGCACCCGATTCTGGGCGCACGTCGTCATCGACTCCATCCGCGCCGACGACGGCAGGCTGCTCGGCTTCGCCAAGATCACCCGCGACCTCACCGAGCGCATGGAATCGCAGCGGGCGCTCGAGCAGGCGCGCGAGGCCTTCTTCCAGGCGCAGAAGATCGAGGCGGTCGGCCAGCTCACCGGCGGCATCGCCCACGATTTCAACAACCTTCTCATGGCCATCCTCGGAAGCCTGGAGCTGGTGCGCAGGCGCGTGCCGGACGATCCGCGCATCCTGCGACTGATCGACAACGCCCATCAGGCGGCGCAGCGCGGCGCGTCGCTGACCCAGCGCATGCTCGCCTTCGCCCGCCGCCAGGAGCTCAGCCTGGCTCCGGTCGACGTGCCGGAGCTGGTGCGCGGAATGGCCGACCTCCTCCAGCGCTCGCTGGGGCCCACCATCGCCATCGAAACCCGCTTCCCGCTGGCGCTGGCGCCGATCATGGCCGACGACAACCAGCTCGAGCTGGCAATCCTCAATCTCGCCATGAATGCCCGCGACGCCATGCCGGAAGGCGGGCCGATCGTGATCTCGGCGCAGGAAGAGATGATCGAGTCCGGCCATGCTTCGGGCCTGGAGCCGGGCCATTACGTCTGCCTGTGCGTCGCCGACCAGGGCGAGGGGATGAACGAGGAGGTTCGCGCCCGGGCGACGGAGCCGTTCTTCACGACCAAGGGGGTGGGCAAGGGCACCGGCCTCGGCCTCTCCATGGTGCACGGCCTCGCCGAGCAATCGGGCGGCAGGCTCGCCATCGTGAGCGAAGCCGGGGTGGGAACGACGATCCAGCTCTGGCTCCCGGTCGCGCAGGTCAATCGCGAGGCGGCACGCACCTTCCAGCCGCACCCCCACGAAGCCGCGGCGCCACGCACCGGCAGCCTCCACGTCCTCGCGGTGGACGATGACGCGCTGGTGCTGCTCAACACCGCGGCGATGCTCGAGGATCTCGGCCATATCGTCTACCCGGCCGGCTCAGGCGCCGAGGCGCTCCAGATCCTGGCGACCAATCCGGTCGACCTCCTCATCACTGACTTCGCCATGCCGCGTATGAACGGGGTGGAGCTCGCCGAGGCCGCGCGCGTCGAGCAGCCGGACCTGCCGGTGCTCATCGCCACCGGCTATGCCGAGCTCGCCGCCGGCGCTCATGTCGATCTGCCGCGCCTCGCCAAGCCGTTCACCCAGAGCGATCTCGCTCTGGCGGTCGCCCAGACCGTCGATCCCGACGCCGCCGGCGGCCGAGTCATCCCCTTCCGCGCGCGTTAGGGCGCTTTCCGGCTGGGTTTTCCGCGCGCCCCAGATTCCCCTCTCCCTTGGGAGAGGGGTTCGTGCGTCTCCGGATACGGCGGAACCCCTCACCCCCGACCCCTCTCCCCAAGGAGAGGGGAGTTGAGAGCTCGCGCCCTCCGGGCGATCACGCCGGGAACGGGGGTCGCGGCGTTCGCCGCGGCCCCCGTCCCTTGCGCACCCTGCCGACGTCAGGAAATCGCCCCCGGCAGCCACACCACGAGCTGCGAGCCCAGCAGGATCGCGGTAACGACCAGCAGGCCGCCCAGACCGGTCGCGATGCGCGTGCTCTCCACGGTGTGCCCTCCTGCCCTCTAAGCCAATTCGGTGCATCCGTTCTGCGGCCGCCCATCCGTCCACGCCATGGGAAGCCGCGGCATATCTCAGCCAGACGCATTTTCCGCGCGGCGGCGGATGGCAAAGAGTTGACGGAATGTACGCATTTGTGCGGAAGTGGCGTTGCGAGGGAGGGTGATTCCGATGCAGGACCTGCAGGCCGAGCGAAGCGAAGCGGTGGCGGGACTCGTGCGCGAGGAGCTTGCCCGCCGCCGCCTGTCGCGCCAGTGGCTCGCGGACGCGGCCCGGGTCAGCCTCTCGACGCTCGAAAAGGCCCTGGCCGGCAGCCGGCCCTTCACCCTCGCCACCGTGGTCCGCATGGAGGAAGCGCTCGGCACCGACCTGCGCGGCGCCCATTCCGGAACCCACGACCATCCCGCCTCCGGCTTCGCGCCCGAGGAAATGGGCGCCTATGCCCGCCCCGCGGTGCGCTGGCTGGAGGGGGAATATCTGACTTTGCGCCCCTCGTTCAGCGAGCCGGGCTCGCTCTACGCCTACCGGACCCTGATCGCCTGGGACGAGGAAAAGGGGCATCTCACCTTCAGCGAAACCGAGCGGCTCGACCGCGAATTCGAGCAGCAGGGCTTCGTCTCCTTCCCGCATCTGTCGGGCCACATCTACCTGGTGACGAGCACGGCCGGCCAATATCGCTTCGCCCTGCTTTCGCGGCCGTCGGCGGGCGGCGCGCTGAACGGCGTCCTCACGACGCTCGTCGCCGGCAACGGCGCCCAGCTCATCCCCGCCTCGGTGCCGATCGCGCTGGTGCCGTCGACCGGCCGGGCGGAGCCGGAATTCGGCCTCGTCCGCCCCGGCAGCCGCTGCTACGACGAGTATCGTGGCTGCGTCGACCGAATCGCCCAGCGCGGCTACGTCCTCTTCCCGACCTGACGGCGAGCCCGACCCGACCGAGGCTGTGGAGGCGCCGCCGACTTCCTGCTACCCCTCCGCCTAGATGCCGACCTCCTCCGCCACCTCCGCCCGCGAGATCCTGACCGGCCTCCACGACGTGATGGCCTCCCGCCTCGGCGCGCAAGCGAAGCTGAACAAGGTCGTGAAGATCATCGCCGAGGCGATGGCGAGCGAAGTCTGCTCCATCTACCTGCTGCGCGACGGCGTGCTCGAGCTGTTCGCCACGCTCGGCCTCAACCAGACCGCCGTCCACGTCACCAAGCTCGCGCTCGGCGAGGGCCTGGTCGGGACGATCGCCCGGCAGGTCGCGGTGCTGAACCTCGCCGAAGCGACCAGCCACCCCGAATTCGCCTACCGGCCGGAAACCGGCGAGGAACTGTTCCACAGCTTCGCCGGAGTGCCCATCGTCAGGAAGGAGCGGGCAATCGGAGTTCTCGCCGTCCAGCATGCCGATCCGCGCGCCTATGACGATCTCGAGATCGAGGCGCTGCAGACCGTGGCGATGGTCCTGTCCGAGCTGATCGCCAATGCCGGCCTCGCCGACAAGGCGAGCTCGGCGGCCTCCACCGCCCGCGAGCAGGGCGTCGTCCGCCTCTCCGGCCTCCGGCTGGTCACCGGCATGGCGCAGGGCCAGGCGGTCTACCACCAGCCCCGAATCCTCATCGAGCATACCGTCGCCGAGGACGTCGAGGCGGAGCGCCGCCGAGTCTATTCCGCCTTCAGGAAGATGCGCGAGCAGATCGAAAACATGACCAGCCTCGCCGAGTTCGGCACCGCCGGCGAGCATCACGACATCCTCGAAACCTACAAGATGTTCGCCTATGACGAAGGCTGGTCGCGCCGGATCAACGAGGCGATCGATTCCGGTCTCACCGCCGAGGCCGCGATCGAGCGCGTCCGCCAGCGCATGCAGATGCGCATGCGCGAGATCGACGATCCCTTGCTCCAGGACCGGATGCACGACCTCGACGATCTGTCGAATCGCCTGCTTCGCATCGTCTCGGGCCGGCTCGGCACCGCCGCGCAGATGGGCCTCCAGTCCGACGCCATCCTCATCGCCCGCAATCTCGGCCCTGCCGAGCTGCTCGAATATGACCGGCGGCGGCTCAAGGGCGTGATCCTGGAGGAAGGATCGCTGACCGCCCACGTCACCATCGTTGCCCGGGCGATGGGCGTGCCGATGCTCGGCCGCGTCCGCGACGTCCGCCAGACGGTCGGCGAGGGCGACGAAATCCTCCTCGACGTCGGCGAGGGCGCCGCCTTCGTCCGCCCCACCGGGGCGATCGAGGATGCCTTCCGGGCCAAGCTGGTCATCAGCCAGAAGCGCCGTGCGGAGTTCGCCGCGCTCCGCGACCTGCCGCCGGTGACCAAGGACGGCACCCGCATCACAGTCAACGTCAATGCGGGCCTGCGCGACGACGTCGAGGCGCTGGAGATGATGGGCGCGGACGGCATCGGCCTGTTCCGCACCGAGTTCCAGTTCCTCGTCTCCGCCACCCTGCCGCGCCGCGAAAGCCAGCAGCGGCTCTACAAGTCGGTGCTCGACGCGGCGGGCGACAAGCCGGTCGTGTTCCGAACCGTCGACGTCGGCGGCGACAAGGCTCTTCCCTATATCGACACGGCCGACGGCGAGACCGAGGAGAATCCCGCCATGGGCTGGCGGGCGCTGCGCCTCGCCCTCGACCGCGACGGCCTGATGAAGGCGCAGGCCCGCGCGCTGCTGGAGGCCGCCGCCGGCCGCGAGCTCAGGATCATGTTCCCGATGATCTCCGAGCCCTGGGAGTTCGACGCGGCGCGCGACATCGTCGAGCAGCAGCGCGACTGGCTCGCCGCCCGCAAGAAGCTGCTGCCCACCCACATATTCTACGGCGCGATGCTGGAAGTGCCAGCGCTCGCCGAAACGCTCGACATCCTGCTGCCGAAGATCGATTTCCTGTCGATCGGCACCAACGACCTCACCCAGTTCCTGTTCGCCGCCGACCGCGCCAACCCCAAGCTCGCCGAGCGCTACGACTGGCTCTCCCCGGCGATCCTGCGCTTCCTCAGGCGCATCGTGCGCGAGGCCGACGCGGCGGGCGTCCCGGTGGGGGTCTGCGGCGAGATGGGGGGACGCGCGCTGGAGGCGATGGCGCTGATCGGCCTCGGCCTCACCCGCTTCTCCATCACCCCCGTTGCGGTCGGTTCGATCAAGGCGATGATCCGATCGCTCGATCGCAACGCGATCGTCCCGGCGGTCGAGGCGATGCTCGCCGCCCCCCCGTCCGACATGCGCGCCGCGCTGGTCGCATGGGCGGAGCGGAACGGCGTTTCGACAGGCTGAAGCGGGCGGCCGCCGGCCCAATTGACATTGCCGCGCCGCTCCTGTGTCATTAACGCCGAAGGCGAACGAACGAGAGGTCGCAAGGGTCGATGCCGGAAACGCAGCAGGATTTGGCCGGCCCTTCCGCCACCGTCGGCGAGCGACTGCGCGCCGCGCGGGAGGAGAAGGGCCTCAGCCTGGAGGACGTCGCCCGGCAGACGCGCATCCCGATCCGCCACCTCGAGCATATCGAGCGCAGCGAATGGGACGCGATGCCGGCCGTCACCTATTCGGTCGGCTTTGCCCGCTCCTACGCCAACGTCGTGGGTCTGGACGGGACGGAGGTCGGCGCCGAGATCAGGCAAGAGCTGGGCCTAAGCCGCGGCGCCGCCACCGGCCAGACCGCTTATTACGAGCCCGCGGACCCGGCCCGGGTACCGCCCCGGTGGATGGCGATCGTCGCGGCCGCGATCGCCTTGCTGCTCGTGGTCGGCTATCTCGTCTGGCGTAGCGCCGCCGTCGGCAACGACACGCCCGCGGACCTAGCCACGACCGATGTTCCCGCTCCGCCCGCCGGGCCGGCGCCCGCGCGCCCCGCGCCCCGCGCGGGGCCGCCGGCCACGGCGAACGGCCCCGTCATCCTCGCCGCGAGCGAGGACGTCTGGCTGCGCATCGACGAGCCCGGCCAGCCCAAGGCGCTGTTCCAGGGGATATTGAAGGCCGGCCAGCGCTACGAAGTGCCGGCGGCCGCCCAGGCCCCGCGCCTGCGCACCGGCCGCGCCAACGTCCTTCACGTCACCGTCGGCGGAACCGCCATCCCGGCCCTCGGCCCGCCTGAGCGCACCGTCGCCAATGTCAGCCTCCGCGCGCCGGATCTGCTCGCTAGGGCGCAGGGCGCCCGGTAGCGCCCTTCCGCGTGGCACGGGGACGGCGATCTTCCGCCGAGCCGCCCGCGCGGCGCGACGAAATCCGCTTAACCTCAACCCGTTGACGTCCTAGGATGGCGTCGGGAGAGTTCGGGGGAGTAGACCATGCGTTATCGATTGATCGGCGCCGCCTTGCTGGCGGGCCTCGCCATGCCCACCGCGGCGCAGAAGACGGAGAGCCCGGAAAAGAGGATCGAGCGGCTGGAGCAGGAGCTGCATGCCGTGCAGCGCCGGGTCTTCCAGGGCAGCGGCCCCTATGTCTCCCCGGAGATCAGCCCGCAGGCGGCGGCGCCCGAGCCGGCCGGAGTCCCGGCCACTAGCGCGCTTGCCGACCTCACCGCCCGGCTCGACGCGATCGAAGGGCAGCTTCGAGCGTTGACCGGGCAGGGGGAGGAGAATGCCAATCGTCTGCGCTTGCTCGAACATGTCGCGACGACCCTCCAGCAATCGGTCGGCGCCCGGCTGGACGCGCTCGAACATGCTTCCCCCGCACCGGCCGAAGCGGCGCCCGCCGCGGCCGCCGCGGAGCCGACGCCGCCCCCGGCGCGCCCGTCGCGCCGCCAGGCCGCGGCGGCGACCCTCCCTCCGGCCGAGGTCCCCGCCTGGGTTTCGGCCCGCGACGACGCCGCCGCCACTCCGGGGCCCGCCGCCGCCGGCGATGCCGAAGCGGCTTACAATGCGGGCTTCCACCTCTGGGAGAAGAAGCGCTACGCCGACGCCGCCAAGGCGCTCGAGGAGGTCGCGCGCACCTATCCGAGCGACAAATGGTCGAGCTGGGCCGCCAACCTCGCCGGCCGCTCCTATCTCGACGACGGCAAGCCGACCGCCGCCGCCCGCGCCTTCCTGGCCAATTACCAGGCCAATCCGAAGGGCGAGCGCGCCGCCGACAGCCTATACTTCCTCGGCCAGTCGCTGATGGCGCTGAAGAAGCCCGCCGACGCCTGCAAGGCCTATGACGAACTCCAGGACGTCTACGGCCAGGCGATGCGCGACTGGCTCCGCCAGCGCCTCCCCGCCGCGCGCGCGGAGGCAGGCTGCCGGTAGGGCGCATTCCGCCGGAAGCTGCGAAGATCGGGCCGGCGGCCTATGCTTCCTCCTCCGGCTTCGCCGCGGCCTCGCGAGCCGCGGCGCGCTCGTCATAGTCTTTGGCCATGCCGAGCAGGGTCTGGACCACGTCTTTCGTATTGATCCGCTGCGCCAGCCAGCGGCACTTCTCGGCCTGCGCTCTGAGAAAGGCGGCGTCGTCCTGCATGGCGGCAAGCCAGCCACGGCCTGTCCTCGGGGTCGGCCGCGGCCCCTCCTGACTTAATCCAGGTCAAGAGAGCGCTTTGCCGCCGCTTTTGGTTGCGATCATGGCCGGGCCGCGCGCCGACGCGTGGCTGGCCCGGGTCCTTGCGCAGACGAACCGATCGGCAGATGCCGCCGATTGAGGGCGCTTTCCGCAGCCGGCGGCGGCCGGTAAGACGGCCCATGCCCGCGCCCGACCCGGCTTTGGTTTTGCGCTTCCGCCGCGGCCTCGCCGCGCCGGCGGGGGAGACGGCCGCGCTCGCCATCGCGGTGTCGGGCGGGGCCGACAGCCTCGCCCTCCTCCTCCTCGCCGAAGCGGCCTTCCCAGGCCGGGCCCGGGCCGCGACGGTCGACCACGGCCTGCGGGCGGAGAGCGAAGCGGAAGCCGCCTTCGTCGGAGCGGTCTGCGCCGCGCGCGGCATCCCCCACCGCACGCTGAAGGCCAGCGTCGTCCCCGCCGGGGAAGGCGTGCAGGCGGCGGCGCGGGAGGCGCGCTACGCCGCATTGGGCGCGTGGATGCGCGACGAGGGCCTGCCGCTGCTCCTCACCGGCCACCATGCCGACGACCAGGCCGAGACCCTGGTCATGCGCCTGCTGCGCGGCTCGGGCGTCGGCGGCCTCGCCGGCATCCGGACCAGCGCTCCCTTCGCGGCGGGCGGCGCCGGAGCCCGCCTGTGCCGGCCGCTCCTCGCCTGGCGGCGCGCCGAGCTGGAAGCGATCGTGCGGGAGGCGGGCCTGGAGCCCGTTGCCGACCCGTCCAACCGCGACGAGGCCTATGACCGCGCCCGCCTGCGCCGCCTGATCGAGGCGGCCCCGTGGCTGGATCCCGCCCCGCTCGCCCGCAGCGCCGCCGCCCTCGCCGAAGCCGATCAGGCCTTGGAAGCGATGGCCGACCGGCTGTTCGCCCGGCAGGCGGAGATACGGGACGGGACGGCGGCGCTCGACCCGACGGACCTGCCCGCCGAGCTCCTGCGCAGGCTGGTGCTGAGGTGCCTGCTGGCGGTCGACGCGGACGCATCGCCGCGCGGGGAGCAGATCACGGGCCTGCTCGCCATGCTGCAGGCCGGGCGCACGGCGACGCTCGCGGGCATATCCTGCCGCGGCGGCCCGCGGTGGCATTTCGCCAAGGCTCCCCCGAGGCGCGCCTGAGGGCGTTTCATGGCTCGACTCTGTGCTCTTGCCACTAAGCCGCTCATCCTGAGTAGGGACTGAGCCTGGCGAAGGCCCGTATCGAAGGACGCTCCGGAGCTGTGCGTCCTTCGATACGCCGGTTCGACAAGCTCACCGGCTACTCAGGATGAGCGGTTCAACCCAAGTCGAACCCGCCCTAGGCGCTGGGGACGGAAGCTTCGCGCACGGCGATGAACTTTTCGGTGCGTACGGTCGGCGCGCCGCAAATGTCGGAAGGGGCGGGCGGCAGCTCGCCATGGGCGTGCAGGTGGGTGAGGCACATCTCCAGCACGAAGCGGGCACGGAACAAGGCATCCTCCTCGTCCGCGCCTTCGGTCGTCGCCTGCGGGACGTCGGGGAAGACGACGCGCACGCGCCCTTCGCGGGTGGGAACCAGCCTTACCGGGTAAGCGAGCAACTCATCCTCCCGCGTCGTTCAGCGGCAAGGCGACGATCGGCCGCATCTCCTCGTCATCGACCTCGATTGTCAATCGCGGAGGCAGCTCACCGGCGATAATGGCGCTCTCGACCAGCTCCGCCGCCAGCCGCTCGGCCTCGGCCCGCGCCGCGGCTTCGTCGGCGCACATCCGCCCCGTGAGATCCGGCGCCTCGAAGCGTTCGCCGCGGAGATTGAAGTAGAAAAGCGCCATGGCCCACCTAGGTTCCTGCTCCAACAGCGCATAACATGGATTAAAGTTGCGCCGGAAACGCTTTGGGCAACAAGGATTTGCCGCATCGTGCGGCCGGCGGGTCACGGCCGGCGCGCGAACCGGTAGCTGGTGCGCTCGTAGCCGCGGCGGCGGTAGAATTCGTGGGCGCCGCCAAGCTCGATGTTGCTGGTCGCTTCGACCAGACCGCAGCCTTTGGCGCGCAGCCTCTCCTCCGCCGCGGCGACCAGCGCGGTGCCGATGCCGCGGCGGCGATGGCCGTCGGCGACGACCAGCATGGTGATCCGGCCGACCGGATGCGGCCGGTGCAGCGCGGGGGTGACGTGCCAGGCGAGGCAGCCGACCACCCCGCCCTCCTCGGCCACCAGCGGCGGCTCGCCCGCCTTGCGCAGCGGCGCCAGCCGGGCCGCGATCTCCTTCGCCGAGGCCGGAAATCCGAGTTCTCCGACCAGCGCGGCGATCGCGGCGGCATCGCGCGGCATCGCCTCACGCACCGCCAGCTTCGGCTTCGGCGCGGGCGGTGGAGGCGGGGGCGGTGGAGGCGGCGTGGGGGGAGGCGGCGGGGCCTCGCGCACCGCCGCCCGCCGGCGCTTCGGCTCCGGCTCGGCGGGAGGAGGCGAAGCGAGCGAGTCCTTCCAGCTCGAGACGAGGCCGGTGCGCAGATGATCCTCGATCTCGTCCGCGCTCGCGGTCAGGCCGCCCTGGCCGAAGCCGAAAACCGCCTCGCCGGACTTGGCATCCTTGAGGCCGAAGCGCCCATAGTCGCCGACGCCGGGGGTGCGGCGGCGCGACTTGACCAAAGTGCAGCCGCGATTGCGCGCCATTTCGCGCAGCATCGCATCGCGGTCGGGTTCCGCCACGGGCACCGGCGGGGTCGGCCCTTCAGCCCTTCTTCTTCGCCTTCGCGCCGCCCGACGCGGAGCCGCCCGACGAGCCGCCGTCCGACTTGCCGCCCGACTTGCCGCGCGCGCTCCTGACCAGCGGGATCGCCGCCGCGGCGATCGCGCCCGCAACCACCGCCGCGCCGGCCGCGATGGCGGTCTTGGGATGCTCCCGCGCCCGGTCCCGCACCTCGCTGGCGAGCTTCTTCAGCGCCCCGCCTTGGCGCGGCTCGGGCGCGTCGGCGGCCTTGGCGTGCGGCATGGCGGCGTTGGGGATGTGCGACATCGTCTCTACCTCGTCTGGCTGGGATGGATCGGTTTCGAAACCGCCGCGGCGCCTCCGAGGTTCCGCGCCCACGTCGCCTCTTGGCCGAAGCCCGCCGCGGCTGCTATGCTCGCTCGTCGTCACCGCCGCCACGCGAAAGGACCGAAGCGATGCAAGCCGCCCTCAAAGCCGCCGCCCTCCCCCTGCTCCTCCTCGCCGCCGCGGGCTGCCAGGTGAATGTCGACAACCAGAGCAAGGCCAATCTCGAAAATGCCGCGGACAGCGCGGGCGACGCGCTCGGCAACGCCGCCGACGTCGCCGGCAACCTCGCCGGGCAGGCCGCCGGCAAGGTCGAGAATGTCGCGGACGACGTCGGCAACCGAGTCGACGTCAACGTCAACCTGCACGGCGACGGCAATTCGGCGAACGGCAACCGGCAGTAACGGCTGCCCCTTTCCCGGACGCGCCGGCGCGCTACACTGGCCCGGCTCGATCAAGGGGGAAACATGTTCGACCAGCTGACCGCGCGCCAGAAGCAGATGATCGCCGCCTTCGCGCTGGGGGTGCTCACCGTCGTAATCGTGCTGCTGCTGAGGCGCTGAGCGGGCGCCGGTCGCGGAGCCCGCGTCAGATTTTCGTGGCGTTCGGGGCCGTGAACCGAGCATCGACGAGGTCGCCGGTGTTGAGCGTTGCGGCGGGCTCGAAGATCAGTATCTCGGCTTCCTCGTCGGCGGCGGTACGATGCTCGACCCCGCGCGGGACGACGATCAGCTCCCCCGGCCCCATCTCCACGACCCGGTCGCGGAACTCGACTCGGAAGCGGCCGCGCCAGACCAGGAACAACTCGTCCTCACGCGCGTGGCAATGCCAGGGGAACACGCCCTCGACCTTGACCAGCTTGACCTCCTGCCCGTTGAGCTCGGCCACCACCTTGGGCCGCCAATGCTCGGTGAAGAGGCTGAATTTGTGAGAAAGGCCGATCTTGTCCACGCGCTGGCTCCATCGCTCGAAGGGTGGCTAGAGCATGACGGCGAGAGGGAACGCTGATCGAGCGACCCGCCCGCTCACGCAAACTCCCGCACCCTCACCTGCCCCTGCCCCTCGTGCCTCGCGCCGATGCCGATCTCAATGTCGTGGCCGAGCGCGCGCAGGCATGCTTCCAGCTTTTCCTGGCTGATGTCGTCAAGCTTGCCGCGGGTGAGAAGCGACAGCTTGGGCTGCGTGATTGGCATCCGCGCCGCGGCCTCCCGCTGGGTCAGCCCCATCTCGGCTATGGTCTTCTGGATGCGAAGCGCCAGCTTGGCTTTCACAGCGTAACCGGGGTTGAGGCCGAGGTCGTCGAGGACGCTCTTGCCGGCGGTGTGACGTGCTGCTGCATCATGGTCCTTTCTTATTCACTTTCGCTTTCTCTGCCTCGATCTCCCTGACTTCGGCAAGGCGAACCCCGATCGCTCCATGGCTCGGGGGGTGGCGAGAGCATTGGTCGTCTAGATTGAATCGTCTCCGCACCCTCACTTACCCTTGACCCGCCCCACGTCCGCCCATGGATTCACCAGCGCGACCCCGGTCCCTTCGAAATCGCCGACGTTGCGCGTGACCACCGTCATTCCATGCACGAGCGCCGTCGCGGCGATCAGCGCGTCCCGCTCGGCCCGCGGGTCGGGCACGTGAAGGGCCGCACAGCGCCGAGCGACGGCGGCGTCGACCGGCAGCATACGCCCCGCGAAATCGGGCATGATGCGTGCCTCGAGCCATCGCCGGAGGTGCCCGGCCTGCTCCGGGTCCCGCCTCGCGACCAAAAGGATCCCGAGCTCGAGCTCGAACAAGCTCACTACCGAGAGGAAGGCACTCGCTTCAGGAAGCGCCGCCGCCCAGCCCAATACCCGCGGATCGGCCCGCTCGGGCCGGCGCAGCTCCGACACAACGTTCGTATCGAGCAGGTACATCAGCGCCTGGAAGTCAACCCAAGTCGGCCGGGCGGCCGAACGGCCCTTCCAGCTTCGGTGGATCGAAGTCGAAATCGCCGTCCTCCGTGTCGTCGGCGAGAGCGTCCAGGAGGCTCTTGCCGCCGCCGACGAGCCTGCGATAGTCCTCGATCTTGAGCAGGACATGCGCCGGCCGGCCGCGGTCGGTGATGAACACCGGGCCGTTCTGCGTCGCCTTCTTCGCGCGGCTCGCATCCTGGTTGAATTCCCGGCTCGACAGGGTGGTGATGCTCACATGCGTACTCCCGAAGGGCTTGTAGATATGTTACTACTTGCGGGCGAAAGTGTCAAACAAGACCGACACTGAAGCGCGTCAGTGTTATTTTGACTTAACACCCCCTCTCCCTTATAGGCCCCTCCGTCCAGCGGGCGCCCGAGCGCCTGTGGAGGCTCAGCCAAGGCTTGCGCGCAGGGGTAGAGGCGACGACGCCCGCCCGTGACGCGCCTTTTTGCTTTCCGCTCTGAGGCTTCGCTTCGCTCGCCCGCCAGGACGCCCTCGCCCGCATGAGGCGGCGGGGGCAGCGAAGTGCTCCAAGACCGGGGGAGACAACCCCTGGCCGGAATACGAAACGAAGAAGGATCGAATCTCTATGGCCACCACGGCGATGCCGACGCGCGACGATTTCGCGAAACTGCTCAACGAGACCCTCGGCGGCGAGAATGAAGGCTTCGAGGGCAAGGTCGTCAAGGGTACCGTCACCGGTATCGAGAACGACATGGCCGTCATCGACGTCGGCCTGAAGAGCGAGGGCCGAGTCGCGTTGCGCGAATTCGCCGCGCCGGGCCAGAAGGCCGAGATCGCGATCGGCGACGTCGTCGACGTCTATGTCGACCGGGTCGAGAACCACCAGGGCGAGGCGATGCTGTCGCGCGACCGCGCCCGCCGCGAGGCCGCCTGGGACAAGCTGGAAACCGAGTTCACCGCCGGCAACCGAGTCGAGGGCGTGATCTTCGGCCGGGTCAAGGGCGGCTTCACCGTCGACCTCGGCGGCGCCGTCGCCTTCCTGCCGGGCAGCCAGGTGGACATCCGCCCGGTTCGCGACGTCACGCCGCTGATGGACGTGCCCTCCCCGTTCCAGATTTTGAAGATGGACCGCCGCCGCGGCAATATCGTCGTGTCGCGCCGCGCCATTCTCGAAGAGACCCGGGCCGAGCAGCGCTCCGGCCTCATCCAGTCCCTGCACGAGGGCCAGGTCGTCGAGGGCGTGGTCAAGAACATCACCGATTACGGCGCGTTCGTGGACCTGGGCGGAATCGACGGCCTGCTCCACGTCACCGACATCTCGTACAAGAGGGTCAACCACCCGAGCGAGGTGATCAACATCGGCGACACGGTGCGAGTCCAGATCATCCGCATCAACCGCGAGACCCAGCGCATCAGCCTCGGCATGAAGCAGCTCGAGGCCGATCCCTGGGAAGGCGCGGCGGCCAAATATCCGGTCGGCGGCGTGTTCAAGGGCCGGGTCACCAACATCACCGAATATGGCGCCTTCGTCGAGCTGGAAGCCGGCATCGAGGGCCTCGTCCACGTCTCCGAGATGAGCTGGACCAAGAAGAACGTCCATCCGGGCAAGATCGTCTCCACCAGCCAGGAGGTCGAGGTCTCCGTGCTCGAGGTGGACGAGGACAAGCGGCGCATCTCGCTCGGCCTCAAGCAGGCGCAGGCCAATCCATGGCACGCCTTCGCCGAGCGGCACCCGGTCGGCAGCGAAGTCGAGGGCGAGGTCAAGAACGCGACCGAGTTCGGCCTGTTCGTCGGCCTAGAGGGCGACGTCGACGGGATGGTCCACATGTCGGACATCGCCTGGGGCGTGACCGGCGAGGAAGCCTTGAACCTGCACCGCAAGGGCGAGACGGTGAAAGCCGTCGTGCTCGACGTCGATGTCGAGAAGGAGCGCATCAGCCTCGGCATGAAGCAGCTCGAGCGCGGCGGCGTCGCCAAGGGCGGCACGTCGGGCGCTTCGGGCGGGGTCGCCAAGAACGAGACGGTGACCGTCACCGTGCTCGAAGTTCGCGACGGCGGGCTCGAGGTTCAGGTCGGCGACGACGGCGCGACCGGCTTCATCAAGCGCACCGACCTCGGCCGCGACCGCGACGAGCAGCGCCCCGAGCGCTTCCAGGTCGGCCAGAAGTTCGACGCGATGGTGATCGGCTTCGACCGTTCGAAGAAGCCCAACTTCTCGATCAAGGCCCTCCAGATCTCCGAGGAGAAGCAGGCCGTCGCCCAATATGGCTCGTCCGACTCCGGCGCATCGCTCGGCGACATCCTCGGCGAGGCGTTGAAGGCCAAGCAGGAAAAATAACGGCTGCGAAACGGAAAAACGGGGAGGGCGGGCGCCGCAAGGCCCCCGCTCTTTTCGTTTATGCGCAAAAAGGTGAAATTTTCTCGCCGCTTACCAACCTCGGATATTGCGTTTCCGCAAAAATCTGGCTCTAACTTGGGTTAGCGGTGCGGATGGGGGTCCGTAGCGTTCGCTGTCTTTTACCCAATCGTGCCTAAGGAGAGGGGGGAGCCGTGATCCGTTCCGAGCTGGTCCAGAAGCTGTGCGACGATCATCCCGACCTGACGGGCAAGGAGATCGAGCGGGTCGTTGCCGCGTTCTTCGATTCCGTCATGGCGCAATTGCAGAAGGGCGGCCGAGTCGAGCTGCGCGGCTTCGGCGCCTTTTCCACCCGCGACCGCGACGCCAGGAAGGGCCGCAACCCGCGCACCGGCGACAC
>DASWRU010000067.1:0-26701 GCA_036403015.1 Allosphingosinicella sp.
ATCGCCTCGAGGATGGCGCTGCCGGCCACGACGAGGTCGGCGCGCTCGTGGCCGATGCAGGGCAGCTGGGCCCGCTCGGCGACGCTCATCGTCGACAGCATCGCATTGACCGCGCGCATCGCCTCGGCCGGCATGAGCAGGCCGTCGACCTGCCGGCGGTCGTAGGCCGGCAGGGCCAGATGCAGGCTGGCGAGCGTGGTGACCGTGCCGCTGGTGCCGAGCAGGCGGATGTCGCCGCCGCGCGCCGGGAGCAGCTCCGCAAAGCGCCGGAAGGCGTGGCGGACTCGCTCCTTCATTCGTCCGTAGGCGGCGAGCCGCTCCTCCGCGCTGGCGAAGTCGCGGCCCTCGCTTTCGGTCAGCGAGACGACGCCCCACGGCGCGCTCCACCAGCATTTGATCGTCGGCACGCCGCCGTCGCCGGTATCGATGAGGACGAGCTCGGTCGAGCCGCCGCCTATGTCGAAGATGAGGGCGGGCCCGTCGCCCGGCTCGAGCAGCCGGTGGCAGCCGAGCATCGCCAGCCGTGCCTCCTCCTCGGGCGAGATGATCTCGAGCGCGATGCCGGTCTCGCGCTTCACCCGCTCCACGAAATGGCGGCCGTTGACGGCGCGCCGGCACGCCTCGGTGGCTACCGAGCGGGAGAGGGAGACGCGGCGGCGGCAGAGCTTCTCGGCGCAGACGGCGAGGGCGGCGACCGCTCGGTCCTGGGCCGCCTCGCTGATCTTGCCGCTGGCCGCCAGCCCCTCGCCGAGCCGCACCACCCGCGAGAAGGCGTCGATGACGACGAAGCCGTCCTCCGACGGTCGCGCGACGAGGAGCCGGCAATTGTTGGTGCCGAGATCCAGCGCGCCGTAGGTGTGGCGATGATGGTTGCGCCGCTCCTGGAGCGGGGGTCCTGCCGCCTGCGCCGGGCCTGCTGCCGGCGGGAGCGGAGCCGTCGCGGCCTGCTCAACCATGGCGAAACACTCTTATGTTTTCGTTTCGGAAACGGCCGGAGCCGCCCGTGACTTGCGCTCTGGTTACAGGCGCGGGGCGGCTTCGGCAAGGGCGCGGGGATCAGCCCCGCCGGCGCGCCTCCGCCACGGCCTCCTTCAGCACGTCGTAACCGACCGCGCCGTGCAGCACCCGGTCGCCGACGACGAACACCGGCGTCCCCGTCCCCCGCACCGCGGAGGCGAGCTGGTAGTTGCGGCTGAGCTCCTGCGCCGCGGCCTGGGAGCCCTTGGCCTGCGCAACGGCGTCCGGCCGGACTCCGGCGGCCTGGAGCGCCCGGTCCACGGCCGCGGGGCTCGGCCGTCCCGAGGCGAACAAGGCGTCGTGGAACGGCTTGAACCGGCCGGCCTTCGCCACCGCCAGGCTGACCTGCGCGGCCGCCTCGCTGTCCGGGCCGAGCACCGGCCATTCGCGCCATACCACCTTGAGCTTGCGGTCCTCGGCGAGCAGCCGGTCGACGTCGGCATTGCTCTTGCGGCAATAGCCGCAGGCATAATCGAAGAACTCGACGAGCACGACGTCCCCGTCCTTCGCCCCCGCCCAGGCGCCGGCGAAGGGCGTCTCGAACGCGGCGCGGTTCTGCGACAGGACCTGCGCGGTCTCGCGGTCCCTCAGGCGCTGCATCGCCTCCGGGATCACCTCCGGATATTCGAGCAGATAGTGGCGGACGAGCGAGCCGGACGCGGCCGCCATCGCGCCGGCGCCGATCAGCGCGCCGACCACGCCGGCCGCGAGCGCGGCCTTCCAGCCGCCCATCGCGCCCTTCTTCCCCGCCTCAGTGTCCGTCGCCACGATCGCGATGCTTCTTGTCCTTCTCGACCTCGGTGCGCGACACCATGGCGATATCCTGGGCGCGCAGCCAGTCCGCCGTGCCGTTCGGAATCGACTTCATCGCCTGCTCGGCGTGCGAGAGGGCGAGGCGAGGCTGCGCCTCGAGATTGTAGCGCTCCGCCGTCGCCAGCGCGGCACGGCCGGGATCCCCTTCCCGGTCGTAGACGATGCCGAGCTGGTACCAGGCGAAGGGATTGGTGTTGTCGCGGCCGATGGCGGCCTTCAGCACCCGCTTCGCCTCGTCGAAATTCTCCGGCTTCTCGGTCGAGATCAGCGCATGGCCGAACAAAGCGGCGATGAGCGGCTGGTCGGGCGCGCGCTGGACCGCTTCGCGCAGCGACTGGAGCGCTTCGTCCGGGCGGCCGGATTCGAGCAGGATCTGGCCCTTGAGCTCCAGGTAGAAGGGGTCGTGCGGCCGCGCGGCGAGGAGGCTATCCGCCTCGTCCAGCGCCTTTTCCGGATAGGCGCTCTTGTGCCAGGCATAGGCGCGGGCATAGCGCGCCGGCTCCGACCGGTTGGTCTCGGGATAGAGCTGCAGCGTGCGCTTGGGATCGTTGACGTAGCCGGCGAGCTTCGCCTTCACCCGCTGGAAGCGTGCCTCCAGCGCCGGATCGGTGACCGCGTTCCAGGACGGCGAGGCCTTGTAGGTCTGCTCCAGCGCCTGGATGCGGTCCCCGGTCAGCGGGTGGGTCTGGGCATAGGCGTCGGTCTGCGGGATGGCGTAGCGGAACTCCTGGTTCTGGAGCTTCTTGAAGAAGCTCAGCGAACCCCTGCCGCTGATCCCGGCCTTGCCGAGGAAGCTGGCGCCGGCCTGGTCGGCCGAGGATTCCTGGGTGCGCGAATAAGCGAGGAACTTGCCCATTGCCGCCTGCTGGCCGGCGGCGAGGATGCCCGCGCCGGCATCGCCCGCGCCCGCCGCCATGGCGGCTGCGCCCAGCAGCAGCGAGAGGAGGGCGATGCCGGTCGCCACCCGCGCCCCTTCGGCCATGCGGATGACATGGCCGCCCGTAATGTGGCCGACTTCGTGGGCGATGACGCCCTGCACTTCGTTGGCGCTGTCGGCGGCCTCGATCAGCCCGGAATGGATGTAGACGATCTGCCCGCCGGCGACGAACGCGTTGATCGAATTGTCCTGGAGGAGGACGATCTGGACGTTCTCCGGCCGAAGCCCCGCCGCCTGCAGGATGGGCCGCGAAATGTCCTTGAACAATTGCTCGGTCTCGGCGTCGCGCAGGATCGACTGCGCCATGGCCGGCCGAACCGCGACCGCGAAGCTCAAGGTCAGCAGCATGAGGAGGCGGGCGAGGAATGCGCCCCGCCCGCGCCCGGCCTTCAGGACATCAGCCATGGCGGCCTCCTCTGCCGCCGCGGCCCTGAACCGGGGATGAGCGCCCGCCTTGGGGCGAAGCGCCCATCCTCGTTTCATGTCAGGCGCCGAAGGTACGCTGCCACCAGCCCCGGCGGGGAGGGCCGTCGTCCTCGCCCTCGTCCGTGGCGGCGGCGTCCGGGGCCGCGTCCGCCGCGCGGGGGTTGGCCTCCGCCGGGTCGTTCGCCGCCTGGCGCGCGGGCGCCTCGGCAGCGGGCGCGTCGGCGGCGGGAGCCTCCTCGGCGGCCTTCTTGCGGCGGGTGCGCCTGGGCTTGGCCGGAGCCTCGTCGGACGCCGGGGGCGCGGCTTCCTCGGCGGCCGGCGCGGCTTCGGCGGGCGGGGCGGCCGCTTCCGGCGGAGCCGCCGGAGCCGCCGGAGCCTCGGCGGGCGCCTCGGCTTCCTCCTTGCGGCGGGCGCGCGGGCGGCGGCGGGACTTGGGCTTCTCCTCGCCGGCCTCGCTCTCGGCGACCGGCACGGGCGCCTGCGGCTCGGCCTCGGCTACGGCCGGGGCCTCGGCCTCGTCGCCCTGCACCTTGGCAGGTGCCTCCTCCTCGCCGGCGGGCTCCCCGTGACCGTTCGACTCCTCGCCCTCGCCGCCCCGGTGGCGGCCGCCGCGGCGGCCGCGGCGGCGGCGGCGCTTGCGGCCGCGGTCGGAGCCGTCGGCCTCCTCGCGCTCCTCGCGCGGCTGGCGGCGCGGCTCGCGCCGGGCGGGCTCGGCCTCGTCCTCGGCCTCGTCTGCCTCGTCCGCGGCCTCATCCTCATCCTCTCCCTCGGCGAACTCCTCGGCAAGCTCCTCCTCGTCGACCTCCGGCTCGGATACCGGCTGCGGACGCGGGCGGGCGACCGGCGGCGGGCCGAGCGATTCGACCGCCATGCGGGCACCCTCCAGGCCATCCTCCACCAGCACTTCGACGACGACGCCGTAGCGCTCCTCGATCTCGCCGATCTCGGCCCGCTTGCGATTGAG
The DNA here is from genome assembly GCA_036403015.1 of Allosphingosinicella sp. Taxonomy (GTDB): domain Bacteria; phylum Pseudomonadota; class Alphaproteobacteria; order Sphingomonadales; family Sphingomonadaceae; genus Allosphingosinicella. Next base: position 4,158 of record DASWRU010000067.1, read on the forward strand.
CACGTAGACCGCCGCCTCGCGCCCGGCGCGAAGCACGATCCGGCTGCCGCGGCCGCGCGCCGCCTCGTCCTCCAGCATCCTCAGCGCCGACAGGCCCGAGGAGGCCGCGGTGCGCATCAGGCCGGTGCCCTCGCAATGCGGGCAGGGCCGCGTGGAGGCTTCGAGCACGCCGGTGCGCAGCCGCTGGCGGCTCATCTCCATCAGCCCGAACGAGGAGATGCGGCCGACCTGGATGCGGGCGCGGTCGTTCTTGAGCGCCTCCTTCATCGTCTTCTCGACCTTGCGCACATGGCCGTTCGATTCCATGTCGATGAAGTCGATGACGATGAGGCCCGCCATGTCGCGCAGGCGAAGCTGCCGGGCGATCTCATGCGCCGCCTCGATGTTGGTGGCGTAGGCGGTCTGCTCGATATTGTGCTCGCGCGTCGAGCGGCCGGAATTGATGTCGATCGACACCAGGGCCTCGGTCGGATTGATGACCAGGTAGCCGCCCGACTTCAGTTGCACGACCGGATGGTACATGGCGGCGAGCTGGTCCTCGGCGCCGTAGCGCTGGAACAGCGGCACCGTGTCGACATAGTTCTTCACCCGTCGCACGTGGCTCGGCATCAGCAGCTTCATGAACGAGCGCGCGGCCTTGTAGCCCTCCTCACCCTCGACGATCACCTCGTCGATGTCGCGATTGTAGATGTCGCGGATCGCGCGCTTGATGAGGTCGCTGTCGCCGTAGATCAAAGCCGGCGCGGAGCTGCCGAGCGTGCGCTCGCGAATCTCGTCCCAGAGGCGGGCAAGATAGTCGAAGTCGCGTTTGATCTCGACCTTGGTGCGCGACAGGCCGGCGGTCCTGACGATGCAGCTCATGCTGTTGGGCAGGCTGAGGTCGGCCATGATCTGCTTCAGGCGCTTCCTGTCGGCGCCGTTCGAGATCTTGCGGCTGATGCCGCCGCCATGGGTCGTGTTCGGCATCAGCACGCAATAGCGGCCGGCCAGCGACAGATAGGTGGTCAGTGCCGCGCCCTTGTTGCCGCGCTCTTCCTTGACGACCTGGACGAGCAGCACCTGGCGGCGCCGGATGACGTCCTGGATCTTGTAGCGGCGGCGCAGATTCTGGCGCTTGCGGCGAAGCTCGTCGGCGGCATTCTCCTCGGGCGCGCTTTCGGCGGATTCGGGCTGGGCGGGACCGGCCTCGTCGCCAGGCTCCTCGCCAAGCTCCCCGTCCTCATGCTCCTCGTCGCCGCCGTCGGCCTCGGCCTCGGCTTCGTCATGCTCCTCGCGGCCGTCGTCGTCGCGATCGCCGTAGCGGGCGTCGTAGCGGGCGTCCTCGGCGGCGCGCAGGCGCTCCTCCTCGGCGGCATGCTCCGCTTCCTCGCGCAGGAGCGCCTCGCGATCCTCCTTGGGGATCTGATAATAATCCGGGTGGATTTCCGAAAAGGCCAGGAAGCCATGGCGGTTGCCGCCATAGTCGATGAACGCCGCCTGCAGCGACGGTTCGACCCTGGTTACCTTGGCGAGATAGATATTGCCCTTGAGCTGCTTGTGCTCGGCGGATTCGAAATCAAATTCCTCGATCCGGCTTCCCTTGACCACGGCCACCCGGGTTTCTTCCTGGTGGCGCGCGTCGATCAACATGCGCATTGTCATCAAAATCACTCCACGCGCGCGGCTCCGCCTCGAGAGTGTCGAGGAGCCGGCGCAGCGCGCGCTCGAATATGGACGAAGGCGCGGCCGGTCCGGCGCGCGCCCCTGAAGTCCGGGTTGAAAGGTTTGTCTTTGCGTCTGCTGCGTTCGGCAGGCCGGCGACAAGCGCGGGCCGCAAGGCCCCGGCCGCAACGCCCCTCACCTTCGGGAGGCGGAGCCGGTCGGGAAAAACATACCTCATGCAGCGTCAACCTTGGTGGCCGGCAGGAAGCCGGCGCGATCGTTTCGGCCGAAGATGCGAAGGAAAGGTGCTGCCTTCAACATTATGCCGATGATTGTTGCTAGCACCTCGCATGGGCAGCGGCAACCGGCATCGGCCGCTGGGTTGCGGAAATCCCTGGCTAGCCGCCCGCGCGATCCCCGGCCCGGCGCCGCCGGCGCCGCGCCACGAAACAGACCAGGGCGACAAGGAGGAGGATCGCGACCAGCGCCAGCAGCCCGTCGCCCAGCATCGGCACTGGAACCACGTCAACGGCGCCGGTGCCGCCATCGATGCCGTCCATGCGTCCCCCCCCCGGGGCCAATGCTGGAGGCGGAGGAATGGTCCGGGCCTTCACGCGAGTCAAATCGGCTTCCGCCGGAAACCCGCAAATTGTCTGGACGGCGGCAGGGCCGCGCCGTCAGATAGGGCCATGGGATTCCTCCTCCCTCTGCTCGCCGCCCTGTTCGGCCTCTGCGTCCCTTCGGCTTTGCTGCCGGGAGACCCGGAAGGCGGCGTGACGATCCGGCTGGCCAGCGCCACGGGCGGCGCCGGCGCCGGTCTCCCCCGCATCCTCGGCGCGCGCGATGCGAACCGCCCGCTGGTGGTGCTCGATCCCGGCCATGGCGGCCACGATCCCGGCGCGATCTCCCCTTATGGGGGGCGCCGGGAGAAGGACGTCACCCTTGCCATGGCCAAAGCGATACGCGACGAGCTCGCCGCATCGGGCAAGGTGCGGGTGGCGATGACCCGCGAGGACGACCGCTATCTCTTCCTGCGCGACCGCTACGAGATCGCCAGGCGGATGGGCGCGGCCCTGTTCATCTCGATCCACGCCGACGCGGCGCCGAGCAACGACGGCGCGCGCGGCGCGACGCTCTACACCCTCTCGGAGGTCGCCTCGGACAAGGAGGCGGCGCTCCTCGCCGAACAGCAGAATGCGTCGGACCGGCTCGGCGGCGCGGCGCTCAGCGACGATGCGGGCGTCAACCGCATCCTCATCGACCTGGCCCAGCGCGAGAGCATGGACGTTTCGGCCGGCTTCGCCGCCTTGCTCCGCCGCGAAGGCGCGGCCTATTTCCCGTTCCGTCCGGAATATCACCGCTTCGCCTCGCTGTTGGTGCTGAAGGCGCCGGACGTGCCGTCGCTCCTGTTCGAGACCGGCTACCTCACCAATTCGGCGGACCTCGGCTACATCGACTCGGCCGAAGGGCGGCACCAGATCGCGCTCGGCATGCGAAGCGCCATCGAAACCCATTTCGCCCGCCGTCTGCTGCGGCTCGCCAGCGCCCGATGAGCCGCTTCACCCGTTCCGTCCGATCCGCTAGAGCCGCCTTTCCATGACCGCCGAGAGCAGCAGCCCCACCCGCCTCACCCTCTACCGCAATGCCGGCAGCCGCTTCGGCGGCGCGGTGCGGCGCGCCTGGGCGCGGCGCTGGGTAAGGATCCTCGCCTACATCGCGTCGATCCCGATCATCCTCTATTTCCTGCTGTGGCTGCTCTTCGCCCGCGGCCTGCCCTCGGCGGAATCCCTGCTCACCTACCAGCCGCCGCTCCCCTCCAACGTGCGCGACGTGAACGGCCAGCCGGTGCAGAGCTTCGCCCGCGAGCGCCGGGTGGAGCTGCGCTACGACGAATTCCCGCAGCCGATGATCGACGCGATCACCTCGGCCGAGGACAAGACCTTCTTCAGCCACCACGGCATCGACTATCCGGGCCTGGTCGGCGCCGTCGCCGACTATCTGCGCAAGGCCGGCAGCGGCGAGCGCGCGCGCGGCGGCTCGACCATCACCCAGCAGGTCGCCAAGAACCTCCTCATCGGGGACGAATATTCGGTGACTCGCAAGATCCGCGAGGCCTTCCTCGCCCGCCGAATCGAGAATGTGCTGAGCAAGGAGCAGATCCTCGAGCTCTACCTCAACCAGATCTTCCTCGGCCGCAACGCCTATGGGGTGCAGGCCGCGGCACGCGCCTATTTCGACAAGGACCTCGCCCAGCTCTCGCTGCCGGAATTCGCCTATCTCGCCATCCTTCCCAAGGGACCGAGCAACTACGATCCGAACGAGCATCCCGAGCGCGCGCTCGAGCGGCGCAACTGGGTGCTCGCGGAGATGGAGAAGAACGGCAAGATCACCCCCGACCAGCGCGCCGCCGCCCAGGCGGAGCCGCTCGGAGCCGTCGCCGGGCCGAAGACCAGCATCCGCAACATCGGCGGCTATTTCATGGAGGAAGTGCGCCGCCAGCTTCTCGCCCAATATGGCGAGAAGACAGAGAAGGGGCCGAACGGTGTCTATACGGGCGGCCTGTGGGTGCGCGCCTCGATCGATACGGACAAGCAGAAAGCGGCCGAGACGGCGCTTCGCGACGGCTTGATGCGCTACGACGGCGGCCACGGCTGGCGCGACCCGGGCCTCGGCGTCGACCTCACCAAGGACTGGAAAGGCCAGCTCGCCCGCCTGCCGCTCGGCCTCGGCTATGCCGACTGGCGGGCCGCCGCGATCCTGTCCCGCGAAGGCGGCGCCGCCACGATCGGCTTCGCGGACGGCAGCACCGGCACCCTGCCCAGCTATGCCGCCGCCATGCCGAAGCGGGGCACCGCCACCGCCGCGTTCAACTTCCTGCAGCCCGGCATGGTGGTGGCGGTGAAGCGCGACGGCGCCAGCTGGACGCTGAAGTCGATCCCGGAGATTCGCGGCGCCATGGTGGTCGAGGAAGTGGCGAGCGGCCGAATCCTCGCCATGCAGGGCGGGTGGGACCTCCGGGGCGACGATTTCAACCGCGCCACCCAGGCGCAGCGCCAGCCCGGCTCCACCTTCAAGCCGGTCGTCTATTCGGCCGCGCTCGATAACGGCCTCACCCCCGCCTCGATCATCGTCGACGGCCCCTTCTGCGTCTGGCAAGGCGCCGGGCTCGGCAACAAATGCTTCAGGAACTTCTCCGGCGGCAATGCCGGCCCGCAGACGATGCGCTGGGGCGTCGAGCAGTCCCGAAACCTGATGACGGTGCGGACCGCCAACACGATCGGCATGGACAAGGTCACCCGCCGCGCCCGCGAATTGGGCGTTGGCGACTACCCCAATTATCTCGCCATCGCGCTCGGGGCCGGCGAAACGACCGCGATCAAGATGACCAACGCCTTCTCGATCCTCGCCAATGGCGGCAAGGCGCTGCGGCCCAGCCTCATCGACTATATCCAGGACCGCAACGGCAAGGTCATCTACCGCACCGACACCCGCCCCTGCGAGGGCTGCAACGCGCCCGATTGGGACGGCAAGCCGATGCCGCGGCCGCCGCTTCGGACCAAGCAGATCGTCGACGCGATGACCGCCTACCAGATGGTCCACATCCTCGAAGGCGTGGTGCAGCGGGGCACGGCGGTGGTGCTGCGCGACCTCGGCCGGCCGCTGTTCGGCAAGACCGGCACAACCTCGGGCCCGACCAACGTCTGGTTCGTCGGCGGCTCGCCCGATCTCGTCGCCGGGGTCTACATGGGCTTCGACCATCCGCGGCCGATGGGCGGCTATGCACAGGGCGGCACGCTCGCCGCGCCGATCTTCAAGCAATTCGCCCTGACCGCCTTCAAGGACGTGCCGCCCGTCCCGTTCCGCGCCGCGCCGGGCATCCGCATGGTCCGCATCGACCGGCATTCCGGCAAGAAGGTGTTCGGCGCCTGGCCGACCGACGACCCCAAGGCGGACGTCATCTGGGAGGCCTTCAAGCCGGAGAGCGAGCCGCGGCGGTCGCTGCGCCGCGACGAGCTGGCGCCGACGGCAGCGGCGGCCCCGAAAGCGGTGCGCCGCGCGGCGCCCCGCACCGATCAGCAGCGCGACAGCGACTTCTTGCAAAATCAGGGCGGTATTTACTAGGGCCGCGCTAGTTCCGTCGCCCCGGCGAAGGCTGGGGCCCATGCTGAGTCCATGCCAGCCGAAGACTCGGCATGGGTGCCAGCCTTCGCTGGCATGACGACCATTGGAGATTTTCCGAATGCGCGCAGAAGCGCAAGCCCATGTCGACCAGGTCCAGTCGGCGCTCGCCTTGCTCCGCCGGTTCCTCGATTGGGACCGGGCGCTGGCGCGGCTCGACGAGCTGAACGCGCGGGTCGAGGACCAGTCGCTGTGGAACGACCCCAAGGCGGCGCAGGAGGTGATGCGCGAGCGTCGCCGGCTCGACGAGGCGATCGGCGCCACCCGCGCGATCGAGCGCGACCTCGACGAGACCGTCGAGCTGATCGAGATGGCCGAGGCCGAGGACGACGCCGCGATGGTCGACGATGCCGTCGCGTCGCTGGCCGCGCTCGCCGAGCGGGCGGAGCAGGACAAGGTTAAGGCGCTCCTGGCCGGCGAGGCCGACGCCAACGACACTTATGTCGAGATCAATTCAGGCGCCGGCGGCACCGAAAGCAACGACTGGGCGGGGATGCTCCAGCGCATGTATACGCGCTGGGCGGAGCGGCATGGGATGAAGGTCGAGCTGATCGACTTCCACGCCGGCGAGCAGGCCGGCATCAAGTCGGCGACCCTGCTCCTGAAGGGCGAGAACGCCTATGGCTATGCCAAGACCGAGAGCGGCGTGCACCGGCTCGTCAGGATCAGCCCCTATGACAGCTCGGCCCGGCGCCACACCAGCTTCGCCTCGGTCTGGGTCTATCCGGTGATCGACGACGATATCGACATCGAGATCAACGAGAGCGAATTGAGGATCGACACCTACCGCGCCTCGGGCGCGGGCGGACAGCATATCAACACCACCGATTCCGCAGTGCGCATCACCCACCTCCCCACCGGGATCGTGGTCCAGTGCCAGAACCAGCGTTCGCAGCACAAGAACAAGGCCGAGGCGTATAATCAGCTGCGCGCCAAGCTCTACGAGGCCGAGCTGCAGCGCCGCGAAGCCGAAGCCAATGCCACCGCGGCAGGCAAGACCGACATCGGCTGGGGCCACCAGATCCGGTCCTACGTGCTCCAGCCCTACCAGCTGGTGAAGGATCTGAGGACGGGCGTCACCTCGACCGCCCCGTCCGACGTGCTCGACGGCGACCTCGACCGCTTCATGGCCGCCGCTTTGTCGCAGCGGGTGACGGGCGAGAAAGTGGACGTGGAAGATGTGGAATAAGGGGGCGCTGCTGGCGCTGGCGCTCCTCGCCGCCTGCGGGAAGAAAGCGGAGCAATCCCCTTTCCCGGCGCCGCACCGGCCGGTCTCGCCGATCGTCTCGGCCTCCTATTCGAACGAGGACGCGCGCGACAGCGTGCGCGAGGCGCAGACGGTGATGGAGCTCGCCGACCTCGCCCCCGGCATGTATGTCGCCGACATCGGCGCGGGCGAAGGCTATTATACGGTGCGCCTGGCGCCGCTGGTGGGGAAGAAGGGCCGCGTACTCGCGGAGGACATCGTCCCCCAGACCCGCGACAATCTCGCCCGCCGAGTCCAGCGCGAGAGTCTCGACAATGTCGCGGTGCGCCTCGGCAAGCCCAGCGACCCCCTGCTCCCCGACCGGTCGTTCGACCGCATCTTCATGATCCACATGTATCACGAGATCGAGCGGCCGAGCGAGTTCCTCTGGCACCTGCGCGACGATCTGAAGCCGAGGGGGCGGATCGTCGTGGTCGACGCCGACCGGCCGACCGACCGCCACGGCACTCCGCCGAGGCTCCTGGTCTGCGAGTTCGCGGCGCTGGGCTACGAGCTCACCCGTTTCGAGCGGCTCGCGGAGGACGCCTATTTCGCCCAGTTCGAAGCGACGGCGCCGCGCCCGGAGCCGAGCCAGATCCCGGTCTGCCCGGCTTAGGCGCCGCGGGAACGACGCCGTCCTAGAGCCATCCCAGTGCCGCCATGCTGCGACAGTCGCTGCCGCCGAAGACGAGATGGTCGACGAGCTTCACCCCCATCGCCGCCCCGGCTTCGGCGAGGCGCCGGGTGGCGTCGCGGTCCGCCGCGCTCGGCTCCGGATCGCCGCTTGGATGGTTGTGGGCGATGACGATCGCGGCCGCACCCAGCTTCAGCGCCGAGCCGAGAATCGCGGCGAGCGGGAGCTCCACATCCTCGGTGCCGCCCGCCGCGTCGCGGGTGATGCCGATCACCCGGCGCTCCGCGTCCAGATGGAGGACGGCGACACTCTCCGCCTCCGCCCCCTGGAAGAAGGGCCGGAACAAAGCGGCCGCATCTTCTGCCGTCCCGATAAGCATCGCTCGGCTGTGCACCAAAGCGGCGCCGGCACGGCAAAGGATGACTCCGAAACGGACCTCGTAACGGCAAGCCCCGACGGGCTTGTGAACCCCGCCCCCGGCGCGCCATAGAGGCACCATGCAGCCCTATCAGCAGCTCCTCGCCCGCATCCTTGCCGAGGGCGTGGAACAGCCGGACCGGACCGGCACCGGCACGCTCTCGGTGTTCGGCCACCAGATGCGGTTCGACCTCTCCCGGGGCTTTCCCCTGCTGACCACCAAGAAGCTCCATCTGCGCTCGATCATCATCGAGCTGCTCTGGTTCCTGCGCGGCGACACCAACATCGCCTGGCTGAAGGAGAACAGGGTCGGCATCTGGGACGAATGGGCCGACGCGAACGGCGACCTCGGCCCCGTCTACGGCAAGCAATGGCGCAACTGGGAGGGCCCCGACGGCGTGAAGGTGGACCAGATCGCCAACCTCATCGACCTCATCAACCGCGACCCCGCCTCGCGCCGCCAGATCGTCTCGGCGTGGAACCCGGCCGAGCTGGACAGGATGGCGCTCGCCCCCTGCCACTGCCTGTTCCAGACCCAAGTCGCGGCGGGCCGGCTCAACCTCCAGCTCTATCAGAGGAGCGCCGACGTCTTCCTCGGCGTCCCCTTCAACATCGCCAGCTATGCCCTTTTGACCCATATGCTCGCCCAGCAGGCGGGGCTTGAGCCCGGCGTGTTCGTCTGGACCGGCGGCGACTGCCATCTTTACTCCAACCATCTGGAGCAGGCGCGGCTGCAGCTGACCCGCGAGCCGCGGATTCTGCCCACGCTGGCGATCAAGCGGAAGCCGGAGGCGATCGACCAATATCGCTTCGAGGATTTCGAGATAGAGGGCTACGATCCCCACCCGCACATCGCCGCGCCGGTGGCGGTATGAGCCAGCCCCTCATAACGTTCGTCGTTGCCCGCGCCGACAACGGAGTGATCGGCAGCGACGGGCGTCTCCCCTGGCGCCTCCGTAGCGACATGCACCACTTTCGTCGCGTCACCATGGGCAAGCCGATGATCATGGGCCGGAAGACGTTCGAGAGTCTGCCTCGGGTCCTCGACGGACGACGGCATATCGTTCTCACGCGCGATCCCGATTGGCACGCTGAGGGAGCCGAGGTCGTCCACGACATCAAGGAAGCACTAGAGACGGTTCAGGGCCTCGCCGAAGCAACCGTGATCGGCGGTGCCGAGGTGTTCCGACTCTTCCTCCCCTACGCCGGCCAAGTTTGGCTAACCGAGGTTCACTGCGAGCCTGACGGAGATACGTTCCTGCCCCCGTTCAACGACGGTTGGCGAGAGATAGGAGGGAGGACGCCCGGTCTCGGCGAGGGGCCGCCGCACGACTTCGTCCTTCTAGAGCGGATTCGATAGCATCATTCCTCCCAGGCCCGCGAAGCGGATCGGGAGAATTGTGTCTGCCGCACTGGGGAGGCCGCTCAGCCGTCCCTGAAGGCCTGGGCGGCGAGCACCCGGGGATCGGAGCCGAGGCGGTGGAGATATTGGGCCCGCGCGTCCGAGCCCTTCCCCAACCGGCGGAGCGCGCTCCTTTGGTCGGGGGTGAGGCGGAAGCGGCTGTAGCCCTTCTCGAGCAGGCACGAATCCACCGCCGCCTGCAGCTGCTCGATCGTGTCGAGCACGAGCGCGTGGTGCCGCCCCTCGATATAGGTGCTGGTGTAGATCGGCGCCTGCCGCGTATCGATGTTGAGGGAGACGGCGGCCGGGATCACCGCCGAGTCGAAGGCGACCGGGCCATAAGGCCGCGGCACGACGCTGACGCCGTAAGCGCGGTTCGCGCATTCGAGCGCATCACCCTGATACACCGCGAATGGAATGTCGGGCTTGCCCCAGCTGACGTCGTTCGACTTGCCGGCGGCCGGCGCAGGCGTGGCGACGAGCGCCAGGGCCGTCGCGGCGGAGATTGCGAGCAACGATTTCATCGCCGTCCTCCCGTCCATGTCGGAAAAGCTCATACCGAAACTTTCGCGCGCGCTCAATTCCGCCGCCCCGGCACGCCGCGGGTCCGTTGTCCCTCCCGGCGATGTTTCCTATAGACCCGCGCATGGAGCGGCTGGACGGCGGCTCGGCGGTTCCGGAGCGGCTTCGCGGGGGCATCGTCGCGCTCGGCAATTTCGATGGGTTCCACAAGGGGCACCAGGCGGTGGTCGGCCGCGCCATCGCGCGCGCCCGCGCCGAAGGGCGGCCGGCGCTGGTCGCGACCTTCGAGCCGCACCCGATGCGCTTCTTCCGCCCCGATTCGCCCTGGTTCCGCCTCACCCCGATGGACCAGCGCACGAGGCTGCTCGAAGCGGCTGGGCTCGACGGCATGTTCGTCTTCCGCTTCGACGCGGCCTTCGCCGCGGTGACGCCGGAGGCGTTCGTGACCCAATGGCTGGTGGAGCGGCTCGGCGCGGCGGGCGTGGTCACCGGCGAGGACTTCACCTTCGGCCGGAATCGCGGCGGCGACATAGGATTGCTGAGGCGGCTCGGCGCGGCGCACGGCCTCAGCTCGGATGCCGTCGCTCCGGTAACGGACGCTGGCGAGCCCATCTCCTCGACCCGCATCCGCCACGCGCTGCGGGCCGGCGATTGCGCGACCGCCGCCCGCCTCCTCACCCGCCCCTTCACGATCGAGGGCGTCGTCGAGCATGGCGACAAGCGCGGCCGCGAGATCGGCTACCCCACGGCGAACCTCGGCCTCGCCAATTACGTCCGCCCTCGCTTCGGGGTCTATGCGGTGCGCGGCCGGCTGGCGGACGGACGGGTGCTGGACGGCGCCGCCAATCTGGGCATCCGCCCCACTTTCGAGCCGCCTAAGGAGCTGCTCGAGCCCTATTTCCTCGACTTCGACGGCGACCTTTACGGCCAGACGGTGGCGGTGGAGCTGATCTCCTTCCTGCGGCCCGAAGAGAAATATGGCAGCCTCGACGCGCTCACCGCCCAGATGGCCCTGGACGTCGCGGAGGCGCGGCGGGCTCTGGTCCGCTAGCGGCGGAGACGGTGGACAAGCCTCCGCTCCAGCCCTTACACCCCTGAAATGTCCGACGAAAACGACGAGGAGCGGCCCGCGCGCCGCCGCAGGCTGGGCAAGTGGCGCTATCCTCTGCTGGCGCTCGCCGCCGTCGCAATCCTGCTGTCGCTGGTCAATGCCTCCTGGCTCGCGCCGCGGCCGCCGGGCCGGCTGATCGTCGTCGCGAACCGCGGCATCGCCGTCCCGTTCGACCATGAGGGGCTGAAGGCCGACGACTGCACCGCGACCCGCATCCGGCCCCCGGGGGACAATCCATATATCGAGAACACCCTCCCCTCGCTCTACCGGGCGGTGAAGCTCGGCGCCGACGCCGTCGCCGTCCAGGTCCACCCGACGAAGGACGGCCAGATGGTCGTCTTCCACGACTGGACCGTCGACTGCCGCACCCAAGGGCACGGCGCGGTCCGCGACCTCACTTTGGCCCAGCTGAAGAAGCTCGACGTCGGCTACGGCTATACCGCCGACGGCGGCAAGACCTTCCCGTTCCGCGGCAAGGGCGTCGGTGGCATGCCGACCGTCGAGGAGATGTTGCGCGAGATCCCGGGCGCGCGCATCGTCTTCGTCTTCAAGAGCCGCGACCCGCGCGACGCCGACGCGCTGGTCGCCGCGTTCCGCCGCGCCGGCGTCGCGATCGACGATAAATACGGCTTCACCGGCGCCCCTTCCGTCGTCCAGCGGATGCGGCGGCTGGTTCCCGGCGCCTGGGCCTATGACCCGCGCGGCGGCGAGGCGTGCCTCAAGGCCTATCTCAAGACCGGCTGGACCGGCATCGTGCCGGCGAGCTGCCGCGATACGACCGTCATCGTGCCGCTCAACTATCGCTGGGCCCTGTGGGGCTGGCCCTACCGCTTCTTCGACCGCATGGCCAAGGCGAACAGCCGCGTCGTCATCTGGGGCTCGTACAGGAATGGCGGCCTCGCGGCGCTCGACCAGCCGGAGCAATACGACCAGGTGCCCGCCGATTTCCACGGCTGGCTGTGGGTCGACGATTTCTACACGATGGGCCCATCGCTGCGGCGCTGACGCCTCCCCTCTCCCGAGGGAGAGGGGATTAAGCCCGCCCACCGCTGGACGCCCGCGCCCCTCCCGGCTAAGCCGCCCCGCAAATGTCCGAAAAACCCGATTACCGTGCCACGGTCTTCTTGCCGAAGACCGACTTCCCGATGAAAGCCGGCCTTGCGAACAAGGAGCCGGCGCTCCTCGCGCGCTGGGCCGAGATGGACCTCTACAAGCGCCTCCGGAAGGCGCGCGAGGGACGCCCCCGCTTCATCCTCCACGACGGTCCGCCTTACGCCAATGGCAACATCCACATGGGCCATGCGATGAACAAGATCCTGAAGGACATCGTCGTTCGATCCCAATCGCTGCTCGGCAAGGACGCGCCCTACGTGCCCGGCTGGGACTGCCACGGCCTCCCGATCGAGTGGAAGATCGAGGAGCAGTACAGGAAGAAGAAGCTCGACAAGGATGAGGTGCCAGCGCGGGAGTTCCGTGCCGAGTGTCGCGCTTATGCCGAGAAATGGGTCGCCACCCAGGCCGAGCAGTTCCAGCGCCTCGGCGTGATGGGCGAATGGGACGATCCGTATCTGACCATGAAGTTCGAGGCCGAGGCGAAGATCGTCGAGGAGCTTTTGACCTTCGCCGAGAGGGGCCAGCTCTACCGCGGCGCCAAGCCCGTGATGTGGTCGCCGGTCGAGAAGACGGCGCTGGCCGAGGCCGAGGTCGAATATGAGGAGATCATTTCCACCCAGATTGACGTGGCGTTCGAGATCGTCGAGAGCCCGATCCCCGAGCTGGTCGGCGCCCACGCGGTGGTGTGGACGACCACGCCGTGGACGATCCCGGTCAACCAGGCGATCGCGTTCGGACCGGACATCGATTACGTTCTTGTAAGTAGCGACCAAGGCCGTTTCCTGATTGCAGGAGCTCTGGCTGACGATTTTGCACGCCGCGCCGGTCTGGCTCTTTCTTGGTCAATCGATGAGGAGGCCGCCGGTGTAGTTTGGCACGGGAACGGCTTTGACCTCGCCGGCACCGTCGCCCGACACCCGATGCACGAGCTTGGCGGCTTCTTCGCCAAGCCGCGGCCGTTTCTGCCGGGGGATTTCGTCACGACCGAGCAGGGCACCGGGCTCGTCCACATGTCGCCGGATCATGGCGAGGACGATTTCCTGCTGTGCAAGGCGAACGGGATCGATCCGGTGTTCGCGGTCGACGGCGGCGGCTTCTACCGGGCGGACTGGGCGTGGCTCGGCGGGCGGGGCAGCGTCATCAATGCCAAGTTCAACGCGCCTGACGGGCCGATCTGCTCCGACCTGAGGGACGCGGGGGCTTTGCTCGCGGCGTCGGCGGACTTCCGCCATAGCTACCCGCACAGCTGGCGGTCGAAGGCGAAGATCATCTTCCGCTGCACGCCTCAATGGTTCATCCCGCTGGATGCACCTCTTCACCCCTCCCCTGAAGGGGAGGGGCTTGCCACCCTCCGCGCCACCGCCCTTGCCGCGATCGACGAGACGCGGTGGGTGCCGGAGAAGTCGAAGAACCGCATCCGCGCCATGGTCGAGGGGCGGCCGGACTGGGTGATCAGCCGCCAGCGCGCCTGGGGCGTTCCGATCGCGATCTATGTGCATCGGGAGACGGGGGAGTATCTGAAGGACTCCGTGGTCAATGCCCGCCTCATCCGTGCCTTCCACGAGGGCGGGGCGGACGCCTGGTTCGGGGCCGACCACCAGGCCCTGCTCGGCAACGGCTACAGCTTGGAGGAATATGAGCCGGTGACGGACATCCTCGACGTCTGGTTCGATTCGGGCTCCACCCATGCTTATGTGGTCGAGGCGCGCTACGGCCAGGGTGTCCGTGCCGACCTCTATGTCGAAGGCTCCGACCAGCATCGCGGCTGGTTCCAGTCGTCGCTGCTGGAGAGCTGCGGGACGCGCGGACGCGCGCCCTACGAGGCGGTGCTGACCCACGGCTTCGCGCTCGACCAGGACATGCGCAAGATGTCGAAGAGCCTCGGCAACACCGTCGATCCGCTCGCCATCATCAAGGAGAGTGGCGCCGACATATTGCGCCTCTGGGCCGCCTCGACCGACTATTTCGAGGACGTGCGCATCGGCAAGGCGGTGCTCGCCACCACCACCGACGCGTACCGAAAATTGAGGAACACCTTCCGCTATTTGCTGGGCGCGCTCGACGGCTTCACCGAGGCCGAGCGGGTGCCGGCGGCGGCGATGCCGGAGCTGGAGCGCTGGGTGCTGCACCGCATGGCCGAGCTCGACAAGGAGCTCAGGGAGGCGGTCGAGGGTTTCGAGTTCAACCGCTACGTGCGCGTGCTGACGGCGTTCGCGCAGGACGACCTCTCCGCCTTCTTCTTCGACATCCGCAAGGACAGCCTCTATTGCGACGCGCCTTCGGCGACGAAACGGCGGGCCTACCGCACGGTGCTCGACACCGTCTTCCAGGCGCTGGTGCGGTGGCTGGCGCCGATCCTCTGCTTCACGACCGAGGAGGTGTGGCTGACGCGCTATCCGGGCGAAGGCTCGGTGCACCTGCTCGAATGGCCGGAGATCGACGCCGGCTGGCGCGACGAGGCGCTCGGCACGAAATGGCAGCTGATTCGCGCCGCGCGCGAGCGGGTGACGGAGACGATCGAGCCGTTGCGCCGCGAGAAGGCGATCGGCTCCAGCCTCGAGGCGAAGATACTCTATCCCGCGGTCGAGGCCGATTTCACCGACGAAGACATGGACGATCTCGCCGAGATATTCATCGTGTCGCAAGTCGTGCCGGGCGAAACGGACTCGGTCGAGGTGGCGCGCACGGAGCGCTTGAAATGCGGGCGCTGCTGGCGGCACCTGCCGGAAGTCGAGGAAGAGGGCGCGCTCTGCGCCCGCTGCGAGGGGGTGGTGAATGGCTGAGGCATTGGAAGGGGACGCGGCGGTTGCCGCGGCATCGCCGGCGGTAACGGACCGGCGGCGGCGCAACCGCGTGCTCGGCTTCTCGGTAGCGGCGGGCATTTTCATCGTCGACCAGCTGGTGAAATGGGTGGTGGTCAACATCCTCCAGCTCCGCGCCCGGGAGACGATCGAGCTGTTGCCGATCTTCGAGCTGCGCTGGGTCCCCAATCCCGGCGTCTCGATGGGCTTCCTGATCGCCGGCAGCGAGACCGAGCGGTGGGCGCTGGTGGCGACGACCGCCGCCATATCGATCTTCGTCACCGCTTGGCTGTGGCGCGAGCAGCGGCGCGACGACGCGCTGGCGCTGGCCCTGGTGCTCGGCGGCGCGCTCGGCAACATCGTGGACCGGCTGCGACTGGGATATGTCGTCGACTATTTGCATTTACATTTCGGCGACATCAGCCCGTTTTTGGTCTTCAATGTCGGCGACGCTGCCATTACCATCGGCGTGCTGCTATTGCTGGTCCGGGCGCTGCTGACGCGCGACCGGAAAGCCCCCCTGGAGGACAAGTGACTATGCGTATCGTGACCCTCGGCCTCACCGTTTCGGCCGCCGCCCTTCTTCTCGCGGGCTGCGCCTCGCACGGCGTGGCGGGCCGCAACCGGCCGGACGAGTTCGCCGTCGCGCGCAACCAGCCGCTCGTCATCCCCCCCGATTACGCGCTGACCCCGCCCAAGGCCGGACAGCCGGTCGCCGAGGGCGGCGATCCCCGCGCCCAGGCGATCGAGGCGCTGTTCGGCGGCCCCGCGCCGCGCAGCCAGTCCGAGACCAGCATGCTCAACGCCGCGGGCAACGACCGGGCCGCGCTCGGCGCCCGCTCGGTGGCCGGCGATCCCAACACCAACGTCGTCGACAAGGGCGCTGTCACCCAGGCGATCATCGCCGCCCCCGCCGGGCCGGGCCGCGACGCCACGGCGTCGACGCCGCAATAAGCTAGAAGCGCAGCGCCAGGGAAGCGACCACCCCGCCGCGCTGGCCGCGGCGGGGCGGCAGGTCGGTGTCGACGTAGCGCAGCCCCGCCTCGAGCGGCCCGAGCGCATAGCGGCCGCCGAGCGACCAGTTCCAATAGCCGCCGGGCCCGCCGCCGCTTTGCCGGCCGGCCTCGGCGGAGAGGGTGAGCGGGGTGGCCATTATTCCTACCTCGACCTGTCCGAACAAATAGAGGCTGTCGGCGCCGGCGATCGCCTGTTGGCGCCAGGCATATTTGGCGCCGGCGGTGGCCTCGACGGTGCCGAGCGTGTGGGAGAGGGAGGCGTAGGGCTCGAAATAGCCGGCGCGGCCGGTCGCTCCGGGGAAGGAATAGTAGATCAGGCCCGCGTCGAGCGAGGTGCCGGCGCCGAGATCGGCGCCGTAGCCGGCATAGAGGTCGAGCTCCGCGTCGGCGCGGTTGGCGAGGCCCTTCAGAGTCGTGCCGCGCACGCCGGCATAAGGCCCATTGGGGAGCGACACCGTCAGCTGTCCCTGGAGCGCAGGATCGCCGTCGGAGCGCGAAATCCCGCGAAAACGGTAATCGGAGAGCAAAATGATGCTTCCGTTGACGTCGAGCCCGGAGGAAGCGTGAGTCCCCTCCCCCTCCTGCGCGGCGGCGGGCGGAGCGGCGAGGAGAAGGAGCGGCAAAACGGCGGTCGCGGCGATCTTCATGGCTCGGCCTCCTGCCCCAGCCGCCCCGGCGCCGCAAGCGGGCCAGAGGGCGCGTTAGCCCTTCCTTAGCGCCGGTCGGGTAGTTTCCCGGGCCATGACTCACCAGGCGGCCCACTCCTACGCCCCCGGCCTCGCGGATGCGGGCGGGCAGGTCGCGCAGCTCCGGCAGGTCCTCTCGCTGGTCGAGGAGATAGCCGGGCGGGGCGCCGTCCGTTCCGATGCCGACCTGGACGAGGCCGCGCGCATCAGCGCCGCCTATGAGGGCGCGCCGCCGGTCGGCCAGCGCCGCTTCGACCTGATCGCCGGGGAGACGGAGCGCTGGGCGGCCACGGGCGTCGAGACCCTGCTCGAGCTGCGCGACCGCGACCGGCCCTACGCCCCGGCCGCGGCGCGCCTGGCGGAGGAGCTCCGGCGCGCGCTCCGGCGGCTAAGGGACGCCGTCGCCGCTTAGCGCTGGCCATTCCTTGACGTGGATGTCGCGCTGCGGGTTGGGCAGCACGATATTGTTCTCCTTGAACAGCACCCACAAACGGTTGAGCACCTCCGAGCGGACGCTCCCCACACCGGCTTCCGGATCGCCGATCCAGACCAGTATCTCGTGATCGACCGTGCTTTCGCCGAACGCGCGCAGCCAGACTCCGGGCGGCGGCGTCTCCAGCACCCGCTTCGCCTCCTTCGCCGCCTGCACCATCAGCTTCTGGGCGAGCGCCAGGTCGCAATCATAGGCGATGCCGACCGGGATGTGGACGCGCACGTCGCGGCTCGAATAGGACCAGTTCTCCACCTCCTGGGTCATCAGATTCTCGTTCGGGATGAGATGCTCCTTGCCGTCGCGGGTGACGATGGAGACGGCGCGCACGCCGATCTTCGAGACATGGCCGAAGCTGTCGCCGACCGCGATCACGTCGCCGGGCTTCACCGAGCGGTCCATCAGCAGGATGATGCCGGCGATGAGGTTGCCGAAGGTTTTCTGGAGGCCGAAGCCGACGGCGAGCCCGAACGCGCCGGAGAAGACGGTAAGCGCGGTCAGATCGATGCCGAGCAGGTCGATGCCGACGAAGAAAGCGACCACCACCGTCGCGACTCCGGCGAGCTTCTGGGCGAGGAGCTGCTGGGTGGCGTCGAGGCCCCGCGCGCGCTTGATCGACTGGGCGACGATTCGGTTCACCAGCTTCACCGCCACGTAGAGGGCGATGAGGATCACCGCCGCCTGCATGACGGTGAGCAGCGACACCCGTATCTTGCCGGCGTCGAAGCCGACGCGGTCGAGCAGGTCGGTGACCGGCTTCAGGCTGCCGACCGCGCGCCCCAGCAAGGCGACGAAGCTCACCGCCGCGAGCAGGGCCGCGATCCAGCCCGGCATCTGCAGGCCGCGCAGGACGCCGAGGACGAGCAGGGCCGCCGGCACCGCCATGCCGATGCCGAGCACGATCAGCGCCAGCGGCCGCCAGGCGTCGGCGTTGAGCGCGATCGCGGTCAGCACCAAAGCGGCAAGGTTGCGGGTGAAGCTGCACATGTGCGCGGCCAGCTCTTCGCCGCGCGCCCCGCCGCGGTGGGTCCAGAAGCGGGCCAGCCGCGGCGCGATCAGCCGCCCCACGAAATGCGCGGCCACCCAGATGAGGGCGAGGAGGCCGGCCGCGACGCCGGCCGAGACCCAATCGGCATAGGTCGGCCAGGTGACGCCCAGCGTGTCGAAGATGCTCCTCATGCGGCCGCCCCGAAGCCGGCGAGCGCCTGGGCCAGGTCCTCGATCAGGTCGTCGGGATCCTCGAGGCCGATATGGAGCCTGACCAGCGGCCCCGCCGCCTGCCAGCGGGTGGCGCTGCGGATCCGCTCCGGGTCCGCCGGCACGACGAGGCTCTCATAGCCGCCCCAGCTATAGCCGAGGCCGAACAGCTCCAGCGCCTCGATGAAACGCGTCCGCTCCTCGTCGCCGCCGCCCGCCAGGACGAAGGAGAAAAGGCCGGAAGAGCCGCGGAAGTCGCGCTTCCACAGCGCGTGGCCGGGATCATCGGCGAGGGCCGGGTGGAGCACGGCGGCGACCTGCGGCTGCGCCTGAAGCCAGGCGGCGACCTTCAGCGCATTCGCCTCGTGGCGGCGAAGGCGCACGTCCATGGTCCTGAGGCCGCGCGAGCCGAGCCAGGCATCGTCCGGGCTGACGGCGTGGCCGAGATCCCAACTGGTCCGCTCGAGCCTGGGGTAATGAGCCGCGGTCGCGGTGACGGAGCCGAGCATCACATCGGCATGGCCGCCGACATATTTGGTCGCGGCGAGGATGGTGAGATCGACTCCGGCGGCGATCGCCGGAAAGAAGAGCGGTGTCGCCCAAGTATTGTCGATGAGCGTCGCGACACCCCTCGCCTTCGCGGCGGCGCAGATGGCCGGCACGTCCTGCACTTCCATGGTGAGCGAACCGGGGCTTTCGAGGAAGATCGCGCGGGTGCGCTCCCCGATCAGCCCGGCGATGCCGCCGGCGACGAGCGGATCGTAATAGAGGGTCGAGACGCCGTAGCGCTTCAGGAAGCCGTCGCAGAAGCGGCGGGTGGGTCCGTAGACGCTGTCGGTCATCAACAGCTCGTCGCCCGCCGCCAGCACGCTGAGCAGGGCCGCGGTGACGGCGGCGAGGCCGGAGGAATAGAGCATCGTCCCGGCCGCCCCCGGCTCCAGCTCGGTCAGCGCCTCGGCGAGCGCCCATTGGGTGGGGGTGCCGTGGAGGCCGTAATAGGCCTTGCCGAATTGCGGCGCCGCGGCCCGAAGCTCGGCGACGCTGTCGAACAGGATGGTGGAGCCGCGATGGACCGGCGGGTTGACCAGCCGTCCGCGCCATTCCTTGCGGCGGCCGCCATGGACGAGGCCGGTGGCGGGGCGCTTCCCCTTCACGCGCGCCCCGTCGCTTTCGGCAAAGCGGGGTCGGCGCCCCATTCCGACCAGCTGCCGTCGTAGAGGCGGACGTCCTCCTTGCCGAGCAGGTGGGCACCGAACAGCAGCACCGCCGCGGTGACCCCGGAGCCGCAGGTGGTAACCATTGGCTTGGCGAGGTCCACGCCCGCCGCCGCGAAGGCGGCCCGCAGCGCATCGCCGCGCTTCCAGCTATTATCGGGGTTGAACAGCTGCCCCTGCGGCAGGTTCTTGGCGCCGGGCATGTGGCCGGCGGCGAGGCCCGGCCGCGGCTCGGCCTCCTCGCCGGCGAAGCGGGCGGCACCGCGGGCGTCGACGATCTCATGGCGGCCGTCGTCGAGGATCGAGCGGACGAAATCCTTGTCCGCCACGGCGGTGCAGTCGAGGGAGGGGGTGAAATGCCCGTGGCGGACCTGCGGGCGGCCGCTCTCCAGCGGCCGCCCTTCCGCCTTCCACTTCTGGAGGCCGCCGTCGAGGATTGCGGCATAATGGGCGCCGAACGCCTTCAGCATCCACCAGGCGCGCGCGGCGCTGTGCAGCGGGCTGTTGTCATAGACGACGATCCGGGCTCCGTCCCGCAGCCCGAGCGTCTGCATGCGGCTGGCGAACTTGGCCTCGGAAGGCAGCATGTGGGGGAACGGCGACGCGGTGTCGGCCACCTCGTCGATGTCGAGGAAGACGGCGCCGGGGATGTGCTCCGCTTCATATTCGGCGCGCGCGTCCCGCTTGTCCGCGGGCAGGAAGAAGCTGGCGTCGACGACGCGCAGGTCGGGCGCGCCGAGCTCCCGCTCCAGCCAATCCGTCGTCACCAGCGAATCCATCGGCCCTCCTAACGCCGCAGCACGCCGAGCCGCTCCAGCGTCGCCAGATAGGCGGCGACCTCCCCAACTGGCACCGGCGCCACGGTGGCGGCGAGGGCGTCGCGTATCTTCTGGACGCTGCGCTTTCCGTCCACGAGGTTCAGAGTCTCGTAGCCGAAGCTCGGCCCGTCCTCGCTGGTCTCCCGAGCGAGCAAGGTCGGCTTCGGCAGTCCCGCCTGCTTCAGATGATCGTCGAGCCAGGAATAGCCGAAGCCGTCCATCGGGCCTTTGAGCGCGGGATTGCGGCGATAGACGGTCGCGCCGGAGCCGGATCCGGCGGCCGAGCGCGGCGTCCCCGCATCGTCCAAACCGGGCATCAGGTTCGGCCCGAGACCGAAGCGGTCGCCCGAAACGTTGACGCCGGTCTGGTAAGCCAGCGTCTGCGACGCCAGGGCCGGCTGCTCTTCGGGCGGCAGGCGCCCGGCGCGGCGCAGGGTGGATTGCATCCTTTCGATCGATTCGGCCGTCACCACCTCGCTAAGCCGCATCGCGCTCTCCCCCGGCGCGAGGTTCGCCAGGGCCCAGGCCGAAGCCGCGGCGATGAAGATGGCGCGCTTCATCTTGGTGGCGTCGATGTTCGCCGGCACGTCCTTGTTGGTGTGGATGTAGATGTCCGGCCAGTCGGCGATGTAGATGACCGGCACCTGCCAGCTGCCCTCAGCCCAGACCTGGTGGTCGGACCCTTCGGAGAAGCCGCCGATCTTCGCGTGGAGGGCGTTCTTCGTGCCCTCCGGGTCGAGCAGCGGGAAGGCCGCCTCGCCGCGCTCGGCATAGAGGCGCGACTGGTCGTCGACCCAGCGGCCGATGGCGAAGCCGACGTCGCTGACGAAGCTCGGCAGGCTGGGCGGCGAGCCTTCGACCGTCAGCGTGCCGTGGGTGATGTCGGTATTGCCGCCGATCATGTCGAGATGGATGGTGGCGAGGGTGCGGCCGGCGAATTCCGGCCGAGCGTTGAGCAGCGAGATGGTGCATTCCATCTCGCACGGCCAGATGAAGCGGATGGTCCGCTTCGGCTGTCCGAGCTTCCCCTCGGCGACCAGGCGGTTGAGGCTTCGCGCGACCTCGAGGATGCCGGCGCAGCCGCTCGCATTGTCGTTGGCGCCGGGGGAGGGATGGTCGAGGTGGCAGGAGAGGACGATCTCATGCGCCCGATCCTTACCCGGGATCACGGCCGTAGGGATGAGATAGGCGCCCGGGCTGCGGCCCGCCTCCACCTTGGCGCGCAGCCGGATCGCCTCGCCTTTGGCCAGCCGCGCCTGCCACGCATGGGCGCGGGCGGGCGACACCATGAACGCCCAGGTCGGGTCCTCCCAGGTGTCGAGATGGCCCCAGCGGACGAGGCTTTGATCGTCGCCCCACCAGCCGCTCTTCTGGTTCTGCGCCCAGGAGGCGATGCCCGCGGCCCCGCCTTCGGTGACGGCGAGATGCGCCACCTCCCCCGGCTGCGAGGAGGTCAGGACGATCTTTCCCTTCACGTCCCTGCCGGCATAATCCGCGGGCGACGTGCCGGCGCCGACATCGACCAGCTCCCCTTCGGCCGCGCCGCTGGCGCTGTCCTGGGCCAGCGAGATGGGCTGGTCGGCCCAGGAGGCGACACGCTCGGAATCGCGCCAGCGGCCGGCCTCCTGCCTTTCCTCCCACAGCTCGGCGAAGGTCGCATTCCAAGCCGGGCGGGAGCGCTGGGTCCCGTAGAAGATCTTCCCGTCCGCCGGCAGGGATATGATGCCGACTTCCTTCAAGCCGTAGCCCTGGAGCCGGTCGCGGATCAGCTCGGCCGCGGCGCGATAGCCTTCGGAGCCGCGCATTCGGTGATGCAGGGAAAGCGCCTCGACGGTGCGCTTCGCCGCGGCGCCGGAAATTTCGGAGGCGATGGCGGTCGCTTCGGCGGGTGAAAGCAGCGGCGGCGAGTCCTGCGCACAGGCCGGAGCGGCGGCGAGGAGCAGGAGGAGCGGCGGGACGTATCGCATCGCGCGACCATGTCCCGCCTCACCCCGCCTGTCCAGCCGGGGCCCCCCTCCCTTCCAGGGAGGGGAACCCTGATGACTCCCCTCCCTGGA
>DASWRU010000068.1:0-33361 GCA_036403015.1 Allosphingosinicella sp.
GGAGCGCAGCGACGAAGCAATCCAGCCGGCCTCCGAGGTCGCACTGGATTGCTTCGCTCCGCTCGCAATGACGGGGTGACCTCGCCTTGACCGGTCGTACCCGGCCCGCTGCCCGGAGCCGCCCGCATTTTGCTGTGGACAGTCTGCCCTTGCCGCTTGTCCCGGCGCGGCCGCCGCTGTAGGTTCGCCCTTCGTTCCGGGAGGAAAGAATGGAGCCGCTGGTCCTGATCGTCTTCGCCGCCGCCGCGCTCGGCGCCGCGGGGCTCGGCTGGTTCCTGGGCAGCCGCCAGGCGGCGGCGATGCGCGCCGAGCGCGACGAGCAGCTCCAGAAGTTCCGCGACGCCATACGCGACCTCGCCGCCGCCGAGGAGCGGGGGAAGGCGGTGCCGGAGCTCCAGGCCAGGCTGGACCAGGTGCGGGCCGACTGCGCGTCCGCCCAGCAGGAATGCGCCCGCCTCTCCTCGGCGCAGGAGGAGCGCGAGCGCGCCTTCGAGCTTCGGCTCACCGAGCTGAAGGAAGCGCGCGAGGCTTTGTCCTCCCAATTCAGCGAGATAGGGACGAAACTTCTCGGCGAGGCTCAGGAGAATTTCCTGAAGCGCGCCGACGCCCGCTTCAATCAGGCCGGGGAGAAGCACGAGGAGAAGTTGAAGGCCCTGCTCCAGCCGGTCGAGACGACGCTGAAGCGCTACGAGGAGGGCCTGAAGGAGGTCGAGAAGGAAAGGGTGGGGAGCTACCGCGAGCTGAAGGAGGCCGTCGAGCTGGTCCGCACCGGCCAGAGCCAGGTGCGCGACGAGACCGCCCGCCTCGTCAATGCGCTGCGCCACAGCCCCAAGTCGCGCGGCCGCTGGGGCGAGCAGTCGCTCAAGAACGTCCTCGAGCAGGCGGGGCTCTCGCCCTATGCGGACTTCCAGCAGGAAGTCTCGGTCGACACCGAGGACGGCCGCCTGCGCCCGGACGTGATCGTCCGCCTGCCGGGCGGGCGCAAGCTCATCATCGACGCCAAATGCTCGCTCAACGCCTTTCTGGACGCTTCGGAAGAGGTCGACGAGGCGGTGCGCCTCTCGCACCTCAAGGCCCATGCCGCCTCGATCCGCAACCACGCCCAGCAGCTGGGCGGCAAGAATTACTGGGACCGGTTCGGCGACGCGGCCGATTATGTCGTCATGTACATACCCGGCGAGCATTTCCTCACCGCCGCGCTGGAGCAGGACGACCGGCTGTGGGAATGGGCGTTCGAGCGCCGGGTCCTGCTCGCCACGCCGACCAACCTCGTCGCCATCGCCCGCACCGTCGCCAGCGTCTGGCGGCAGGAGAAGCTCGCCGAGGAAGCCGCCGAGATCGCGCGGCTGGGCAAGGAGCTCCACGCCCGCCTCGCGACGATGGGCGGCCACGTCGCCCGCATGGGCCGCAACCTCGACCTCGCCACCGGCGCCTACAATGCCTTTGTCGGCAGCCTGGAGAGCCAGGTCATGACCCAGGCCAAGCGCTTCGAGGCGCTGGAAGTGTCGAGCGGCGCCAAGGAGATCGAGCCGCTGCCGATGATCGACACGACGCCGCGGGGGCTGACCAAGCTCGCCGCCGACGAAACCGCCGAGGCCGCGGAATAGCCGTTCTTCCTCGTCCTTTCCGTGGGCGCGGCCGATGGGAAGGACCAGTGTCGCTACAACGGCGGCGCCTCGCGCGGCTTCTCGGGCGCGTCATTGCGAGGAGCGGAGCGAGGAAGCAATCAAGGTTCCCGCGTCGGCGCCCACTGGATTGCTTCGCTCCGCTCGCCATGACGGAAGGTGCACGCTAGAGATGCACGAGGGCAAATGCACATTTTCGCGAATCCGGCACGATTCCTGAGGCTCGCGCGGCCTCTCACCGCCTGGCTCGGCTGGAGCGGGGCGCTGCTCGCCGCCGCGGCCTTGGCGGCGGGCCTGCTCCTCGCCCCGCCCGATTACCTCCAGGGGGAGAGCGTGAGGATCATGTACGTCCACGTCCCCGCCGCCTGGCTCGGCATGGCCGGCTGGGCCGCCCTCGCCGCCGCCGGCCTGATGCAGCTCGTCTGGCGCCACCCGCTCGCGGGCGTCGCCGGCCGCGCCGTCGCGGTGCCGGGGGCCGTCTTCACGGCCATCTGCCTCGTCACCGGCTCGCTCTGGGGCCGGCCGACCTGGGGCACCTGGTGGGAATGGGACGGGCGGATGACCTCGATGCTGGTCCTCCTCTTCCTCTACATCGGCTACATCGCCCTCGCCGACGCCGAGCGGGACAAAGGCGGCGACGGGCGCCTCGCCGCCATTTTCGGCCTGGTCGGGGCGGTCAACCTGCCCGTCATCCATTATTCCGTCCTGTGGTGGCGCTCGCTTCACCAGGGGCGGTCGATCGGCCTCACCGGCTCCAGCATCGCCGGATCGATGCTGTGGCCGCTCTTCCTCTCCGCCTTGGGCTTCACCTTGCTGTTCGCCGCGATCGTGCTGATGCGGATGCGCGCCGCGCTCGCCCGCCAGAAGGTCGAAGCGCGGCTTCGGAGGATGGCCGCTTGAGCCATTGGCCCTTCATTGCCGCGGCCTACGGCGTGGCCGTGCTCGGCACGCTCGCCCTGGTCGCGGCGAGCTGGTCGGCGATGCGCCGCGCCGAGACGGCGGCCGAGGCGCTGAGGGGCGAGCGGTGAAGCCCAAGAACCAGCGCCTCGCTTTGCTGGCGGTGGCCATCGCCGCGATGCTCGGGGCCGTGCTTCTCGCCATGTCGGCGCTGAAGGACCAGGCGGCCTATTTCTACACCCCCGGCGACGTTGCCCGGCAAGGCGTCCCCGGCGGCCGCGCGGTGCGCATCGGCGGCATGGTCAGGGAAGGCTCGATCCGCCGCGCCGGGGACGGCCTCACCATCCGCTTCACCGTCGGCGACGAAACCGCCAGCACGATCGAGGTCCGCTACCGCGGCATCGTCCCGGACCTGTTCAAGGAGAAGAGCGGAGTCGTCGCCGAGGGCCGCTTCCAGCCCGGCGGGCTGTTCGTGGCCGACGAGATCCTCGCCAAGCATGACGAGAATTACCGGCCGCCGATACTCGACGCCGCCAAGGGCGAGCACAGATCGGCGAGCCTCAGATGATCGCCGAGACCGGCCTCGCGGCTTTGTGGCTGGCGGCGGCGCTGAGCCTGCTCCAGCTGGTGCTGGGGATGCTGGCCGTCCGGTGCCTCCCCATCGAGGATGGGGAGGGGAACCATGCGAAGCATGGTGGAGGGGTAGAAGGCGAGGCCGAGTCAGTTACCCCTCCACCCCGCTACGCGGGGTCCCCCTCCCCATCCGAGATGGGGAGGCACTATGCCCGCGCCGTCCGTCCCGTCGCCATCGCCCAGGCCCTGCTCGTCGGGCTCGCCTTCCTCCTCCTCATCCAGTCGTTCCTGCGCACCGACCTTTCGGTCGAATTGGTCGCCGCCAACAGCCATTCCTTGAAGCCCTGGCTCTACAAGTTCGCCGGCGCCTGGGGGAATCACGAAGGGTCGATGCTGCTCTGGGTCACGGTCCTCGCCGTCGCCGGGGCCGCCGTCGCCTTGTTCGAGCGCAGCCTCCCCGAGCGGACGCTGATCGCCACGCTGGCGGCACAGGCGGCGATCGGCCTCGGCTTCTACGTCTTCCTGCTCTTCGCCTCGAACCCGTTCCGCCGCCTCGACCCGCCCCCCGTCGAGGGCAACGGCCTCAACCCTTTGCTCCAGGACCCGGGCCTCGCCTTCCACCCGCCGACGCTCTATTTCGGCTATGTCGGCATCTCGATCGCTTTCTCCTTCGCGGTCGGCGCGCTCGTCACCCGCAATGTCGGCCCTGCCTTCGCCCGGGCGATGCGGCCGTGGATCCTGATCGCCTGGATCTTCCTCACCCTCGGAATCACCGCCGGCTCCTACTGGGCCTATTACGAATTGGGCTGGGGCGGCTGGTGGTTCTGGGACCCGGTCGAGAACGCCTCGCTGATGCCGTGGCTGGCGGCGACCGCCTTGCTCCACTCGGTGACCGTCCTCGCCACCCGCGATTCGCTGCGGGCCTGGACGGTGATGCTCGCCGTCGTCGCCTTCTCGATGTCGATGGTCGGCACCTTCCTGGTCCGCTCCGGCATCCTCACCAGCGTCCACGCCTTCGCCGTCGATCCGCGCCGCGGCGCCTTCATCCTCATCCTCCTCGCTTTCTACATCGGCGGGGCGCTGGCGCTGTTCGCGGCGCGGGTCGGGACGGTGAAGGAGGGGACGACGTTCGAGCCGGTCAGCCGCGAGGGGGCGCTGGTGGTCAACAATCTCCTCCTCTCGGTGATCCTCGGCCTGGTGCTGGTCGGAACCCTCTATCCCCTGGCCACGGAAGCGATGGGGGTGAAGGTGTCGGTCGGCCCGCCTTATTTCAACAGCGCCGCCGGCCCGCTCGCGCTCGCCCTCGTCCTCGTCATGGCGCTCGGGCCCGCGCTGCGCTGGCGGCGCGACCGGTTGAGGGAGGCCGGCCGCCGCCTCCTCGTCCCCGTCGCGGTCGGCATCGTCGCCCTCGCGGGGGTCGTGATCCTCGTCCCCGGCCTTGCCATCCTCCCGTTCCTCGGCCTCGTCCTGGCCTTCGGCGTCGGCGCGGCGAGCCTGGTGCCGCTCTGGGGGCGCAACCTCAGGCGCACGCCGCTCTTCACCTGGGGGATGGTCGTCTCGCATCTCGGCATCGCCGTCAGCCTCGCCGGCATGGCCTCCAACGCCGCCTTCACGAAGGAGCGGCTCGTCGCGGCCCGCCCGGGTGAGACGGTGACGGTCGGGCCCTGGTCGGTGCGCTTCGATTTGGTCATGCCGGTCGCGGGCCCGAACTGGACGGCCGTCGAGGGGCGCCTCACCGCCTGGCGCGCCGGCGGCTCGCCCTTCGTCCTCGCCCCGCAGGCGCGGGCGTTCAGCGCGCCTCCGACCGAGACCAGCGAGGCCGCCATCGCGACCCGCCTCGACGGGCAGCTCTATACCGTCATCGGCAAGCCGGACGAGCAGGGCCGCTGGCAGCTGCGGCTGTGGTGGAAGCCGTTCGTGACGCTCATCTGGGCGGGCGGCGCGATGGTCGCGATCGGCGGCTTCCTCGCTCTGGTTGGCCGGGTGCGCCGGCAGCGCCGTTCGCGCCGCCGCGACGAGGAGGCCTGGGCATGAGGCGCCTCCTCCTCTGGGTCCCGCTCGCTTTCTTCATCGCCTTCGTCGCGATCGCGGTGGTGAAGCTGCGGACGCCCGGCGACGAGACGATCCGCTCGCAGATGATCGGCAAGCCGATGCCCGCTTTCGCGCTCGCCCCCGCCGTGCCGAGCCACCCGGGCCTGCGCCTCGCCGACCTCCAGGCCGGCCGGCCGCGCCTGGTCAACGTCTTCGCCAGCTGGTGCATACCCTGCCGCGTCGAGGCACCCCAGCTCGCGGCGCTCAGGGCGCGCGGCGTGCCGATCGACGGCATCGCGATCCGCGACCGCTCCGAGGACGTCGGCGCCTTCCTCGCCCAATATGGCGATCCGTTCGACCGGATCGGCTCCGATCCGAGGAGCCGGGTCCAGTTCGACCTCGGCTCGTCGGGCGTGCCCGAAACCTTCGTCATCGACGGCTGCGGCACGATCCGGCTCCAGCATATCGGCGATATCCGGCCCGAAGACATGGCGGAGATCCTCGCGGCCTGGGAGAAGGCGAGGTGAGGGGGCTAGGGAAGAGGGGGAAACAGATCCGTTCGTGTGGAGCGAAGTCGAGACACCCCGCCGAGCGAAGCCGAGGCTGGTCCGGTCTCGGCTTCGCTCGACCAGGCCCCTCGACTTCGCTCGGGGCGAACGGGTTCTGGGCAGTGGTGGTAGCCCTTATCCTGACGTTCCTCGCAACCCCCGCTCTCGCCCAATCCGCCCTCCCGCCGTCGCCCTACGCCTACACCCAGCTCCCCAACCCGAAGCAGGAGGCCGCGGCCAAGGCGCTCATGGAAACCCTGCGCTGCCTCGTCTGCCAGGGCCAGTCGATCGCCGACAGCGACGCCGAAATGGCCGGCGACATGCGCGCTCTGGTCCGCGAGCGGATCGCGGCGGGCGAGAAGCCTGAGGCGATCCGCCGCTGGCTGATCGAGCGCTATGGCGACTGGGTGAGCTACAGGCCGCCGGTGGAGCCGCTCACCTGGCCGCTCTGGGCGGCGCCGGTCCTGCTCCTCGGCGTCGGCGCCTGGCTCGCCCGCGGCCGCTTCCGGCGGAAGGCGCGCTGATGGGCTGGATGGTCATCCTGCTGCTTGCGCTGCTCCTCCTGGCCGGGCTGTGGCGCTTCGCCCGGCTCGAGCGGACCGGCCTCCAGCTGCTCGGCGCGGCTTTGCTCCTCGCCTTGGCGGGCTATGCCTGGCAGGGCCATCCCGACCTCGCCGGCAGCCCGAAGCGCGCGGCGGAGCAGCAGGCGGTACCGGAGAGCGCCTTCGCCGCGATGCGCCGCGACCTGCTCGGCCAGTTCGACACGGCCGACCATTGGCTGACCATGGCCGACAGCTATTCGCGCCAGGGCGATACGGAAGGCGCGGCGCAGCTGATCGCCGCCGCCCTGCGCGCCCATCCAAACAACCCGACCCTGTGGATCGGCTACGGCAATGCGCTGGTCGTCCACGCCGGTGGCATGATGACACCGGCCGCCGAGCTCGCCTTCCGCCGCGCCGGAGCGCTGGCGCCCAACCATCCCGCGCCCCAATTCTTCTACGGCCTCGCCCTCGCCCAGGGCGGCCGGCTCGACGAGGCCGAAGCGATCTGGCGCCGCATCCTCGCCGGCGCCCCGCCCAGCGCCCGCTGGCGCGCCCAGGTCGAACGGCAGATCGCCCTCGTCGAACGAGCCCGCGCCATCGCCGCGATGCAGGGCCAGTAAGCTACGCCCCCGTCTTGCGGAGGGAGAGGCGATTGGAGCATTTTCGGTTGGGTTCGTCCTCGTCATGCCGGCCTGCGCCGGCATGACGAGGGAGGCTCCGTCGCCCCAGCGAAGGCTGGGGCCCATACGGACGCGCCGGCGGACGTGTGAAGTCCGCATGCCAGCCTGCGCCGGCATGACGAGGGCGCGCGCCCTTTCCGTCGCCCCAGCGAAGGCTGGGGCCCATATGGACGCGCCGCCGGAGCCCGGAGTCCGCGCGGATGCCAGCCTGCGCTGGCATGACGAGGGAGGCTCCGTCGCCCCGGCCGAGCTCCGCTCGCTCCAGACCTCAGGCCGCTTCGAACGGCAGGTCCAGGGCCTCGGCGACCGCTTGGTGCCGGATCTTCCCGCCGGAGACGTTGAGGCCGTTGGCGAGGTGCGGATCGGCCCGCATCGCGGCTTCCGCACCCTGGCTCGCCAGCTTGAGGACGAAGGGCAAGGTGGCGTTGTTGAGCGCGAAGGCCGAGGTGCGGGCGACCGCGCCGGGCATGTTGGCGACGCAATAATGGATGACTCCGTCCACCTCGTAGACCGGGTTGTCGTGGGTCGTCGCGCGCGACGTCTCGAAGCAGCCGCCCTGGTCGATGGCGATGTCGACCAGCACCGAGCCGCGCTTCATCGTCTTGAGCATGTCGCGGGTGACCAGCTTGGGCGCCGCCGCCCCGGGGACGAGCACCGCCCCGATCACCAGCTCCGCCTTGCGCACCGCGCCGGCGATATTCGCGCGCGAGGCGTAGGCGGTCTTGATCTGGCTGCCGAAGAACATGTCCAATTCGGCGAGCCGCGCGTTGGAGATGTCGTAGATGGTCACGTCGGCGCGCATGCCGACCGCCATCTGGGCCGCGTTGACGCCGGCGACGCCGCCGCCGAGGATCGCGACCCGCGCCGGCGCCACGCCGGGGACGCCGCCGAGCAGCACGCCCCGGCCGCCTTGTTCCTTCTCGAGATAATGGGCGCCGACCTGGATCGACATTCGGCCCGCCACTTCCGACATCGGCTTGAGGAGCGGCAGCGAGCCGTCGGCGGCGGTGACGGTTTCATAGGCAATGCACGTCGCGCCCGAGCGCATGAGACCCTCCGTCTGCGGCCGGTCGGGGGCGAGGTGAAGGTAGGTGAAGAGCAGGTGGCGCGGTTCCAGCAGCGCGATCTCCTGCGCCTGCGGCTCCTTCACCTTCACGACCATGTCGGCCCCGGCGAAGGTCGCGGCCGCATCGGGGGCGATGCGGGCGCCGGCGTCGACATAGGCCTGGTCGTCGAAGTCGATGCCGGTCCCCGCCTTCGTCTCCACGATGACCTCGTGGCCGGCGCTGACCAGCTCGGCGACCGAGCCCGGCGTCAGGCCGACGCGATATTCGTGGTTCTTGATCTCCTTGGGCACGCCGACGCGCATTTCCGACTCCCTCTCAGCTTTGGCTTTCGCGGCCCTATAGCGGCGCCTTGGGCCTTTGTCGCCGTTGCGGAGCCGGGGGGCCGCGTGCTAAGCGCCGCGCGCCCGATCCGGGCTCCGCGCGAGAGGCAATGGCGTCCTGCCTTCCTGACCCATGACCAACATTGCCGCCAAATCCCGGCCCGCCGACGGCGCGGGCGATTCCCGGGCACGCCCGGGATTCGGCCGGCTGACGCTGGGCGCGGTGGGGGTCGTGTTCGGCGATATCGGCACCAGCCCGCTTTATGCGTTGCGCGAAGCCTTTGCCGGCCATCACCGGCTGCCGATCGGGACCGGCACCGTGCTCGGCGTGCTCAGCCTCATCTTCTGGTCGATGATGCTGGTGGTGACGCTGAAGTACATCACCGTCCTCACCCGCGCCGACAATAAGGGGGAGGGGGGCAGCCTCGCTTTGCTCGCGCTCATCTCGAGGAGCTCGGGGCAGGTCGTGCGCACTGGCGGCATCGTCCTGCTCGGCGTCTTCGCCTGCGCCCTCTTCTACGGCGATTCGATGATCACCCCCGCCATCTCCGTGCTCGCCGCGGTCGAAGGGCTCGGCATCGTGCATCCCGGCCTCGCGCCGGCGGTGGTGCCGATCGCGATGGGCCTCCTCGCCTTCATCTTCCTCGGCCGCCGCTCGGGCGCGCCCTGGCTGTCCCGCGCCTTCGGGCCGGTCCTCGCGCTCTATTTCCTGACCCTCGCCGTGCTCGGGGCGATGGCGATCGCCCGGCATCCGGGCGTGCTCGCGGCGCTCGATCCGACTTACGCCGCCGCCTTCCTCGCCGCCAACCCGCTGCGCGCCTTCCTCGCTTTGGGATCGGTCGTGCTGGCGGTGACCGGCGCCGAAGCGCTCTATGCGGAAATGGGCCAGTTCGGCCGCCGCCCGATCGCCGCGGGATGGGCGTTCGCGGTGCTCCCCGCGCTCGCGCTCAACTATTTCGGCCAGGGCGCCTTGCTCCTCGTCGACCCGAAGGCCATCGCCAGCCCCTTTTACGGTCTCGCCCCGGCCGGCTTCACGCTGCCGCTGGTGCTGCTCGCCACACTTGTGGCGACGATCGCGACTCAGGCGGTCATTTCCGGCGCCTTCTCGGTGACCCAGCAGGCGATCCAGCTCGGCTTCGTGCCGCGGCTCAGGATACTGCGCACCGGCAAGGGGGAGGGGGCGATCTACATTCCGCTGGTCAACTGGGTGCTGATGGTCGCCGCCATCGCCCTGGTCGGGAGCTTCGAGAGCTCCACCGGCCTCGCCGGCGCCTACGGCATCGCCGTCACCGGCGCGATGCTGATCGACACATTGCTCCTCTCCGTGCTGCTGCTCGCGGTGTGGAAATGGCGGGCGTGGCTGGCGGTGCCGCTTCTTGTCCTGTTTCTGCTTCTCGACGCGACCTTCTTCGCGGCGACGCTCACCAAGTTTCCGGACGGAGGCTGGTTTCCTTTGCTGGTCGGGCTCGTCGCCTTCACCCTCCTCACCACCTGGTCGCGGGGCCGCGCGATCCTGCACGAGCGGATGCGGGAGGCCGCGATGCCGGCGCAGATCTTCATCCGCTCGGCCGCCGGCAGCGCCACCCGCGTCCCGGGCACCGCGGTGTTCATGACCACGTCCCCGGACGGCGTGCCGGCGTCGCTCCTCCACAACCTCAAGCACAATCGCTGCCTGCACGAGCGGGTGATGCTGCTCACCGTCGAGACGGAGGACGTGCCCCATGTCGAGGAGGCGCGGCGCTGCGAGCTCACCGACCTCGGCAGCGGCTTCTTCCGCCTCGTCCTGCGCTTCGGCTTCATGGAGGAAAGCGACATTCCGCTGGCGCTGGCGACCGTGCGCTGCGGCCCCGACATCAAGATGATGGAGACCAGCTTCTTCCTGTCCCGCCAGACGCTGATCGCCTCGCCGACGCCGGGCATGGCGATTTGGCGCGAGAAGCTCTTCTCCTGGATGCTGAGGAACGCCCAGAGCGCGATGGAATTCTTCCGCCTGCCGCCCAACCGGGTGGTCGAGCTCGGCAGCCAGCTCGAGATATGAGCGCCGCCCCGATCGTCGTGACGGCGGTGTTCGGCGACGGCGACAATGGCTGGCTCCAGGAATTGCGGCGGGCTTATTATCCCTCCGGGCGCAACCGCGTTCCCGCCCATCTCACCCTGTTCCGCCAGCTCCCGCCGAGCGCGGAGGCCGAGCTCCACCGCCGCCTCGCCGCCCATGCCGCCGCGCCGCCTCCGCACGCGGCGATCGCGGGCGTCATGGACCTGGGGGAGGGGACGGCGCTGCGCATCGACAGCGAGGAACTGGAGGACATCCGCCACGACCTCGCCTCGTCGCTCCACGGCCTGCTGACGCCGCAGGATGCCGGCCCCTGGTCGCCGCATGTCACCGTTCAGAACAAGGTGGAGCCGAAGGAGGCGCGCCGCCTCCAGCAGCAGATTCGCGGCCGCTTCGACCGCCGTCCGCTGGCGATCAGGGGCCTGGCGACGTGGCTCTACCGGGGCGGCCCCTGGGAGCCGCTGAAGCAGTTCGCGTTCCGGGGCTAGTCCATCTGCCCCACGCCATCGCAGCTATAGTCGAACGCCGCGAGGCCCGCTTCGAGGTGCGAGGCGAGGAGGGGCATGTCCATCAGCTCGTCGATGGCGCTTTCCGGGTCGTTCTCGCCCGCTTCGGCGAAGGCGTCGTCCCATTCGCTGACGTCGTAGGTGCCGCGCCCCACCCAGGCGAGCGCCAGCGTTTCGGCCAGCTGGTCGTCGGCGAGTTCGTCGAGCGTCGCCCGCAACTCCTCCTCGACTCCGGTATTGAGCTCATCCTCCAGCACGGACAGGCCGCCGGCGCCGCTTTCGTCGTCGAAATCGTCGACATTGTCGGCATCCTCGTCGGGATCCTGGGCCGGCACCTGGGCTTCGTTCTCGCGGGCGCGGATGATGATCCGGCACAGCGTCTCGAGCGGGGTCAGCAATTCCATCGTCTCTCTCCGTGCCCGCTAACGACAGGAGGGGCGGCGGGGTTCCGCGCCGGCCCGGCCTCCGGTTGACCGGTGCGGCGGGGCTGCTATAGGCCCGCCACGCTCAAGGGGCGGAGTAGCTCAGCTGGTTAGAGCAGCGGAATCATAATCCGCGTGTCGGGGGTTCAAGTCCCTCCTCCGCTACCATCCACGCAGCCCGGCTTGCTTTCGCTCCCGACTATGCTACCGCTAGAGCGCGGCGGCTCGTGGGGGATGCCGGGAAATCGGGAGAAAACAGGATGTTGCTTCGCTTTGTTGCCGTCATGGCTTTGGCTCTGCCCGCTGCCGCCATCGCCGCGAAGCCGGCCAAGCAGCAGGACGATTCGTACCGGACGAAGAAGATCTGCCGGGTCGAGCAGGAGATTGGCAGCCGCCTCAGCTCGGTTACCACCTGCCGTACCCGCGCCGAAGACAAAGAGGCGAAGATGGAGCAGCGCCGGGTCACCGAGCGCATCCAGGCGTTCAAGCCCCTGACCGGCGAATGAGCCTCGGCGCCGCCGCGCTCCGGCCCGGTCGGCGCTTTGCCATGGCCTCCGCTCTGGTATAGACTGGACAAATCGCGCTCCCCACGGAGCGAAGCCGAGTGTCGGGAGAGAGAGATGTCGCTGCGCCTGGTTGCCATGGCCCTCATCCTGCTTCCCTCCGCCGCGCTGGCGGAAAAGCCGCCCAAACCCGCCGCCAACGACGATTCCTACCGCACCAAGAAGATCTGCACGGTCGAGACCCAGATCGGCACGCGCCTCGGCCAGACGATGCGCTGCCGCACCCGGGCCGAGGCCAAGGAGGCGAAGCTGGAGCAGCAGCGAGTCGTCCAGCGCATCCAGGATTTCAAGCCGACTATGTGCCCGCCCGACTGCTGACCCCCGCTCGCCGCAAGGCGACCGGTCAGCCGCCCGAAGCGGCCGACGGCCGCAAGCGGGCCTTCCCCGACGCCCCATCGCTTTCGTCGATCCTGCCCTTGTCGACCCTGAGGATTCGGTCGCATCCCGCCAAAGTCGAGCGGCGGTGGGCGACCATGATCAGGGTCGTCGCCCCGCCCAGCGCCATGATCGCCTCGATCACCTCATTCTCCGTCTCGTCGTCCAGGGCGCTGGTCGCCTCGTCGAGGATCAGCACCGGCGCCGCCTTGTAGAGCGCCCGGGCGATGCCGATGCGCTGCCTTTGTCCGCCCGACAGGCGGATGCCCCGCTCGCCCACCAAAGTGTCATAGCCTAGTTCGAGCTCCGCCACGAACGGCTCGACCCGCGCCGCCCGAGCGGCCGCCTCGATTCGGGCGCGGTCGATCCGCGCGGCCGGAATTCCGAAGGCGATGTTCGCGGCGATCGTGTCGTCGGCGAGGTAGATGGATTGCGGCACGTGGGCGAGCTGGGCCTGCCAGGCGGCGCGGCTCGAGTCGTCGAGCGGCCGGCCGTCGATCCGGATCTCGCCGTCCGACGGATCGAGCAGCCCCATCAGCAGGTCGAGCAACGTGCTCTTGCCGCCCCCCGTCGGTCCGACGATTCCGATCCGCTCGCCGCGGCGGATCGAGAAATCCGCGCCCTGGAGCGCGAAGGCGCCGCCCTGATAGCGAAAGCCGACGTCGCGAAACTCGATGTCCCGCTCGAACCGCGGCCCCGCCGCCGGACGCGATCCGGTGCCGGCGACCGGCATCGCCAGCATCGCGGCGACGTCCTTCAGCGCCTGCGCGTTGCCCAGCGCCAGGCTCCAGCCGGTATAGACCTGCTGAAGCAGCGGCAGCAGGCGCTGCGCTCCGATCGCCAGCGCTCCGAGCACCGGGATCGCCTTGACGATGCCGCCGGGCTGGAGGCTCATCGCCATCGCGATCAGCGCGATGGCGACGATTCCGGCCGCCTCGATGACGAAGCGCGGCGCCTGCGAGATGAGCTGGTTCGCCGCGAGCGCCCGGCGGAACCGGTAGTCGATCTCGGCGAACTTGCGGTCGAACAAGGGCTGCGACTGGTCCAGGATGATGTCGCGTATCCCGCCCAGCCCCTCCTGGACGATCTTGGTTCGGGACACGATCGTGTCGGCGAGGATTCGTGAATTGGCGCCGAGCCGCTTGCGGGTGACGAGGCTGACGGCGACGTAGACGGCCGCGATGGAGGCCGCCGCCACGGTCGCGGCGAAGGCGTCGATAACGACCAGCAGCGCGATGATGCATAGCGCCATCACCGATGCCGTCACCGCCTGCATCGCCGGCTGGAGCAGCCCGCCGGCCAGATCCTTGACCTTCTCCACCGCGGCGATCGCCTCGCTGCTGTTGCGGCGCACGAAGTCCGCATAAGGCTGGCGCAGCAGGCGCGCGAAGATGGCGGTGGCGATGTCGTGGCCGACCGCGGCGACGAAGCGCTGGTTGGTCCACACCAGGAGCAGCCGCACCGCCGCGGCGGCGACGGCCGAGCCGACGAGCAGCAAGGCGGCGAACAGCAGGGGCCTCGGCCCCAGCGAGAGGAAGTGGGGCAGCCGCCCCGCCGCGGCCTGTCCCTGGCCGGTAAGGATGGCGAGGAACGGCACGGTGGCGCCGATCGTCACCAGCTCGGCGGCGGCCCCGGCGAGCATCGCCGCGAGGGTCAGCAGCAGCTGCGCGCGGCGCCTCGGGCCGACCGCGGAGAGCAGGGACTTGAGCGCATCCATGCCTCCCTATGGCACAGGCGCGGGGGCCGGCGCCACAAACCGCGCGCCGCCAGCCACGATGCGCCGCCCGCGACGCGCCGGCGGCCCGGGAGTAGGCATCGCTTTGGATATCGCTATAATCGCAAGCCGAGGTGGGGCGGTCGCGGATCGGGCAGGGGCCGGTCGGCGGGCCGCGGGCACCGGCGGAGCCCGGCTCCGCGTCCGGAACCGGCGTGGGGCGGCGGTCCGGCTTCTAAAATGCCTTTCGTGGGATTCGAGCCCTTGCATTCCGACGCGAGAATCGGAATGCAGGTGGAACGACTGCGCTACACGTTTTTCGTGTAAAAACATCGGTTTGCGTTCAATCTTCAACAGGGAATTTGCAGAAACGATGGGTTTCGGAGCAAGGCTTGCTGAAGAACGGAAGCGGCTCGGCCTCAAGCAGGCTGAATTCGCCGCTTTGGTCGGTACGGACGTTCCGAAGCAGAGCCTTTACGAGAACGACCGGCGGGAGCTGAGGGCGGATTATCTCTGCCGCCTCGCCGGCGCCAAGGTCGACGTCGTCTACGTCCTCACCGGCCAACGCATGGAAGGCGAATGGCTCGGCGCCGGCGCGAGCGACCTGCTGAGCTCCTATATCGGCCTTCCGCCCGATCTGCAGGAGGCGCTGCTCGCCTTCGCCCGGCAGCTTCGCGACCATTTCAGCCAGACCGGCCCCCGCACGGTCCACGCCCCGCAATCCGGCTTCCGCCCCGGCGACCGCCGCTGAACGACCCGCCTCGTCCGCGACGATCTCCCCTCTCCTAGGGGGAGAGGGGCCGGGGGTGAGGGGTTACGGGGCTGGGCGGAGAGGCGCCTTCCTCCTTCGACGACGGGAGGCGCAGCGCCGCAAGGTCTCGCTCCGCTCCTACCCACTCGGGCCCCTCCGTTGCAGGAGGGGGGGCTTGGGCTCTGTCCCCCCTGACACTGAACCGCTCATCCTGAGTAGGGACTGAGCTTGGCGAAGGCCCGTATCGAAGGACGCTCCGAGGCTCTGCGTCCTTCGATACGCCGGTTCGACAGGCTCACCGGCTACTCAGGATGAGCGAGATAGTTCGATTTAATCAGGGCAGAGCCCCAGGCGCCGCCGGCTCAGGCTGCGGGCGCCGGCGGCCGAGCGACGCTGAGCCGCCGCTCCGGCCAGCGATAGATGCCGCGGGCGCGGGGCATCGGCGTCACGACGAGGAACAGCGCCGCCAGGAGCGTCAGCACCGCGTTGAGCCATTCGATCCGGACGAAGAGCGGCGGCGGGCGGCGCCAGCCTTTGTCGATCTCGCTCATCAGCGTGAGGGCATCGTCGAGCTGCTCGCGCGGCACCATGATCCAGATGCCGCCGAGCGCGATCATCAGCGTCGGCTCGACCGAGATGTGCCGCTGATTGCGCGGCAAGGCGACGATTCCATAGGCGCTCAGCGTCGCTAGCAGGACGGAGGCCTCCGGCATGGACCAGACGACCGCGATCTGCTCGAAACAAGCGGGATGATCGATGGAGGCCGCCTCAGGCATGCTCGCTCGCGGCGGGGATGACGCCGCGGCGGATCTGGTCGAGCTCGATCGATTCGAACAGAGCCTTGAAATTGCCCTCGCCGAAGCCCTCATTGCCCTTGCGCTGGATGATCTCGAAGAAGATCGGGCCGATCATGTTCTCGGTGAAGATCTGGAGGAGCAGGCCCTCCCCGGTCTCGGGCGAGCCGTCGATAAGGATTCGGCGCTTGCGCATCTCGGCGACCGAATGGCCGTGGCCCGGCACGCGCTTGTCGATCATGTCGTAATAGGTGTCGGGGCTGTCCTGGAAACGGATGCCGTTGGCGCGCAGCGCATCGACGGTGGCGAAGATGTCGTCGGTGGCGAACGCGAGGTGCTGGATGCCCTCGCCTTTATATTCGCGCAGGAACTCCTCGATCTGGCTGTGCTCGTCCTGGCTCTCGTTCAGGGGGATTCGGATCTTGTCGTCGGGCGCGGTCATCGCGCGCGAGACCAGAGCGGTCTGCTGGCCCTCGATGTCGAAATAGCGGATCTCGCGGAAGTTGAAGAGGCGCTCGTAAAACTGCGCCCAATGGTTCATTCGGCCGCGATTCACATTGTGGGTGAGGTGGTCGAGCGTGTGGAGGCCGACCGACGGCACCGCCGCCCCCGCGACCGGCTCGAAATCGGTGTCGTAGATCGTCTCCGCTCCGTAGCGGTCGACCAGATAGAGATAGGAGCCGCCGATACCCTCGATCGCGGGGATTTCGAGCTCGCCGGGGCCGCGTGGGGTCTCGACCGGCGTGGCGCCGCGCTCGACCGCCATCGCGAAGGCCCTGGCCGAATCCTGGACCCGGAAGGCCATGCCGTTGGCCGACGGCCCATGCGCCCGGCGGAAATCGGCGGCCTGGCCGGACGGCTCCATGTTGAGGATGAAGTTGATGTCGCCCTGGCGGTAGTGGCGGACGTTCTTGGACTTGTGGTTGCCCATGTGAGCGAAGCCCATGGCCGCGAACAGGCCGGCCAGGGCCTCGGGATCGGGGCCGGTGAACTCGACGAATTCGAACCCGTCGAGGCCGAGAGGGTTGTCGTGGGGCATGTTCGCCTCTCCTGCTTGCCGGCGGCTTTCTACCAAGCCGCCCGGCGGGCGGC
Source organism: Allosphingosinicella sp. (assembly GCA_036403015.1). Taxonomy (GTDB): domain Bacteria; phylum Pseudomonadota; class Alphaproteobacteria; order Sphingomonadales; family Sphingomonadaceae; genus Allosphingosinicella. Next base: position 16,554 of record DASWRU010000068.1, read on the forward strand.
AAATGGGTTGCGCTCGCGCCCCGCCAGCCCCTATTTCGGCCCTCCACCTTCCTTCCAGAGAGCCCGATGCCCGCCACTCACTCCACCCGTATGCTCATCCTCGGTTCCGGGCCCGCCGGCATGGCGGCGGCGATCTACGGCGCCCGCGCCGGCATGGCGCCGATCGTCGTCCAGGGCATCCAGCCCGGCGGCCAGCTCACCACCACCACCGACGTCGAGAATTATCCGGGCTTTCGCGACGTCATCCAGGGTCCGTGGCTGATGGAGGAGATGCAGGCCCAGGCCGAGCATGTCGGCGCGCAGATGGTCTGGGACCATATCGTCGAGGCGGACCTCTCGCGCCGGCCGTTCCGGCTGATCGGCGACGGCGGCACCGTCTATACCGGCGATGTGCTGGTGATCGCGACCGGGGCGCAGGCGCGCTGGCTGAACATGCCGTCGGAGGAGCATCTCAAGGGCAAGGGCGTCTCCGCCTGCGCGACCTGCGACGGCTTCTTCTACCGGGGCAAGAAGGTGGCGGTCATCGGCGGCGGCAACACCGCGGTCGAGGAAGCGCTCTACATGACCAATCACAGCCACCAGGTGACCCTCGTCCACCGCCGCGATTCGCTGCGCGCCGAGAAGATCCTCCAGGACCGCCTGTTCGCCCACCCCAACATCGACGTGCTGTGGAACAAGGTCGTCGACCGCTTCGTCGCCGGCGGCGAGCCGGAAGGCCTGGTCGGCCTCGACCTTCGCGACACGAGGAGCGGCGAGATATCGCGGCTGGAGGTGGAAGGGGGCTTCGTCGCCATCGGCCATACGCCCGCGACCGAGCTGTTCCGGGGCAAGCTGCGCCTCGATTCCGACGGCTATATCGAGGTCGAGACGGGCACGACGCGGACCGATGTCGACGGCGTCTTCGCCTGCGGCGACGTCATGGACAAGATCTACCGCCAGGCCGTCACGGCGGCGGGCACCGGCTGCATGGCCGCGCTCGACGCCGAACGCTTCCTCGCCGAGACGGACTATGAGGCGTCGGCTGCCGTTGAACATCGGGTAGTTACGAGTAACTCCTGAGAGACTGACTGAAGTCGCTCAGCGCCTCGCCTTGGCCTCGGCAAAGCCGCGCAGCGCGCCGAACGTCTCCATCATGTCGGCGTCGACCTCATGATCCTCGACGAGGATGCCGAGCCGCTCCTCGAGCGCCGTCAGCAGCTCGGCGACGGCGATCGAATCGAATTCGGGCAGCGCGCCGAACAAAGGCGTCTCGTCGCGGAAGCCGGCGACGCGGGTCGGGTCGAGGCCGAGCACGTCCGTCAGCACGGCGCGCAGCGCGCCGTCCACGTCTTCCGCATCGTCGAGCGCGACCGCCATCCTCACTCCCTTACAGACGCCGCCGGGCGCCTAGACGCTAAGCCGCCCCGCGACAAGCGCGCTTCCCCTCCGCGCCCGCTTCCGGCAGGGAAGCCGGCGTGCAGGAACCCGATCCCACGCCATTCCCGCTCGATCGCCTGACGCAGCGCGGCGCCGCCCATGCGCCCGCCTTGCTCACCCGCGAAGGCCTGCTCGATTATGCCGGCCTGGAGGGCGCCGTCGGAAGCCTCGCCGCGGCGCTTCGGGGGAGGGGGCTGGCGCCGGGCGCGCGGGTGGCGAGCTGGCTGCCCAAGAGCCGAATGACCGCCGTCCTGCCGCTCGCCTGCGCCCGTGCCGGGCTGGTCCACGTCCCCGTCAACCCGCTGCTCAAGCGCGCCCAGGTGGCGCATATCCTCGCCGACAGCGGCGCCACGCTGCTGCTGAGCGGCCGCGCGCGGCTGGCGACGCTCGCGGCCGGCGACCTGGCCGGCGCCGATGCCGCCGACGAGGCGGAGGGGGCGGCGATGCTTGATAGGGCGGAAAGGCTGGCGCCTTCGGACCGCGACCCCGACGAGCTCGCCGCCCTCCTCTATACGTCCGGCTCGACCGGGCGGCCCAAGGGGGTGATGCTGAGCCATGCCAATCTCTGGCTCGGCGCGGTCGGGGTCGCTCACTATCTCCGCCTCGTCCCGACCGACCGGGTGCTGGGCGTTCTGCCGCTGAGCTTCGACTACGGCCAGAGCCAGCTCCTCTCGACCTGGGCCGCCGGCGCCTGCGTCGTACCGATCGAATATCTCGCCGCGCGCGACGCGATCCGCGCGGTGGAGGCGCACGGCATCACCACATTGGCCGGCGTGCCGCCGCTCTGGGTGCAGCTGGTCGAGGCGCCCTGGCCGCCCAGGGCGGCGTTCGCGCTGCGGCGGCTGACCGTTTCGGGCGGGCGGCTTCCCGTCTCGATCGTGCGGCGCATGCGCGAGCTGTTCCCGGCCGCCGAGATCCACCTCATGTACGGCCTCACCGAGGCGTTCCGCTCGACCTCGCTCGATCCGGCCCTGCTCGACTCGCATCCCGACTCCATGGGTACGGCCATCCCCTTCGCGGACGTCATGACGTCACGCCCCGACGGCAGCCTCGCCGCCCCGGGGGAGGAGGGGGAGCTCGTCCATGCCGGGCCGCTGGTGGCGAAGGGCTATTGGAACGATCCGGCCCGCACCGCCGAGCGCTTCCGTCCGGCCCCGCCCGCCTCCCGCCATGGCGGCACGGCGGTGTGGTCGGGGGACCGGGTGCGGCAGGACGGGGACGGCCTCTTCCACTTCGTCGGCCGCGACGATGCGATGATCAAGACCAGCGGCAACCGAGTCAGCCCCACCGACATCGAGGAGGCGGCGGTGGCGAGCGGGGCGGCGCTGGAGGCGGTGGCGCTCGGCTATCCCGATCCTCGCCTGGGGGAGGCGATCGCCCTCGTCGTGCGCGGCGCGCGCGACGCCGAGCCGGCGCTGCGCGGGCATTTGCGACGGGAATTGCCCAATTTCATGCAGCCTTCGGCGATTTTATGGCGGGATAAGCTGCCGCGCGGGCCCAATGGCAAGCTCGACCGCGAGCGGCTCAGGCGGGAGCTGATCGCGTGAGCAAGCCAATGGGCGCCATTCCCGCGGGCTTCGGCGCCGAAGGCGGAATCCTGCTGATCGGCGGCCGCCGCGCCGATGCTCTGGTCGAGGAAGCGGGCGGCACGCCGCTCTTCGTCTACGACCTCGCCATGGTCGCCGCCCGAATCGCCCGCTTCCGCGCCGCCTTCCCCCATATCCAGCTCCATTACGCCCTGAAAGCAAACACCTACGCCCACTTATTAAAATTCATATCGAACCACGTCGACGGCCTCGACGTCGCCTCGGAGGGCGAGATGCGCGGTGCCCTGGAGGCGGGCATGGCGCCCCAGCACATCTCCTTCGCCGGCCCAGGCAAACGCGACGCCGAGCTCGCCGCCGCAATCCAGGCCGGCGTCACCCTCAACCTGGAATCCGAAGGCGAGGCGGAGCGGGCGCTCGCCATCGCCGCCATCGCCGGCCTGACTCCGCGCCTCGCGGTGCGGGTCAATCCCGACTTCGAGATACGCGGCGCCGGCATGCGGATGGGCGGCGGCGCCAGGCCGTTCGGGGTCGATTCGGAGCGGGTGCCCGCTTTGGTGCGGCGGCTGCTCGCCGCCGGTGCCGACTGGCGCGGCTTCCACATTTTCGCCGGCTCCCAGGCGCTCGACGCCGAGGCTCTGGTCGAGGCGCAGCGCGCCACGGTCGTGCTCGCCGCCCGGCTGGCCGAGGCGGCCGGCGCGCCGCCGCCGCTGGTCAATCTCGGCGGCGGCTTCGGAATCCCCTATTTCCATGGCGAGCGGCCGCTCGACGTCGAGCGGATCGGGGCGGCGCTGGCGCACACCCTGGCCGATCGCCCCGTTATTCTCGCCGGCAGCGCCTTCGCGATCGAGCTAGGCCGCTGGCTGACCGGCGAGGCGGGAGTCTATCTGACCCGAATCGTCGACCGGAAGGTCAGCCGCGGCAAGATCTTCCTGGTCACCGACGGCGGCCTGCACCACCAGCTCGCCGCCTCCGGCAATTTCGGCCAGGTGGTGCGCCGCAACTATCCCATCGCCATCGCCACCCGCTTCGGCTCCGCGGCCGAGGAGGAAGCGAGCATCGTCGGCTGCCTCTGCACCCCGCTCGACCGGCTCGCCGATGACGTCATGACGCCGCGCGCCGAAGTGGGGGACCTGGTCGCGATCTTCCTCGCCGGCGCCTACGGCCTGTCGGCCAGCCCACAGGCCTTCCTCGGCCACCCTCCGGCACGCGAAATGGGCCTCCCTCCCTCTCCCTGACCCTCGCCCCCACAGGGGAGAAGCACGGGTCTTAACCTTCCCGCCGGCCCGGTCCCGGATCGGGACGGCGCCCGAAAGGCCGTTGTTCCTAACGGTAATTTTACCTCTTCCCGCCATAGCCGACCCAAATCCCGCGCCCGGTGCCCGACGGGGCGAGGCGCGGGAGGGTTGGCCGACTTGAAGAGGAACGTTTCCATGCGCCCATTTCGACAGACCAAGCTGGCCCTCGCGCTCGGCGCCGGCGCCGCCGCGCTTTCCGGCTGCGCCACCGCCGGCGCGGCGGGCCACGTCCTGCCGCCCGCCAGCTTCGTCAGCAGCGACGACGTCGCCGCGGAGAAATACATTATCGGCCCGCTCGACCAGCTCAACATCTTCGTCTGGCGCAACAACGAGCTTGGCGGCAAGGTGCAGGTGCGCCCCGACGGCATGATCACCACCCCGCTGATCAGCGACCTCGTCGCCGCCGGCAAGACTCCGGCCCAGCTCGCCGAGGACGTCAAGGTCGCGCTCGCCAAATATATCGACAACCCGCAGGTGTCGGTGATGGTGGACAGCTTCCAGGGCACCTTCGCCCAGCAGGTCCGAATCGTCGGCGCCACCGAGAAGCCGGCCTCGCTTCCCTATCGCGCCAACATGACCCTCCTGGACGCGATGATCGAGGTCGGCGGGCTGTCGCAATATGCGGCGGGCAACCGCGCCCGCCTCATCCGCCACGACAAGGCGACCGGGGCGCAGAAGGAATATGATCTGAAGATCGCCCGCCTGCTCAAGCGCGGCGACACCAGCGCCAACGTCCGCCTCGAGCCCGGCGACGTCATCATCATCCCGGAGAGCATGTTCTGACCGGGCGCGAGCGCAGCCGGTCAACCTCCAACAAGGACAGTCGCCGCCGATGGACGGACTTTACGAGCAGCTGAGGATCGCGCTCCACCAGGTGTGGAGGCGCCGCTGGCTTGCCCTCGGCGTCGCCTGGGGCGTGTGCCTGGCCGGCTGGCTGGTGGTCGCGCTCATCCCCAACAAATATGAATCGAAGGCGCGGGTCGTCGTCGAGCTGCAGTCGATCCTGCCGACCCAGGCCGGGATCAGCGCGCAGGAGCGGCAGGGCGATCTGATGCGGGTCCGCCAGACGCTGACCTCGACCGGCAACCTCGAGAAGGTCGTCCGCCAGACCGACCTCAGCGGTCTCGTCGCCAACGACCGCGATCTCGCCGCCCAGGTGGCGAAGCTCCGCGAGGCGATCACCGTCACCCAGCAGCAGGACAATCTGTTCGAGATCAGCGCGACGGCCAGCCAGTCCGGCTTTTCCAACGCCCAGAACGCGAAGCTCGCCGCGGCCATCGTCCAGCACCTGCTCGACCTGTTCCAGTCCGGCAACGTCACCGGTGACCGCGACGAGGCGGCGCAGAGCCTCGCCTTCCTCGACGGCGAGCTCAAGCGGCGCGAAGGCGATCTCCAGGTCGCCGAGCAGCGCCGGGTCGAGTTCGAGCAGCATTACATGGGCCTGTTGCCGGGCGAAGGCTCGATCGAGCAGCGCCTTGCCGCCTCGCGCTCGGAAATGGCCGGGGTCGACCAGCAGCTCATCCAGGCGCAGAGCTCGCTCGCCGCGATGCGCAGCCAGCTCGGCAGCACGCCGCCGACCATGCCGGGTCTCGGCGGGTCGGGCGGGCCGGCAAGCTCGCAGATCGCCACCCTCCAGGCGCAGCTCGCCACCGCGCGGGCCAACGGCTGGACCGACAGCCACCCGGACGTGATCGCGATCCGCAACCAGATCGAGCGGCTTCGGCCGCTGGCGGCGCACGAGCCGGCGGGGGCGGGCGGCATGCCCAATCCGTCCTACGTGTCGCTGAAGACGATGATCGCCGAGAAGGAGGGGCAGGTCCAGGCCGCCTCGTCCCGCAAGGCGGAGCTCCAGTCCGACATGGCTCAGCTCGCCTCCAAGCAGGCCTCCGAGCCGGGCGTGGCGGCCGAGCAGGCCAAGCTCAACCGCGACTATGACGTCCTGAAGCGGCAATATGACAAATTGCTCGAGGATCGCGAGCAGGTGCGCCTGAGGAGCGACATCGACAGCAAGACCGACTCGGTCAGGTTCAGGGTGATCGACCCGCCGAGCCAGCCCAACGTGCCGCAGGCGCCGAACCGGCCCTTGCTCCTCACCGCCATCTTCGCCTTCGCGGCTTGCGCGGGGATCGGCGTGGCCTTCGTGATGGGCCAGCTCCAGCGCACCTTCCCGACCCAGGCGAAGCTCGCCGACGCCACCGGCCTGCCGGTGCTCGGCGCGATCGCCGAGGTGTGGACGCCGGTGCGGCGTGGGGCCGCGCGGCAGCGGCTGCTCTGGCTCGGCGGCGGCGCGGGCGCGCTGGCCGGGGCCTACGCCATCTTGATGGCGGTCGAATTCTGGCAGCGCAGCACGGTCGCGTGAGGGAGCGGGAATGAACCAGCACAGCCCTTTGCGGACGGCCTCCCTCATCGAGCGGGCGGCGGAGCTTTACGGCTTCGCTCCGGCCGCCGCCGCGCCGGCCCCGGTCGCGCCCGTTGAGCCTCGGCCCGAGCCCGAACTGCGGTCTGCCGCGGAAGCGCCGGCGGCGCCGCGGCCGGTCCGCAGCCCCGCCGCCGGTCCCGAGGTCCATGTCGACCGGGCGCGGCTTCGCCAGGCGGCGCTGATCGAGCCCGAGGCGCCGGTCGGCGCGCTCGCCGAGGAGTTCCGAATCGTCAAGCGCCAGCTCCTGCTCAATGCTCGCGCGGCCACCGACCTGCCCGACGCGAAGAGGCGGACGATCCTCATCGGCTCGGCCCAGCCGGGCGAGGGCAAGACCTTCTGCGCCCTGAACCTGGCTTTGTCTTTGGCGGGCGAGAAGGACGTCGAAATCCTGCTCGTCGACGCCGATTTCCCCAAGCCGGAGATCCTCGCGACGCTCGGCCTGGAGGCCGTCCGCGGCCTCGTCGACGCGATTGCCGATCCGGCGCTGGACCCGGAATCTCTGGTGCTGCGCACCGATTTGAAGGGCCTCTCCGTCCTTCCCGCCGGGCGCCAGGCGGACAACGTCACCGAATTGCTCGCCTCCGAGCGGACCCGCGAGGTGCTTGCGCGCCTCGCCGCGGCCGACCCGAGGCGCATCATCCTGTTCGATTCCCCGCCCGCCCTCATGGCGTCGCCGGCGACGGTGCTCGCCACCCATGCCGGCCAGCTCGTCATGGTGGTGCGCGCGGACCAGACTACGGAGGCCGAGCTTCGCGAAGCGATCGAGCTCCTCTCCGGCTGTGAGCGTGTCAGCCTCGTCCTGAACGGCACCGGCCTTGCGGCCGGGGGACGCCGTTTCGGCGCTTACTATGGATATGGCCAATGAAACGAGCCGCTTTCCCGCGCTTCACGCGCCGCGCAACGGGGCTTGCCGCCCTCGCCGCGTCCGTCGTCCTGCTCGCCGCCGACGGCGACGGGCAGACGCGCAGCAGCGTCCATCCCTATCTCGAGTTCCAGCAGGTGCTGACCGCCGACTTCAACAACGGCGACGTCCTCACCTATACGAGCGTCGGCGGCGGCCTCAACGCCAATGTCGAGAGCCGGCGGGTCACCGCGACCATCGCCTACGATTACCAGCATCGCTTCTCCTGGAACGGCGACATCCAGGACGAGGACGTCCATACCGGCCTCGCCGCCATCCATGTCGAGGCGGTGCCGCAGGTCCTGTCCTTCGACGCGGCGGCGATCGCCACGCGCGGCCATGCCGACATCCGGCGGCCGGTGCCGGGGCTGCGCACCGTCGACGATCCGAACCAGGCCGAGATCTACAGCGCCTATGCCGGGCCGACGCTCAACACGCATGCCGGCCCGGTCACGATCGGCGCCGCCTATCGCCTCGGCTACGTCTATGTCGACGACCACAGCCTGGCCGGCGGCGGCCTGCCGCCCGGCGCGGCGCGGGTCGACCGCTACAAGAGCTCGACCGTCCACAACGCCACCGCCAGCATCGGCATGGCGCCGGGCGTGCTGCCCTTCGGCTGGACCGTCGGCGCGGGCTACGTCCGCGAGAACATGGACCGGTTCGATTCCAAGTTCGAAGGCCAATATGTCCGCGGCGACGTCGTCGTGCCGGTCGGCCCGACCCTCGCCTTCACCGCCGGGGCTGGCTACGAAAAGGGCAAGTCCTCGCAGCAGGACATCTTGCGCGACTCCGCCGGCCTGCCGGTGGTCACGGCGGACGGCCGCGTGCTGGCCGATCCGACCAAGCCCCGCCTCCTCACCTATGACGAGAGCGGCCTCATCTGGGATGCCGGCGTGATCTGGCGCCCGGGCCCGCGCACCGAGCTCCAGGCCCGGGTCGGCCACCGCTACGGCGGCACCACCTTCACCGGCTCGCTCGAGCACCGCATCAACGAAAGCTACGCCCTCTCCGCCTTCGTCTATGACGACGTCAGCAGCTTCGGCCGGCTGATGATGACCGATCTGACCGCGGTGCCGCGCAGCTTCCGAGTCCCGAGGAACGGCTTCGGCGGCGGCATCAACGGCTTCGGCGGCGGCGGCGGCTGCGTGTTCGGCACCAAGCCGGGCAGCGGCGCCTGCTTCGACGATGCGCTCCAGTCGATCGGCAATTTCAACTTCAGGAACCGCGGCGCCAACGTCTTCCTCTCCGGCGGCCATGGCGCGTGGAGCTACGGCATCGGCGCGGGCTATGCGAACCGCCGCTATTTCGCGCCGCCGGGCCCGGATTTCGCCCTCCACGGCGTCACCGACCAGAGCCTCGTCCTGGATGCGGACCTGTCGCGGCGCCTCACCCGCACCTCCGGCATCGACTTCGACGCCTATGCCGGCTGGTACGACAGCGGCATCCGCGGCACCGACAATGCCTTCTCGAGCGGCGTTACCGGTACCTATTATCGCAGCCTCTGGCGCGAGCGGCTGCAGGCGACCCTGTCGGCGGGGGTCTACACCACCCATGCCGGCGACTTCGACAGCACCTACGGCTCGATCCTGTTCGGGCTCACCTACAGCTTCTGACGAGGGCGGAGAGAAGGATGTACACCGACTATTACGGCCTCGCCGACCGGCCCTTCCAGCTGACGCCGGACGCGCGCTACTGGTTCGACAGCCGCACCCACCGCAAGGCCATGGCCTATCTCGGCTACGGCCTCGCCCAGGGGGAGGGGTTCATCACCGTGACCGGCGAAGTCGGCGCCGGCAAGTCGACGCTCGTCGCGCACCTGCTCGCGACAATCGACGGCGAGCGGCTGAACGCGATCAGCCTCGTCTCCACCCAGGTCGGGGGCGACGACATGCTCCGCCTGGTGGCTCAGGGCCTCGGCCTTCCCACCGCCGGCGCGGCCAAGGCCGAGCTGCTCGACGCCGTCGAGCGCCGGCTGGAGGAGGAGGCGCGCCGCGGCCGGCGCACCTTGCTCATCGTCGACGAGGCGCAGACGCTCCAGGTCTCGGCCTTGGAAGAGCTGAGGATGCTTTCCAACTTCACCAGCCAAGGCCGTGCCCTCATTCAGATTTTCCTGCTGGGCCAGCCGGAGTTCCGCGACCAGCTCGCCGGCGAGGGGCTCGAGCAGCTCCGCCAGCGGGTCATCGCCAGCCACCATCTCGAAGCGATGGAGTCGGCCGAGGTCGAGGGCTATATCGTCCATCGCCTCGCCGTCGCCGGCTGGAGCGGCCGCCCGGGCTTCCAGCCCGACGCCTTCCAGGCGCTCTACCGCCATTCGGGCGGCATTCCCCGCCGCCTCAACCAGCTCGCCGCCCGGCTCCTCCTCTACGCCGCGGTCGAGCAGCTCGACACGATCGACGGCGGCCATGTCGAGGCGGTGATCGCCGATCTCGCCGCCGACCGCCCGCAGCCGCGGACCGAGGCCGCGCTCCCACTGCGCGGCTCGCAGCCGCAGGAGCCGATCCGCGACCTCGCCCTCGAGCGCCGAACCGCCGCGCTGGAAGCCCGGCTCGACGAGCAGGAGAAGATCGTCCGCCGCGTCTTGACGCTGCTCGTCGAGTGGGTCGAGAACGGCCAGCAGGCGCCCGGTTACACCAACGCCGCGTAAAGCGGCGGGAAGGCAGGACATGCTCAACGCCCTGTCGGTGGACGTGGAGGACTGGTTCCAGGTCGGCGCCTTCGAGAAGGTCATCGCCAAGGCCGATTGGGACGGGCTGGAGACCCGCGTCGAGCGCAATGCCGACGCGGTCCTCGCTCTGTTCGACGAGGCGGGGGTCAAGGGCACCTTCTTCACCCTCGGCTGGGTCGCCGAGCGCTGCCCCGCTTTGCTGCGCCGAATCGCCGCCGCGGGCCACGAGATCGCCAGCCACGGCTGGGACCATGACCGCGTCTTCACCCTGACGCCGGACCAGTTCCGCGCCGATTTGCGCCGCGCCCATGCCGCCATCGCCGACGCCTCGGGCGAGGCGCCGCGCGGCTACCGGGCCCCGAGCTTCTCGATCGACGCCCGCACGCCTTGGGCCCACGCCGTGCTCGCCGAGGAGGGCTATGCCTATTCCTCCAGCGTCGCGCCGCTCGCCCACGACCATTATGGCTGGCCGGAGGCGCCGCGCTTCGCCTATCGGCCGCTCGCGGGGCGCGACCTCATCGAGCTCCCCGTCACCACCGTCGAGATCGCCGGGCGCCGGCTGGCGGCCGGGGGCGGGGGCTTCTTCCGCCTTCTCCCTTACCGTTTCTCCGACTGGGCCGTCGGCCGCGTCAACGAAGGGGAGGGGCGCCCCGCCGTCTTCTATTTCCACCCGTGGGAGATCGATCCCGGCCAGCCGCGGGTCAGGGCGGCGCCGCTGCGCTCGCGCCTGCGCCATTACAGCCGGCTGTCAGCCATGCGTCCCAAGCTCCTGAAACTGTTGAAGGCGCATCGCTGGACGCGGACCGACATCGTCGTCGCGGCGGAGAAAGCGCGGCTGTCGTGAACGCGCCCCATGCCGTCGCCCGCCTCACCGTCCGAAGCGCGGTGCCGCGCGACAGCGACGCGATCCGCGCCTTCGTCGCGAGGCATCCCGACGCCACGCCCTTCCACCTTCCGGCCTGGAGCGCCGGCGTCGAGCGCGGCTGCGGCGCGCGCGGCCATTGCCTCCTCGCCGAGGATGGCCGGGGCGCGATCGCCGGCCTGCTGCCGCTCACCGAAGTGCATTCGCGCCTGTTCGGCTCGGCGATGGTCTCGGCGGGCTTCGGAGTCGGCGGCGGTATCCTCGGCGGCGGCGTCGATCCGCTCGCGGAAGGGGCCTGGTCGCTGGCGCGCCGCCGCGGCTGCGCCTCGGTCGAGCTGCGCGGCGGGCCGGTCCCCGAGGGCTGGGCGCGGCGCGAGGGAGTCTATGCGAATTTCGAGCGCGAGCTTCCCTCCGGCGACGACGCTATCCTCGCCGCCATCCCCCGCAAGCAGCGGGCGGAGGTCCGCCGGGCGCTCGGCCTCGGCCTGGAGGTACAGGTCGGGCGGGATCTCGACGCCCATTACCGAGTCTATGCCGAGAGCGTCCGCAACCTCGGCACGCCGGTCTTCCCGCCGACCCTCTTCGCCTCGGTGCTGGACGCGTTCGGGGAGGATGCCGACATCCTCACGGTCAGCCGCGGCGGGGTGCCTCTGGCGAGCGTCCTCAGCCTCTATTTCCGCGACACCGTCTATCCTTATTGGGGCGGCGGCACCGCTTTGGCGCGGCCCGCGCGCGCCAATGAGATGCTCTATTACGCGCTGATGCGCCACGCCGCCCGCCGCGGCTGCACCCGCTTCGATTTCGGCCGCTCCAAAATCGGCACCGGCGCCTTCGCCTTCAAGCGCAACTGGGGCTTCGAGCCGCGCCCGCTCGTCTACGCCGCCAAGGGGAAAGCGCGGGAGACGAACCCGCTCTCGCCGCGCTACCGGCTCCAGGTCGCCGCCTGGAAGAAGCTTCCCTTGTGGCTCGCCAACCGGCTCGGCCCGCCGATCGCCCGGGGGCTGGGATGACCGAGACTTTGTTCCTCGCCCACCGCATCCCGTTCCCGCCGGACCGGGGGGACAAGATCCGCTCCTTCCACCTGCTCAGGCACCTGGCGGGGCTCGGCCGGGTCCATCTCGCCTGCTTCGCCGACGATTCGGCCGACTCGGCGCACCTGGCCGGGCTTCGGGCGGCGCTGGGGCCGGCGCTCGGCGAGGCGCGGGTCGAGATCCGCCGCACCGGCAGGGCCGAAGCGGCCGCGCGGGCCCTTCTCACGGGCAAGCCGGTCTCGCTCACCCTGTTCGACAGGCCGACCCTGCGCCGCTTCGTCGACGCGCGTCTCTCGGACCCCAAGGTCGATGCGGTTTTCGTCTTCTCCGGGCAAATGGCCCAGTTCGTCCCCAACCCGGTCCGCCAGCGCTTCGTCATGGACTTCGTCGACATGGATTCGGCCAAGTTCGCCGCTTATGCCGAAGCGGGTGGCGCCCTCGCCCCGTTCCACCGGCGCGAGGCGGCGAAGCTCTTCGCGTTCGAGCGCGCCACCGCCGCCCGCGCCGACACCAGCCTGTTCGTCAGCGAGGCGGAGGCGGCCCTGTTCCGCGCCCGCGCCGCGCTGCCAAGCGCCGACATCCGCGCTCTCCAGAACGGCGTCGACCTGGCTTTCCATGCGCCCGGAGCGGCCGCCCCCGCCGAGGCGCCGCACCCTTTGATCGTCTTCACCGGCCAGATGGACTATCAGCCCAATGCCGACGCGGTCGCCTGGTTCGCGGCCGAAATCCTGCCGCGCCTGCCCGCCGCCACCTTCGCCATCGTCGGCCGCAACCCGACCGACGCGGTCCGCCGCCTCGCCGGGGAGCGGGTGGTCGTCACCGGCGCGGTGCCGGACGTCCGCGGCTGGCTCGCCGCCGCCGACGTCGTGGCGGCGCCCTTGCGCATCGCCCGCGGGGTCCAGAACAAGGTGCTGGAGGCGATGGCGATGGGCCGGCCCGTCGTCGCCAGCCCCGCCGCCTTCGAAGGCATCGAGGCCGAACCCGGCCGCGACCTCGTCGTCGCGGCGGGGGCCGAGGCGCAGGCGGCGGCGATCGCGTCGCTGCTCGCCGATCCGGCCCGCGCCGCGCGGCTCGGCGCCGCCGGCCGCCGCCGGATGGAAGAAGCCTATCGCTGGGAGGCGCGCCTGGCGCCCCTGGCGGCGATGCTCGGCCGCGCGGAACGGCAGGCGGCGGCATGACGGCGGTGCTCCCCATCGCGCCGGCGAGGCCGCTGGCCGCGCCGGGCTGGCGCGATCATCTCGCCGGCCTCGCCGCTTTGTGGATCGCCTTGCTCCTGCTGTTCCGGCGCGACGCCGCGCAGGTCGCGACGATCTGGTGGGAGGGCTCGACCTTCAACCACTGCCTGCTGATCGTGCCGCTGATCGGCTGGCTGGTGTGGCAGCGCCGGCCCGAGCTGCGCGGCCTCGCCCCCACCGCCTGGGCGCCGGGCCTGCTGCTCGTCGCGGCCGGGGCGGGGGGGTGGCTGCTGGGCGACGCGGGCAGCCTGGCCATCGCCCGCCATTTCGGCCTGCTCCTGATGCTCCAGGGCGCCGCGATCGCCTGCCTGGGAAAAGCGGTCGCGCGCGGCCTCGCCTTCCCGATCTTCTACGCTGTCTTCCTGGTCCCCGCGGGCGAGGAGCTGGTGCCGCCGCTGCAGACGGTGACGGCCGACCTCGCCATGGCCCTGCTCCGCTTCGTCGGCGTCCCCGCGCATAGGGTCGGCGTGTTCATCGCCACCCCCACCGGCCTGTTCGAGGTGGCGGCGGCCTGCTCGGGCGTGAAGTTCCTCATCGCCATGATCGCCTATGGCGCGCTGGCGGCCAATGTCTGCTTCCGCTCGTGGCTCAGGCGCGGCCTGTTCCTCGCCGCGTGCATCGCGATCCCGATCCTCGCCAACGGCGCGCGCGCCTTCGGGACGATCTACATCGCCTATCTGTCGAACGACATCGGCTTCGCTTCCGGCTTCGACCACATCTTCTACGGCTGGGTCTTCTTCGCCATCGTCATCGGCGTGGTGATGGGCGCGGCCTGGCCCTTCTTCGACCGCGGCGCGGGCGATCCCTGGTTCGATCCGCGCCGCCTCCAGCCGGAAGGCGCCGCGCCCGGCTCTAGCGCCCGCCTCGTCCGCATCGCCGCGGCCGCGCTGGCGCTGGCCGCGGCGGCGCCGCTCTGGTCCGCCGCCACGGCCGCCGCGGGAACCACTGCCGTGCCGGAGCTCGCCCTTCCCGACGTCCCAGGCTGGCAACGCGTCGCGGCGCGCGGGCGGCCCTGGCAGCCCACCTACGCCGGCGCCGACCGCGCCCGCATCGGCCGCTACCGCGACTCCGCCGGGCGCGAGGTCGCCCTCGCCGTCGCCATCTTCGCCCGTCAGGCCGACGGGCGCGAGCTGGTCGGCTCTCCCCAGGGCCCGGTCCCCGAGGATCGCAGCTGGTCCTGGACCGCCGATCTCCCCGCGCCGCCGGGCGGCCGGGCCGAGCGGATCTTCTCCCACGGGACGCTGCGCGACGTCCTCACCTTCTACCGGGTCGGCGGCATCGTCACCGGCAGCGCGCCGGAGGTGAAGCTCGAGACGATCCGCACCCGGCTGCTCGGCGGCCCACAGCGGGCGGTGGCGGTGGTGGTTTCGGCCGAGGAGCCGGACGCGCGCCCGGCGCTCGACGCGTTCGTCCGTGCTTTGGGTCCGCTCGACCGGCTTGCCGACCGGGCGGCGGGCCTGCCAGAGACGCGCTGATGTGCGGCATAGCGGGCCTCTTCCATCCCGACGTCCCCAAGCCCGTCGACCCGGCGCGGGTGCGGGCGATGGCGGACGTCCTCGCCCATCGCGGCCCCGACGGCAGCGGCATCTGGACCGCGCCGGGGGTCGGCTTCGGCCACCGCCGCCTCTCGATCATCGATCTGGAAACGGGCGACCAGCCGATGCGCTCGGCCGACGGCCAGCTCGTCCTCACCTACAATGGCGAGATCTACAATTTCCGCGAGCTCAAGGCGGAGCTGGAGGGGCTCGGCCACGCCTTCGCCACCCATAGCGACACCGAGGTGATCCTGGCGGCGTGGCGGCAATGGGGCCCCGCCTCGCTGTCCCGCCTCAACGGCATGTTTGCCTTCGCCCTCTACGACGCGGCGGAGGACTCGCTCTTCCTCGCCCGCGACCGGCTGGGGGTGAAGCCGCTCTTCCTCGCCACGCTGCCCGACGGGGCGCTGGCCTTCGCCTCCGAGCTGAAGGGCCTGCTCGCCCATCCGAGCCTGCGCCGAGCGCCGGACCCCCAGGCGGTCGAGGACTTCCTCGCCTTCGGCTACGTGCCGGACGATGCCTGCATCGTCGCGGGGGTGAGGAAGCTCGCCGCCGGCCATTACCTCCTCGTCCGCCGCGGCCGTGCCGTGCCGGCGCCGGTGCGCTGGTGGGACGTGGATTTCTGCAATCCGTCGCGCGCCTCGGCCGCCTCGCTTGAGGAGGAGCTGGTCGAGCGGCTGCGGGACGCGGTGCGCTCGCGCATGGTCGCCGACGTGCCGCTCGGCGCCTTCCTGTCGGGCGGAGTCGACAGCTCGGCCGTCGTCGCCTTCATGGCCGAGGCGAGCCGAAGCGCCGTCGAGACCTGCTCGATCGGCTTCGATGAGGCCGATCATGACGAGACCCGTTACGCCGCCATGGTGGCGGAGCGCTTCGCCACCGCCCACCGCACGCGCCTCGTCGCCGCGGACGATTTCGGCCTGGTCGACACGCTCGCCGCGGCGTTCGACGAGCCGTTCGCCGATGCCTCGGCGATCGGCACCTACCGGGTTTCCGAGCTGGCGCGGGAGAAGGTGAAGGTCGCGCTCTCCGGCGACGGCGCCGACGAGGCGTTCGCCGGCTACCGCCGCTACCGACTGTTCGCGGCCGAGGAGCGGGTGCGCCGGCTGCTTCCATCCGGCGCTCGAGCGGCGGCGGGGGCGGCGGGGGCGCTCTATCCCAAGCTCGACTGGGCGCCGCAATTCCTGCGCGCCAAGACGACTCTGACGGCGCTGGGCCGGTCTTCGGAAGAGGCTTATGCCGATGCCGTCACGGCCTGCTCCCTGCCTGTCAGGTCAAGGCTTTACAGCCCGGAGCTCAGGCAGGCTCTGCAGGGCCACCGCGCCGAGCAGCGCTACGTCCGAGCGATGCGCGAGGCGCCGGCGGAGGACGCCTTGTCCCGCGCCCAATATGCCGACCTCAAGATCTGGCTGCCCGGCGACATCCTCACCAAGGTCGACCGGACCAGCATGGCGGTGAGCCTGGAGGCGCGCGAGCCCCTGCTCGATCACCGCCTCGTCGAATTCGCCGCGCAATTGCCCGCCCGCCTCCGGCTCCGGGGCGGCTCGGGCAAGTGGCTGATGAAGAAGGCGCTCGGCCGCTATCTCCCGCCCGAAATCCTCCACCGCCGCAAGATGGGCTTCGTGACTCCGGTCGGCGCCTGGTTCCGCGGCCCGCTCGCCGACCGGGCCGCCGCCGTGGCCCGCAGCCCCGCCTTCGCCGAGCTGGGCTGGTTCGACGCCGCCGCCATCGCCAAAGTGGCCGCCGACCACCGCTCCGGCCGCGCCGAGCACGGCCGCCTGCTCTGGCAGCTGCTCATGCTCGACAAATCCCTCCACCACCTCTTCAGTCTCGGCGCCGCCTCTTCTTCCCCTCTCCCTTCTCTTCCCCTCTCCCAAGGGGAGAGGGGTCAGGGGTGAGGGGTTC
>DASWRU010000069.1:0-9996 GCA_036403015.1 Allosphingosinicella sp.
CCGCGGGCCTCGACGGTGATCTTCTGCGACAGGTCGCCGTTGGCGATGGCGGTGGCGACCTTGGCGATGTTTCGCACCTGGTCGGGCAGGTTGCCGGACATCTAGTTGACGTTGTCGGTGAGGTCCTTCCACGTCCCGCCGACGCCGGGCACCTGAGCCTGGCCGCCCAATTTGCCTTCGGTGCCGACCTCCCTCGCCACGCGGGTCACCTCGGAGGCGAAGGCGTTGAGCTGATCGACCATCGTGTTGATCGTGTTCTTCAGCTCCAGGATCTCGCCCTTCACCTCGACGGTGATCTTCTTGGAAAGGTCGCCCGAGGCCACCGCGGTGGTCACCTCCGCGATGTTGCGGACCTGCCCCGTCAGGTTGGTCGCCATCGCGTTGACGTTGTCGGTCAGGTCCTTCCAGGTGCCGGCAACGCCCTTCACATTGGCCTGTCCCCCCAGCTTGCCCTCGGTGCCGACCTCGCGCGCCACGCGCGTCACCTCGGAGGCGAAGGAGGCGAGCTGCTCGACCATCGTGTTGACGATCTTGCCGATGCGCAGGAACTCGCCGCGCAGCGGCCGCCCGTCGATCTCGACGGTCATCGATTGGGAGAGGTCGCCCTTGGCGACCGCGCCGATGACGCGCGCGACTTCGGCGGTCGGCTGGACCATGTCCTCGATCAGCTCGTTGACTGAGCGGATCGCCGTCTCCCACCCGCCCGTCGCCGTCTTGACTCGGCCGCGCTGGGTGATCTTGCCTTCCTTGCCGACGACCTGGGAGAGCCGCTCGAACTCGCGGGTCATCTCCTGGTTCAAGGTGACGACTTCGTTGAACAAAGTGGCGATCTCGCCGTCGAGGCCGTCCGCGTCCTCGGACAGGCGCACGGTGAAGTCGCCGCGCCTCAGGCTCCTCAGAGCCGTGACCAGCTGGCGGCGGTCGAGAAATTCGCGCGGGGCTTGGGCGTTCACTCAGCTACTCCTCAGTCGCGTCCTCCCCCCTCCCGTGTTGCGCCGGCCCCCCGGCCGGCAATGACCCATCATAGCAGAGGAACCGGTTCTGGCTCCCCCAAAAATCCTCGCATGCTAATCCTTAAGCTCAGCTTGCCGAAGCTGGGCGGCCGCGCCCGGACGAGCCGCGGCGGGGACGGATCTGCGATTGCAGGCGCCCGCGCCAGCCGCCATTCCGGCGCGATGCTTCGACTCATCCTCGCCGGCTTCGCCGCCATGCTGCCGCCCGCCGCGGCGGCGGCGGCTGAGCCGCTGACGCTGGCGTCGCCCAACGGGCAGGTGACGGCCCGCATCGGCCTCAACGATGCCGCCCAGCCGACCTACGAGCTGAGCTATGGCGGCCGCGTCGTGCTCGCCCGCTCGGCGCTCGGCTTGGCCTTCGAGCGCTACCGGCAGCTCTCGCCGGGCATGGCGATCGAGGGCATCCGCCGCCGGTCCGGCGAGGATCGCTATCCGCTGATCGGCAAGGCCGCGCAGGCGGACGATTCCTATGACGAGCTGACGGTCTCGTTCGCCGAAACCGGCGGCGAGCGGCGGCGCCTCGACATCGTGTTTCGCGCCTATGACGGCGGCTTCGCCTTCCGCTATGTCGTCCCGCCGCAGCCGAACCTGCGCCGCCTGCGGCTGGCCGGCGAGGTGACCGAATATGCCTTCCCCGCCGATTATGCCTGCCAGGCGCTCAACATCGGCCGCTTCGGCACCAGCCACGAAGGGGAGTTCGACCCGGTGCGCGCCGCTCAGATGCGCTACCACAATCTGTTCGACCTGCCGGTGGTCTGCGAGACGGGCGGCGGCGGTCCGGCCGTGGCCTTCGCCGAAGCGGACCTCAGCGACTATGGCGGGCTGTACCTGAGCGGCCGTGAGACCGGAGCGCTCGGTCTCCAGGCCCGCCTGTCGCCGCGGCCCGACGATCCGGCCATCGCCGTCGCCGCCTCGGTCGGCGAGGCGGGGGTCCGCTCGCCCTGGCGGATCGTGCTGCTCGGCGACCGCCTCGCCGACCTGATCGGATCCACCCTGATCACCAGCCTCAACCCGCCCGCGGAGGGGGATTTCAGCTGGGTGAAGCCCGGCAAATATGCCTGGGACTGGTGGAACGGCCCGACTCTGGCCGCGGTGAAGCAGCCGGGCATGAATGACGAGACGCTGAAGGCCTTCATCGACTTCGCCGGGTCCAGCGGCCTCGAATATATGCTGGTCGACGACGGCTGGTATTTGAACAGCGGCGGTGGGGCCACCGTCCTCCCCGGCGCCGACAATTTGAAATCGATAGGCGCGATCGACCTCCCCGGGCTCGTCCGCTACGCCGCCGGGCGCAAGGTGGGGCTGTGGCTCTGGGTGCACTGGAAGCTGCTCGACGCGAACATGGAGCAGGCCCTGCCGCTCTACGCGAAGCTCGGCATCAAGGGGATTAAGGTCGATTTCATGGACCGCGACGACCAGGAGATGGTCGCCTTCTATCACCGCCTGCTCAAGCTCGCCGCCGCCAACCGGCTGATGGTCGACCTCCACGGCGCCTACCCGCCGCGCGGCCTCGTCCGGACATATCCGAATTTCCTGACGCAGGAGGGCGTGTTCGGCGCCGAATATAATAAATGGACGCGCCGGGTGACGGCGCGACACAATGTCGACCTCGCCCTGACCCGGATGCTGCTGGGCCCGATGGACTACACGCCGGGCGGCTTCCGTAACGTCGCCCCGGCGGATTTCGTGCCGGAGCCCGTGACGCCGCTGGTCCAGACGACGCGGGGCCAGGCGCTCGCCATGTACGTGGTCTATGACAGCCCGTTCCAGGGCGTCTCCGACAGCCCGGACAATTATCGCGGCCAGCCGGGCTTCGACTTCGTCCGCGCCGTTCCAGCCGCCTGGGACGAGACGCGCGGCCTTGCCGCCGTGCGGGGCGAGCAGGTCGCGATCGCCCGACGCAAGGGACGCTCATGGTATGTCGGCGCGATGACCAACGAGGCGGCGCGCACGATCGAAGTCCCGATCTCCTTCCTCGCCCCCGGCCGCTACGTCGCCACCATCTGGCAGGACGGCGCGAGCCCCGCGAACGTGACTCGGGAGACGCGCGAGGTCGCCCCCGGCGACACGATCGCCTTGAAGCTGGCCCCCTCCGGCGGCGCCGCGATCGCGATCGTCCCGCGGTGAATGGCCGCTTGACTGTGTTAGGGGAATAGAACAGCCTCTGCTCAAGGGAGAATTCCGCATGATCCGATTGATGATGTCGATGCTGTTGCCGCTGTTCGCCGCCTGGGGCGCGGCGGCCGGGGCGGCGCCTTTCTCGAGCCAGCGGATCAGCGTCGAGGTTCGCGGCAAGGGGCCGGACGTGGTGCTGATCCCCGGCCTCTCCTCCTCGCCGCGCGTATGGGATGCGACCGTCGCGGCGGTGCCGGGCTATCGCTACCACCTCGTTCGTGTCGCCGGCTTCGACGGCGCCGCGCCGGGCGCCAATGCCAGCGGCCCGGTCGTGGCGCCGGTCGCCGCGGAGATTGCGCGCTACATCCAGGCGGCGAAGCTGAAGCGCCCGGCGATCGTCGGCCATTCGCTCGGCGGCTCCTGGGCGATGATGGTCGCGGCGCGGCACCCGGAGCTGGTCTCGAAGGTGATGGTCGTCGACATGATGCCGTTCATGGGCAACATCTTCGGAGGTCCGGCGGCGACGCCGCAGAGCGTCGAGCCCGTCGCCGCGCAGATCCGGCAGGCCATTTCGTCCGGCACCGGCGAGGCGCGGCGCAAGCAAATCGAGCAGACCATCGCCGGCATGGTGAAGACCGAGAGCGCGCGGCCGGCGGTGACGGCGCAGTCGCTGGCGAGCGATCCCGCGGTGTCCGGCCAGGCGATGTACGACCTCATCGTCACCGACCTCAGGCCCGAGCTGCCCCGGATCAAGGCGCCGATGACGGTGCTGTGGGTGTTGCCGGCCGGCGCCCCGGTGACGGCCGAGCAGATGGACCAATATTACAAGATGTCCTACGCGGGCGCGCCGCAGGCGACGTTGAAGCGCATCCCCGACAGCTATCATTTCATCATGATAGACCAGCCGGCGGCGTTCCAGGCCGAGCTCAAGGCGTTTCTGGCGCGGTAATGCCTCTGTCTCTCAGGATGGGGAGGCAAGGAACCGCCTGATCCATTTCCCAACCCTCGCCCGGTCGTTCGGGCGATCGAGGGAGGCGAAGGCGCCGTCAGGATCCGGCAGCCGCTCGCGCCGGACCTCGATCAGTGCCTTGGCGTAATCGGGAGCGAACTCCGGGTGGAACTGCATCGAGATGGCGGGCTGGTCGTCGTAGGCGAGCATGCCGAAGGGGCTGAAGTCGCTCCGCGCGAGGATGTGGCTGTGGGGCGGCTGGACCACGATCTGGTCCTGGTGCGAGACCGGCACCGCGATCGAGGCGACGTCGTCCATCCACGGCGCGCGGACGACGATGTCATGGTCCTGCAGCCCCGCGCCCCAGCCCCTCACCGATTTCTCGACATGGCCGCCGAACGCTTCCGCCATCACCTGGTGGCCGAAGCAGATGCCGACCAGCTTCGTCTTGCCCTTCGCCCGGCGGAGGAAGTCTTGGAGCGGCGCGATCCACGGCAGCGGGTCGTAGACGCCCGCCGGGGAGCCGGTGACGAGATAGGCCGCATGGGCTTCGGGAGCGGCGGGATATTCGCCCGCCGTGACGTCGTAGCCGACCGTGTCCATGCCGAGCAGCCCGGCGAACATCGCGTCATAATGGCCGAAGCGGCGGAGCAGGTCCCCGGGCGGCTCGCCGGTGCGCAGGATGGCGAGGGTCATCGCCGCCTCCTACCGGCCGACGCTCAGAAGGTGAAGCGCAGCGTGCCGCGCAATGTCGTCGGCGCGCCGGGCATGATGTTGTTGTCGTTGAAGGCGGAGGAGAAATAGTCGGAGCCGAGCAGATTCTCGACATTGACCTGCGCCTCGACGTGCGAGCCGAGCTTGAGATAGGCGGCCGCATCCACGCGCGTGAAGGCGGGGAGGAGGACGCTGTTCGAGATGGAGGTGAAGCTCTTCGACTGGTGGTAGAGTCCGAAGCCCGCGCCGAAGCGGCGGCTGAAGTCGTGACGGGTCCAGAGCGACGCCTGGTGCCTGGGAACCAGCGCCACCTTGCGGCCGGCGGGCGCGGCGGCGGTGGTTCGGGCGATTTCCGCCTCGGTATAGGCATAGCCCGCGCTCACCCGCCAGCCGGGGCGGATCTCCCCGGTCAGCGAGACTTCCGCGCCCTTGCTGCGCTGGGCGCCGGTGAGGAGGGTGCGGGAGGGGTCGGCCGGATCGATCGCGCGGGTGTGGGTGCGGTCGAGCCGGTAGACGGCGGCCGTGAGGCTGAGCGCCTTGCGGACGTTCCATTTGAAGCCGAGCTCGCAATTGTCGAACCGCTCCGGCTCCAGCGCCGGCAAGGTGAGGTCGAGCGAGCTGAACTGGTCGCCCGACTGCGGCAGATAGGAACGGCCGTAGCTGGCGTAGAGGCTCATCGCCGGCGCCGGCTTCAGCACCAGGCCGAGGCGCGGCGACCACAGGGCGTCGGTGCGGCGGAAGCGGGCGCTGGCGAGAAGGTCGGCGACGCGCAGCCGGAACCGGTCGCGGCGCAGGCCGGCGACGAGCTCGACATGGTCGCCGATCGAGACCTGGTCCTGGACGTAGAAAGCGAGCACGTCCGCCCGGCTGCGGACGGAGCGCTCGCCGGTCCCCGAGCGGAAGGTGACGGGGGGGAGGGCGATCGGGTCGGCCAGGGGGACGAAGGTCCGGCGGCCGCCGTTCGTCGTCGCAACGCCGCTGTCGAAGAAGCCGTTCAGATGCCGGACCGCCGTCTTCTGGCCGCCATATTCGACGCCGGCGAGGAGGACGTGGCGGACCGGGCCGGTCGCCGCGTCCCAGACGAGGTCGGTCTGGCTGAACAGGTTGCGTCGCTGCGTCGCATCCTCATAAGCCTCCATGCCGACCGTCGGCGCCCCCGCCACGAGGGTGACGGCGGTCTGGGCCATCGCGTTCCGGTAGAATTTGTCATAGTCGCCGAAGAGCAGGCGGCTGGTGAGGGTGAGGGCGTCGGTGAAGCGGTGCTCGACCTGGCCGTGGGCGACATGCGCCCTGAATTGGGTGCTGTTGAGGCCGGGAACGCCGAAAAAGGTGCGGCGGAAGCCGGTCAGCGGCCGCGCCGGAGCGGCCAGGGTGCCGGCGCCCGCGGAGGGCACGCCGCGGTCCACAATCCGCGCGTCGTCGTCATATTCGTAGCCGAGGTCGATGCGCGTGCGCTCGCTTGGCGTGAAGGCGAGCGTGGGATTGAGGCCGAGACGGCGGCCCTCGTAGAAATCGCGGTGATTGGCGAATGCCTCGTAGGTGGCGTTGAGGCGGGCCAGCATCCCCTCGCCGAGCGGGGCGTCGAGGTCGGCCTGGACGTTCCAGGCGCCCCAGCCGTCGGCCGAAGCGTCGGCGTGGGCGAAGCGCCGCGCCTCCGGGCGCTTGGTCACCCGGTTGACGATGCCGCCGCCGCCGCCGCGGCCGAAGATCATCGCGTTCGGCCCCTTCAGCACCTCGACCCGCTCGAGATTGTAGAGGCCGCGATAATATTGGACGTCGTCGCGCAGGCCGTCGACGAAGAAGTCGGCGGTGCTCGAATTGCCGCGCAGGATGATCTGGTCGCGGTGGCCCTCGCCCTGGCTGATCACCGCGCCGGGGACGTAGCGCAGCACGTCGGCGATCGATTGCAGCGCCTGGTCGTCGATCTGCCGCTCGGTGACGATGCTGACCGCCTGGGGGACGTCGATCAGGTCCGTCGGCGTGCGGGTGGCGGTGCTCGTCTGCCCGACGCTGTATGTCTCGCGTGAGCCGGTGACGACGATCGGGTCGGCCTCGTCATAGGCCGCGTCGAGCGCCGCCTCGGCCGCGAGGATCGGGGAGGCGAGGCCGAGCAGGACGGCGGATGCGGCAATCGTACGGACGAACATCAACACCCCCGCCGGCTTCGGGAGCGTCTCTAATGCTGTTGATAATTATTCGCAATAGCAGGAGTGCTGTGTCAGGCCCTCCGGGACAGAAGCAGCGGCAGCCCGCCCGCCGGCCGCAGCGTCACCATGCCGGAGACTCGGACCTCGTGCCCCGGAACCGGCGCGAACCGCCAGGCGGCGAGCCACCAGGCGAGGACGGTCAGCGCTTCCGCGGTCGCGAAGCGCATGCCGACGCACAGGCGCGGCCCGCCGCCGAAGGGGATGAACTGGAAGCGGTGCCGCCCCGCCCGCCGCTCCGGTGCGAACCGCCAGGGGTCGAAGACGTCGGGTTCCTCCCACAAAGCCTCATGGCGATGGATGAGCCAGGGCCAGACCGAGACGATGTCGCCGGGCCGGACTTCCTCCTCGCCGAGCCGGTCCGCCGCCACCGCCTGCCGGTCGAAGCGCGGCGCCGGCGGGTAGAGGCGGAGCGATTCGTCCAGCACCATCCTCAGCAGCGGCAGCCGGTCGGGCAGGTCCGGCCCTTCCCCGCCCGCCACGGCCTCCGCGCACTCGGCCGCGACTCGCTCCTGAAGCTCCGCTTGCTCGGAGAGCAGATAGAGCGTCCAGGTGACCGCATTGGCCGTCGTTTCGTGGCCCGCCAGATAGAAGGTCATGGCGTTGTCCGCCGCCAGCGCCGCCGCGTGGCCCGGCTCGAACCGCTCACCGAGCGCCCGGATCAACGTGCCGAGAAAGTCGCCGGCGCCGCCGTCCGGAAACCGCTCGCGCACCACCGCCTCCAGCGTCCCGCGCAGATATTTCTGGCCGCGCTGGGCCACCCAGCCCCGGCGCGTCCACGGGATGCGGGGAAGGCCGAGCATCGCTTGCAGCCGGGCCTCGCTGACGCCTTCGAGCGCGGCGGCGATATGGTCCATGGCGGCATCGCTGGTGAGGCGCGCATCGCCGCTGAACAGGGTGTTGGAAATGAGCCGCATGGTGGCGCGGGTCGCCTCGGCCGCCATGTTGCGCACGCCGGACTCCCACCGCGCCAGCGCGTCGCGGCCGACCTGGCCGAAGGCCGGCACCAGGGCATCGACGGCGGCCGGCGCGAAGCTGGCGGCGACGATCCGCCTCTGCTCGCGCCACAACCCGCCGTCCGAAGTGAGCAGCCCTTCGCCGATCGCCGGCGCGAGCAGCCGTTTCACCACGTCCGGCTTCACGTAATTGGCGGCATTGTCGAGCAGGACGCGCTGGACCGCGTCCGGGTCGAGCGGGATATGGACGTTGAAGCCGAGCACCTTGCGGCGGATGTAGAGCTGCCGGAAGGCGAGCTCCGACCAGCCGTAGACCGCGGTCCGCGCCCGCTCCCCGACGAAGCCGCGCCACACGGGGACCGGTCCGGCAGGGCGGGGCGGATGGGTGGGGGTGAACGGCTGGGGCGTGACAGCGTGTTCATCCGAAGGGCGTGCAAGAGGCATGACGAGTTCAGGATGGACGCTGGTGGTGCTCCGGGCAATGCGCGCGTGGCGGGAGCGGGACGTTCCGGCGAAATAATTTTCGATCACCGCCGGAAGTTCACGACGGGTTAAACTCCCGCGCACGACAATATTGTCTTGATGCGCTTTAGGGTGAGGTGCGGTCATGGCCAAGATCTACGCCACGAACAAGGCTCAAACGCTGGTGGGAACGAGCGGCGCCGACTTCTTTTACGGCTCCTCCGTGCACAATATTTTCGTGGGCCGAGGCGGCCAGGACGTCTTCTACGGTGGCCGCGGCCGTGCTTGGGTCGATTTTCGCTGGGTCACGACGGGTGGAGTATCGTTCGTCCTTGGCCTCGACGCCCCGCAGAGCCTAGGCCCCGCCGGGTGGGTCACATTTCACGACGGCATTGACGGCGCCTACCTCACGCCCTTCGCCGACAACGTCCAGGGCAGCAATTTCGACGACATGCTGAGCGGCGAAGGCGGCAATGACACGCTCCGCGCGGGCTGGGGGAACGATACGCTGCTCGGCGGATCCGGCGACGATATATTGTATGGCGGCACCGGCAACGACGACCTTTCCGGCGGAACCGGAGCGGACAAGCTATACGGCGAGGGGGATAACGACACGCTCGATGGAAATTCCGGCGACGACGTGCTGGACGGTGGGCCGGGGAACGACACGATGTTCGGGGGCGACGGTAACGACCTACTATACGGCGGTCCCGGGGCCGACATCATTAACGGCGGGAGCGGGTTCAACATCCTCGATTATTCCTATTCCGGACCAATCACGATCGACCGTGGAGACCCCACTGGACGATCCAATGGCGGCGATGCGGCGGGGGATACGATCTCGAACATCAGCAAGTTGGTCCTCAGCGCGTTCGCCGACACTTATATCGGCGCCGGCGTGTCTACCCCCGTCGACGGCGGGGCGGGGGACGATACGCTCACCGGATCGGGCGGGCTGGACCATCTCGAGGGTGGTGACGGCAACGATAAGCTCTACGGCCTTGCCGAGAACGACACGCTCATCGGCGGGGCTGGAAAGGACACGCTGGTCGGGGGCCACGGCACCGACGATCTCTCTGGCGGCGCGGGGAACGATGTCTTCGCGTTCGACGACGGCGACTCGACCGTCGCCCATCCCGATATAATCGAAGATTTCCAGACGGGCGATAAGATCAATCTCTCGGACATCGATGCAAAGGTGGGTGGTTTGGACGACGCTTTCAGCGGCCTCGTCGCGGCCTTTACGGGCCACGCGGGCGAGCTGATGGTGTCGACCAAGGCCGCTGGGGTCTTCCTTGTTTCAGGCGACGTCAACGGCGACAAGGTCGCGGACTTCGCGATCATCGTCCATTCGCAGACGCCGCTGGTCTCGAGCGATTTCATCTTCTAGGTGCCGCGGTCGCGCCAGCAATGCTTACTCCGCCGCGAGCAGGCGCTCGGCGCCGCCGAGGTCGACGCTGACCAGGCGGCTGATCCCCTTCTCGACCATCGTCACGCCGAACAGGCGGTGCATGCGGCTCATCGTCACGGCGTTGTGGGTGACGATGAGGTAGCGTGTGTCGGTCTCGTCGGTCATTCGGTCG
>DASWRU010000070.1:0-43169 GCA_036403015.1 Allosphingosinicella sp.
CGATAGGGAGGTTCTTCATCGCCGGCAGAGCGAGGATCTTCGGCATTGCTTCGCCGCTGACCAGGCCCGGTGCGAGGTCGGCGCCGATCGACAGCCGCCGGCGCTGGTCGTAGCGGCGGATCTGGGTCGGGCCGGCGCCGAAGCTGATGTCGGCGACGAGCTTCAGCGGCACCGAGGTCCCCGTCGCAGTCGGCACGGGCATGTTCTCGATCGCGCTCAGATTGGCCCGGGCGTCCTCGGCGAGGGCGACGCGGATCGGGATCTGGCGGTCGGACAGCGAGAATTTGGCGCTGTTCTGGTTGATCTCGCCCAGCGTCGCGATGCGGATCGCCTGGCTGAGCGCGGCCGTCGACACGCCGAGCTGGGCGGCGAGGTCGAGCCGCGGCCTCACCGTGATCTCCGGGCGCCGCAAATCGCCGTTGATCCGCGGCTCGCGCAGCTCGGGGAGCTTGCGCATCTGCGCGATGAGGGTGACCGCGGCCTGGTTGAGCTTCACCGGATCGTCGCCGACAAGCGTGATGTTGAGGTCGCGGCCGCCACCCGCCCCGCTCTGCGAGGCGAAGTTGATGCGGGCGTCGGGGATGGCGCGGAGCATCGGCGCGTAATGGCGCTCGAACTCGACGCTGGTCATCTTACGGTCTTTGTTGAGCGTCAGATACACGTTGGCGTTGCCGACGTTGATGTCGGCGAAGGCGTTGCTGACCTCCGGCGCGCGGCGGATCAGGGCGGCGACGCGGTTGGCGATCGTGGCGGTCTGCTGCAGCGTCGTCCCCGGCGGCATCTCGATCTGGATCTGGCTCGAATCGGTGTTGACCGTCGGCTGGAAGGTGGTCGGCAGCTGCCCGAAGCAGAAGACGGTGAGGCCGAGCGCGAAGACGCCGAGGAACACCGTCTTCCAGCGGTTGCGGAGCGACCAGCGCAGCAGGCCGACATAGCGGTCCATCAGCCAGCCCGACGCGTGCGGGGCATGGCCCTTGGAACGCAGGAAGTAAGCGGCGATCATCGGCGTGATCAGCCGCGCCACCGCCAGGCTGGTCAGCACCGCCGCGACGACGGTGATGCCGAAATTCTTGAAGAACTGGCCCGATATGCCCGGCATCAGGCCGACGGGGAGGAACACGGCGACGATCGAGAAGGTGGTCGCGACGACGGCGAGGCCGATCTCGTCCGCCGCGTCGATCGACGCCTGGTAGGCGCTCTTGCCCATGCGCATGTGCCGGACGATGTTCTCGATCTCCACGATCGCGTCGTCGACCAGCACGCCGGCCACGAGGCTCAGCGCCAGCAGGCTGAGGCCGTTCAGCGAGAAGCCCAGGAGGTCCATGAACCAGAAGGTCGGGATCGCCGACAGCGGGATGGCGAGCGCCGAGATCAGCGTCGCGCGCATGTCGCGCAGGAACAGGAAGACGACGAAGACGGCGAGGATCGCGCCTTCGATCATCGACTCCATCGCCGACACGTATTGCGTGCGCACATATTTGACGTCGGTGTAGAGCTCGGTGAACTTGACCTGCGGATATTCCTCGCCGAGCTTTTTGATCTCCTTGACCGCCTCGTCATAGACCGCGACGTCGGAATAGCCCTTCGCCTTGGTCATCGCGAAGCTCAGCACCTGCTTCCCGTTCATGGTCGAGAAGTCGCGCTGCTCGCCATAGGCGTCCCGCACCGTCGCCACGTCCGCGAGCTTGATCGTGCGGCCGCCGCCGATCGCGATCTGGGTCTGGCCGAGCGCATAGGCGTCCTTGGCGTTGCCGAGTACGCGCACGCCCTGCTCCGACCCGGCGATCTCCGCCCGGCCGCCGGCCGCGTTCATGTTCTGCCCACGCAGCACCGTGTTGATCTGCGAGGCGGTGACGCCCAGCGACTGCATCTTGGCCGGATCGAGGATGACCCGGATCTCGCGGTCGACGCCGCCGCCGCGGCGCACCTGCGCCATGCCCTCGATGCCGAGCAGCCGCTTGGCGATGGTGTTGTCGACGAACCAGCTCGCTTCCTGGAGCGTCATGTCGTTCGCTTCGACCGAATAATAAGCGAGCGGGCCGCTGGCGATGTCCTGCCGGACGACCTGCGGCTCGAGGATGCCCTCGGGCAGGTCGCCGCGGATCTGGGAGATGGCATTGCGGACGTCGTTGACCGCGCGGTCGACCGGCGTACCGATGATGAACTGGATGGACGTGGTCGAGCTGCCCTCGCCGACGAAGGAGGTGATCTCGTCGACGCCGTTGATGCCGCGAACGGCGGCCTCGATGCGCTGGGTGACCTGGGTCTCGATCTCCGGCGGGGCCGCGCCCGGCTGGTTGACGAAGACGTTGACCAGCGGGAAGTCGATGTCCGGATTGTTGTTCACGTCCATGCGCGAGAAGCTGATCAGGCCCATCAGCGTGATCGCCACGAAGAAGACGATCGGGATGATCGGGTGACGGATCGCCCAGGCGGAAATGTTGCGCATGGCTCTTCAGCTTCTCCTGGACGGCGTCAGCGGGCGACGGCGCGCTTCGGGTGGACCTTGTCGCCCGGGTTGAGGAAGGCGCCCGCCGACTGGACGACCCGCTCGTTGCCGGCGAGCCCTTCCGCGATGACGACGCCCTTGTCCGTGACCGTGCCGACGCGGACGCCGCGCCGCTCGACCTTGTTCTCGGCGTTGATGACGTAGACGTAGCTGCCGTTGTCGTCGTTCAGCACAGCGGAATCCGGGAGCAGGGGCGCGTCGGTCGATCCCGCCGTGATCTGGGCGCTGGCGAAGCCGCCGGGCCGCAGCTCCGGGCTGAACGGCACGGCGATGCGAGCCTCGCCCTGGCGGTTCAGCGGGTCGATGATCGGCGAGATCTGATAGATCGCTCCCTGGAAGCTCTTGCCGGAGCCGACCGGCGTCACCGTGGCGGGGACGCCGACGGAGAGCCGCTCGAGGTCCTGCTGGGCGAGCTTGGCGCGAAGCTCCATCTGGCCGCCGTCGGCGATCCGGAACAGCGATCCCGAGCCAGGGCCGACGATCTGGCCGACCTCGACCGTGCGGTCGAGGACGAGGCCCGAGGCCGGCGCTCGTACGTCGAGCCGGCCGATGCGGGCACGGGTCTCGCCCAGCTGCGCCTCGGCGACGCGGACGCGCGCGGCGGCGGCATCGCGCGTCGCGCGCTTCTGGTCGATCTCGGCCTTGGAGATGAAGCCGCGCGAGACGAGCTGCTGGGCGCGGTCGAGATTGGCCTGGGCGAGCCGCGCGTCGGCGCGGGCGACCTGGATCTGGGCGGCGAGCTGCTGGGCCTGCTGCGACTGGACCGAGCGTTCGATGACGGCGAGGGTCTGGCCGGCGCGGACCCATTGGCCGCGGTCGACGAGCACTCGGACCACCTGCCCGCCCTCGCCGGAGACGCCGACCGGCAGATCGTGGCGCGCCGCGAGGCTGCCCGTCGTGCTGATCATCCGCGCCACCTGCTGGCGGCCCGGCACGATCACCGAGACGGGCGGGATATCCTGCTGCTGGGCCTGCGCCGTCTTCGGGGCGGCGGCCTTCTTGTCACCCCTGCCGCCGAGCAGCAGGAACGCGACGACGATGACGACGAGGCCCGCCACCACCGCCAGGATGATGTTGCGCCGGCGGCGGCGCTGCGCCGCCTCGTCGTCGATCACGTCGACTTCGAGCGCGCTGCGGCGCCATTTGGGCGACTCGAAATTCATAGCTTTCATCTTCCCCACACCGACAAGGCGGCACGACCGCATCGGCTGGTGTGTTAGCCGAATAAGGCACCCGCCTCAAGCCCCAAAATCCGCCGCTCGCGCCCAGGCATGGCGGAACCCCGCCTGTACAAACATTGTTGGACGATTGCCACTGGCGAAGTGGCGGCGCATGTACGGCGCTCAAAAAGAGCAAGGAGGGCCAAATGAACCTGCTGGCAGACCATGGATGGATCGCCTGGATCATCATCGGCGCCATTGCCGGCGTCATCGCCAAGGCGATCATGCCGGGCCGCGACCCGCAGGGGTGCATCGTCACCATCCTGCTCGGCATCGCCGGCGCCGTGCTCGCCGGCTATCTCGGCCACGCCATGGGGTGGTACCGCAACGGGCAGGGCGCGGGGCTGATCGCCGCCATCATCGGCGCGATCATCATCCTCTTCATCTGGAGGCTGATCGCCGGCCGCCGGGCCTAAAAGCTAGGAGCGGGTCGCGGCCTTCATCGCCGCGACGAACTCGCGCACCGCGCCCGGTCCAGCGGCCGTCAGGCTGACGATCGCCGAGCCGGAGATGACGCCCGCCGCGCCCGCTTCCAGGGCAAGGCGGACATGCTCCGGCCGGGCGATGCCGAAGCCGAATATGGGAGGCGGGGCACCGAGCGCGGCGAGCCGCGCCGGCAGCGCCTTGTCGAACCGGACCCGCTCGTCGGCCCCCGTGACTCCGGCGCGGGCGACGCAATAGGTATAGCCCTCGCCCCCCGCGGCGATCCGCGCCAGCGTCGCCTCGGGCGTGTTCGGCGCCGCGATCAGCACCGGCGCGACGCCGTGGGCGCGGGCCTCGGCGAGGAACGGCGCCGCCTCCAGCATCGGCACGTCGGCGACGAGGACGCTGTCCACGCCAGCCCTCGCGGCGGCCGCGTAGAAGGCGCTCCGGCCCCGCGCCACCACGAGATTGGCATAAGTGAGGATGCCGACCGGCACGCGAGGATGGCGCGCCCTGAAGCCGCGTAGCAGGTCGAAGCAAGCCGCCGGATTCGTCCCCCCGGCCAGCGCCCGCACCGCCGCGGCCTGGATCACCGGCCCGTCCGCCACCGGATCGGAAAAGGGAATGCCGACCTCGATCATGTCGCACCCGCCCTCGACCAGCGCGTCGAGCATCGCCGCGCTGCCCGCGAAGTCCGGATCGCCGAGCATGACGAAGCCGCCGAACGCCGCTTCGCCTTGCGCCCGCAGCGCCGCGAACATCGCTTCGTAGCGGCTCATGCGGCCGGCCCGAGCAGGCGCTGCGCCTGGCCCATGTCCTTGTCGCCGCGGCCGGAGAGGTTGACGACCAGCACCGTCTCCGCCGCCGCGCCGTCCGCCATCTTCAGGGCGTGGGCCAGCGCGTGGGCCGATTCGAAGGCGCAGATGATCCCTTCCCGCCGCGCCAGCAACGCGAAGGCATCGAGCGCCTCCCGGTCGGTGGCGCCGACATAGTCCGCCCGGCCGCTGTCCCTGAGGAAGGCATGCTCCGGCCCCACCGCCGGATAATCGAGCCCGGCCGAGACCGACCAGCTCTCGGCGATCTGCCCGTCGGCATCCTGCAGCACATAGGTTTCCGAGCCGTGGAGGATGCCCGGCCGACCGCGCAGCAAGGTGGCGCCATGCTCCGCCCCATCCAGCCCGCGCCCGGCCGCCTCGACCCCGATCAGCCGCACGCCTTCGTCGCCGATGAAATCCGCGAAGGCGCCCATCGCGTTGGAGCCGCCGCCGACGCAGGCGATGACGGCGTCCGGGAGGCGCCCTTCCTCCTCCAGCACCTGCGCCCGCGCCTCCTTGCCGATCACCCGCTGATATTCGCGCACCATCATCGGAAAGGGGTGCGGCCCGGCGACGGTGCCGAGGAGGTAATGGGTGTCGGCGAAGCTTCCCGCCCAGTCCCTCAGCGCCTCGTTGATGGCGTCCTTCAAGGTGCGGCTGCCGCTCTCGACCGCCACCACCTCGGCGCCCATCAGCTCCATCCGGAAGACGTTCAATTGCTGCCGCTCGACATCGTGCGCGCCCATGTAGATGCGCGTTTCGAGGCCGAAGAGCGCCCCCGCCATCGCGGTCGCGACGCCGTGCTGGCCCGCGCCCGTCTCGGCGATGATCCGGGTCTTGCCCATCTTCCTGGCGAGCAGCGCCTGGCCGAGCACCTGGTTGGTCTTGTGTGCGCCGCCGTGGAGCAGGTCCTCCCGCTTGAGGTAGATCCGCGCCTTGTCCGAGCCGAGGTTGCGGCAGCGGGTCAGCGGCGTCGGCCGGCCCGCATATTTGGCGAGGAGCGCGTCGAGCTCCGCCTTGAACGCGGGATCGGCCTGCGCGGCGAAGAACGCCGCCTCCAGCTCCTCCAGCGCCGGCATCAGGATTTCGGGCACGTAGGCGCCGCCATAGGCGCCGAACCGGCCGCCGCTCAGCACGGCCCCGCCTCGCCTCGCGCCGGCAGGCGCAGCGCGTCGAAAAAGGCGCGGAGCTTGCCCGGGTCCTTGCGCCCGGGTGCCGCCTCCACGCCGGAGCCCACGTCAAGCGCATAGGCGCCGACCTCGGCCGCCGCGCGCGCATTCGCCGGCTTGAGGCCGCCGGCGAGGACCGCCTGCGAAAGCTCCGGCCGCCCTTCCAGCCGCGACCAGTCGAACACCTTCCCGGTGCCGCCCGAGCGCCCCGCCATTTGGGTGTCGAAGAGCGTCCGGTCGGCGCCGGCCCGCGGCTCGGGCAGGTCGCGGCCGACCGCGCCGGCGGCCCAGATCTCCGTCGCCTCCGGCAGCAGCGCCCTCAGCCCTTTTATATAGGCGGCATCCTCCTCGCCATGGAGCTGGACGGCATGGAGGCCGAGCGCCCGCGCCGTGGCGGCGACCTGCATCGGCTTCTCGTCGCGAAACACTCCGACGATAGGGATCGAGACCGCATCGGCCACCGCCGTGGCCTGGTCCCGGGTGACCGCGCGCGGCGTGTTCGGCACCATCACCAGCCCCGCGAAGGACGCGCCCTCCTCCGCCGCCGTCCCGGCGTCGCGCGCATCGGTGAGGCCGCAGATCTTGACCCGGCCGAAGGCGAGCGCCCGCGCCGCCAGCGCCGGGTCGGCCGCGCGCATCAGCGACGAGCCGACCAGAAAGGCGTCGGCGTGAGGGGCGAGCCGTTCGACGTCGGCGCGGTCCTCGATCCCGGACTCGGCGACGACCAGCGTCCCTTTGGGCACCAGCCGCGCCAGCCGCTCCGTCGTCGCGAGGTCGACCTTCAGCGTCTTCAGGTCGCGATTGTTGATGCCGACCAGGGGCGCGCCGAGCGCGACGGCGCGGCGCACTTCGGCCTCGTCGTGCGCTTCGACCAGCACGTCCATGCCGAGCCGCCGCGCTACCGCCATCGCGGCAGCCGCCTCGGCGTCGGAGAGGACGGAGAGGATGACCAGCACCGCGTCCGCGCCGTGGAGCCGCGCCTCGGGCACCTGGCGCGGGTCGACGATGAAGTCCTTGGCCAGGATCGGCCCGTCAAACTCCCGCCGGACGGCCGCCAGATCCTCGAACGAGCCGCCGAAATAGGGGCCGTCGGTCAGCACGCTGATCGCGTCCGCCGCGCCGCGATAGGCCCGCGCCACCGCCGCCGGATCGACCTGCCCGCGCAGCGCGCCCTGCGAAGGCGAGGCCCGCTTCACCTCCATGACGAAGCGCGCGCCGCGCTGCGCCAGCGCCGCCCGAAGGCTCCGCCGGGTCGGCTCCGCCTGTGCGCGCAATACCGCGAGGTCCTGCCCCGCGAGCCGCGCCGCCACGTCGATCCGCTTGCGCGCGACGATCGCGCCCAGCACGCCCGCCGCTTCAGCCATGGCTCGCCTCGACGAACAATTTGAGGCGCCGGTGGGCCTCGCCCGAGCGCAGCGCCTCCAGCGCCAGCGCCGTGCCGCCGCGCAGGTCGGCGGCGAGACCGGCCGTCATCAGCAGCGCGCCGGCGTTGAGCGCCACCGTCTCCGTTTCCGCGGCGAGGCCGTAGCCCATCAGCAGCGACCTGAGCCGCTCGGCATTCTCCTCCGGCCCGCCGCCTTTCAGCCCGTCCACCGGGCGGCGCTCCAGCCCGGCATCCTCGGGCGCGATCGTCAGTCGCTCGATCACGCCGTCTTGCACCCGCGCCGCCTCGGTCTCGGCGTGCAGGGCGATCTCGTCGAGCCCGGCCCCGTGCACCACCAGAGCCTGCCGCACGCCGAGCGCGGCCAGGGTCATGGCCACCGGCTCCAGCAGCCGCGCCTCGGCGACGCCGAGCAGCTGCACCTGCGGCTCGGCCGGGTTCACGCAGGGGCCGAGCACGTTCATGATCGTGCGGACCTTGAGCGCGCGGCGCACCGGCCCGGCGTGCCTCAGGCCGGGATGGTAATGCGGCGCGAACAGGAAGCAGAAGCCGGTCTCGTCGAGCGCACGGCGCGACACCTTCGCGCTCACGTCCAGCTTCGCGCCAAGCTGCTCCAGCACGTCGGCCGACCCGCAGCGCGAGGTGACCGAGCGGTTACCATGCTTGGCTACCGGCAGCCCGGCCGCTGCCGCGACAAAGGCGGCCGCGGTCGAGACGTTGATCGATCCCGAGCCGTCGCCGCCGGTGCCGCAGCTGTCGGCGAAGAGGTAATCGGGCCGCTCGAACGGCGCGTCGGCGGCGCGCAACGCCCGCGCGGCGCCGATCAGCTCGTCCGCCGTCTCGCCCTTGAGGCGCAGGGCGACGAGCATCGCCGCGATGGAGGGCTCGGCAAGCCGCCCCTCGACGAGCGCCCCGAACAGGCTCTCCGCCTCGTCCCGGGCGAGCGAACGGCCTTCGTAGAGCGCGACGAGCGCCGCCTCGGGCTCCTCCTGGGGAGCCGCGTCGGCGGGGAGCGCGAAGGCAAGGTTGGAATTGCTGTACATGGCTTGGGATCCTGGCGGCTGCATGAAAAAGAAAGGCCCGCCGGTGGCGGGCCTGTCTTGGGAACGTCGGACGGTCAGAAGGTCCGGGTCACCATCGATGCAAGCAGGCCGCCGCCGGGTTCATGTTCCGCCACCAGAGCCAGGCACGCGCGGCCGGGGCCGCCGGAGCGGCGGCGTCGAAGCCGGAAGGGATCGCGCGGTGCGTCATCGCCTCCTCAACTCCCAGCTTGGCCCGGTTTCGTCAAGCCGCAATTCGGGAGGCATCGCAAAAGCCTGGGACCTGGGCGCGGCCGTTCAGCAACGATGCAGCCGCGCACCGGCTAATCGGCTCGCCTACGCAACAGTCCCGCCGGAGCCAATGATGAAAGCCCAGTTCGTCCTCGCGGCCCTCCTCCTCGCCCCGCTGCCGCTCGCGGCCGCGGCCGCGCAGCCCCCGGCGGCAGCGGATCGAACGGTCCGCGGCACCCGCCTCGACATCGTCGCGACGGGCGAGGTCAGCCGCGTCCCGGACGTCGCGCGGATCGGCGCCGGCGTCGTCACCGCGGCGCCGACCGCGGCCGCCGCGATCGAGCAGAATGCGCGGCAGATGGCCTCGGTACGAGCCGCGCTGAAGCGCGCTGGCATCGCCGACCGCGACATCCAGACCAGCGCTATCAACCTCTT
The DNA here is from genome assembly GCA_036403015.1 of Allosphingosinicella sp. GTDB lineage: Bacteria > Pseudomonadota > Alphaproteobacteria > Sphingomonadales > Sphingomonadaceae > Allosphingosinicella. Next base: position 9,224 of record DASWRU010000070.1, read on the forward strand.
CCCCGATTATCGTCAGGACGAGCGCGGCCAGGCTCCGCCGGTCATCACCGGCTACCGCGCCAGCAACGAGGTCACCGTCACCTTCCGGGACATTGCGGGCACTGGGAAAATCCTCGACGCACTGGTCGCGCAGGGGGCGAACCAGATCAACGGCCCGACCCTCTCCATCGACAAGCCCGACGCCGCGCTCGACGAGGCGCGGACCAAGGCGCTCGCCGCCGCCCGCGCCCGCGCCGACCTCTACGCCCACGCGCTCGGCAAGCAGGTCGGCCGGATAGTTTCGGTCAGCGAGAGCGGCGGCAACGCCGCGACGCCGGGCCCGATCGCCTACCGCATGGCGGCGCAGTCCGCCTCGACCAACGTCGATGCCGGGGAGCAGATTCTGTCGGTCACCCTTTCGGTCAGCTTCGAGCTCGACTGAGCGCCTCCCCGAAAGTCTCTTTCCTTCGGCAGCGGCCTTGCCCATATCCGCCGCCTTGTCCCCGGAGCCTCCATGTCCAAGCTCGCTTACTTCCTCATATCCCTGGCGGCGATCGCCGCGCCCGCGGCCGCGGCCGACCCGATCGGCAAGCGCAACGCCCCCCCGGAGCAGCTCCTGTCCGGGATCGGCGAAGGCTCCTCGCCGGTGGAGCTGGAAGCGGAGATCGCCGCGGCCTCGGCCTTCCCGCTCGGCACCCTCCAGAACCCGGTGCGGGTCGGCGGGCCCGAGGGCGAGCGAGCCTATGTCGCGCGGCTGCGCTGCGCCGACGGCAAGGCGCCGGCGGTGGGCGCGACCCGCCCCGGCGGCGTCGGCGCCTTCGGGAGTTTGGTCGAGCTGTTTCCCCTCGACTGCGGCGCCGCCGCGCCCGGCCGCTTCGACCTGGTGATGGACATGTATCACGAGGAGCATGTCGAAGATCGCGCGCCCGCCGGTTTCACCCTCGCCCGGTGAGTCCAAAGCGGGCCATGGGTAAGGGCTTCCGGCGCCTCGGCGCCGTCCTTCTCTTCCTCGCGACCGCCTTGTGCTTCGTCCCGGCCCTGGTCCCGCCCTTCCTCGACCGCATCTATTACGAAGGGCCCAAGAGCGGCCATTTCGACGGCCGCCGCTTCTTCAACCCGGAGGACCGCGCCCATCCGGCCTCCCCGATCGCGCCGGCGCGCTTCTTCAACCGCTGGGCAACTGGCGAGGGGCGCGCGAAATGGCCGGAGCGCGTTCCGGTCCAGCCGACGATGCCGCCGCGCCGCGTCGAGCGTGACGAGATGCTCGTCACCTGGATCGGCCACTCGACCGTCCTGATCCAGTCGGCGGGGGTGAACATCCTCACCGATCCGATCTGGTCGGAACGCGCCTCGCCCTTTTCCTTCATCGGCCCGAAGCGGGTGCGCGCGCCCGGCGTCCGCTTCGAGGACCTGCCGAAGATCGACCTCGTCCTCGTCAGCCACAATCATTACGACCATCTGGACCTGCCGACGCTGGAGCGCCTCTGGGAGCGCGACCGTCCGCGCATCGTCACCAGCCTCGGCAACGACACGATCCTGCGCCGCGCCGGGATCGCCGCCGCGGCGTTCGACTGGGGCGGCAGTGCCATGGCCGCCGGAGTTCCGGTGACGGTGGAGCGGGTCCACCATTGGGGCTCCCGCTGGGGGACGGACCGCAACCGCGCCCTCTGGTCCGGCTTCACCGTCCGGCTGCCGGGCGGCAACCTGTTCTTCGCCGGCGACACCGGCTTCGGCGACGGCGGCTGGGCGGACGAGGCGGCGAAGCACGGCCCGTTTCGGCTCGCCATCCTTCCCGTCGGCGCCTACCTCCCGCGCGAGGTGATGAGCGGCAACCACATGGACCCGGACGAGGCGGTGGAGGTGTTCCGCCGCCTCGGCGCCAAAAGCGCGCTCGGCGTCCATTGGGGCACCTTCCAGCTCACCTTCGAGGCGATCGACGATCCGCCGCGCCGCCTCCGGGCCGCTCTCGCCCGGCGCGGCATGAAGGGCGACCGCTTCGTCACGACCGAGGCGGGCCGCACCTTTCGGGTGCCCTGACCTCACGCATGTGCGAAATTCCGGCCCTGACCCGCTCGGTCTCCTACAGCGTGATCGTCTTAGCCTGACCCGATCACGCCCTAGCCGTCGGAGGGAACGATCAGCTTCAGCGCGCCCGCGCGGATGCGGTAGCGGAGCGGGGTCTTCATCGGCCGTGCCTCCCCGTCCGTCGCCACCATCAACGCCGGCCGCGGGGAGTTGATCTCAGCCGCCTTCACCCCTTCGAGGGTGACGAAGTCGCTCTGCTCCTCCTCCCGTCCGAAGACGGCCCGCAGCGAGATCGACAGGAAGTGGAGCGGCGTGCGGGCGAGCGGGGCGAACAGGCACAATTCGCCCCGGTCGATCGCCTCGCGCTTGCCGAGCGCGAAGGGGGTTATCTGGTAGCGGTTGTTGCCGACGAACAGCAAAGGCGTCTCGATCGGCGCCTCGCGCCCCTCGATGCGGATGGTCAGCCGCCGACGCGAGAAGCGCCACAGCGCCCGCACCCCGGCGACCAGCATCGCCACCCGCTTGCTGCGGCCCATCGAGCGCTGCTGCGCCTCGCGTTCCCGCACCAGCTCGGGATAGAGGCCGACGGCGCTGTTGTTAACGAAGACTCGGCCGTTCACCTCCGCAACGTCCACCTGCCGAGTCCGCCCGCCGGCGATGGCTGCCACCGCCGCCTCCAGATCGAGCGGGATGCCGGCGTCGCGGGCGAAATGGTTGAGCGTCCCCAAAGGCAGAATGCCGAGCGGCATCTCCGTGCCCGCCACCGCGGCGGCGGCGGTGCTGATCGTGCCGTCGCCGCCGGCCGCCACTAGCGCATCGACGCCGTGGGCCGCGGCCGCTTCGGTGCAGTGGCGGTCGAGCTCCCCCGGCTCCACCGCCAGGATCTTCGCCTCGATGCCGTGGGCGGCGAACAAAGGCTCGAGCTTCGCGGCGCTGTCCTCGCCGAACGAGCCCCCACCGCGATTGATGATCACCCTGATTTTCAGTCGCGGCGGTCCGTTCACCCCGGCCCGACGCAGAAGGCGCAGAGCTTGTTCCCCTCCGGGTCACGGAAATAGGCGCCGTAGAAGGCGCGCTCCCCCTCGTCGCCGCGCACTCCGGGGCCGCCTTCGTCACTGCCGCCGAGCTCCAGCGCCTTGGCGTGGAACGCGTCGACCTTGCCGCGTTCGTTCATGACGATCGAGATCATGTTGCCGTTGCCGGCGGTCGCGGCGTTGCCGTCATAGGGCCGCGTGATCGCCACGCCGGGCTGGCCCCAGCCGGCGCCATAGAGGGTGAAGCCGCTCGGCATCTCCATCAGCCGTCGCGCGCCGATGGTGCCGAACAGCGAATCGTAAAACGCCCGCGCCTTGTCCAGGTCGTTGGTGCCGAGCGTAACGTAGCCGATCATCGCCCGTTCTCCGATCCCGCCGGGCATTCGCCGACGCGCCGCCCACTGGCCTGTCCTTCGATCAGCAGGTTCCCCCCTGGGGCCTGCGTGTTCATGCTGATCGCATAGGCGTAGGTCTCGCCGGTGAACTGGCCGTCCATCGACAGGGCGACTTTGGTCTGGCGGTCGCCCGCGCAGCTGATCGTGCCCTTGATGCGGCCCCCTCCCATGGCGAAGTGGGAATAATCGCACTTGTTCCTCTCGGCTGCCGGCATGTCGATCGGATGGCGCGCCTGCTCGGGCGTGATGCAGTCGCGCTTCGTGGACTTGCGGCCACGCATCGCCGCGAGCGCGGCGGGCGGGATTCCCGTGCCGGAGACGTTGGTCGTCGCGAACGTCACCTCCCATTCGCCCGGCTGGATCTGCGCCGCACCCGGCGCCGCCGCGACGGGGGCGGCGGACGCCTGGTTGCCTTCGGCCGCCGTGCTCCCGCCGGCATTGCCCTTCCCCTTGTCCGAGCTTCCGCAGCCGGCGAGGGCGGCCAGTGCGGCGGCCGCCGCGAACGTCACGATGCGCATTGCCTGTCTCTCCTCTTGTCGCTCCCGTCGTAGCGCTTCGCCGGTCACGAAGCGAGATGGTGCAGGAGCCGCTCCACATCCGCCTCGTCGTTGTAAAGATGGGCGGTGATCCGCATCCGGTCCCCGCGCAGGCTGACATGGACGCCCGCCTCCGCCAGCCGCGCCTCGATTCCTTCCGGCGGCCCGTCGGGGAAGCGCACCGAGAGGTAATGCGGCGCGCGCCCTTCGGACCCGCCTAGGCCGCGCTCCGCCAGCCGCGCCTCGAGGCCGGTGTTCAGCGCGCCGAGCGTCTCCGAGACGTTGGCGACTCCCCAGTCGAGCAGCTGAGAGATCGCCGCGCCCGCCACCGGCAGCAGCGCGAAGTTGGAACGCTCGCCCATGTCGAAGCGGCGCGCGTTCGGCTCCAGCGCGTTCTCATAGGCGGCGAGGGTGCGGAAATCCTCCGCGCCCTTCCGCGTGATCCACCCCTCCTCGATCGGCCGCCCCTGCTGGTGGCGCCGCGCGACGTAGAGAAAGCCGAGCGAATAGGGACCCAGCATCCATTTATAAGAGGCGGTGGCGAGATAGTCCGGATCGACCGCGGCGAGATCGAGCGGGAGCGCGCCGAGCGACTGGGTGAGGTCGAGGACGAGCGTCGCCCCCACCGAGCGGCACCGCCGCGCCACCGCCTCCAGGTCGATCACGTCGCCATGGACCCAGTGGACGTGCGGCGTGCAGACCAGCGCGGTGCCGCCGTCGATCGCGTCCAGGATCGCCGACGTCCAGTCCCCTTCCACCGGCCGCGCCACCGTGACGAGCCGTGCCTCCTCCCGCGCCACGAGCGCCCGGCAGGCATAGACGGTGGAGGGGAAATCCTCCGCCAGGGTGACGATGGTCTGCCCGGCGGCGACGCGCGCGTTGCGCATCGCCGTCGCCATGGCGTAGCTCACCGACGGCACGATCGCGACGTCGTCCGCCGCCGCGCCCAGCAGCCGCGCCGCCAGCCCCCGCACCTGCTCCGATTCGTCGAACCAATGCTCGGCGCGCAGGTCCCACGGATGGGCCTTGCGCATCAGCCCGACGCGTCCGGCCTCCGCCGCCGCATTGAGCAACGGCGACATCTTGGCGCAGTCGAAATAGGCGACCCCTTCCGGTATATCGAAGAGGTGGCGCTGGCAGGGCAGGATCGCCATCAGCCTCCCGCTTTGCCCTTCGGCTTGCCGCCCTTCGCATTCGGGTCGGCGGGGGCGGCGGCCTGGCAGACGCCCGGCGTCACCGTGCCGGTCACCCGCCGGCTCATCGTGAAATCGCCCGGGCCGGGCAGGTAGCTGGTGCCGTCGATCGTCGCCTCGAACGTCGTCGCGGTGTAGCTGCCCTGCACGGTCATGTTGATGTCGCCGGTCAGCTCGGGCCGCGAGCAGGTGATCGAGGCGTTGATCATCCCGTCCTTGAAATAGGAGTTGGAGTAGCTGCATTTATACCCGCTGCCGGCGAACAGCTCGGGCGCCGGCCTGGCGCGCTCGGCCTCGGTGACGCAGCCGGTCGCGGTTTCCTTGTCGCCGACAACGGCCTTGAGGGCGGGCGTCGTCTTGTCGGTCGAGCGGAAGGCGGTGACTTCGAAATTGGTCTGCCAGGTGCCGGCCGGAAGCTTGTCAGGCGCCGCCGCGGCGGCGTTGTTCGAGGCCTCGTCTCCCCCCGAGCAGGCGGCGGCGGCAAGGCACAGCGGCACGATCAAGAGCAAGCGCATTTCGGATCCCCCCTTTGTTATGCGCCCAAGCTAGCGCGCGGCATTGGGAATGACCATATGGAAGCCATGCCAATCGCGATCAGGACCGGCCTCGAAGAGCCGGAAACGGGGCGGGAGTTCGTCCCCCACAGGCCGCAGCGCCCCGAAAAGGCGGAGGGCGGCAAGACGTTCAGGATCGTCTCCGACTATTCGCCGTCGGGGGACCAGCCCGGCGCCATCACCGAGCTGACCCAGGCGGCGCGCGACGGCGAGCAGACGCAGGTGCTGCTCGGAGTCACCGGCTCGGGCAAGACCTTCACCATGGCCAAGGTGATCGAGGCGCTGCAGCGCCCGGCCCTCGTCCTCGCCCCGAACAAGATCCTCGCGGCCCAGCTCTACGGCGAGTTCAAGAGCTTCTTCCCGGACAACGCCGTCGAGTATTTCGTCTCCTACTACGATTACTACCAGCCGGAAGCCTACGTTCCCCGCTCCGATACCTACATCGAGAAGGAGAGTTCGGTGAACGAGGCGATCGACCGGATGCGCCACTCGGCCACCCGGTCGCTCCTCGAGCGCGACGACGTCATCATCGTCGCCTCCGTCTCCTGCCTCTACGGCATCGGCTCGGTGGAGACCTACTCCGCCATGACCTTCAGCCTGAAGAAGGGCGACACGGTCGATCAGCGCGAGATCATCAGGAAGCTCGTCGCCCTCCAGTACAAGCGCAACGACCAGGCCTTCGCCCGCGGCAATTTCCGGGTCCGCGGCGACAATCTGGAGATCTTCCCGTCGCATTATGAGGACACGGCGTGGCGGGTGAACTTCTTCGGGGACGATATCGAGGAGATCGTCGAATTCGATCCGCTGACCGGCAAGAAGGTGGCGAGCCTCGAGTCCGTCAAGGTCTACGCCAACTCGCACTACGTGACGCCCGGCCCGACGCTCAAGCAGGCGATGGAGGCGATCAGGCATGAGCTTTCCGAGCGCCTCAAGGAGCTGCAGATCGAGGGCAAGCTTCTCGAAGCCCAGCGGCTCGAGCAACGCACCAATTTCGACCTTGAGATGATCGCCGCCACCGGCAGCTGCGCCGACATCGAGAATTACAGCCGCTTCCTCACCGGCCGCCTGCCCGGCGAGCCGCCGCCCACCCTGTTCGAATATCTCCCGGAAAACGCGCTCCTGTTCGTCGACGAGAGCCACCAGACGGTGCCGCAGATCGGCGCGATGGCGCGCGGCGACCACCGCCGCAAGATCACGCTCGCGGAATATGGCTTCCGCCTCCCCTCCTGCATCGACAACCGCCCGCTCCGCTTCAACGAATGGGACGCAATGCGCCCGCAGACGGTCGCCGTCTCCGCCACTCCCGGCCCCTGGGAAATGGAGCAGACCGGCGGAGTCTTCGCCGAGCAGGTCATCCGCCCCACCGGTCTCATCGACCCGCCGGTCGAGATCAAGCCGGTCGAGGATCAGGTCGACGACCTCATCAACGAGGCCCGCATCACCGCGAAGAAGGGCTACCGCACCCTCGTCACCACCCTCACCAAGCGCATGGCGGAAGACCTCACCGAGTTCATGCACGAGGCCGGGCTCCGCGTCCGCTACATGCATAGCGACGTCGAAACGCTGGAGCGCATCGAACTGATCCGCGACCTCCGAATGGGCGTCTACGACGTCCTCGTCGGCATCAACCTGCTGCGCGAAGGCCTCGACATCCCCGAATGCGGCCTCGTCGCCATCCTCGACGCCGACAAGGAAGGCTTCCTCCGCTCCGAGACCTCGCTGATCCAGACGATCGGCCGCGCCGCCCGCAACGTCGAGGGCCGAGTCATCCTCTATGCCGACCGAATGACCGGCTCGATGGAGCGCGCCCTGCGCGAAACCGACCGCCGCCGCCAGAAACAGGAGGAATATAACCTCGCCCACGGCATCACGCCGACCACGATCAAGCGCAACATCTCCGACATCCTGGCGGACGTCTCGCAGCGCGACGGAGTCGTCGTGGACACCGGCGACGACGAACGCCCCCACCTCGTCGGCCACAACCTCAAAGCCTATATCGCCGACCTCGAACAACGCATGCGCAAGGCGGCTTCCGACCTGGAGTTCGAGGAAGCCGGAAGGCTCCGCGACGAAATCCGCCGCCTCGAGGCGGACGAGCTGGGGATACCGGACGCGGAAAAACGCGCCCCCCTCCTCGGCCACTCCACCGAAGGCAAACCCGGCACCCGCAAGACCCGCTACGGCAAGCAGCAAGCGATCCGGATGGGGCGGAAGATGGGCGGGCGGCGCTAGCTCGTCGCAAGTCCGAGACTCGCAAAACCCCTAAAGCGGATGGCAGGCGATCAGCATGGGAAGGCGGGGGTAGGCGCTGGCCCGTTCCGACTCCACAAATGGTGAACAAGCCACTCACCGGGCGGCAGCCGTTGACATACTATGCTATAGTGCTAAAGCACGGAAATGCAGATCGACATCGACTTTGACGTCTTCAAGGGCCTTACCCTGTTGAGGGGGGGGGAAGAAGACTCATATAATGACGTCTTGCGCAGATTGCTGAAGCTGAAGCCTGCGGAGCCACCCCCGGACGACCCGCCCAAAGGCTATATGGCCGGTGGCCGTCATCTCCCGAATGGGACACGGCTGACGGCCACGTACAAGGGCAAGGAATATTCAGCTGAAGTGCGCAATGGCCGGATCGTCAGTGAAGGCGGCAAGGTGTTCAACTCCCTGTCCGCGGCCGCGACGAACATAACAGGTAACAATGTGAATGGTCTGCGGTTTTGGCGTGCCCGCCGTCCCACGGATATGCAGTGGCTCATGGTCGCAGGGCTGCCGGTCCAGAAGATACGACAGTGACGAAGCCCGACAAGCTGTATGCCCGGCTGAGCTCCGGCGGTGGCGGCAGTATCTCCTTCCGCGACTTTGAACGATTGCTCCGCGCGTTCGGTCTTACGCTGGATCGAACTGTCGGCAGCCACCGCCATTACGTGCACCCGCTGGTGCCTCGGTCCTTCCCGGTTCAGCCCAGCGGAAATGACGCCAAACGGTACCAGGTTCGCGAGTTCCTTGAACTTGTGGAGCGGTATGGACTACATATGGAGGCATGAATGAGCCTCGTTACCATATCAATCTCTTCTGGTCGGACGAGGATGCCTGCTGGATAGCGGACGTGCCGGACCTGAAGCCCTGCTCGGCTCATGGCGCGACGCGGAGCGAAGCGCTGGCGAACATTCGCGATGCCATCCAGGGTTGGCTCGAGGTTGCCCGAGACCGAGGATTTCCCATTCCCGAGCCGCGTTATCGCCCTGCAATTTACGCAGCTTGAGGCGCCGACGGTGTCGAGATCACGGACTACCACTAATCCCGACTGGCTGCACAACGCCCATGCCGGTGAGATTCTGGCGAGCGAGTTCCTGGAGCCGCTGGGGCTGGACGCCCACGCGCTAGCGCAAGCGATCGGCGCCCGTCCTGAGCAAGTCGAAGCCGTCATCGCAGGCGTGGCACCGATGGACGCGCAGCTCGACCTGCGCCTTTCCCGCTATTTCCGTATGTCGGAGGGCTTCTTCCTCGGCTTACAGGCCGATTACGAGCTTCTCGAAGCGAAGCGGGTCCTGAACGGCTCGCTCGACCGCATCGTCCCCCGCGCCGCTTGAACCCGCCCTTCGCGGAAGATATGTCCGGAAAGCGCCCAAACGTGGCGGAAAAAGGCCGTGGCGCGGTGGGGCGGCCTTGAGGCATCCGCGGGGCGATTTGCGGCGGTTCTGCGCTGGCGAGTTACGCCGAGCGGCCGCCGCCGCCTTCAGGAGGGGATGAGATGGCAACACTGGCAACCCATGCCGCGCCGCGCACGGCGAGCGCGGAGGAACGCTTCTTCATGACCTCGGCCGTCGCGATGGCGGTCGTCATCGTCGCCGGCTTCTCGCTGAACGCGATCATGGGCCGGTCGACGATCTTCTCGCCCATCTCCGTACACGTCCACGGCCTCCTGTTCATGGGATTCCTGGGGCTCTACGTCACCCAGAACTTACTGGTCGCGACGGGCAACGTCGCCGTCCACAAGCGGCTCGGCTGGCTGGCGGCGGTCATGGTCCCGGCGATGATCGTCGCGGCGCTCTACGTCATCGTCGCGATGCTTCGGCGGGGCGCCGTGCCCTTCTTCTTCACGCCGATCTACTTCCTCGCTATGGACACGATGATCCTGACCAGCTTCGTGGCCCTCGTCGGCGCGGCGATCCGCGTGAGACGGCGGACGGACTGGCACCGGCGGCTGATGTTCTGCGGCATGGCGGCGTTCACCGGCAACGGCCTCGGGCGGCTGCTGCCGATGCCGCTCCTCATCCCCTATGCCGGGGAAGCGGCGGTGGCGGCCTCGCTCGCCTTCCCGATATGGGGGATGATCGCCGACCGCCGCCGCGCTGGCCGCATTCATCCCGCCTGGCTGGTGGGGATCGGCGTGATCGTCGGCGGGCAGTTGATCGCCGAGTTCGTCGCCCGCACCCCGTTCGGCCTGTCACTCTACGACTGGGTGGCGGCGGGCTCGCCGGGCGCGCACGTCCCGCCCACCGCCTATCCGGCCCCGCCGCTCGGCTGAACGCACGGCGTCCGCTCAGGCCCGCGCCGGCAGCAGCCTTGGATTGCGCAGCAGGGCCGCCGACACGAGCGCGACGAGCAGGCCAACCGGGAAGATCTCGATGAACGTCATCGGGATGCGGAACAGCGGGTTCGCATAGCTCACCGCCATCGCCCGCATCTCCGCGGCCTTGGCCTGCAGCGCCGCGGCCGAGGCGCCCTCGGCATGCATATGCTTGAGGGTGGCGTTGGTGTAGTCGGCCATGAAGTCGTAGCCCGAGGTCGCCTGATAGATTTCCCAGCCGGCGGCGTAGACGATCCCGGCGGTGACGGCGATGCCGAGGCCGAGAAGGAAGGCGCGGCCGAAGCGGATGACGCCGCCGCACTCGACGTCGCGGTACCGCTTCACGGCGACGAAGATCAGCGACAACGCCGCCAGCATGACGAGATAGCCGAACCACAAGGAACTAGTGTGGTTCGTCAGGCTGAACGCGATGGTCGCGACGATGACGGCGCTGGCGATGGCTCCGGCGATAGCGCCGTAGACGAGCACGTATCTCATGATCGGTCTCCCCCCTCTCAGGCTGCCGGCGCTTCCCACAATTCGATGGGATTGCCTTCCGGATCATGGAGGCGGGCGAAGCTGCCGGCTTCAGTGCCCTCCCATTCCGGCTTGGTGATCACGTCCATCCCGGATCCCCTCAGCTGCGCGACCAGGCCCGGCAGGTCCCGCACGCGCAGGTTGATCATCGCCTGCTTCTCGGCCGGGAAATAGTCGCTCGCCTCCGGAAAGGGCTCGAACACCATGGGGCCGCCTTCATGGTACCAGCAATATTCGTTCGTCTCGCCCTTCTCGTCGGTGCCGCAGCCCCCGCCGACGCCGAGATGCTCCCGATACCAGGCCTTCAGCCCCGCCGGGTCTTTCGCCCGGAAGAAATAACCGCCCATTCCGACAACCGCCATCGTCGCCCCCTATCATCTGGAGGCTCTCGCTTAGCATCGGGACATGCCGTCGCCTATCGCCCGAACGGGTGATTCAGGGGATCAGCGCCAGCCAGCGCGCCTTCTCGATCGCCTGCACCCGCCGCTCCACCGCCAGCTTCTCGTAGACCCGGGCGAGGTGCGTCTTGACCGTGTTGGGCGAGATGGCGAGCGTCCGCGCCATCTCCTTGTTCGACTGGCCCGAGGCGAGCAGCGCCAATATCTCGCACTCGCGCGGGGAGAGGCCGAGCGAACGGATCGCCGCCTCGTTGCGCAAGAAGCCCCCGGCCGCCGGAGCGGGGGTGAGCTTCCGGCCGGCCCAGATTCCGAGGCCGACGAAGCCGACCGCCAGCAGCGCGATGTATATTTCCGTCGAATAAAAGCGGGCGAGGTAGCGATATTGGAGCCAGTCCAGAAGCGCGGCGCCGGCCGCCAGCGCCAGCGCATAAGGGATGATGGTCCGCGCCATGGCATCAGGCTGCCAGATTTCGCCACGCGTCGCCAGCGCCTGACGGGGTGACGGGCGGCGCCTCTGCCCCTATGTCACCGCCGCCATGGCAGCCCCAATACTCGCTTATGAAAGTCTCGGCCTCATCCAGGGGGCCGGCTGGCTGTTCCGCGGCATCGACCTGTTCGTCGGCGCGCGGGACCGGCTGGCCCTGATCGGCCGCAACGGGGCGGGGAAGACGACGTTGCTCAAATGCCTCGCCGACCTGATCGAAACCGACGAGGGCCGGCGGACGATCCAGCCCGGCACCAAGGTGGTGCTGCTGGAGCAGGACCCACCGGTGGAGCAATTCGCTACCTTGCGCGAGTTCGCGCTCCATGGGCCCGAAGCGCCGGCACCGCACGAGGTCGACGCCATCGCCGATCAGCTCGGCATCGACCTCGACCGGCCCGCCGCGACGGCATCGGGCGGCGAGCGGCGGCGCGCGGCCATCGCCAGGGCGCTGGCGCAGGATCCGGACGTGCTCCTCCTCGACGAGCCGACCAACCATCTCGACCTCGCCGCCATCGAATGGCTGGAGGACTGGCTCGGCCGCTACACCGGCGCCTTCATCGTCATCAGCCACGACCGCACCTTCCTGAAGCGCCTCACCCGCTCGTCGCTATGGCTGGAACGGGGTACGCTGCGGCGGGCGGAGATCGGCTTCGGCGGCTTCGACGCCTGGACCGAAGCCGTCTATGCCGAGGAGGCGCGGGCGGCGGACAAGCTCGACGCGAAGCTGAAGCTCGAGCTCCACTGGCTCCAGCGCGGCGTTACCGCGCGCCGGCGCCGCAACCAGGGACGCCTCACCAAGCTGCACGAGATGCGGGCCGCCCGCGCCGCCATGCTTGGCCCCGCCGGCACCTCGAAGCTCGGCTTAGAGAATGACGATGTGAAGACCAAGATGGTGATCGACGCCGAGAGGGTCGCCAAGCGCTTCGGGGAGCGGGCGATCGTCAGGGACTTCACCCTCCGCATCCAGCGCGGCGACCGGATCGGAGTCGTCGGCGCGAACGGCACCGGCAAGACGACTTTGCTCAAGCTCCTCACCGGCGAGATCGAGCCGGACGAGGGCAGGATCGTCCGCGCCAGGACCCTCCAGGGGATCATGATCGACCAGCAGCGCCGACTGCTCGATCCCGACAAGCGCGTCCGCGACATCCTCGCCGACGGCGGCGACTGGGTCGAGGTGCGCGGCCATAAGAAGCACGTCCAGGGCTATTTGAAGGAGTTCCTGTTCGATCCGAACCTCGTCGACGCCAGGATCGGCACCCTTTCGGGCGGCGAGCGCTCCCGCCTCCTCCTCGCCCGCGAGTTCGCGCGCCGCTCGAACCTCCTCGTGCTCGACGAGCCGACCAACGACCTCGACCTTGAAACCCTCGACCTCCTCCAGGAAGTGATCGCCGACTATGACGGCACCGTCCTCATCGTCAGCCACGACCGCGACTTCCTCGACCGGACGGTGACCATCACCCTCGGCCTCGACGGCTCCGGCAAGGTCGACATCGTCGCCGGCGGCTACGAGGATTGGGAAAGGAAGCGGCGGCGGCCGGCGGCGCAGAAAGCAAGGTCGTCACCGGCCCCGAAGCCGGCCCGGTCCAAGGCGCCGGCGAAGCTCACCTATAAGGACCAGCGCGACTTCGATCTCCTCCCGGACCGCATCCACGCGCTGGAGGCCCAGATCGCCCGGGATGAAAAGGCGCTGCACGACCCGGACCTGTATGCGCGCGATCTGAAACGCTTCGCCGCGCTGACCGCAGCGATCGACAAGGCCCGCGCGGAGCGCGACGCCGCCGAGGAGCGCTGGCTGGAGCTGGCCGAGAAAGTCGAGGCGCTCGCGGGCTGAGTCCTCCCCTCTCCCAAGGGAGAGGGGAGAGATTACCGCCGCTCCCAGCCGGCCGGGCAGGTCGTGCCGGGGCCCTCGTCAAGATCCAGGCAACGGCCGTCGATCCGGCTCAGGTCCAGCGGGACTCCCGCCAAGCCGGCAAGGGTCGGCAATATGTCCACGGTCTCTACCGACAGCGACTGCTCGAACGGCACCATCCCCTTGCGCCAGAACAGGATCGGCACCCGCCGGTCGTAATCCCACGGGCTGCCGTGGGTCGCGACATAGCCGTGCTGCGTGTCGAAGATCGGGGTCACCCGCGGCTGCAGCAGGACGATGAAATCGCCCGAGCGTTCGGGATCGAAGCTCGCTTTGGCGCGGTCGAGCAGCGTCCAGGTTTCCGGCGGGCCCGAAGGCGCTCGGGCCGCCAGCAGCTCGGCATGGGTGAACACCGCCGCCACCTGCGGATGCGCCCGGTAGCGCGCGATCGCTTCCTTCAGCACCTGCCGCCGCCTCGGCCCGGTGATCGACCGGTCGATATACATGTCGCCGAAGGCGGCGTCGCCGAGCAGCACCGGGCCCTTGAGCTTCAGCTTCGCCGCGATCGCCCTCGACATCGGGCCCGGCGAGAGCGCGTTGTCGGCCCGGCTCGCCTCGACGATGCCGTGCTGCGCGTGCCGCTCCGGTATGTCATGGCCGCCATGGTCGGCGGTCAGCATCACCACATAGTCGATGCCGGTCGCGTCGAGCTGGCGGAAGAAGTCGCCGAGCGCGTGGTCGAGCGCGAGCAACTGGATGCACATCTCGCTGCCCTGGGTGCCGTAGGTGTGGCCGACATAATCGGTCGCCGAGACTCCGACGGCGAGGAGGTCCGGCGCCGCCCCTTCGCCAAGGCCGAGCTCCTTCCTGATGCCGAGCGCCAGCTGCAGCGTGGCCGCGTCCAGCTCGGGGGAGACACGGAAGGCCTTCGAATCGCCCGCCGCCCGGGCGAAGCGGCCGGTGCCGACCGGCTGGCCGCCGCCCGCCACGGCCACCGCCCGGCTGTGCGCCTCGCATAGGTCCGGGAGCGGCATCGGGTCGGCGGCCCGGGCAAGCCCCGCCGCGACGCCGGCGTTGACCGCCGCTCCGGCCGCCGCCGGGGCAGGCTTGCCGGCGCCGGTGAAGTTCTTGCCGGTCCAGTACCAGCGCTGGTCGGTATCATAGCCGCCCATCATGATCGCCGCACGGTCCTTGCCGGCCACCGCGACGGAGCGCGACCGCGGGTTCGCCCGCTTCATCCAGTCGCCGAGCGTCGGCACCTTCAGGAAGTAGGTCGAGACGGTGTAATGGTCGGAGCTGCTACCGGGGATGCGCGGGTCCTCCGAGCAATAGACCTCCTTGTCCTCCCGCGCGACGTTCTGGTCGAACCAGTTGTTGGCGATGATGCCGGTCCGCGCCGGCCGCGAGCCGGTGAGGATGGTCGAATGGCCGGGGCAGGTCTCGGTCGCATTGTGGCTCTGGTAGCCGGACGGGAAGACGACCCCCTCCGCAAGGCGCCTGAGCCCACCCGTGAAATGCTGCCGGTACTGGGCGAACAGGTCGGCCGAGAACTGGTCGACCGAGATCGCCACGATCAGCTTCGGCGGCGCCCGGTCGGCCGCCGGGGCGGGCGCCGCGGCGAGAAGCGGCAGGGCGAGGAGGGCGGTAAGGCGCGGGAGCTTCATTCGTCATTTCCCCTCTGGAATAAGGTGCGATCTACAGCAGCCCCAGCTTTCGGCAACCACCTGAAGCCTCTCGACTTGCTGAAAAAACTTTGCCAGCCACGCGTCCGGAAAGGGGGGCTGACGCGCCATGGATTCAACCGAAGCTGCCGATCTGATTGCCGAACTTCACGAGGAGCGGGCCGAGAGCCAGGCCGACGACCGTTTCCGCAACCGCGCCGCGTTGCTGATCGCCTTCCTCGCTGCCGTGCTCGCGGTCGGCGGCCTCGGCGGCGGCAACGCGACGGACGATATGGTCGCCAACAACATCAAGGCGAGCGACAGCTGGGCCTTCTACCAGGCCAAGAACGTGCGCCAGACGATGTACGAGATCGCCGCCGACGACCTTGAGGGACAGCTCGCCACCGGCGCCCTCACCCCCGCCGGCCGCGCCGCGGCGGAGCAGCGCCTCGCCAAATACAAGGCGACCGTCTCGCGCTACGACAGCGAACCCGACGCGCAGGCGCCGAACGATCCCCTGAAAGGCGAGGGCAAGAAGGAGATCAAGGCGCGTGCCCAGTCGTACGAAGCGGCGTTCGACCAGGCATCGGCGCGCGACAACAATTTCGACTTGGCCGAGGTCCTCCTCCAGCTCGCCCTCGTCCTCGGCTCGGTCGCCATCCTCGCCGTCAGGCGCTGGGTGCTGATCCTCGCCGCCGCGATCGGCGCCGTCGGCAGTTTGCTCACCCTGAACGGCTTTCTGTTGCTGGTGTAGGTGCGCCGCTCTTACGACGGGGAGGCGGAATGCGCCGCCCGTTGCAGCAGCGCCAGGCCCCGGGTCCGGTCGCGGCCGCTCTTGAAGAGCAGCCAGCCGAAAGTGTCCGCCGTCGCCGGGTTGCGCGGATCGAGCGACCAGGCCTTGTGCGCGAGCGGCAGGCCCCGCTCGTAATCGCCCTCTTCGGCATAGGCCCAGGCAAGGTTGTTCAGCAACGTCGCGTCGCGGTCGCCGATCCGGGCACGCAGCCGCTCGTAGAGGGCGATCGCGCCGTCCCACCTCTTTGCCTGAAGGAGCGCATTGGCGGCGAGCAGCTGGGCCGGCACGCTCTGCGGGTTCTGGGCGAGATAGAGCGACAGCACCTGAGCGGCGCCGCGCGCGTCGCCGGCATTGCGCAGCGCCTCGATCAGGCGGAGCGCCACCGGCTCGGTGAAGGCCAAATTGGCCGCCTTGCGATAGGCCTCGGCCGCGCCGGCATAATCCCCGGTGATCCCGAACGCATCCCCCGCAAGCACGTGGGCGTCGGGAGCGCCGGGATTGTCGGCCTCGAGCCGCCGCGCCCGGTCGAGCGCCTCGGCGCCGAGGCCCCGACCCAGCAAGGCACGGATCAGCTGCACCTGCGGCGCCGCGTCGCCCGCGCGCCCATCGGCGTCGCTTCGCAGGGCGGCGAGCCGCTCGTCGTCGACCGGTGCGGCGAGCAACGCCGCCTCGCTGCGCCGCTGCGGCACCGCCGCGCGCGCCCGATAGGCGGAGGCCGAACGCCCATCGCCGCTCCGGGCGAGGGCCTCGGCGATCAGCGTCAGCGTGTAGGCGTCCGCGTCCGGCCTGTCGGCGAGCGGGCGCAGCGTGTCGGCCGCGGCCCGGGCGTCGCCCTGCCGCCACTGAGCGGTCGCGAGCAGCCGCCGCGCCTTGATATTGTCCGGCTGCAGGGCGACCAGCCTCGCCAGCCGCTCGGAGGCGATCTCCGGATGGCCGGTCTCCAGGTCGATAGCGCTGCCCAGCAGCATGCCCGCCGGATCGCCCTCGAAGGCGCCGGCGGTGCGCTGGTACAGCCCCTTGGCGAGGTCGAACTTGCGCGCCCGCGCCGCCAGCACCGCCTGGAGGAAATAGGCCCGCGCATTGGCCGGCGAGGCGGCGAGCACCTGCCTAGTGTCGGCGAGCATGTCGGCGGTGCGGCCGAGATCGAGCAGGGTGGCGGCGCGCTCCAGCCGCGCGGCGACATTGTCCGGGTCGACCTCGAGGGCACGATCGAACCAGCTGAGTGACGCGGCGAGGCCGTATTGGCTGCGCGTGAGCTCGCCGCGAACGCCGATTGCCGCCGCGTTGCGGGGGTCGAGCGCGACGGCGCGGTCCGCCGCCGCGATGGCGCCGGCGAGCTCGCCGGTGCTCCGCCGGAAGCGGGCCACGTCCACCCAGACGCGGCTGTCGCGAGGGCCGGCCGCGATCGCCTGGCCGAACGCGGCCGCGGCGGCGCCCTCGTCCCCCGCGGCCATCGAGGCGAGGCCGCGGATGCGCGCCGCATAGGCGGCGAAGGCGGGCGGGGCCTGCTGCGCTTCCGCCACCGCCCGCTCCGGCTGTCCCTGGAGGAGCAAAGCGTGCGCCATCAAATGGCGGGTCCGCGCCGCCGGCGCTCCGAGCGCGCGGGCGCGGGCGATCTCCCCCTGCGCCCCGTCGCCGTCGCCGAGCAGGAGGTAGGCGCGGGCCAGAGCGAGGCGCACCGTGGGGCTGTTCGGCGCCGCGGCCACGGCGTTCAGAAGCTCGATCCGCGCAATACGGGGCTGGCCCGCCGCGAGCGCCGTGAGGCCGCGCCCGTACGCCGCCTCCGGCGATCCCGGCGCGTTCGAGCAGGCGGCGGCGCCGAGCAGCAACGCCGCGAGGACCAGCCGCCTCACGGCTGCAGTTCGTAATGCTTGAGGAGGTCGTAGAGCGTCGGGCGGCTGATCCCGAGCAGCTTCGCGGCGCTCGAAATATTGTTGTCGGCCCGCGCCAGAGCGTGGCGAATCGCCCGACGGTCGGCCTGCTCGCGCGCGGCCTTGAGGTTGACCGGGAGCCGGTCCTCCGCCGCGCCTTCGAGGTCGAGATCCTCGGCCGTGACCAGCTTGCCGTCGGCCATGATCACCGCTCGCTTCATGCGGTTCTCGAGCTCGCGCACGTTGCCGGGCCACGGCCATGCATCAATCGCGGCCAGCGCGTCGGCGGAGAGGGCTTTTACGGCCGGGTTCATATCCCGCCTTAATCGGTGGAGGAAGTGCCGCGCCAGCAGCGCCGCGTCGCCGGGCCGCTCGGCGAGGCTGGGGATTCGAACGACGATCTCGGCGAGCCGGTAATAGAGGTCCTCGCGGAAGCTGCCGGCCTTGATCATCTCGGGCAGGTCCTGGTGGGTCGCGCAGACGATGCGGGTGTCGACCGCGATCGCCTTGCGCCCGCCGATCCGCTCGATCACCCGCTCCTGCAGGAAGCGGAGCAGCTTGACCTGGAGCGGCAGCGGGATATCGCCGACCTCGTCGAGGAACAAGGTGCCGCCATGGGCGAGCTCGATCTTGCCCTCGGTGGTCTTGATCGCGCCCGTGAACGCGCCCTTCTCCGAGCCGAACAGCTCCGCTTCGAGCAGGTTCTCCGGGATGGCCGCGCAGTTGATCGCGACGAAGCCGCCGCCGGCGCGGTTGCTGGCGCTGTGAAGGCCGCGGGCGAGAAGCTCCTTGCCGGTGCCGCTCGCGCCGAGCAGCATGACGGACACGCCGGTATCGGCCACCCGCTCGATGGTCCGAGCCACCTTCAGCATCTCCGGCGCCGCGGTGATCATCGTGCCGAGCACCATGCGGTCGTCGCCGGCTTTCTCCTCCAGCCGCCGGTTCTCCGTCTCGATGCCGTGCAGCTGGAAGGCGCGGCGGACGATCAGGCCCAATTGGTCGATATCGACCGGCTTCTGGTAGAAGTCGTAGGCGCCCGACGCGATCGCTCGAAGCGCACTCTCGCGCGCGCCGTGCCCGGAGGCGACGATCACCTTGGTTTCGGGCTTGAGCGAGAGGATCGTCTCCAGCGTCGCGAAGCCTTCGCTGACGCCGTCGGGATCGGGCGGCAGGCCGAGGTCGAGCGTCACCACCGGCGGCTCCTCGGCCCTCAGGATGTTGACGGCCGCGTCGCGGTCCGACGCGACCAGCACGTCATAATCGTCATAGGCCCAGCGCAGCTGGCGCTGGAGCCCCTCGTCGTCCTCGACGATCAGCAGCCTGGGCTTGAAGGGCGCGTTCATGCGGACATCCGTTGCTGGGCGGGCTGTGTCTCAGCCAGCGGTAAAAGGAGGGTGAAGCGGCTGCCCGCGCCTTCGCGGCTTTCGACCTCGATGCGGCCGCCCATCGCGCTCACCAGCCCCTTGGCCTCGAAGGCGCCGACGCCGAAGCCGCTCTCCTTGGTCGAGGAGAAAGGCTGGAACAGGCGGGTGCGGACGAAGTCCGCGCTCATGCCCGCGCCGCTGTCGACGACATGGACGGCGGCCTGGCCGCCTCGGCGCCCGACCTCGATCCGCACCGGGGCGCCGGAGGGACTAGCGTCGATGGCGTTCTGGACGAGATGCATCAGAGCCTGCTCGAGCCGCGCCGGATCGGCCAGGGCGGCGATCCCCTCCTCGCCGCACAGCTCCACCGGATGCACCCGCCCCTTGATCTCGGCCACGGCGGCGGCCGGCTGCCACAAGGCGATGGTGCGCACCGGCTCCGCCTCGACATTGGCATTGCCGCGGCTGAGGCGCGCGAGCAGGTCGTTCATCTTGCGCACCGAGCTTTCGAGGGTGGCGATCATGTCCTGGCGGAATTCGGGCTTGTCGGCATGACGCTCCGCGTTGCGGATGATGAGGCCGAGCTGGCTCACCAGATTCTTGATGTCGTGCATGATGAAGGCGAAGCGGCGGTTGAACTCGTCGAAGCGCTGCGCGTTGGCGAGCGCTTCCTGGCTGTGCGCCTCGACGAGATAGCTCGCCGCCTGGATGCCGGCGGTGCGGAACAGGTCGAAATCCTCCCAGTCGAGCGGCCGCCGCAAGAGCGGGTGGGCGAGCACGACCAGGCCGGCCAGCCGGTCGTTGTGGAGCAGCGGCACCCCCGCCCAGGCTTCGTCCAGCGTCGCCATCCAGGCTGGCGCGGGAAGCATGTCCGACGGACCCTTCAGCGCGCCTTTGCGGGCCTGGCCGAAATCGACGATGAAGGAATGCGCCTCGATGAACGCCACCAGGCCGGCATCGCTGCCGCATTCGGGAAGGTCGTGAGTCCACTTCCAGCCGGCAGCGACGCTGAAGCGCCCGGTCGCGTCCGGCACCAGGAGCAGGCCGGCGGGGCTGTCGGCGACGTCGGCGATCGCCTTGACGATGCGCTCGCCCAGCGGCGCCCCGTCCTCGCCCGCGGCGCCCATGGTGCGGGTGAAGCGAAGCCATTCCTCACGATAATCGTAGCGATGCTCGAAAAAATGCTTGGCGAGGATGACCCGGCTCCACGCGCGCATCCGCCCGGACGGCAGCAGCACCACGGCCGCGACGGTCATCAGGAAGATGATCGCCACCTGCCCCACGCGCACCCACTCGCCGCCGATGAACTCGAGCGCGCGGGTCGCCGACATCATCAGGATGAGATAGCCCAGGATCGCCATCACTGAGAGCGACTGGAAGGTCGCGGCGCGCGAGATCTGCACACGCCACTGCGCATTCCTGCGGCTGGCCAAAGCGAAGAGGGGGACGAGGGCGGCGAGGATGGCGCCGCGCATCGCCAGGATGTCGTCGACCGGCCCGCGCGTCAGATAGGCGACGGTATAGAGGTGAAGGTCGTAGGCCCACATCGCGGCCAGCGCGATCATCGGCAGGCGGATGCCCCAGCGGCTGTCCGGCGCGGCCTGCCCGTAGAGGTTGTGGACCAGCACCAGCGCGCCCGCGGCGATGGTCAGGCCGAAGATCTGCGCCGTCGAGTTGAGCGCGTCGTAAAGGAGCGGCTTGTCGGTGAACTGGGGCGCCACGCCGGCAATGGTGAGCTGCAGCCCGATCACGCCCGCGACCACCGTGTAGACGAGCTTGACCGCCCCTTGCCGCTCGTCCTGCTGCGCGCTGCCCAGCAGCCCGTACATGAAGGCCAGGAAGCCGAAGTTGCGCCCGCTCTCGGCGAGGCCGGCCGCCATGCTGTGAGGCCCCATCAGGGCGCTGAATATCCCCCACAGGGAGGTGATTGCGAAGGCGGCGACCAGCGGCCGGTTGCACGCATCCTGGTTCCAGTGGCGAAGCTGCCACAGCGCCAGCACGCCGTAGAGGATCGCGGCCAGAGCGTGGCTCCAGAAGAGAATGAACGGGCTCACCGCGCGCCCTCCGGCCAGAGCACGACCCGAACCGTCTGGAGGAGGATGAGGAGATCGAGGAAGGGGGTGTAGTTCTTGGCGTAATAGAGATCGTATTCGAGCTTCTCGCGCGCGTCCTCGACCGAGGCGCCATAGGGGAAGTTGATCTGGGCCCAGCCGGTGATGCCGGGCTTCACCACGTGCCGTTCGGAATAATAAGGCAGCCGCGCCTCGAGATCGGAGACGAATTGCGGCCGCTCCGGGCGCGGGCCGACGAGGCTCATCTCGCCCTTGAGCACGGTCCAGGCCTGCGGAAGCTCGTCGATGCGCAGCTTGCGGATGACAGCGCCGACCCGGGTGACCCTCGGATCGTCCTTCTGCGCCCAGACCGCCTTGCCGCCTACTTCGGCGTCTTCGCGCATCGAGCGGAGCTTCAATATCTCGAACGGCACACCGTAAAGCCCGACCCTTTTCTGCCGGAAGAAAGCCGGCCCCGCGCTCTCCAGCTTCACCAGCAAGGCGGTGAGCCCGATCAGCGGTGCGAACAGGAGGAGGATGGCCGCGCTCACTGCGATGTCGAACAGGCGCTTACCCGCCGCCGAGATGCGCCGGCCGGACGAGAAGCCGTCGGAGAAGATCAGCCAGGAGGGGTTGAGGCTGTCGAGGTCGACCCGCCCCGTCTCCCGCTCCAGGAAGGAGGAAATATCGTTGACGTGGACGCCGGTCGTCTTGATCCGGAGCAGGTCGGCAAGCGGCAGCGCGTTGCGCCGTTCCTCGAGCGCCAGCACCACCTCGCTCGCGGCCAGCTGGACGACGTGCCGGGAGAGGTTCGGGATGTCGGCGCGATTGACCGCGCGCGCCACCGCGGTCGGCCCGTCGTTCATGGCGACGTAGCCGGCGATGACGAAGCCGGCCCCCTCCCGCGCCGCCAGCGCTTCGAGCCGCGCCGCCCGCGGGCCGGCGCCGAGCACCAGCACCCGCCGCCGGAAGGCGTCGCTGTCCAGCGTCTCCTCGAACAGCAGCCGAGCCGCGAACAGGGCGACCAGAGCGAAAGCCATGGCGTAGAGCAGGTTGGAGCGCCAGAAGCCGACGGCCGGCATCAGGAAGTAGACGAGGCTGAGCAACAGCACGCCCAGCGACACCGCGACGACCAGCCGCGCCGCCGCGATCCGCATCGACCGCAACGCATCGACCCCATAGGCGCCGACGCCGATCATCGCGAGCTCCAGGGTTCCCGCGAAGGTGAAGAGGTGCGGCAGGAGGTCGAGGTGGAAATCGGAATCGCTGCCGATCTGCCAGGCGCGCAGGCTCCAGCCCGCCTCGCCCGCGACCATAAGCAGCACGAAATCGACCAGCCCCAGCAGGAGCAAGGTGTGCGGCACGTAATGCTTGAACAGGCGGATCATCGCCCGCTTGCTCCGCCTTGCAGTGTAAGCTTCTCCGACACGTCACCGCCTGTCGCAGAATTTGACAAACAAAGGGTGAAAGGGGCCGCGGGCGCTGCGGGCGGAACAGCCGTTGCGGCGGGTGCGTTGCGGGCGCGTAACATCAATGGAGATGGCGATGGTCGAGCGTGAACGCGAAAGAGTGGTCGTGGCCGAAAGCCGGCGGGGCGGCGGCGGCACCGCGGTGGTCGCGGTGATCGCCATCATAGCCCTTCTGGTCGTGCTCTACCTCGTCTTCGGGCAGGGCCTCATGCACGGCACGGCAACCAAGAAGATCAACGCCGACGTGAAGATCGACGCGCCGATCGGCAATAGCGGCTGAGCGGCGGCCGGCCGGGGCCGGCCTCGATCGCAACGGAGCCATTCTCCCCGCGGCCGGACTGTGCCAAGCTGGCGCGGGATCGGGGGGCTGGACGATGGCGGACGAGGACAATCGCAAGGCGAAGCTCGGCGAGGGCGAGCGCAAGCTGCTCCACGAGCTGCGCGTCCGGCGGCGCAAGCAGCGCTCGGCCGGGCCCGAAGTGGCCGGGCCGCCGGCGACCCGCGGCCAGCGCATCGCCGACGCGGTCGCCTCGACGATGGGCTCCTGGCGGTTCATCATCGTCCAGACCACCCTCCTGTTCTTCTGGGTGGTGCTCAACGTCACCGCGTGGATCAACCATTGGGACCCCTATCCCTTCATCCTCCTCAACCTCGCTCTGTCCTTTCAGGCGGCTTATGCGGCGCCGTTCATCATGATGAGCCAGAACCGGCAGGCGGACGTCGACCGGCAGAAGGCGGAGGACGATTACCGGATCAACATCAAGGCCGAGCTGGAGATCGAGCTGCTGCACCAGAAGCTGGACGAGCTTCGCGAGCGCGAGGTCGTCTCGCTGGTCCAGGCGGTCGAGCGGCTGACGGCGCTGCTCGACCGTAGCGAGGGCGAGGGGGACGCCTGACGCGCCGGGCCGGGGCGCCCGCGCGACGGCCGCCCTTCACGCCGGCGATCGCGCGCGGCACAAGCGCGCTCCACACCGACGAGGAACGACGAGATGGCGGAGCTGAGGGAGATTGGGACGACTGGCATGAAGACGCCGCGGCTCGTCTTGGGCGGCAACGTATTCGACTGGACCGCGCGCGGGGAGGAGGCGTTCCGGATCCTCGACCGGTTCGCCGATGCCGGCGGCCGGATGATCGACACGGCCGACGTCTATTCGGCCTGGGTGCCCGGGCATCGGGGCGGGGAATCGGAGAGCCTGATCGGCGAGTGGCTGCGGCGGCGCGGCGGCCAGGGCGACATGCTGGTCGCCACCAAGGTCGGGATGCTGGCCGGCGAAGGCGGCAAGAAGCTTGAGCCCGCGCGGATCGCGGCGGCGGCCGAAGCTTCGCTGAGGCGGCTGGGGGTCGAGCGGATCGACCTCTATTACGCCCATCAGGACGACAAGGCGACGCCGCTCGCCGACAGCCTCGCCGCGTTCGACCGGCTGGTCCGCGACGGCAAGGTGAGGGCGATCGGCGCGTCCAATTACTCGGCGGAGCGGCTGGACGAGGCGCTCGCCATCTCGGCGCGGGAGGGTCTGGTCCGCTACGAGGCGCTTCAGAACGAATATCACCTCATGGACCGCGCCGGTTTCGAGGGACCGCTGCAGCGGCTCTGCGTCGAGCGCGACATCGCCGCTCTGCCTTATTACGGCCTCGCCTCCGGCTTCCTCACCGGCAAATATCGTTCCGAGGCCGACCAGGGCCGGAGCGTGCGGGGCGACCGCATGGGCAAATATTTGAACGCGAAGGGCTTCGCCGTGCTGGCGGCGCTCGACGAGGTGGCGGCGGAGACGCGGTCCAGCCCGGCCGAGGTCGCGCTCGCCTGGCTCGCGGCTCAGCCCGCCGTCGCCGCCCCGATCGCCAGCGCGCGCACCCCGGACCAACTCGAGACGCTGATCGGCGCGATGACGCTGGAGCTCGACGCCGGCCAACTCGAGCGGCTCGGCGCGGCCTCCGCCTGAGGCCTGGTCTCACCGGCCCCGGCGCCGCAGGCGGACGAGCCTGCGGTTCTGGTCGAACGTGACGACGGCGTCCTGCAGGGCGGCCGACCCGACGTTCAAATTGTCGAAGACGTCGGCGAACTGGACCGACGGGCGGGTCCAGGCGGCGGTGCCGATCCGGATCGAGCCGGCGAGCGGCGCCTCGCGTATTTCGAAAGCGTTATTGGCCGACTGGCCGGTGCCGACTACCCGCGGCGGCGCCGCCAGCGGCAGCCGCGCCGCCATCGGCCACGGCAAGGTGAAGGCTTCGCGGTCGCCGGTGTCGAGATTGGCGAGGGTGGTTTGAGATCCGATGCCGATCGGAACCTGCGGGCCGCCGTCGTCGCGCGCATAGGCGATGACGCCGGGGCCTGGCCGGAGCGCGCCCGGCCCCACCCGAACCTCGCGGCGGCGATAGTCGAGCGTGAGGAGGCAGCCGGCGAAGAAACGATAGCCCAATATGCCGTCGATCGGCGTCCGGCGCGGGTTGCCGTTATAGCTGCGACCGGGCGTCTCGACCTGCCGGCGCGTCAGGGTCCCAAGCCGGATCGAGCCGAGCACATATTTCGGCATGGTCGCGTGCGCGGCGGCGGCGGCGGCGGAGCCGTCGTCGGCCGGATAGGTTCCGGACGGCCGCAAGCCCAGCCTTTCGACCAGCCGCGTGTCGGCGCGCGCCTCGCCGCCCGCGCCGGTGTCGACGAGGAAGAGGTAGGGACCGAGGCCATTGACGATGACGTGGACGGCCGGGCGCACCCCATCCCACTCGACCATCGGCACCCGCGCCCGTCCGGGGCATCCCGCCGTCCCCGCTTGTGCCCGGCGGCCGAGCGCGGGTGGCGACGACAGCAAGCCGGGCAAAGCGAGGAGCAGGACGGCGGCGCGCAGGGGGCAGGGTCGGCCGGTCATGGCCCGCGGCTTTAGGTCATGGGCCGGCGCGGCGCTTGGACGGATGTAACGGGGCGAGCAGCGCGCGCAGCTCGGCCATCGTGAAGCCGGTCCGGTTCCTCACCACCCGCGCGGCGTGGCTGTGGTCGCAGAAGCCCGCGTCGAGCGCTACCCACGTCAGCGGCTCCGCGGCGGCGGCGGCGCCGGCCACCGCCTTCATCGCCAGGCAGCGAGTGCGGAAGCGGCTCGGGGCGAGGCCGTAATGCCGAGCGAACATCCGGCTGAGATGGACGCGGTGGACGCCCAGCCTGGCGGCGAGGCTGCCAATGCCGGTCTCCCCCGGCGCGTCCCGGAGACTCGCCCGCGCCTGTGCCAGCCAGAGCGGCGGCGGGCCGCGGACCGGCTCCCGGGCGTCGCCGGCGCGGGCGACGAAATCCCAGGCCAGATCGGCGCGGCCGGCGGGATCGGCGCAGGTAAGGCAGGCGCGGGCGAGCCGCCGAAGCTCCGCCGCCGCCGCGGGCGCGGACCAGCCCCGGCGCGGCGCCAGCTCCGGCGGGCAGGCGCCGGGTGCCAACTTCAGCGAGAAGAAGAGCGCGCCGTCCGGACCCCAGCAATTGCTGTGCCGCGTCCCCGCCGGCTTGAAGCCGATCGCCGTCCGGCAGAGGTCCGCCTCCCAGCCCCCGCTTTCCTCGCGCATCTCGCCGGTGAGGAGCAGGGAAATCTGGTCGTAATCGTGGCCATGCGGGGCCTGGGCGCCGGAGGGGTAATAAGCCAGCGAAGCCTCCACCGACGCAGCCCGGTCGCCTCTGCCGTCGGACAATTGGGGATCCATGCCTTTGCTACCCGCGCCCGCGCCGCAGCCTGCCACGCCTCCGCCGGGGCGCCGCAGGCATCTCCTCGCCTAGCCATTCACGCCAGACGAGGAACAAGGCGGCCATCGCCGCGGGGCCGATGAACAGGCCGACGAAGCCGAACGTCTGCAGGCCGCCGAACGTCGCGACGAAGGTCCACAGGAAGGGCAGCTCCACCGTGTTGCCGACCAGCGCCGGCTGGACGAGATTGTCGCCGACCAGCATCACCGCGGCGCCGAACACGAACAGAGCGATCGCGACGGCGAGATGGCCCTGGGCGAGCAGCACCAGCGAAGCGATTCCGAACGCGAACCATGCCCCGAAGGGGAGCATCGCCACCGCGATCGTCGCCAGCGTGAACAGCACCGGCCGCGGCACGCCGGCAACCGCATAGCCGAAGCCGATCAGCGTCCCCTCCCCGATGGCGACGAAGACGGTGCCGTTGACGGCGCCGCGTACCGCATCGGCGAGACGGAGCATGAAGCGCTCCCCGAAATCGCCGTAGAAGTGACAGGCGGTGGAGACGCAGGTCGCGGCGATTCGCCGGCCGTCGCGCAGGATCACGAACAGAGCGAGCAGGGTGACGAGGAAGAACATCGAGCGCGAGGCGACCTGGGCGGCGAGGGCGCCGGTCCAGCGGGCGAGCGCGCCGGCGTCGGTTTCGCCGAGGAAGGCGGCGGCGGCGCGCGGATCGGCGAGATGGGCCTGCCACCAGGCGGCGGCGCGGGCCCCGACGAACGGCACCGCGTGCAGCCAGGCGGGGGTCGGCACGCCGCTCTTCTGCGCCTGCGCCACCCAGCCGAGCGCCGACTGGCTGTCCCGCGCCGCTTCGACCGCGACGATGGCGAGGGGGAGCATGAGGACGAGCCCCATGGCGAGCGTGAAGCCGAGCGGAGCGAGAATAAGCAGGTGACCGGGCCGGGAGGGGCGGGCGAAGCGGCAGTAGAGCGGCCAGAGTGCGATCGCCATCGTCCCCGCCCAGGCGAGCTCCAGCAGGAAGCCGCGCGCGATCCACAGGCCGAGCAAGGTCAGGACGAGGACGAGGACGCGCATCTGCATGCGGCGGGCCTCGGGTCCGTCCTCGGCGGGGGCAGGCTGGCGCGGCTCGGTCATTCGGCGACTCCCAGGGCCAGAGCAATGGCGGCCTCGCGACCATGCCCGTGCCACCCGCGCAAGTCACCCGCCCTTCATCGCCTGTTCGCCCGGCGCTTGCGCTTTGCGGCAGGGCTTGGGATGGAGAGCGATGCTGAAAATCCTGCTTACGCCCCTCGTCGGGCTTGCCGCCGCGGCCGCAGCGCCGCCGCCGGGGCCTCCCCCCTCCCCCGAGCCGCGCGGCCGTGTGTTCCTCAGCCCGATGGGGGAGCCGTTCCGCTCGCGCGACGCGGGCGCCGACCTCGTCGGGGCCTGGTTCGCGGCGGCGGACACGGACCGGGACGGCGCCCTCGGCCTTGCGGAGATGCGGGCCGATGCGGCGCGCTTCTTCGCGACGCTCGACACCAATGGCGACGGCGAGATCGATCCCGCCGAGCTCGCCCGCTACGAGAACGACGTGGCGCCCGAGGTCCAGCTCGGACTGCAGATGCATTCGCGCTGGGGCGGCGGCGGCGGGTGGAGCGGCGGCCGGCACGGCGGCGGCGACTGGGGCGACGGCCGGCGCCGCCAGGATGGCGGCCGCGGGCGCGGCGAATATGATCCGGGCCTCGAAGGCGCGGGGCGCTATGCCTTCCTCAACATTCCCGAGCCGGTCATCTCCGCCGACGAGGATTTGAACCGCGGCGTCTCCCGCGCCGAGTTCGCCCGGGCCGCCGGCGCGCGCTTCCTCATGCTGGACAAGGACCGCGACGGCCGCCTCACCCGCGCCGAGCTGCCGCCGCCGCCGGAGCGCCAGGAGCGGGACAAGAAACGGAAGTAGGGGGCGCTAGGGCCGGGCTGATCAGTCCGCCATGACCGGCGGGGCGGCGCCGGCCTGGCGCTTCGCCGGCCGCAGCAGCCAGACGAACGGCATCGCCGCCAGCGTCACCAGCATCATCGCGTGGAAATCGTCGAGATAGGCGATCATCAGCGCCTGCCGGTTTATCTCCGCATTGAGCATGGCCAGCACCGCGTCGGCGGAGCCGCCGATCTGGGTGACGATGGTCTGCGCCGCCGCCGGCAGCGTCGCCGAGTTGACGTGGGCCGCGAGGTCCGAATGGCTGACCTGGGCGTTGCGCGCGAGCAGGAAGGTGACGACGGAAATCCCCACCGACCCGCCGATGTTGCGGGCGAGGTTGAGCAGGCTCGCGCCGGTGGTGCGGTAGCTCGGCGGCAGTGAGGCGAAGGCGAGCGCCTGCAGCGGAACGAAGATGAAGCCGAGGCCCAGGCCCTGGACCACGCCGGAAACGATGATCGGCCGCGACCCCATCACCAAAGTGAAGCCGGACATCTGCCACAGCGAGAAAGCGAGGCAGCCGATGCCGGCGAAGATGAGCAGGCGCGCATCCACCCTGCCGGTGAGCCGTCCGGCCAGCATCATCGAGATCAAGGTGCCGATGCCCCGCGGCGCCGTCAGAAAGCCGGAATCGAGCACCGAATAGCCGTACAGGCTCTGGAGGAGCGGCGGCAGCAAAGCGAGGCCGGCCAGCAGCAGCACGCCGGTGACCGCCATGAAGGCGAGCGCGAAGCCGAAATTCCGGTCCATGAACATCTTCGGATCGAACAGAGGCTGCCGGCTCATGGCGATGTGGATGACGAACATCCAGGCGCCGCACAACGCGAGGCCGAGCTCGATCCACACCTCCCAGCTGTCGAACCAGTCGAGCTGCTCGCCCCGGTCGAGCATCAGCTGCAGGCCGCCCAGCGCGAGCGCGAGGAGGGCGAAGCCGAACAGGTCGAACCGCCGCTTCTTCACCTCGCTCTTGGGCATGAAGCGGACGAGGAGCAGGGTGCAGACGATGCCGACCGGCAGGTTGACCAGGAACACCCAGCGCCAATTGTAATTCTCGGTCAGCCAGCCGCCGAGCACCGGCCCGAGGATCGGCCCGATCATCACGCCCATGCCGAACATCGCCATCGCGCGGGCGTGCTTGGACGGCGGGTTGATGTCGAACATCACCGCCTGCGCGATCGGGACGAGGAACGCGCCCGAGACGCCCTGGAAGGCGCGGAAGGCGACCATCTGCGGCAGGTTCTGCGCCATCGCGCACATCACCGAGGCGACCGTGAAGGCGACCACCGACCACACGAACAGCCGCTTCCTGCCGACCCGGTCGGCGAGCCAGCCGGTGATCGGGATGGCGATGGCCGAGGCGACGATGTAGCTGGTCAGCACCCAATTGATCGTCTCCCGAGTCGCCGACATCGACGCCATCATGTGCGGCAGCGCGACGTTGGCGATGGTGGTGTCGAGCACCTGCAGCAGCACCGCCATCATGATCGCGACGGTGAGGACGCCATGCTCGAGCCCATCGAGCTTCAGCGTCGGGTGGTGCGGGTTGAGGGCGGCGGAGGCCATCGAGGTTCAAGCTCCGCCGGCAGGATCCGTTCGTGTCGAGCGAAGTCGAGACACTCCGCCGAGCGGAGCCGAGGCATAAGGGTCTCGGCTTCGCTCGACTCGGCCCCTCGACTTCGTTCGGGGCGAACGGAGAAGGGTTGTGATCACCTTTGCGCGGTCCTCTGGGCCGCGACCGCCTGCGCCGGCGGCGGCGCCTCCTTGGTGTCCACGGTCACCTTCGCCGACAGGCCGGCGAGCAAGGGCCGCCCCGGACTGGTGTCGATGGCGATCCGCACCGGGACGCGCTGGGTAACCTTGACCCAGTTGCCGGTCGCGTTCTGCGCCGGGAGGACGGAGAATTCCGAGCCCGTGCCGCGGCCGATCGAGGCGACGTGGCCGCGGATCTTCACGGAGGGATAGGCGTCGAGCTTGACGTCGGCCGCCTGGCCCGGGGCCATGTTCCTGAGGTCCGTCTCCTTGTAATTGGCCTCGATCCAGGTGTCGCCGCTGCGCACCACCGTCACCATGCCGAGCCCCTGCACGGCCATGTTGCCGAGCTGGAGGCGGTCTGTCTGGCTGACATAGCCGTCGACCGGGGCCCGCACCTCGGTCCGCTTCAGATCGAGCAGCGCCTTGTCGCGGGCGGCGATGGCGGCGGCGATGGCCGGCTGGGCGGATTCGGGCCCCTGCCGCAGCTGGGACGCGCTGACCTGCGCCTGGTTGCGAGCATTGGCGAGCCGCTGCTTGGCTTCCTGCACGCCGTGTAGCGCTTTGTCGTAATCGACCCGGGTCGTGAAGCCGCGGCGAAGCAGCTCGGCGTACCGGCCGAAGTCGCGCTGGGCGATGATGAGATTGTCCTGAGCGGCCTGAATGTCCGCCCCGGTGCCCGCATTCTCGGCCTGGAGCTTGCTCACCGAAACCTGGGCCGAGGCGATCTGCGCCTCGGCCTGCTCGAGCGCGATGCGATAGGGCGCCGGGTCGATGCGGAACAGGAGGTCGCCGGCCTTCACCCGCTGGTTCTCCTTCACCGCCACTTCGACGATCGGCCCGGTCACCAGCGCGGAAACCGAGATCTTGTCCTGCTGCACATAGGCGTTGTCGGTCGCCACGTAGCGACCCGAGGTCAGGTAGAAATAGGCGCCGACCGCCACCAGGAGGAGCGGCAGCGACAGCATGAGGACGAGCCTCAGCCGCTTCTTCTTCGGCGCCGTCGCGTCCGCTTCCGCGGGGGCGGCGTCGGCTTCGGCGGCCTTGATGGCGCCTTCCTTCATGATGCTCTCCGTGCAGCTGCGGCGCTGGGGGCGACGTTCGCCCTTACCCGCGCCAGAACGTCGCGGACGCGCGCCTGCTCCGTCTCGGAGATTCCGGCGAGCGCGTCGGCGAGGAATTTCTCCGCAATGTGGCGAAGCGCCTCGATCGGCGGACCCGCCTTTGCGGTGAGCCGAATGCGCCAGGCGCGCCGGTCTGCCTCGTCCGCGCGCCGCTCGACCAGCCCCGCTTCCTCGAGCCGGTCGATCATCCGGCAAAGGGTGATCGGCTCCACGTCGAGATAATCGGCCAGCTCGACCTGCCGCAGCCCGTCCTGCCGGGACAGCCGGGCGAGCACGCGCCACTGCGCGCGCGTGACGCCGTGCTCGGCGGCGCGGCGCTCGAACTCGCGGCGAAGCGCATGCGCGGTCTCGCTCACGTCGAAGGCGAAGTTGCTGTCCATAGCGCACATATAATAAGGTTGCTTATCAGTTGCAACCAAAGACCCTGTTGTCGATCCGCCGCCGCTCAACGCCTCGGCCTCGCCTGAAGGTCCGTCAGGAAAGCGCGCACCCTCGCGACCTCCGCACAAGCGTCTCGACAAGGCCGGACCGCTTTCCTAGATGGGGAGCGCGCGAGCGGGTGTAGCTCAATGGCAGAGCAGAAGCTTCCCAAGCTTACGACGAGGGTTCGATTCCCTTCACCCGCTCCAGCCGGCCGCTAGGCGACTTCCCCCACCACCTCCCGCCCCGCCGTCTCGAGCGCCCGCACGAGCGCCTGGACGCACGCCTCCAGCACCGCCTCGTCGGTCGAGCGGACGACGAAATTGGCGCCCACCCGCCCTTCCCTGAAGAAGGGGTAGGAGCCGATCTGGCAGCCGGGATGATCCGCCTCCACCTGGCGCAGGAGGTCGGCCACTTCGCTTTCCGGGGCCCAGCAGCCGATGGTGCGGGAGAGGAGCGGCCGGCCTCCTTCCAGCGTCCCCGCCAGCGCCTCCAGCATCACCGTCGCGATATGCGGCACTCCGGCGAGGATGAAGATGTTGCCGACGCGGATGCCCGGCGCGCCGGACATCGGATTGTCGATCAGCTCCGCGCCCTGCGGCACCCGCGCCATCCTGAGCCGCGTCTCGGTGATCCCGCCGCGACTCGCGTAATAAGCCTCCAGCGCGGCCCTCGCCTTCGGGTGCACCACCACCGGCACGCCGAGCGCGTGCGCGATAGCGTCGACGGTCATGTCGTCATGGGTCGGGCCGATGCCGCCGGTGGTGAAGAGATAGTCGTTCTCGGCGCGAAGCGCGTTCACCCCCGCCGCGATCCGCTCGATGACGTCCGGGACCACCCGTACTTCGTTGAGGCGAATGCCCTGGAGGTTGAGCCAGCTGCCGATCTGGGCGACATTGCGGTCCTGGGTGCGGCCCGACAGGATCTCGTCCCCGATCACCAGCAGGCCCGCCGTCCAGATGCGTTCTTCCGCCATGCGCCGTCCCTTAACGCGGCTCCGCGTCATGCTGAACCTGTTTCAGCACCCGGCTTTCCGCCAGCCGCACTCTGAAACAAGTTCGACGCGAGGGTGACGCTTCACCTTTGAAGGACTATATCAGGAGCCATGACCGACTATCTCGCCGTCGCCGATTCCGACACCATCGCCAGCCGCTCGGGCGCGATCAAGCTCCACGGGCCCGAAGGGTTCGCCGGCATGCGCCGCTCCGGCCGCGCCGCCGCCGAGGTGCTCGACGCACTCGTCCCGCATGTCGTACCCGGCGCCACCACTCAGGAGATTGACGACATCGTCTATCGCGAGATGCGGGCGCGCGGCGGCGTTCCCGCGACTTTGGGCTATCGCGGCTTCACCGGCTCCTGCTGCACCTCGATCAACCACGTCGTCTGCCACGGCATACCCGGCGAGCGGACATTGAAGGACGGCGATATCGTCAACATCGACGTCACCATCATCCTCGGCGGCTGGCACGGCGACACCAGCCGCATGTTCCTGGTCGGCGACGTGCCGATCAAGGCGCGCCGCCTGGTCGACGTGACCTACGAATGCATGATGCTCGGCATCGCCCAGGCGAAGCCCGGCAACCATCTCGGCGATATCGGCCATGCCATCCAGACCCATGCCGAGAGGCACCGCTACGGCGTCGTCCGCGATTTCTGCGGCCACGGCGTCGGCCGAGTCTTCCACGACTCGCCCGAGGTGGTCCATGCCGGCCGTCCCGGCACCGGCCCCGAACTCAGGCCCGGCATGTTCTTCACGATCGAGCCGATGATCAACATCGGCAAGCCCGGCGTGAAGGTGCTGGAGGACGGCTGGACCGCGGTGACCCGCGACCGCACCCTCTCCGCCCAGTTCGAGCATATGGTCGGAATCACCGAGGAGGGCTGCGAGATCTTCACGAAGAGCCCGGCGGGGCTGGACAAGCCGCCTTATTGAAGGCCGATCATCCCCGCGCCCTGTGACGTCGCAGCCAGTTGACCGACCGTCGCAATGAGCGACTATCTTTGTCCGGCGGCACGACAAACGCAGACGATGTGCCGATTGCCGCAAGGGCGCCTGATCAGGGGCGCGATTCCGTCTAGCCGCCCCGGACCGCAGCTTGCGATTCCGCGGCGTCCTGCTCATGTCTCTGGAGGATCGCGCGCGCTGTCGCGGAGGCGTCCTCGGCAAAGGCGATCGTCGTGGCTCGGTCTAGGCGAGCAGCCTGATAGGTGTGGGTGATTCCCCCGGCCGCCAGATCGAGAAATTGGCCGTTGCACGAGTCTGGCCTTT
>DASWRU010000071.1:0-56977 GCA_036403015.1 Allosphingosinicella sp.
TTCTGCCGCGCCGCCTCCGACTCCAGAATCGTCGCGCGCTTCTCGCGCTCGGCCTTCATCTGCCGGGTCATCGCGTTGACGATGTCGGCCGGCGGGCGGATGTCCTTGACCTCGACCCGGGTGATCTTGACTCCCCAGGCCTCGGTCGCCTGGTCGACGACGATGAGCAGGCGGGCGTTGATCTCGTCGCGCTTGGAGAGGGTCTCGTCGAGATCCATCGAGCCCATCACGGTGCGAAGGTTGGTGGTCGAGAGCTGGAGGATGGCGAGATAGAGGTCGGAGACCTCATAGGCGGCCTTGGCGGCGTCGAGCACCTGGAAGAAGACGATGCCGTCGACTCCGACCATCGCATTGTCCTTGGTGATGATTTCCTGGCCCGGAATGTCCAGGACCTGCTCCATCATGTTCACCTTGCGGCCGACCCGGTAGAAGAACGGCATATAAAAATTAAACCCCGGCGGCGCGACGGCGGTGAAGCGGCCGAAATGTTCGATCGTGTAATGATAGCCCTGGCGGACGATCTTGATGCTGGACATCAGGAACAGGATGACGAGCAGGACGACCGCGAGAATACCGATTAATGCCATGGTTCGAGCCCCTCCCCGGGCGGTAAGGGCGTTATAATGTAGACAAGAGGGGCCGCTTCCAAGCAAAATCGGGAGATGCCGCCGCACCCCGACCTGTGCCTCTGCCGTTCGCTCCTCTTCCTCCCCGCGTCGAACCCGCGGGCGATCGAGAAGGCGAGGGGGCTCGCCGCCGATCTCGTCGTCCTCGACCTCGAGGACGCGGTGAAGCCGGAGGACAAGGCCGGCGCCCGAGCCGCGGCGATCGAGGCGGTCAAGGCACCGTTCCCCGGCCTCGTCGCCATCCGCATCAACTCCGCCGAGGCGTGGTGGCGCGAGGACGTGGCGGCAGTGCGCGCCAGCGCCGCCGATTTCGTCGTCGTCCCGATGACGAGCGATCCCGACGACACGCGAATCGCCGGCGAGCGGACCGGCAAGCCCGTCCTCGCCATGGTCGAGACGGCGCAGGGCGTGGTCAACGCCGCGGCGATCGCCCGCGAGACGGCGGCCCTCATCGCCGGCACCAACGATCTTTCCGCCGATCTCGGCCTGCGCCCCGGCCATGCCCGCGCCGCGCTGACGACGGCGCTGCAGACCATCCTGCTCGCCGCCCGCGCCGCCCGAGTCGCCGCGTTCGACGGCGTGTTCAACCGGCTCGAGGACCTTGCCGGCTTCGAGGCGGAGTGCCGGGAGGGAAAGAGCTTCGGCTTCGACGGCAAGTCGCTCATCCACCCGGACCAGGTGGACATCGCCAATTGCGTCTTCGGCCCCTCGGACGAGGAGGTCGACGCCGCCCGCCGCCTGATCGCCGCGGCGACGGGCGGCGCCGAGCGCCACGAGGGCGAGATGATCGAGCGCATGCACGTCGAGCAGGCGCGGTTCGTGCTGGCGCGGGCGCGGGCGTGAGGTGATTGGGGGTGGCGGCAGCGACGCAGTCGAAGCCTTTCCCGTTTGAGCAATTCCGGTCCATTGCGGCGGGCGATTACAACTGTTAGCGACGCCGCGGGCGGCCGCTTCGGCCCCCGGGGAGATCTTGCATGCGCCTTCGTCCTTTGGCCGCTTCGGCGGCGCTTCTGCTCGCCGGAATCGCGTTGCCCCTGCTCGCGCAGCCGCCGGCCCCGGCCCCGGCCGCCGCCGCCAAGCCGCGCTACGGCGATTTCGGCCTCGACCTCACCGCCATGGACCGGTCGGTGAAGCCGGGCGACAGCTTCTGGCATTTCGTCAACGGCAATTGGGACCGAAACACTGAGATCGCGGCCGATCGCACCAGCGCCGGGGCCGGCGTGCTGCTGGTCGACGAGGCCGAGCGGCAGGTGCGCTCGATCGTCGAGGATCTGGCGCGGGATCCGGCCGCCTCGGGCCGCACGGGCCAACAGGTCGGCGACTTCTACGCGAGCTGGATGGACGAGGCGGCGATCGAGGCGCGGGGCACCGCGCCCCTGAAGCCGTATCTCGACCGCATCGCGGCGGTGACCTCGCGCTCCGATCTCATCCGCCTGTTCGCCACCCAGGGCTATACCGCGCCGGTCGGCGTCGGCATCCTTCCCGATCCAGCCGATCCGACCCGCTACGTCGCGGCGGCGGGGCAGGGCGGGCTCGGCCTTCCCAACCGCGATTATTATCTGCTCGCCGGCGAGAAATACGACGCGATCCGTGCCGCCTACCGCGCCTATGTGGTGCAGCTCAACCAGCTCGCCGGCTTCGCCGACGCCGAAGCCAGAGCGGACCGGATCGTCGCGCTCGAGACGGCGATGGCGAAGGTCCAGTGGGCGCCCGAGCGGCAGCGCGACATCAAGCAGATCTACAATCCGATGAACCGCGCCCAGCTCGCCGAGCTGGCGCCGCAATTCGACTGGCCGGCCTATCTTCAGCTCGCCGGCCTCGGCAATATCGAGACGGTGATCGCCGCCGAGAAGAGCGCGATCGCCGACACCGGCAAGATGCTCGACAGCGTGCCGCTCTCGACCTGGAAGGAGTATCTCGCCTTCCACTTCGTCCGAACCCACGCAACCTTCCTGCCCAAGGCGTTCGACGACGCTAATTTCGCCTTCTACGGCAGGACCCTGCGCGGCCAGCCACAGCAGCGCGACCGCTGGAAAAGGGGCGTGCAGCTGATCAACGGAAGCCTCGGCGAGGCCGTCGGCAGCATCTACGTCCAGCGCCATTATCCGGCCGAGAGCGACCGGCAGATGGGCGAATTGATCGCCAATCTGCGCTCCGGGCTCGAGGCGCGGATCGCGGCCTCGCCGTGGATGGACGCCGCCACCAAGGCGCAGGCGCGGGCCAAGCTCGCCGCCTTCGACCCGCGCATCGGCCATCCGCAGAAATATATCGATTATTCGGCGCTGAAGGTGGAGCGGGGCGACCTGCTCGGCAACGTCGTGCGCTCTGAGGATTTCGAGTGGAAGCTCCAGCTCGACCGTCTCGGCAAGCCGGTCGACCGCAGCCTGTGGGACATGACCCCGCAGACCGTGAACGCCTATTACAACCCGCTGATGAACCAGATCACCTTCCCGGCGGCGATCCTGCAGCCGCCTTATTTCGATCCGAGGGCCGACCCGGCGGTCAATTACGGGGCGATCGGGGCGATCATCGGCCACGAGATCGGCCACGGCTTCGACGATCAGGGGCGGCAGTTCGATCCGTCCGGCAAGCTGCGCGACTGGTGGACGCCCGGGGCCGCGGCGCAGTTCGAGGCGCGGGCCGGCAAGTTCGGGAAGCAGTACGACGCGTACGAGCCGATCGCCGGCACCCACATCAACGGCAAGCTCACCATGGGCGAGAATATCGGCGATCTCGGCGGGCTCGAAATGGCTTATGCCGCCTATCGCCGCTACGTCGCCCAGCATGGCGAGCCGCCGGTGATCGGCGGCCTCACCGGGGACCAGCGTTTCTTCATCGCCTACGGCCAGTCCTGGCGGTCCAAGATTCGTGAAGGCGCGCTTCGGGAGCGGCTGCTCTCCGACCCGCACAGCCCGCCCGAATATCGAGTCGACGGCGTCGTCCGCAACGTTGACGCCTGGTACAAGGCCTTCGACGTCAAACCGGGCGACAAGCTCTACCTCCCGCCCGAGGAAAGGGTGCACATCTGGTAGCCCCTCACCGTCATTGCGAGCGAGACGAAGCAATCCAGACGCGGCGGTACTGGATTGCTTCGTCGCTCCGCTCCTCGCAATGACGGCTCACCCGCGACTCACCCGATGGAGACACTCTTGGATCGCCGCACCTTCATCGCCTCGTCGGGCGCCGCCGCCCTCGGCGCCGCCCTCCTGCCCAAGGCCGCCGCGGCCCAGCCCGGCTCCGGCGACGCCGCGCTCAACGCCTTGTTCGAGCGCATCTTCCAGGAGGTCGTCGCCAACTCGCCCGAGCTCGCCACCTCGCTCGGCCTCGACAAGGGCGCCAACGCGCCGCTGAAGCACCGCCTTTCCCCGCGCACGCTGGAGGAGCGCGCCCGCCAGCTCGGCCGCACCAAAGCCGCGCTGGCGGAGCTGGCGAAGGTCGACCGCGCCACCCTCTCGCCCGCGGCCGCGCTCAACCTGGAGGTCGTCACCTATTCGCTGACCTCGCAGACGAATGCGCCGCAGCGCTTCGGCCTCGACAGCGCGATCCGGCCCTACCGGATCTTCCAGCAGGGCGGCGCCTATTTCTCGGTGCCGGACTTCCTCAACACCGCCCATACGATCAACAACCGGGAAGATGCCGAGGCCTATCTCGACCGCCTCGAAGCCTTCGCCGTCGCGCTCGACCAGGACAGCGCGATGCAGCGGATCGAGGCGGCGCGCGGCTACCTCGCCCCCGCCTGGTCGCTCGACCTCTCGCTCGGCCAGATGGAGAAATTGCGCGGCCAGAAAGCGGAGGACAGCTCGATCGTCCAGTCGCTCGTCCGGCGCGCCAAGGCGAAAGACGTCGAGGGCCGCTGGGAAGGACGGGCGACGCGGATCGTCGAGGAACGCGTCTATCCCGCCCTCGATCGCCAGATGGCGCTGGTCCGCGAGCTGAGGCCCGCCACCCGGCCCGGCGACGGCATCTGGCGGGTGCCGCACGGGGAGGAGATATACGCCGTCGCGCTCGAGCAGGCGACGACGACGAAGTTCAGCCCGGCCGAGGTCCACCGCATGGGCCTTGAGCAGGTCGCCGAGATCAGCTCCCGGCTCGACCGGATACTCAAGGCCCAGGGCATGACCCGAGGCGGCGTCGGCGAGCGGCTGGCGGCGCTCAACGTCGATCCGTCCCAGCTCTATCCCAACACCGACGAGGGCCGCGCCGCCCTCATCGCCAGCCTCAACCAGGGCCTCAAGGACATGTACGCGCTCCTGCCGCGCGCCTTCGCGACGCTCCCCCACGCGCCGCTCGAGATCCGACGGGTGCCGCCGGAGATCCAGGACGGCGCCTCCAACGGCTATTACAACCGCGCCTCGCTCGACGGCTCCAGGCCGGCCATCTACTTCATCAACCTGAAAGACGTCGGCGACTGGCCGAAATATTCGCTGCCCACCTTGACCTATCATGAGGGCGTGCCGGGCCATCACCTCCAGATCAGCCTCGCCCAGGAATCGAAGGACATCCCGACGCTGAGGAAGACCGGCTTCTTCAGCGCCTATTCGGAGGGCTGGGCGCTCTACGCCGAGCAGCTCGCCGACGAGCTCGGAGTCTATGAGGGCAATCCGCTCGGCCAGGCCGGCTATCTCCAGTCCTTCCTGTTCCGCGCCGCCCGCCTCGTCGTCGACACCGGCCTCCACACCCAGAAGTGGAGCCGCGAGAAGGCGACCGACTATCTCGTCGCCGCCACCGGCTTCGCCCGGCCCCGCTCGCAGCGCGAGGTCGAGCGCTATTGCACGCAGGCGGGCCAGGCCTGCAGCTACAAGGTGGGGCACATGGCCTGGACACGCGCCCGGGCGAGGGCGCAGGCCCTGCTCGGGCCGCGCTTCGACCTCCAGCGCTTCCACGAGGTGCTGAAGGACGGCGCCATGCCGCTCACCATCCTTGAGCGGCGCATCGAGGAAAGGGCGCGGGCGGGGGCGTGACGCGCCGCTTCGGCCTCTGGCTCTTCGGGGCGTTGGCGGCCCTCACCCTCGGCAGCGCGACTCTGCCGCGCGGCCCGACCGCCGAGGTCCCGCGGCTGGATTATGCCGAGCTCGGATGCAGCGGGCCGTGCGAGCAGGTCTTGCCCGGCCCGGCGGGCGCCCCCGCCATGGTGGCGAAGCGCGTCTGGCCCGGCGCCGACGTGAGGATCGTCGTCAGCCTCGCGCAGCAGAAGGCCTGGGTGTTCCGCGGCAGTGCGCTGGTGGCGACCTCGCCCGTCTCGACCGGCAAGCCGGGCCACGAGACTCCCCCCGGCCGCTTCCATATCCTCGAAAAGCAGGTCCACCACCGCTCCAACCGCTATTCGAACGCGCCCATGCCCTACATGCAGCGCCTCACCGCCTACGGCATCGCCCTCCACGCGGGGCATCTGCCCGGCTATCCCGCGAGCCACGGCTGCATCCGGCTCCCCCCAGCCTTCGCCCGAAGGCTGTACGGCCTTACCGGCTACGGCACCCGCGTGACGGTGACGGCGGCCCGCCCGAGGTCGGTGCGCGGCGCCCTGGCGATCGCCTGAGCGACGGCGCTTGCGCCGCCCGGCCACCGGCCTAGAGGAAGCCGATGGACCTCGACGATCAGCTCCGCCGCTATTTCGGCACCGGCGACCCGGCCGCCATAGCGCCCCCCGCCCTGGAGGCAGGGCTCGAGCGCATGAAAGTCGATTTCGCCCTCGAAAAGGACCGCGGCACCCGCTTCGCCTTATGGGCGCTGATGCATATGCTCGGGTCCGCACTTGACCTCGACGTCGCTTTCAAGGACGAGCGGGACCGCGAGGCGGCACGGACGTTCATGGACCTCGCTGATCGAGCGGGTTAGAAAGCAGCGGCCAGGTCACTTCCATCGCTCACCGCTCTGCCGAACGTAGTGCGCCAGCACGTAGGGCCAGGGAATGACCACCAGCATCAGGATGGCGCCGAGCAGGCAGGCCTTGCCCGTTTCTATCGCATCGGCGTCGAGGCGGCCGGCGCGCCACAGCGGCACCCCGACCGCGATGAGCCAGATCGTCTTCCAGGCAAGCTCGAACAGCAAGACGGGCAACATCCGCAGCGGATATCGTATTCCCAAGGCCATCAGGAGGGCGAGCGCGGCCAGGAGGCAGTGAGCGACTCCGCTCATCAGCGTCCAGGGAACCTCGTGGTGGATGATGCCCGGCCAAATCGTGGCACCGAGAAACAGAGCGATTAGAAAATAGGCCAGCCTCATCGCGTAGAGCCGAAGCAAGGATACCTGCGGCATGGCGGGACCTCCCTCGTCGAATCAGCTTTCGGGCGATGGCCGAAGCCGGTGCCAGGCTCCGCGGTACCGCTCGAGCCAATCCGTCCGATACTCTAAATGCCAAGCTTGTCATAGCCGGGGAGGAAACGGGGCGCCTTGTTCGCGCCTGCGTGACCCAAGCCTAGCGCCCCCATTCCCCCCCTCCTATAGAAGCCCACCGAATCCGAAGAGACGCACATGGACATCCCGCTCGGCCTTACCTTCGACGACGTGCTCCTGACGCCCGGGCCATCGAGCGTGCTGCCGAGCCAGGCCGACACGTCGACGCGGGTGACCCGGGAGATCGGGCTTACCATTCCGATCCTGTCCTCGGCGATGGACACGGTAACCGAGGCGGACATGGCGATCGTCATGGCGCAGCTGGGCGGGCTCGGCGTGCTGCATCGGAACCTCAACGTCGAGGAGCAGGCGGCGGCGGTGCGCGCGGTCAAAAGGTTCGAGAGCGGGATGGTGGTCAATCCGATCACCATGACGCCGGACCAGACCCTCGCCGACGCGCTGGAGCTGATGAAGCGGCACCGCATCTCCGGCATTCCGGTGACCGAGAAGGACGGACGCCTCGTCGGCATCCTCACCAACCGCGACGTCCGCTTCGCCGAGAATCCGAAGCAGCCGGTCGCCGAGCTGATGACCCGCGACGACCTCGCCACCGTCGGCCCGGGCGTCACCCAGGAAGAGGCACGGCGCGAGCTCCACCGCCGGCGAATCGAGAAATTGCTGGTGGTGGACGAGAATCGCCGCTGCATCGGCCTGATCACCGTCAAGGACATCGAGAAGGCGGTCACCTACCCGAACGCCACCAAGGACGCGTCCGGGCGGCTGCGGGTCGCGGCGGCCACGACGGTCGGCGACAAGGGCTTCGAGCGGTCGGAGGCGCTGATCGACGCCGAGTGCGACTTGATCGTCATCGACACGGCCCACGGCCACAATGCCGATGTCGCCGCGGCGGTCGAGCGGATCAAGAAAATCTCCAACGCCGTCCAGATCGTCGCCGGCAACGTCGCCACGGCGGACGCGACCAGGGCGCTGATCGACGCCGGCGCCGACGCGGTCAAGGTCGGCATCGGGCCGGGCTCGATCTGCACCACGCGCGTGGTCGCAGGGGTCGGCGTGCCGCAACTGACCGCGATCCTGGAGGCCGCCGGGGCGGCCGCAGCGTCCGGCACGCCGGTCATCGCCGACGGGGGCCTCAGGACCAGCGGCGACATCGCCAAGGCGCTGGCCGCCGGCGCCTCCACCGTCATGGTCGGCTCGCTCCTCGCCGGCACCGAGGAAGCGCCCGGCGAGACCTTCCTCTACCAGGGGCGCGCCTACAAATCCTACCGGGGCATGGGCTCGGTGGGGGCGATGGCGCGCGGTTCGGCCGACCGTTATTTCCAGCACGACATCAAGGACCAGCTGAAGCTGGTGCCCGAGGGGATCGAGGGCCAGGTCGCCTACAAGGGCCACGCCCGCGACGTCATCCATCAACTCGTCGGTGGGGTAAAGGCGGCGATGGGCTATACCGGCGCCGCCAGCCTCGAGGAGCTGCGGGCCAAGGCCCGCTTCGTGCGTATCACCAATGCCGGCCTTCGCGAAAGCCACGTCCACGACGTCGCCATCACCCGCGAGGCGCCCAATTATCCGGCGACCTGAGCCATGACCCCGGCCGCACGAGTCCAGGCGGCCGTCGAGATACTGGACGAGGTGATCGCCGCCGCGAGGGGAGGGGGCGCCGCCGCCGACACGATCGTCTCGCGCTATTTCGCCGCGCGTCGCTATGCCGGCTCGAAGGACCGGCGGGCGGTGCGCGAGCATGTCTACCGCGCCGTCCGCGCATGGCCCGAGCTGCCGGCGTCAGGCCGCGAGGCGATGCTCGGCCTCGCGGCGGGCGACCCGCCGCTGGCCGCCCTGTTCGACGGATCGCCCCACGGCCCGGCGCCCGCCACGGAAATGCGCCCGCCGCCGGCCGCGACCGCAGTCCCGGCGTGGCTGGTTTCGCGCCTCGATCCGATCCTCTCACAAGATGAATGGCCGTCGCTCCTGACCCGGGCGCCGCTCGACCTGCGCGTCAATCGCCTACGCGGCTCGCGCGACGAGGCGCTGGCGGCGCTTCCCCTCGCGGCCCCGACGCCGCTCTCGCCGCTCGGCCTGCGCCTGCCGGAGGGGAGCCGGGTGGAGGAGGAGCCGGCCTGGAATTCGGGCATGGTCGAGATCCAGGATGA
Source organism: Allosphingosinicella sp. (assembly GCA_036403015.1). Taxonomy (GTDB): domain Bacteria; phylum Pseudomonadota; class Alphaproteobacteria; order Sphingomonadales; family Sphingomonadaceae; genus Allosphingosinicella. Next base: position 9,125 of record DASWRU010000071.1, read on the forward strand.
AGGAAGCCAGCTCCTTGCCCTGGCCTGCACCGCCAACGCGGGCATGATTGTGATCGACCTGTGCGCCGGGGCGGGGGGCAAGACGCTCGCCCTCGCCGCGGAGATGAGGAACGAAGGCCGTCTCATCGCATCCGACACCGACCGTGGCCGGCTGTCGCGCATGAAGCCGCGCCTCGCCCGCGCCGGCGTCTCGATCGCCGAGCCGCGCCTGCTCGACCCGGGGCGGGAGCGCGAGGCGCTGGCGGAGCTCGCGGGCCAGGCCGACCTGGTACTCGTCGACGCGCCCTGCTCAGGCACCGGCACCTGGCGGCGCAACCCGGAGCTGCGCTGGCGCCTCACCCCCGAACGCCTCGAGCGGCTTGTGAAGTTACAGGCATATCTGCTTGATCTGGCAGTGGAACTGGTCAGGCCCGGCGGTGTCCTCGTCTACGCCGTCTGCTCGCTCGTCGCGGAAGAAGGGCGCGGCCAGGCGGAGGCCCTGTCCGGCCGTTCATCCATGGTTCCGGAAGAGGTGCCTAGCCCAGCCGGGCGTGCCGCTGGGAGCGGGCTGATCCTCAGCCCGGCCCATGAGGACACGGACGGCTTTTTCGTCGCGCGGTGGCGGGCGCCATGCTAAGCCCATGGGAACACCCGCTTGCGACAGGCATATGGAGTATTTGATGCGCTTCACCCCGATCGCCCTTTCCGCCGCGATCATCCTCGCCACCGTCGCCGGCGCCGGCTACGGCCAGAAGCCCGACGACCAGATCGACGCCCGATCCGTCGAGCTTACCCGCCAGGGCCAGGCGCTGAGCGCCCAGGGCCGCTTCGAGGAAGCGACCGACGTGCTCGAAAGTGCACTCGCCGTCGATCCGCGCAACCGCCAGGCTTACATAGGTCTCGGCCGCGCCGCCCAGGGCGAGAAGCTGCCGGGCAAGGCGGTCAAATTCTACGTCGACGCCTTGAAGCTCGAGCCCAACGATCTCGCCGCGCTCGAAGGGCAGGGCGAGGCCTTGGTCCAGCGCGGCGCCGTCGAGCGCGCCAAGCGCAACCTCGAGCGCATCCGGGCGCTGTGCAAGGGCGCCTGCCCGCAGGCGGCGGCGCTGGCCGCGGCCATCGCCAAGGGCCCGCCGCCCGAGCTGCTCACCGCCCAGCGGCCGGACGTCGGCGCGCCCGCGCGGGAATAATCAGCCCGCGTCCATCGCCCGGGCGACGGCAACGAATTCCTCGACCGAGAGCGTCTCGGCCCGCCTCTGGGGGTCGATCCCGACCGCTGCCAGCGCGTCGAGCGCGCCGGGCAGGCCCTTCAGGCTCTGGCGCAGCATCTTGCGGCGCTGGCCGAAGGCGGCGGCGGTGAGGCTCTCCAGCCGCGCCGCCCGCACTCCCGCCGGCGCCGGCTTCGGCACGATGTGGACGACCGCGGACATCACCTTGGGCGGCGGCACGAAGGCGGCGCGATTGACCTTCATCGCGATCCGCGCCTCGCTTCGCCACTGGCCGAGGATGGCGAGCCGGCCATAGGCGCCGGTGCCGGGCCGGGCGACGATGCGCTCGGCCACTTCGAGCTGGAACATGAGGGTCAGCGACGCCCACCAGGGCGGCCACGCCTCGCCGCCGAGCCAGCGGACCAGCAAAGCGGTACCGACATTGTAGGGGAGGTTGGCGGCGATATGGGCGCCGCACCCCGCCTCCGCTGCCTCGTCCACGGCGAGCGCGTCGCCCTCGATCACCCTCAGGCGCCCGCCCGCGGCCTCGGTCACCTCCGCCAGCGCGGGAAAGCAGCGCCGGTCGCGCTCGACGGCGATCACCTCCGCGCCGGCGCGCAGCAGCGCGCGGGTGAGGCCGCCGGGACCCGGCCCGACCTCGTAGACGCGCTGCCCGGCAAGATCGCCCGGAACCCGCGCGATGCGGTCCAGCAATTGCTCGTCGAGGAGGAAGTTCTGGCCGAGCGCCTTCGACGCGCTGAGCCCGTGGCGGGCGATCACCTCCCTCAGCGGCGGGAGGGGGGCGAGCGGGCTCACGCCTGGCCGAGGCGCTCGGCGCAGGCCGCGGCGGTCTTCAGCGCCGCGATCATCGCGCCCGGCCGGGCCTGGTCGCGCCCGGCAAGAGCGAAGGCGGTGCCGTGATCGGGGGAGGTGCGGACGATCGGCAGGCCGAGCGTGACGTTCACGCCTTCGTCGAAATGCAGGGTCTTCAGCGGCACCAGCGCCTGGTCGTGGTAGAGGCAGAGCGCGGCGTCGTAGGTGGCGCGGGCGCGGGCGTGGAACATCGTGTCGGCGGGGTAGGGGCCGGTAATGTCCGCCTCTTCCTCGCGCAGCCGCTCGATGGCGGGGATCACGATGTCGATCTCCTCCCGGCCGAGCGCGCCGCCTTCGCCGGCATGCGGATTGAAGCCGGCCACCGCGAGCCGCGGCCGCTGGATTCCGAACAGGCGCCTCAGGCCGCGGATGGTCGTGCGGCCCTTGGCGACGATCCGCTCGACGGTGAGCAGGCCCGCAACGTCCTTCAGCGGCACGTGGGTGGTGACGGGGATGGTGCGCAGCGTCGGCCCGGCCAGCATCATCGCGACCATGTCGGCCGCGACTCCGCAGCGCTCGGCGACGAACTCGGTCTGCCCCGGATGGGTGAAGCCGACGGCGTAGAGCTGCGCCTTGGAAACGGGGCCGGTCACCAGGCCGGAGGCGGCGGTGGAGCGGGCGAGCCCGACCGCAAGCTCCAGCGAGTCGAACGAGTTGCGAGCGCCCTCGACCGTGGGCCGGCCCGGCTCGGGCGCGCCGCGGGTTTCGACGCGGATCAGGGGCAGCGCGTCGTCGAAGGCGTCCTGCGCTTCCTGGGGGTCGGCGACGACCCGCAGCGGCCCGCGCCATATTGCGGCTACCGCCTCGGGCGAGCCGACCGCGAAGAAGCAGGCGAGGCCCTCCGCCCGGCGCCTCTCCCACGCCTTGGCGACGATCTCCGGGCCGATGCCGGCAGGGTCGCCCAGGGCCACGGCGAGGGGCTTGGGCAAGCGAAGCGCCTCAGCGATAGTCGACGACCGCGTCGCGGCGAAGGTCGCGAAGGTAACGGCGCGCCCGCAGGTTGATGCGGTCCTCGGCAAGCTGATTGTAGACCTGCTCGTAGGAGACGGCGTTGACCGGGGCCGGATCGTCCCGGCCGCACAGGACGAGGACGCTGATGCCCGATTGGAGGGTGCCGAACGGCGGTGTGGACTGGCCGATGTTGAGGCCGAGAAGCATCTGCTGGACCGCCGCCGGCACGTCGCGAACGCGCAGCTGGTCGTTCGAAACCACTTCCGCGCCGAGCTTCGCCGCGGCGGGCTCGGCGCCGCCGCAGCCGCCCATGTTCTGCGCCGTCAGGAAGAGCTCCTGCGCCTTGGCCTTCATCTGGTCGGGCTGGGTTCCGGCGGGAAGGTGGAGGGTGACCTGCTTGAGGCTCAGCACCGCGTCGCGCGGATCGGCGGTGAGGACCTGCCTTGTGTCGGTGACGAGGAGGATCGAAAAGCCGCCGGGAATGGCGATCGGATCGCTGACCTGGCCGACCGGCATGGTGCGCACCGCGGCGGAGAGCGCGTCGGGCAGCTGCTCGGCCTTCACCCAGCCGAGATCGCCACCCACGGCCGCGGTCGAGGCTTCCGAGAATTGCCGCGCATAAGCGAGGAACGAGGCGCCGCCGCGCAGCTGCTGGACGATCCGGTCGGCGTTCGCGCGGGCCTGCGCCGCCGTCTCGGGTGTCGCCGAAAGGAAGATTTCGGAGACGTGGAACTCCTGCGTGCCCTTGGCCGCGTTGAGGCGGGCGATGACCGACTTCACCTCCTCCTCGCTGATGTTGACGAAGGGCTCGATGCGGCTGCGCAGCAGGCGTTGCCAGGCCATCTCGCCGTGGATCTGCCCCTTCACCGATTCCGCCGAGGAGCCGTGCGTGCGCAGATATTCGGAGAATTGCGGCGCCGTCTGGTGGAAGCTCTGGGCGTAGCGGGCGAAATACTGATCGACCTCCTTGGCCTCGATCTTGATGTCGTGCTGCTCGGCGGCCTGGATCTGGAGCTTCTCGTCGACGAGGTTGCGCAGCACCTGGTCGCGCAGCCGCTGCATCTCCTCCGGCGGGATCTGCTGGCCGCCATTGGCGAGGACGATAAGGGCGAGGCGATGGTCGACGTCGGTGCCGGTGATGACGGCGCCGTTGACGATGGCGGTCGCCTTGCGGACGTCCGTGCTGGTATCGCCGAGGAAGACCGGATTGGTCGGAAGCTGGAGGTTGGCGCCGGTGGCGGCATCGGCGCCGGCCGGTGCCGCGGCCACGGGCAGCGCAACCGGACGGCCGGTGCGCGCCGTCGCCGGCGGCCGCGGGCCCGTGCGGGGCGCGCTCGACGTCTGGGCGACGGCCGTGGCCGCCAGGACGGTGCCGGCCAGCATCAGCGCCGCCCTGTTGAAAGTGCCGAGCTTCATCATTCCTCCAATGAAAGCAGGCCCCTGGCCCTGCCCGTATCTTGCTGAACCCTAGCTTAGCGCCCCCGCAAAGCCTGTTTAGCGCCCGAGATTCTTGAGCGCCACCCGGAACAGGAAGGTGTTCCCCCGCCGGAAGTCGCCGGTCGTGTCATAGTCGCGCCGCCACGTCACCCCCAATTCGATGCAGTCGTCGTCGTAGCTGATGCCGAGCCGGTGGCGGACCGGCTCGTAGCCGTCGGCTTGGGAAAGCGGGTCCTCCTTGCGGTCGGTGAGGTCGATCACCGTCGAGCCGAAGATTGACCAGTAGCGCGCGAACTTGACGCGCCCGCCGAGGCGTATCTCCTCCCGGTCGCGCAGGTCCTCGATGGCGGGATCGATGTTGCGGTCGAGGCGGAGATAGCCGATCGTCGCATAGGTCTGCCGGCCGCCCACCACCGCGTCGATCTCGTTGCGGCGCACTCCGAAATTGTCCTTATCGAGCCGGAAGCGGTGGATGAGGTTGAGCTTGCGCCCGATCTTGACCGTGGTGCGGCCGACGAAGTCCGAGAAGCGGTCGGAAAGGCCGGTGCCGGAGGGAAGGATGCTCGGCTTGGTGTCCAGCCGGTAGCTCTGGCCGATGGTGGTGCGCACCGCCACGCCCGGCAGGTCCAGCCCCCAGTCCATGCCGTAGGTGACCCGGGGGCCGTCCTCCCAGCGGTCGTAGCCGGGGAAACGGTTCAGCGCGAAGAGGTTCGAATCCTCGAGGTCGACGGAGCGCGCGTCCTCGTTGGGGATAGAGAGGTTGCGGGTCGGGGGCGATGCGACGAACTGGAGGCGCGGCGTCAGGCGCTGGGTTCCGCCGAACAGGGGGCCGACCAGCGGCCAGCGCATCTCGGCCGCGACCGCGGCGATGCCGCGGCCGTGCCACCCCTCCGCGCCCCGATAGGCGGCGGTGGCGGTGAGCAAGGTATCGTCGGTATGGTAGACGTCGCCGCGCGCAAAAGCGGTGAGGATCAGCTCCTGGCCGAGCGGGGTCAGGCTGCGGCGCTCCCACTGCGCCGAGGCGAAGGCGCGCTGCGTGTCCTGGCCGCCCGTCCTCAGGATGGCGAGGCTGTTGGCCCGGACCTCCAGCCGTCCGCCCCAGACCGGCGCCGGCAGCCGCCAGCGGGCGTCGATCGCGGGGAGGGCGATCGGCTGCTGTCCCTGCACGTCGGTCGAGCGCAGCCCCTGGAAGGCCCAGCCGGCGATGGAGATGTAGCTGTCGCCGTCGATCCGCTCGGCATTGACGAACGAACGCAGGCGGACGTCGCGCGAGATGTCGTAGCGGCGCAGGAACGTGCGGTCGGTCACGTAACGGCCCGAAGCGGTGACGCTCCACCACGGATCGAGCTGGAACTTGCCGTTCCCTTCCAGATAGCCGCGGAAGCCCTTATCCTCCGCGGCCGTCCCGGTGGCGGTGACGGGGATGCGCGAGCCGTAGGTGGCGTAGCCGGCGATCTGGAAGGCGCCGAGGCTGGTGATCTGGCGGTAGCGCGCCTCCAGCATCGGCAGCACGGCCGTGTAGACGTGCGGAGTCACCGTGGCGTCGCGGTTCGGCGCCAGCTTCATGTAATAAGGAAGGGCGAGCTCCAGCCCGTTCCTCGAGCTGAAGCGGATGTCGGGGACGAGCAGCCCGGTGCCGCCGGTGCCGCTGCCGTCGGGGTGCGACAGCCAGGGCAAAGCGACGATGCGCGCGCCGAGCAGGTTGAGCGCCGCGCCTTCGTAGCGGATGCGGTGCTTGAACGGATCGTGGACCACCTTGACGGCGGTGATCTGCCAGGTCGGGTTCTTCGGGCAGCCGCTCGGGCTCACCACCGCGCAGGGCGAGTAAGCGGCGCGGTAGAGGGTGGTATAGCCGTCCTTGCGCTCCGCCTTCATGGCGGCGATGCGGCCGCCGTCCTCGAGCACGAGGAGGATGTTCTCGGCCACCGCGTCCTTCATCCGGTCGGTGAGGACGATGCTGTCCCCATAAGCGGTGTGGCCTTCCGGCGTGACGAGGCGGACATTGCCCTCGGCGGTGATGACGTCCTTGGTCCGGTCCCAGACCACGCGGTCGGCGCGAAGGTTGTTGCCTTCGCTGTTCATCCGCACCTCGCCGGTGGCGGTGACGACCTCGCTATGGCTGTCGTAGACGAGCTCCGCGGCGCTGAACGCGACCTGGCGGGTCTCCTCCTGCCCTCCGTCCGCCCCGCCCGGCGCGGCGTCCTGCGCAAGGACCGCGGCGGGCGCGGCGAGCAGCAGGGGAAGAGCCGTCAGGCAGATGAGGTTGAGCTTCTTCACTTTCCCCGCCGCAAGAGGCACGCGCGACCGCCGCCGCCTATCGCACCGGAAGCAGCCCGCGGCAATGGCCGCACATCGGCTCTTTGCAAGCGTCGGCGCGTTTGCTTAGGGGGGGAGCGCGCGCCACGCGACGACGAGGAGTTTTTCCGTCCCATGAAGATCCGCTTCGCTTCCGAACGCCCCGCCGGCGCCTATGCGCTCGCCATTCCCGTGTGGAGCGACGACCTGCTCAACGAGCGGCTGCAGGGGCTGGAGGAGCCGGGGCGCACCCTCGCCGCCCGCGCCGCCGAGGCGCAGCGCTTCGAGCGGGAGCCCGCCGCGGTGGCCGAGGCTTTCGTGCAGGACGGCGAGCAGGTGCGCCGAGTCCTGCTCGTCGGTCTCGGCGCGAACCGGGACGAGCAGGGGCTGTTCGAGCGGGCGGGCGGGGCTCTGACGACGCGGCTGCTCACCTCCGGGGAGGCGCGGCTGGTCGTCGATCTCACCGGCACGCGGCTCGACGGCGAGGCCGCGGCCCGGCTCGCCTTCGGCGCCGCGGCGCGGAGCTGGCGCTACGACCGCTATCGCACGAAGCTGGGCAAGAAGCAGAAGCCGACGCTGGAGGACGTGGTGATCGTCGGGGCGGGGGACGGTGGCGACGCTGCCTGGGCGCGGCGCTCGGCCCTGCTCGACGGCCTTTCCTTCACCCGCGAGCTGGTCACCGAGCCGGCCAACATCATCTATCCCGAAAGCTTCGTCGACCGCGCCCGCGCCCGGGTGGAGCCGCTCGGAGTCGAGGTCGAGGTGCTCGACGAGGCGCAGATGGCGGAGCTCGGCATGGGCGCCCTGCTCGGCGTAGGCCAGGGTTCGTTCCGCCCGCCGCGCCTCCTCGCCATGCGCTGGAACGGCGCCGGGGACGCGAAGACCAAGCCAGTGGTGCTCGTCGGTAAGGGTATCACCTTCGACACCGGCGGCATCTCGATCAAGCCGGCCGCCGGCATGGAATCGATGAAATGGGACATGGGCGGCGCCGGCGCGGTCGCCGGTACCATCGTCGCGCTCGCCTCGCGCAAGGCCAAGGCGAACGTGGTCGGCATCTGCGTCCTCGCCGAGAACATGCCGGACGGCAATGCCCAGCGCCCGGGCGACGTCGTCACCAGCCTGTCGGGCCAGACGATCGAGGTGATCAACACCGACGCCGAGGGCCGCCTCGTCCTATCCGACGCGATGACCTGGGCGCAGCGCCAGTACAAGCCTGAGGTTCTGGTCGACCTCGCCACCCTGACCGGCGCGATGATCATCTCCCTCGGTCACGAATATGGCGGCATGTTCTCGAACGACGACGGGCTGGCCGGCCAGCTCTATGCCGCGGCCCAGGCAACCGGCGACAAGCTCTGGCGGATGCCGCTCGGCGAGGCCTATGACAAGCTCATCGAATCGCCGATCGCCGACATGAAGAACGTGGGGCCGCGCGAAGGCGGGTCGATCACCGCCGCAGTCTTCCTCCAGCGCTTCGTCGAGAGCGGGGTCAAATGGGCCCATCTCGACATTGCCGGAATGGTCTGGTCCGACAAGGCCAGCCATCTCCACGACAAGGGCGCGACCGGCTTCGGCGTGGCGCTGCTCGACCGCTTCGTGGCCGACAATTTCGAGCGGTGATCGTCGACTTCTACCACCTCACCGCCACGCCGCTAGAGCGGGTCCTGCCCAGCATCGGCGAAAAGGTGCTGGCGAGCGGGGAGCGGCTGCTGGTGGTGGCGGAAGCCGGGCTGCTGGCCCGCCTCGACGAGCAGCTCTGGACCCATGCGAAGGACTCGTTCCTGCCGCACGGGCGCGAGCGGGCGGAAAGCCAGCCGATCCTCCTCTCCGAAGCGGCGGAGGCGGCGAACGGCGCCACCAACATCGCGCTCGCCGACGGCGCGTGGCGCGACGAGGCGCTGGGCTTCGCCCGCACCTTCTACTTCTTCGACAACAGCCGTCTCGACGAGGCGCGCGGGGTGTGGCGTTCGCTCACCTCCAGGGCCGACGCCCAGCCCCGCTACTGGAAGCAGGACGAGCGCGGCAAGTGGGTGCAGGGCCCCTGAGCCTTGCCCTCCCGCGCCGCGCCCCCTAGAGAGCCGCGCGAAATCACCCCCCGTTCAATGGAGCATCAGCCGGCCATGGCGAGCGAACGCACCTTCTCGATCATCAAGCCCGACGCCACCCGCCGCAATCTGACCGGCGCGATCACCGCCAAGCTCGAGGAAGCGGGGCTGCGCGTCGTCGCCTCCAGGCGCATCCGCATGAGCCGCGAGCAGGCGGAGGGGTTTTACGGCGTCCACCGCGAACGGCCCTTCTTCAACGATCTGGTGACGTTCATGACCTCCGGCCCAGTGGTCGTCCAGGTCCTCGAAGGCGAGGATGCCGTCGCCCGCAACCGCGCGGTGATGGGCGCCACCAATCCGGCCAATGCCGATCCCGGCACGATCCGCAAGCTCTTCGCCGAGTCGATCGAGGCCAATTCGGTGCACGGCTCCGACAGCCCGGAAAATGCGGCGATCGAGATCGACTTCTTCTTCACGCCCGATGAGATAGTCGGCTAGCCGCCGCGCTTCTTCCAGACGGCGTCGAGCCTAGCCTGGGCCTCGCCGGGCTTCACCCGCCCGATCAGCGAAATACCGCGCAGCTCCACGTCGGTGCCGCCGAACAGGCCGCCGCCGCTCTCCTTGTAGCCGACGTCGTAGAGCGACGTGTCGGTGAAGCTGTCCGGGCCGGTGACGAAGCGGGTGGTGATGGCGACCGGGATGCGCGCATCCCCGCGGGTCTTGGCGTCTTTCTCATGCGCCTTCTTGACCGCGCGCTTCACCCACTCCGCCTCGATCCGCGGCTCGGTGGTGTCGAAGCTGCCGAGGGCGAGCGGGGAGGGGAAGAGCAAAGTCTGGCTCTGGATGGCCTGCTCGGGATCGTGGGCGGCGAGGCCGAGGCGCTTGCCGCCGCCGCTCGCCTTGAGCAGCAGCACCCGCGAGACCGTCGCCTCCTTGGCCTCCCGAGCCGCCCGCTCGGCCTGGTCGGCGCTGCGCTCGGCATAGCTGTTCCACAAGGCGAGGGCGGAAATGAGCACGCCGATCACCGCCAGCACCTCGCCGAGCGTGATCCACCGCCGCCGGATCGCGGCGGCTTCCCTTCGTTCGTCCGGCGTCTGCCTGTCCTCGCTCATCGTGAGTCCTTGCCCCTGATCATCTCGCGGCGCGGGAGGAGGCGCGCGGCGAAGGCGTCGAGCGCCTCCGGATAGAGCCGGTGCTCCTCCTCCAGCACCCGCGCCGCCAGCGTCTCGGCCGTATCCCGCTCCCGGATCCGCACCTGCGCCTGGGCGAGGACGGGGCCGTCGTCCAGCCCTTCGGTCACCAGATGGACCGAGCAGCCGGCCCATGTCTCGCCCGCCTCGAGGGCGCGGCGGTGGGTGTCGAGGCCCTTGTAGGCGGGCAGCAGCGAGGGATGGATGTTGAGAATGCGCCCCTCCCAGGCCCGGATGAAATCCGGCGAAAGCAGCCGCATATAGCCGGCAAGGGCGACGATATCGACGTCATGACGTCGCAATTCGCCGTCGAGAAGCGCGTCGAACTCGGCGCGGTCCAGGTCCTTGTGGGTCCGCGCCCATACCGGGATGGCGAGCCGCCGCGCCGCCACCAGTCCCCGCGCTTCCGGCACGTTCGAAGCGACCAGCGCGATGTCGTAGGCGCGCGGCTCCCGGCGCTTATGTTCGGAGAGCGCGATCATGTTGGTGCCGCGCCCCGAGAGAAGGACGCCGACGCGGATCCGCTCAGCCATGGTGACTCGCGGTCCAGCCGTCCCTCGCCGACCAGGTGCCGCGCGAACCGGAGACGGTGCAACCCTTCTCGCCGGCTTCCACCCGGCCGATGTGCAGGACGGTTTCACCAGTACTCTCAAGCGCTTGCGACACGTCCTTCACATCAGCTTCGCGGACGAAGACGGCCATGCCGACGCCGCAGTTGAAGGTCCGCGCCATCTCCTCGGGCTCGATATCGCCCTGGGCCTGGAGGAACGCCATCAGCCGCGGCTGCGGCCAGGCATCGGCGTCGAGACGGGCGTGGAGCCCTTCGGGGAGCACGCGGGGGATGTTCTCCAGCAGGCCGCCGCCGGTGATGTGCGCCATGGCCTGGACGCGGCCGGACCGGACCAGGGGCAGCAGCGGCTTCACGTAGATGCGCGTCGGGGCGAGCAGCGCCTCGACCAGCAGCACATCCTGGTCGAACAAGGCCGGGCGGTCGAGCTTCCAGCCCTTGTCGGCGGCGAGGCGGCGCACCAGCGAAAAGCCGTTGGAATGGACGCCCGACGAGGCGAGGCCGAGGATGACGTCGCCTGCCCGGACGCGGGAGCCGGTCAGCGCCTCGTCCCGCTCGACCGCCCCGACGCAGAAGCCGGCAAGGTCGTAATCGCCCGCCTGATACATTCCGGGCATCTCGGCGGTCTCGCCGCCGATCAGTGCACAGCCGGCCTGGCGGCAGCCCTCGGCGATCGAGGCGATCACCCGTTCGGCCACCGCCGCGTCCAGCTTCGCGCAGGCGAAATAATCGAGGAAGAAGAGCGGCTCGGCCCCCTGGACGACGAGGTCGTTGGCGCACATCGCGACGAGATCGATGCCGACGCCGTCGTGGCGACCGGAATCGATGGCGAGCCTGAGCTTGGTGCCCACCCCGTCGTTCGCCGCCACCAGCAGGGGATCGCGGTAGCCGGCGGCCTTGAGGTCGAAGAAGCCCCCGAACCCGCCCAGCGAGGCATCCGCGCCGGGCCGGGCGGTCGCCTTCGCCAGCGGCGCGATCGCCTTCACCAGCGCATTGCCCGCCGCGATGGAGACGCCTGCCTTGGCGTAGGTATAGCTTCTTTCGTCGTCCACCGGCCAAGCCTGTCCTTCGATGCGGGCCCTCGACAGGCTCGGTCCCTACTCAGGATGAGCGGGAGTGGCTAACCCCTACCGCTCGTCCTGAGTGACGGCTGAGCCTGGCGAAGCCGTGTATCGAAGGACCGCTAGCCACATCCCGCTTGGATTTCCACGCTCGACTCGCCAAAAGGCGGGCGTGAAGCTTGCCGGCCGCCTTCCGATCCTCCTCGCGTTGCTCGTCTCGCTGCTGCCCGGCGGCGCGGTCTATGCGCAGCTCGAGGGCGCCGACCGCGGCATCGCGCCGATCGACAGCGCCAGCACCTTTGAGGTGACCGGCATCCAGGTGGACGTCGCCGCCCCCAATGCCGACAAGGCGCGGGAGGAAGGCTGGCGCGAGGCGCAGCTCAAAGGCTGGAAGGCGCTGTGGGCGAAGACCAACGGCCGCCCGATCTCCGAAGCCCCGGCGCTCACCGACTCGGCGCTGAACGGCATGGTCTCGGCCGTCGTCGTCGAGGACGAGCAGATCGGGCCCAAGCGCTACATCGCGACCTTGGGCATCCTCTTCGACCGCGCCCGCACCGGCGAGCTGCTCGGCGTCGGCGGAGTCGTGCGCCGCTCGGCGCCGATGCTCGTCATTCCTGTGATGCTGACCGGCTCCTCCTTCCAGAGCTTCGAATCCAGGAACCTCTGGCAGGCCGCCTGGGCGCGCTTCCGCACCGGCAACAGCCCGGTCGACTATGTCCGCCCGACCGGCTCGGGCATCGACCCGCTCCTCCTCAACCCGACGCAGACGCGGCGGCCCGGCCGCGCCTGGTGGCGCATGCTGCTCGACCAATATGGCGCCGCGGACGTCGTCGTGCCCGAGGTGCAGCTGAAGCGCCTGTGGCCCGGCGGACCGGCGATCGGCACCTTCACCGCCCGCCACGGGCCGGACGACCGAATCATCGGCCGCTTCACCCTCCGGGTCGAGAACAGCGCCGCCATTCCCAAGCTGCTCGACGAAGGCGTGCGCCGGCTCGACCTCCTCTACACCGACGCTCTGGCCGCCGGCGCGCTGCGGCCGGATCCGACGCTGATCATCCCCGAGGCGCCGGTGGTGCCGACCGAGGTTCCTGAGGAGGCGCCGGTGGAGGCGGTGAGCGTCGCCACGCCGACCGGGCCGCCGCTCGCCAACGTCGCGCCCACGGTCAGCGTCACCATCCAGGTGTCGACGCCGGACGCCGCCGCGGTCAGCCGCGCCGAGCTCGCCGTCAGCCGCGTCCCCGGCGTGAGCTCCGCCCTCACCACCAGCCTCGCGCTGGGCGGCGTCTCGGTGATGCGAGTCACCTATGCGGGCGATCCCGCCGCGCTCGCCGCCTCGCTTCAGGCCCAGGGCTGGGACGTGAGCGGCTCCGGCGCCAGCCTGCGAATCTCCAGAGGCGGGGGCGACTGAGTGTCGCAGATCGCGCTGCCGCTCGACTGGCCGGTGGCCGATGCCGACGAGGACTTCCTCATCTCCGAGGCCAACCGCGCCGCCTTCGACCATCTGAAGCGCTGGTCGGTCTGGCCGGTCATGGCGACCTTGCTCACCGGCCCGCGCAAGTCCGGCCGCAGCCTGCTCGGCCGAATCTTCGTTCGGAAGACCGGCGGCCGCCTGTTCGACAATGCCGAGGACCATGACGAGGAGGCCCTGTTCCACGCCTGGAACCAGGCCCAGCAGAGCCGCAAGCCGCTGCTCGTCGTCGCCGACGCGCCGGCGCCACTGTGGAACATCGCGCTTGCCGACCTGCGCTCCCGCCTCACCGCCACGCCCCATGTCGAGATCGCCGAGCCCGACGACGCGCTGATCGGCAACCTCATCATGAAGCTGCTCGGCGACCGCGGCATCGCCGTTCCGGCCGAGCTGCCGGCCTTCCTCATTCCCCGGATCGAACGCAGCTATGTGTCCGTTCAGCAGGTGGTCGACGCGCTCGACCGCGCCGCTTTGTCACACCATCGTCGCATTACCGTCGCTATGGCGAAGCGGGCGCTGGCGGAAGCGGGGATCATGAGAAGGGCGAAATACCAAGGATAATGGACGGCCACGCCGCCTCTGCGGCCCCCGAGGCGGGCGAGCGGGTGCGCGAATTCGCGCCGGGCGAGCGCTATTTCAACCGCGAGCTCTCCTGGCTCGCCTTCAACCGGCGGGTGCTGGAGGAAGCGTGCAACCCCGCCCACCCCCTGCTCGAGCGGGTGCGGTTCCTCTCCATCTCGGGCAACAATCTCGACGAATTCTTCATGGTGCGCGTCGCCGGCCTCAAGGCGCACCGCCTGCTCGGGGTCGAGGAAACCTCGGTCGACGGGTTGACGCCGGCCCGCCAGCTCGCCGTCGTCGCCGAGGAATCAGACCGCCTGACCGAGAGCCAGCAACGCGTCTGGGCGGAGCTGAAGGCGGCCCTGGCCCAGGAGGGGCTCGCCGTCGTCGGCAACGAGGCGCTGGACGAGGAGGCGGCGGCGTTCATCGACCGGCATTTCCGCGAGCAGATCTTCCCGGTCCTCACCCCCCAGGCGATCGACCCCGCTCACCCCTTCCCCTTCATCCCCAATCGGGGCTTCAGCCTGATCTTCGACCTGAAGCGGCCCGCCTCGGGCGATTCGATCCGCGAGCTGCTGATGGTCCCGCCGAGCCTGCCGCGCTTCGTCCGCATCCCGGGCGAGGCGGCCCGCTACATCGCGGTGGAGACGCTGATACGCCGCAACATCGCGACGCTCTTCCCCGGTTCCGAGCTGGTGGGGGAGGGGGCCTTCCGGGTCATCCGCGACAGCGACATCGAGATCGAGGAGGAAGCCGAAGACCTCGTCCGCTACTTCAGGAGCGCGATCAAGCGCCGCCGCCGCGGCCGCGTCATCCGGCTGAAGCTGGAGGCGGGAATGCCGGACGACCTCGTCGCCCTGGTCAAGGAAGGGGTCGGGGCGGCCGAGGCGATCGTCACCGAATCGACCGGCTTCCTCGGCGTCGTCGACCTCGACGCGCTCTACGAGGAGGACCGCCCGGACCTCAAATTCGCCCCCTTCACCGCCCGCTTCCCGGAGCGCATCCGCGAGCATGGCGGCGATTGCTTCGCGGCGATCCAGAGCAAGGACATCGTCGTCCACCACCCCTACGAAAGCTTCGAGGTGGTGGTCGAGTTCGTCAAGCAGGCCGCCGCCGATCCGGACGTCGTCGCGATCAAGCAGACCCTCTACCGCGCCGGCAAGCAGTCGGCGGTGATCCGCGCGCTGATCGACGCCGCCGAGGCGGGCAAGTCGGTCACCGCCGTGGTCGAGCTGAAGGCCCGCTTCGACGAGGAGCAGAACCTGCTCTGGGCGAACGCGCTGGAGCGGGCGGGAGTCCAGGTCGTTTACGGCTTCATCGAATGGAAGACCCACGCCAAGGTCTCGATGGTGGTGCGGCGTGAGGAGCGGGGCTACCGCACCTACTGCCACCTCGGCACCGGCAATTATCATCCGGTCACCGCCCGCATCTATACCGATTTGAGCTTCTTCACCGCCGACCCGCGGGTCGGCCGCGACGTCGCCCAGCTGTTCAACTACATCACCGGCTATGTCGAGCCGCGGGGGCTCGAGCTGCTCACCATGTCCCCGCACGGGCTTAGGGAGGAGCTGCTGCGGCTGATCGACCAGGAGGCGCGGAACGCCCGTACCGGCGGCCCCGGTGCAATCTGGGCCAAGCTGAACTCGCTGGTCGATCCCGCCGTCATCGACAGCCTCTACGAGGCGAGCTGCGCGGGGGTGGAGATCGACCTCGTCGTCCGCGGCATATGCTGCCTGCGCCCCGGTGTGCCGGGCCTTTCGGCGAACATCCGGGTGAAGTCGATCGTCGGCCGCTTCCTCGAACATGGCCGCATCTGGTGCTTCGGCAACGGCGACACGCTGCCCAACCGGGAGGCGCGGGTCTACATAAGCTCGGCCGACTGGATGCCGCGCAACTTCGACCGGCGCGTGGAATATATGATGCCGATCGAAAATCCGACGGTCCATGCCCAGGTGCTCGACCAGGTGATGGTCGCCAATCTGATCGACACCGAGCAGAGCTGGCGCCTGCTGCCCGACGGCCGCTACGAACGAGTCTCGGAACATGACGGCAAACCTTTCAACCTGCACCATTATTTCATGACGAACCCCTCCCTTTCGGGACGTGGGGCGGCGCTGAGGAGCAGCGGGTCGGTTCCCAAGCTGCGCTTCCGGCGCGGCGGCTGAGGACGGGCCGGTGCTGAAGGGCGAACCCGAAGCCATTATCGACATCGGGTCGAACTCGGTCCGCCTCGTCGTCTATGCCGGCGCGCGCCGCATCCCCGCGGTCGTGTTCAACGAGAAGGTGCTCGCCGGCCTCGGCCAGGGGCTGGCGGAGACCGGAGCGCTGGCCGCGGAGCCGCGCGAGCGGGCGCTCGCGGCCCTGCGGCGCTTCCGCCTGCTGCTCGCGCAAATGAAGGTGCGCGAGCCGCACGTCCTCGCCACCGCCGCCGTGCGCGACGCGGCGAATGGCGGGACGTTCCTCGACGAGGTGCGCGCGATCGGCTTCCACCCCCGGGTCATTTCCGGCGAGGAGGAAGGGAGGCTTGCGGGCCTCGGCGTTATCTCGGGTATCCCCGATGCCGACGGCCTGGTCGGCGACCTCGGCGGCGGCAGCCTCGAGCTGGTCGAGGTCCGTGCCGGCGAGCCGGGCAAGCCCATCTCGTTGCCCCTGGGCGTGCTCAGGATCGGCACGGACCGCGCGGCCGGGAAGTCCCTGCGTCGGCAGCTGCGGGCGGCGCTGGCCGAATCCGGATTAGCCGCGCGGGGGAAAGGCCGCCCCTTCTACATGGTCGGCGGCTCGTGGCGCGCGCTGGCGCGCCTCGACATCATCTCCAGCGGCTATCCGCTCCCGATCACCCACCACCATGTCATGGCGCCGGGCCGCCCGGCCGAGCTTCGCCGGCTGATCCAGTCGCTGGACGAGGCCGATCCGAGGAGCATCCGCACCCTCACCGCCTCGCGGATTCCGACCCTGCCGGCGGCGAAGCTGGTCCTCTCGACCCTGGTCGAGGAAGTGGAGCCGAGCGAGCTCGTAGTCTCCAGCTTCGGCATCCGGGAGGGCTATCTCTATTCGGACCTCACCGCCGACGAGCGGGCCCGCGACCCGCTGATCGAGGCGGCGCGCGACGCGGGGAGGGGCCTCAGCCGCTTCGGCGAGCATGGCGATCTCCTCGACCGCTGGATCTCGCCGATCTTCGACGATTCGCCGGGCCGGGCACGCATCCGCCTCGCCGCCTGCCTGCTCGCCGACGTCGCCTGGGCCGCCCACCCCGATTTCCGCGCCGAGCGAGGGGTCGAGATGGCGCTCCACGACAATTGGGTGGGCGTCGACGCCTGCCAGCGGGTGATGATCGCGCAGGCGCTTTTTTCCAATTTCGGCGGCGGCCGCAGCTTTCCGGACGCAGCGGTCGCGGCGCTGTGCCCGCGCAAGGATCTGGAACGCGCGGCGCTGTGGGGCCTCGCCATGCGGCTCGGCCAGCGCCTCAGCGGCGGCCTGGCCTCCAGCCTCGAGCGCAGCAGCCTCGCCTGCGAGAAGGGGGTCCTGCGCCTGACCCTGGGGAGAGGGCACGGGGCGCTCTACGGCGAGACGGTGGACCGACGGCTTAAGAAGCTCGCGTCCGCGCTCGGCTGCCGCGCGGAGGTAAAGGCGGCTTGAAGGCTCACCCGCAGGCGATCTTGACCACCTTGTTGTCGGCGTCGAGGTGGATGCTCAGCCGGTCCTCGCGATAGTCCATCGTCACCATCGCGCCGATCGGCACCCAGCGCAGCACGCGGGCCCGGGAGAGGCGCATCGCCTCGGCCCCGAGCGCCTCGCCGGCGGCCTGCCCGACCAGCCCCTGCGCCGCGGCGGCGTCGCATTGGCCGGCGCCGCGCCGCGGTATCTCCTCGGCCCCCGCCAGCGGAGCGGCCGCGCAACCCGCCAGGATCGCCATCGCCGCCGCGCCCGCCGCCGCCTTCATTGCCCGTGCTCGGTGCGTGTCATCGTCAGCTTGCCGCCCTTGACGCCGAAGGCGAGGCGCCCTTCGACCAGGTCGAGCGCCTCGCGGCCGAACTGCTCGAAGCGCCAGCCTTCGAGGATGGCGAGCCCCTCGCGGCGCCCGGCGGCGAGCAGCTCGAGCTCTTCCGAGCGGGCAATGAGGCGCGCCGCGACATTGGTCTCGCGCGAGCGGATCTTGAGGAGGAGCTTCAAGAGGTCGGCGACCAGCGCGCCCTCCTTGCCGAGGCCGGGCCGGTCCTCGCGCGGCGGCAGCTCGTCGGGGCCGAGCGGCTTCGCGTCGCGCAGGGCCGCCATCAGCCGCCCGCCGATATCGTTATTGGCCCAGGCCGGCGAGAGGCCGCGCACCCGCGCCAGCGCTTCCTGCCCGGCGGGCGGATGGGCGGCGACGTCGGCGAGGGTCTCGTCCTTCATGATTCGGCCGCGGGGCAGGTTCTTGCCGCGCGCCTCCTGCTCGCGCCAGCCGGCGAGGGCCTTGAGGCGGCCCAGCACGTCGGGCTTGCGGCTCGAAATGCGCACTCGTTTCCAGGCGAGGGCGGGGTCGTTCTCATAATTGGCGGGGTTGGCGAGCCGCTCCATCTCCTCGTCCAGCCATTCGCCGCGGTGGGTCTTGCGCAGGCGCTGGAGCATCTTGGGGAACAAAGCGGCGAGGTGTGTCACGTCGCCGATCGCATAGTCGATCTGCCTTTTGTCGAGCGGCCGCCGCGCCCAGTCGGTGAACCGCGCGCCCTTGTCGAGGCTCTTGCCGATCAGGCTCTCGACCAGATTCTGGTAGCCGACCTGCTCGCCCAGCCCGAGCGCCATCGCCGCGATCTGGGTGTCGAACAAAGGATGCGGCGTCCGGCCGGTGAGGTTGTAGATGATCTCGACGTCCTGGCCGCCGGCATGGAAGACCTTCAGCACATCCTCATTGTCGGTGAGGAGGTCGAGCAAAGGGGTCATGTCGATCCCCTCCGCTTTGGGATCGATCGCGGCCGCCTCCTCCTCGTTGCCGATCTGGATCAGGCAGAGGTCGGGCCAGAAGGTGTTCTCGCGCATGAACTCCGTGTCGACCGCGACGAAGTCCGATCGGGAAAGGCGTTCGCACAGGGACTTAAGCGACTCCGAGTCGCTGATCAGCGGGTGGATGTGCATCGCGGCGGGCTATAGCGGCGGCCTTCCCGCTTGACAAAGCGAACCCGCGCCGCGAAGCGCCGCGCCATCCTTTTCATGCAGATAGCGAGAGCCAGGCGGCCTTAGATGCACGCGTACAGGACCCATGATTGCGGCCAGCTCCGAGCGTCGGACGTCGGCACGCGCGTCCGCCTGTCGGGCTGGATCCACCGCAAGCGCGACCATGGCGGCGTGCTGTTCGTCGATCTGCGCGACCATTACGGCCTCACCCAGATCGTCGCCAAGGCGAACAGCGAGCCGCTGCGCGTGCTCGAGCACCTGCGCGCCGAAAGCGTCGTCACGATCACCGGCGAGGTCGTCTCGCGCGGTCCCGAGGCGGCCAATCCCAACCTCGCCACCGGTGAGATCGAGATCTCGGTGGAGGAGGTCGCGGTTCAGTCGGCGGCCGAGGAGCTGCCGCTGCCGGTGGCGGGCGAGGCCGATTATCCCGAGGACATCCGCCTGCGCTACCGTTTCCTCGACCTTCGCCGCGACCGGCTGCACGCCAATATCGTCCTGCGCTCCGAGGTGATCGCCTCGATCCGCCGCCGCATGGTGGAAGCCGGCTTCACCGAGTTCCAGACGCCGATCCTCACCGCCTCCAGCCCCGAGGGCGCCCGCGACTATCTCGTCCCCAGCCGGGTCCACCCGGGCAAGTTCTACGCGCTCCCGCAGGCGCCGCAGATGTTCAAGCAGCTGATCATGGTCGCCGGCTTCGACCGCTATTTCCAGATCGCCCCCTGCTTTCGCGACGAGGACGGCCGCGCCGACCGCTCGCCCGGCGAATTCTACCAGCTCGACTTCGAGATGAGCTACGTGACGCAGGAGGACGTGTTCCAGACGATCGAGCCAGTCCTCGCCGGAGTCTTCGAGGAGTTCGCGGACGGCAAGGCGGTCACCCCCGCCGGCACCTTTCCGCGCATCCCCTACAAGGAGGCGATGCTCAAATACGGCTCGGACAAGCCGGACCTGCGCAATCCGATCCTCGTCTCGGACGTCACCGACCATTTCCGCGGCTCGGGCTTCGGCCTGTTCGCCCGCATCGTCGAGGGAGGCGGCACCGTGCGCGCGATCCCCGCTCCGGGCACCGCGGACAGGAGCCGCAAGTTCTTCGACGACATGAACGATTGGGCGCGCTCCGAAGGCCATGCCGGCCTCGGCTACGTCACCCAGAAGAGCGGAGAGCTCGGCGGTCCGATCGCCAAGAACCATGGCGAGGAGGGAATGCGCAAGCTCGTCGCCGAGCTCGGCCTCGGCCCCGACGACGGCATCTTCTTCGCCGCCGGCAAGGAAGGGCAGGCGGCGAAGCTCGCCGGCGCCGCCCGCACGCGGGTGGGCGAGCAATTGGGCCTCATCGCCGAGGACGAGTTCCGCTTCTGCTGGATCGTCGACTTCCCGATGTACGAATATGACGAGGAGGCGAAGAAGGTCGACTTCAGCCACAACCCCTTCTCGATGCCGCAGGGCGAACTCGAAGCGCTGGAGACGAAGGACCCGCTCGACATCCTCGCTTACCAGTACGACATCGTCTGCAACGGCGTGGAGCTCAGCTCGGGCGCGATTCGAAACCACCGCCCCGACATCATGTACAAGGCGTTCGAGATCGCCGGCTACTCGAAGGCAGACGTGGACACGAACTTCTCGGGCATGATCAACGCGTTCAAATACGGCGCGCCGCCCCACGGCGGCTCGGCGCCGGGCATCGACCGCATCGTCATGCTGCTGGCCGGCGAGCCCAACATCCGCGAGGTCGTCCTCTTCCCGATGAACCAGCGCGCCGAGGACCTGATGATGGGCGCGCCGGGCGAGGTTAGCGCCAGGCAGCTCCGGGAGCTCAACATCCGCATCGTCGAGCCTGCGGGCGCCGCGAAGAAGGACCCTGCGAAGGCGGTGGCGCCGGAATAGAGGTTGCCGGACCCGCTCCCGTCATGCCAGCGAAGGCTGGCATCCATTCGGACCCAGCATGGACCCCAGCTTTCGCTGGGGTGACGAGGTGAAAGTGACCCGGAACCTCTCCGATTACGAAACCGGCGCCAAATACAAAGGCGACTATTCCAAGGACCTCGCCGCCCTCCAGGAGCGCCTCTCCCGCATCCTCGCCGCGCACATCGTCCACAAGAAGCGCGCGATCGTCGTCTTCGAGGGCTGGGACGCGGCGGGGAAGGGCGGGGCGATCCAGCGCCTGACCGCGAAATGGGACCCGCGCGCCTTCCATGTCTGGCCGATCAAGGCGCCGACCGAGGAGGAGAAGGTCCGCCATTTCCTCTGGCGCTTCTGGGCCAGGCTCCCCGGCGCGGGCGAAATCGCCGTGTTCGACCGCAGCTGGTACGGCCGCGTACTCGTCGAGCGGGTCGAGGGCTTCGCCGCCGAGGCCGAATGGCGGCGCGGCTATGACGAGATCAACGAGTTCGAGGCCCAGCAGGGCTATGACGGCACGACTATCGTCAAGCTGTTCTTCCACGTCACCGCGGCGGTGCAGGGCGAGCGCCTCGAGGCGCGCCTCGCCCATCCCTGGAAGCGCTGGAAGGTGACGGCCGAGGATTTCCGCAACCGCGCCCGCCGCGCCGACTATCTCGCCGCCGCCGAGGACATGTTCGCCCATACCGATACGCCCTGGGCGCCGTGGCGCGCGATCGACGGCAACAACAAGAAGGCGGCCCGGATCGCCGCCCTCACCGCGATTGCCGACGCCCTGGAGGCTGCGGTCCCCATGCAGCCGCCCAAGCCGGACCCGGAGGTCGAGCGGCTCGCCCGCGAGGCGTTCGGCTGAAACCCCCTCTCCCAAGGGGAGAGGGGTCGGGGGTGAGGGGCTACGGCGCCCGCGCTAAGGGCACGGACCGAAGGGAGCGCTTCCCCCGACTCACGAACCCCTCACCCCCGGCCCCTCTCCCTCATGGAGAGGGGAGGATAATCGATCGCCACCACCTCCAGCTCCCGCTCACCCGACGGCAGGCTCACCCGGCGCACATCCCCGGCCGCGGCGCCGCGGATGGCGCGGCCGATGGGCGAGGTCCAGGCGATGCGGCCGGCGGCGGCATCGGACTCGTCCTCCCCCACCAGCGTCACCACGCGCTCCCGATCCTCGTCGTCGGCCAGGGTGACGGTGGCGCCGAAGAAGACCTTGCCGCGCTCCGGCTGGGCGGACGGGTCGACGACCTTCGCGTCCTTCATCCGCCGCGACAGCCAGCCCAGCCGCCGGTCGATCTCCCTCAGCCGCTTGCGCCCGTAAATATAGTCGCCATTCTCCGACCGGTCGCCATTCCCTGCCGCCCAGCTGATCGTCTCGACCAGCTTCGGCCGCTCGTCGCCGAACAGTCTTTCATATTCCTCGCGCAAGGCGCGGTAGCCGTCGGGGGTGATGTAGTTGGGCCGGTCGGACATGCCCCCGCTTCTATCCGGATCGAAGTACCACTTCGATCCGCTTTCTCAGCCCGGCCCCGTCTTGCCCAGGTAGAAGCTCAGCCGGTTGTTGCCGAAGCCGCCGCCCTGGCCGAACGTGTCGTAGACGACGGCGTTCTCGAGCACGCGCTGCACGTAGTTGCGGGTCTCGAAGAAGGGTATCTCCTCGATCCAGCGGACCACGTCGACGCCCGGCAGGCGCGGATCGCCGTTGGCCGCCACCCATTTGCGGACGTTGCCGACCCCGGCATTGTAGCTGGCGATGGCGAGCGGCATGTTGCCGCCCCACTGGTCGAGCAGGGTCGAGAAATAGCTCGTCCCCAGCATCATGTTGTAGCTTGGGTCCTGGGTCAGTCGGCCGAAATCGTAGCCGATGCCGAGCTTGCCCGACACTTCGCGGGCGGTGCCGGGCATCAGCTGCATGATCCCCCGGGCGCCGGCATTGCTCACCGCGGCGCGGTCGAACGAGCTTTCCTGCCGCGAGATCGCGTGGGAGATGGTCCAGTAGCGCGCGAAGACCGGCGACACCGGCACCTCCGGGAAGCCGGCGCGCGCGTAGAAGGTCGCGCCTTTGTTCCTGGCCTCCCGCGCCACCCAGACGCCGAGATCGGGCCGCCCGATCGTCCGGCCGAAATCAGCCGCCAGCGCCCGGTCCGCATCCGTGTCCACCGCTTGGGCGATGGCGCGGACGAACAGCGTCTGGTCGGACCATTGGCCCATCTGCCCGAGCGCCCGCGCGGCGCCGATCAAGGTCCGGTCGGCGAAGGCCGCGCGCTCGGCCGGCGTCGGGTCCGCCACCATCGCCTGGGGCGGCGGCGGGACGCTGCGGCCGAGCCGCTCGATGGCGAGCTGCCCGTAAAACTGGTCCGGCGCGCGGGCGGCGCGGGCGAGATAATCCTGGCTCTGCGCCTCGTTGCCCGCGGCGTGGGCGGCGCGCGCGGCCCAGTAATAGCCCCTGGACTGGGTCTGCGGCGAGCGGGCGGCGCCGGCATAGAGCTCGAACAGGCGCATCGCGTCGGCGGGGCGGCCGAGCCGGTTGAGCGCCGCCGAGCCGCCGAGCCAGGCGAGGCTCGTATAGGCGTCGCGCTCGCCATAGGGCCGGCCGCTGACGTCGGTGCCGGTCGGATAGGTGTCGCCCAGCTTCGACGCGATGTCGTAGGCGCTGGTCCACTGGCGGTCGTTGCCGGCCTCGCGGGCGAGGGTGAGCAGGGTTTCCAACCAGCTCTCCGCGTCGGCGGGCGGCCGCGACAGCGCGGGTCGCTGGGCGAGGAGCTGGCGCGCGGCGAGCGCCTGGCCGCTGTTGCGCAGCCAGCCCGCTTTGTCCTGCAGCAGGCCCGGATCGCCCTCGAGGCCGGCGGGGAGGGCGGCGAGGCGGGTACCGGCGTCGGCGGCGCGCATCTGCAAAGCGAGGCGGGTCTCGAACACCGGCCGCTGCGCCGGGGAGGCCAGAGCCAGCATGCGCTGCGCCCCGGCCCGGTCGCCGATGGCGAGCAGGGTGTCCACCCGCCGGTCGTGGTCGGCCGGGGTGAAGGCGCCGGGGAACAGGGTCAGCAGGCGGCCCTCGTCCTCGGAGGAGAGCGAGCCGCCGGTCCAGGCCTTGCGCGCCGCCTCGCGCGCCTCGTCGCCGCGGCCCATCGCCTGCAGCGCCCAGGCGTAGCGGGCCTGGCCGGCGGCGGTCAGCGGCGGGAAGACGCCGAAGAAGGCGACGACCTGGCCCGCGGCGCTCGAATCGGGGCTGATCGCCTTCTCGGCGGACTTGCGCAGGCCCGCCTCGCCGGGCCAGCCGCGGTGGGCGAGGAGGAAGGCGGCGTAGGCGGAGAAGGGGTTGCGGTCGCTCTGGCGCAGGCTGTTCCACTGGGCGAGCGCGGAGCTCACCGCCGGCGGGATTGAGAAAGCGGGCGGCTGCGGCGGCGGCGCCGCCGCCTCGAAGGGCGCGACGACGCTCTGCATCGCGGCGGGAAGGATGTGGGCGACCTGCGCCGGGCGCACGTTCAGCCCCGCCGCCGCGATCGCCCCCGCCGAAACGCCGAACAGACTCAGTACAAACGCTTTTTTCTGCATGCTGGACAGAATGGCGCACCCCTCCTTATCAGGCACTGAACGCCCGGCCGCGATCATGTGCGCTGAGCGCCTTCAGGTGAAGGAAAAAATCGATGTTTCGCGGGTCTTTACCAGCCCTGGTGACCCCGTTTCGCGACGAAGCGTTGGACGAGGCCGCCTATGGCGCTTTCGTCGAGTGGCAGATCGCCGAAGGGAGCCATGGCCTGGTCCCCGCAGGCACGACCGGCGAATCGGCGACGCTGCCTCCGGAGGAGCATCGCCGGGTCATCGAGATCTGCGTCGCGGCCGCCGCCGGCCGGATACCAGTGATCGCCGGCTGCGGCTCCAACGACACCGCCCACGCGATCGCGCTGACCAGGGTGGCGAAGCAATGCGGGGCCGACGCCGCCCTCCACGTCCCGCCTTATTACAACCGCCCGAACCAGGAGGGCATCTACGCCCATTTCGCCGCCATCGCCGAAGCGGTCGATATTCCCATCGTCCTCTACAACGTGCCGGCGCGCACGGTCACCGACATCGCCGTCGAGACGATGGCGCGGCTCGCCCGGATCGCCAACGTGGTGGCGGTCAAGGACGCGACCGGCAACCTCGCCCGAGTCACCGCCCAGCGCCTCGCCTGCGGGGAGGATTTCATCCAGCTCTCGGGCAATGACGACATGGCCTTGGGCTTCATCGCGATGGGCGGGCAGGGGTGCGTCTCGGTCACGGCCAACGTCGCGCCGCGCCTGTGCGCGGAGTTCGAGAATGCCTGCCTTTCAGGCGATTGGAAGGAGGCCTTGAGACTCCAGGACAGGCTCTACCCGCTCCACGCCGCGCTCTTCAGTGACGCCTCCCCCGGCCCGGCCAAATACGCGCTCAACCGCCTCCGCCCCGATTTCCCGGCCGACCTCCGCCTGCCGATGACCCCGTCCTCCGAGGCCAGCCGCCGCGCCGTCGATGCCGCCCTGGAGCATGCGGGGCTCGTTTGACATGGCACCGTAAATAGTGCAGGTCCCTGGACGCATCGAGCTCGTCTTTTTCCGCACTGCGGCCGGTGCGGAGCCGGTGCGGGACTGGTTGGTCGGGCTCGACAGCGACAAATGTCGTGCGATCGGTCAGGATCTCATGCGCGTGCAGTATCGCTGGCCGGTGGGCATGCCCCTGGTGCGGCCGCTGGGCAAAGGGCTGTTCGAGGTGCGGACCGATCTGCCGGACACGGCTGCGGCAAGGGTGTTGTTCTGTTTCTGCGAGGGAAAGTTGGTGGCGCTGCACGGTTTCCTCAAAAAGTCTCAAACCATCGCCGTCGGGGACCTGAAGCTCGCGCGCGATCGGAAGCGGGAGCTGGAAAATGGCTGATAACCGCCACCTGGGCTCGACGCTCGACGCCTTCCTCCAGCAGGAAGGCGTGTTCGAGGAATTCTCCGCGAGGTCGATCAAGGAGGTGCTCGCCTGGCAACTCGCCGAAGCGATGCGAGAGCGGAACATCAGCAGGCGCAAGCTGGCGCAGTTGATGCACACCAGCCGGACCCAAGTCGATCGCGTCCTCGATCCGGAGAGCGGCAACGTCACTCTCGAAACCCTCCAACGGGCGGCCGCGGTCCTGGGCCGCCGCGTGCAGCTGGCGCTGGTTTGATGGCCCGCCCCCGCCCAACCCCCTTCGACAAGCAGAAGATCGTCGCCGAGAACCGGCGCGCGCGCTACGACTACGCCATCGAGGACAAATATGAGGCGGGCATCGCGCTGACCGGGACCGAGGTGAAGTCGCTCCGCTTCGGCGAGGGCTCGATCGCCGAGAGCTATGCCGAGGTGAAGGACGGGCAAGTGTGGCTGATCAACGCCAACATCCCCGAATTCAGCCACGGCAACCGCTTCAACCACGAGCCCAAGCGCCCCCGCAAGCTCCTGCTCAGCGCCCGCGAGATCAACAAGATGTTCGGCGCCGTCGCCCGGCAGGGCATGACGCTCGTCCCGCTTTCCATCTATTTCAACGGCCGCGGCCGGGCCAAGGTAGAGCTGGCCATCGCCAAGGGCCGCAAGGCGCATGACAAGCGCGAATATCAGCAGGAGAAGGATTGGAAGAGGGAGCAGGGCCGCCTGCTGCGCCAGCATGGCTGAGCCGCCATCCGGGGGCGCGGGGGGAGGCGGAGGCGGCGGATTTCGCGCCTGGCTGAGGCGGCACATCCCGACCCGCGACACGATCGACAGCTACCGGCTGCTGCGCCCGTTCGCCAAGCAGCTCTCCCAGCCCAATCTCTGGCACCTCAATCACCGTTCGGTGCCGCGGGCGGTGGCGCTCGGCCTCGGCATCGGCGTGATCATCCCGTTCATGCACGTGGTGATCGCCGCGATCCTCGCCATTCCGGTGCGGGCCAACGTCGCCATCGCCGGGGCGTTCACGCTCGTCGTCAATCCGCTCACCATCCCGCCGATGTACATCGCCGCCTACCGGATCGGCTCGTGGGAGCTGCGCCACGACGCGCTGGTCGTCGATCCGGCGCGCGCCGAGCAGGCCTCGGGCGAGCTCGGCCGCTTCCTCTTCTGGATCCACCACGCCTCGGGCCCGATCGCCCTCGGCATCCTCACCATCTCGGCCGGGGCGGCGCTGACCGGCTATGTCGTCAGCGCGATCGCCTGGCGCCTGTGGATCCGCTCCAAATGGCGCCGGAGGAAGCACGAGCGCCGCGCGGCCAAAGCGGCCTGACCCGTCGTCGCGAGGAGCGCAGCGACGCGGCAATCCACCTTGGGCGCCAAGGATTTGAAACGCTCCGGCGCCCTGCTAAAGCGCCGCCATCCCGCTCCCCAGGAGAGAGTCCGACGATGCGCCACCTCCTCATCCTTCTCGCCGCCTCCACCGCCCTCGCCGGCTGCGCCAGCCGCGGCGTCACTCCCGCCGAAGTCCGCGAGCAGACCGCCACCGTCGCCACCGCCGCCGAGGGCCCCGTCGCCCCGCCCACCGCCGACCGGCCGCAGATCGGGAATTTCGGCTTCGACGAAGCGGGCATGGACCGGTCGGTCGCGCCGGGCGACAATTTCTACCAATATGCCAACGGCACCTGGGCGAAGAACACGCCGATCCCGGAGGACAAGTCGAATTACGGCATGTTCACCATGCTCGACGACCTCTCGCGCCGCCGGACCCGGGAGATACTGGACGAGGCGCGGGGCGATCCGAACAGCAAGATCGGCAATTATTACGCGGCCTATCTCGACGAGGCCTCGATCGAGGCGAAGGGCCTGGCGCCGCTCCAGCCCTGGCTGAACCAGATCCGCGCCCTCAAGTCCAAGGCGGGCTATGCGGCTTTGGTCGCCGAGGCGACGCGCAACGGCGTCGGGGGTCCGATCGTCGCCTTCGTCGGCCAGGACGACAAGAATCCCGAGCAATATGCGCTGACCGCCGTCCAGTCCGGCCTCGGCCTTCCCGACCGCGACTACTACCTGAAGCCGGACCCGAAGCTCGCCGAGACCCGCGCCGCCTACGAGGCGCACCTCGCCCGCATGTTCACCCTCGCCGGCGAGCCGAACGCCGCCGCCCGCGCCAAGGCGATCGTCGCCTTCGAAACTCAGATCGCGCAGGCCCACTGGACCCGGATCGAGAGCCGCGACGCGACCAAGACCTACAACAAGATGAGCGTGGCGGCGCTGGCGAAGCTCGCGCCGGGCTTCGACTTCCGCACCTATTTCCGCGGCCTCGGCGCCGACGTCAGCGACGTCATCGTCGCCCAGCCGAGCGCGATCAAGGGCATCGCCGCCCTCGTCGCGAAGACCCCGGTCGCGGTGCTGAAGGACCAGCTCCTCGTCCGCTCGCTCGATCAATATGCCGATTATCTCCCCAAGGCGCTCGACCGGGAGAATTTCGCCTTCTACGGCACCGTCCTCTCCGGCACCCCGCAGCAGGAGGAGCGCTGGAAGCGCGCCGTCTCCTTCACCACCGGCGCGCTCTCCGACGAGGTCAGCAAGATCTACGTCCAGCGCTACTTCCCACCCGAGACCAAGGCGGCGGCGGACGAGCTGGTCCACAACGTCATCCAGGCGATGGACCGCCGCATCGACCAGCTCGACTGGATGGCGCCGGAGACCAAGCTGGCCGCCCACGCCAAGCTCGCCGCCTTCACCCCGAAGATCGGCTATCCCTCGCAATGGCGCGACTTCTCGGGGCTCGAGGTCCGCCGCGACGACGCGCTCGGCAATGCGATGCGGGCCAACCGCTTCGGCTACGAATATAACGTCACCAAGCTCGGCAAGCCCATCTACCGCTGGGAATGGGGCATGACCCCGATGGAGATCAACGCCTACGCCAATTTCGGCATGGTCGAGATCGTCTTCCCGGCGGCGATCCTGCAGCCGCCCTTCTTCGATCCCAAGGCCGATCCGGCGGTCAATTACGGCGGCATCGGCGCCGTCATCGGCCACGAAATGAGCCACCATTTCGACGACCAGGGCGCCAAGTACAACCGCGAGGGCCGGCTGGCCGACTGGTGGACGCCGCAGGATCTGAAGAGTTTCCAGTCCCGCCTCGACGCTCTCGGCGCCGAGTACGACGCCTACGAGCCGCTGCCGGGCCTCCACGTCCAGGGCAAGCTCACCATGGGCGAGAACGTCGCCGACCTCGCCGGCCTCACCGTCGCCTACGATGCGTGGAAGCATTCGCTGAACGGGGCCCAGCCGCGCGTGATCGACGGCTTCACCGGCGATCAGCGTTTCTATCTCGGCTGGGCGCAGGTGTGGCGCCGCAACTATCGCGAGGCGAACCTTCGCCAGCGCCTGCTCACCGACCCCCACAGCCCGTCGGAGCAGCGCTCGGCCGTGGTGAGGAACCTCGACCCCTGGTACCCCGCCTTCGGAGTCCAGGCGGGGCAGAAGCTCTACCTCGCGCCGAACCAGCGCGTGCGTATCTGGTAGGATGGCGAGCGCGGCCTCCGCGGCGCCCGGGCGCATCGGCCTCGGCATCGCCGCGGCGGTCGCCGCCGCGGCGGGCTCGGCCGCGCTCCTTTATTGGGCGGTGGGGAGCCCGCTCTTCGCCGCCGCCTTCGCCGCCGGACTGGTCGGGATCGGCGTGCCGCTCGCCCTCTTCGGCCGCGGCAGCCGGACGGCGCCGGGGCCGGAGCCGGCCGCAATCCTCGACCGCGCTTTGCTCCGAGCCGCGCTCGACGGCGCGGACGAGCCGCTCGCCGTCACCGACTCGGACGGCAGGCTCCTCGCCGCCAATTCGGCCTACGAGGCCCGGCTCGGCGCCGACACGCCGCTCACCGCCGAGCTTGCCGACGCGTTCCACGCCGCCCGCCGCGACGGCCGCGCCTCGGCCACGGCCGCCTCCCACCGGGTCGACATCGCCCGCGCCGGGGCGGGCGAGGACCGGCTCGTCTGGCGCTTCGCCCGCATCGAGGGGAGCGACTCCGCCGCGGAGGGCCGCCGCCTTGCCGGTGGCGAGGTGGGCGAGCGCCTCGCCGCCGCCGGCATTATGACGGCGCTGGCCACCGCCGACGGCCGCCTCGTCGCCGCCAACCGCGCCTTCCTCGCCCGCGCCGCCGGGGATTCGGGACCGGCGGCGGGCGCGGCGCTCGCCGACCTCCTCGCCGCCTCGGACGACGGCCGCTTCCATTTCGCCCGCGAAGGGAAGGGCGGTGGGCCGCTGCGCATCCTCCAGGTCCCGCTCGACGGGGAGGAGGGGCCGATCCTGTTCCTACTGCTCGACGACCTCGACGCCGGCCTCGGCCGCGACGCCGGCGCCAGCCTCAACGGCCTGCTCGAGATATTGCCGCTCGGCCTCGCTCTGGCGGACCGCGACGGCCGGCTCGTCTACCTGAACGGCGCCTTCCGCCGCGCCGCCGCTCTGTCGAAGAATGCGAGCCCGACCTGGCCGAGCGACCTCGTCGTCGACGAGGACAAGGCCGCCGTCGCCGATGCCATCCGCCGCTTCGCCCGCGGCCCTTCGATGTCCGGCGATCTCGCCGTCCGCCTCAAGACCCGGCCCGACGAGCCCGTCGCCCTCACCGTCGCCGGCGCCCGCGGCCTCGGCGAGGCGGCGGTGCTCCTCTCGCTCAAGGACAATAGCGAGGAGGACCGCCTGAAGCGGCAGGTCGCGCAGGCCACCAAGATGCAGGCGGTCGGCCAGCTCGCCGGCGGCGTCGCCCACGACTTCAACAACATCCTGACCGCGATCATCGGCCATTGCGACCTGATGCTGATGCGCCACGCGCCCGGCGACAGCGACTATGACGACATCCAGCAGATCCGCTCCAACTCCAACCGCGCCGCCAGCCTCACCCGCCAATTGCTCGCTTTCTCCCGCCAGCAGACGCTTCGCCCGCAGGTCCTCCAGCTTCCCGACGTGCTCTCCGAAGTCTCGACTTTGCTCAAGCGGCTGATGGGCGAGACGGTGAAGCTGCAGGTCAAGCACGGCCGCAGCCTCGGCGCGGTCCGCGCCGACCCGGGCCAGCTGGAGCAGGTCATCGTCAACCTCGCGGTCAACGCCCGCGACGCGATGCTGGCGAAGGACCCGAAGAACGGCGGCACCCTGACCCTGCACACCTATGCGGTCGGCGCCGACGACGTGCGCCGCATGGGGAGCGAGATCCTGCCCATCGCCGATTACACCGCGCTGCGCGTCTCCGACACCGGCACCGGCATCCCGTCCCACCTCCTGCCGAAGATCTTCGAGCCCTTCTTCACGACCAAGGAGGTGGGCAAGGGGACCGGTCTTGGGCTCTCAACCGTCTACGGCATCGTCAAGCAATCGGGCGGCTTCATCTTCGCCGAATCCGAGCCGGGGAAGGGGACCAGCTTCACCCTCTATTTCCCGGTCCATCGCGCCGAGGCGGCCAAGGCGCCGCGCAAGGCCAAGACGCCGGCCGGGGAGCTGTGGGGCACCGGCACCATCCTCCTCGTCGAGGACGAGGCGACGGTGCGCGCCGTCGCCGAGCGAGCGCTCACCCGCCACGGCTACACCGTGCTGCTCGCCGAAAATGGTGAGGCGGCGATCGAGATATTGGAGCGCGAGCCCGGCATCGATCTGATGATCTCCGACGTCGTCATGCCGACCATGGACGGCCCCACCACCGCCCGCGAGGCGCGCAAGACCCACCCGGACCTGCCGATCCTGTTCATCTCCGGCTATGCCGAGGAGCAGCTGCGCCAGTCGATCGACCTCGACCGAGTCGCTTTCCTGGCCAAGCCTTTCTCCGTGCAGAAGCTCGCCGAGGCCACCCGGGACGCGCTGGCGATGACCGGGAAGTAGCTCAGTCCGCCCGCTGCCGCGCCAGTATGTCGGCATTGCTGGCCAGGCTGAAGAGATAGGCGCGCCGCGCCTCGCTCCCGGGGGCGAGCTTCGCCAGCCGGTGCCGCTGCGCCCCGGTGAGGCGGAACCTGACATAGCCGCGGCCGGCGAGGCAATGCTCGAGCGCCGCCTTCATAAGGTCGCCCGCCTTGGCGATCTGCCGCTCGGGGCCGATCATCCGCACCGTTCCCGCCGTCGATCCGGCCATGGCCATGGCATCCACCGCCGCCCCCGCGCCGCCGTTCGGGTCGACCGACGCGCCCGGCCCCATGGTGGGATCGTTGTCGATCAGCCGCGAGGCGACGACCAGCGCCCGGGCGGGGTCGCTGCCGGCCAGGTCCATCCCGGCGGCCTCGCGGGCGCAGGCGACGGAATCGCTTCGATACTGGTCGAGGGAGATGTCCGCCTTGCCCCAGCTCTGGCCGAGGCCGGCGCTGACGAGGCGAGCCTCGGCCGGGCCGCAGGCAAGGGCGGCAAGGGCGACGACGGCCATTGGCAATGCGCGCATGACTTGGTCCTTTCGCGCTCCGGCCTAACATGGCCGCGCCGTCGGCGAAATAATAGTTTCGCGAGCGCTTCGAACGCCTTAAGCGCATCGCCGTGGCCACTTCCCGCTCCGTGCTCATCGTCGAAGACGAGTCGCTCATCTCGATGATGCTCGAGGATTTCCTCGAATCGCTCGGCCACACGGTGGCCGGCACCTGCGAGACCCTGCCCGACGCGCTGGCGCGGGTGGAGGAGGGGGGGTTCGACGTCGCTATTATCGACGTCAATCTGAACGGCCAGCGTGTCTGGCCGGTCGCCGACCTGCTCGCTGCGAAGCGTATTCCCTACGTGCTGGCCACGGGCGGCCATATCGACCCGCCCCCCGCCGCCCACGCCTCCGCCCCGGTCCTCGCCAAGCCCTTCACCCTCGACGCCATCGAGCCGGTGCTCGACCAGGCCTGCCGCTAGACCCTGATCGTCTCAGGCTGCATCAGCCTGAGGCGTGAATCAGGGTCTCAACCATTTGCCGGCTGCCGGCGGATCACGAGATTGCGTATCTCGGTCATGTCTTCCATCGCGAAGCGCACGCCCTCGCGGCCGAGGCCGGAATCCTTGACTCCGCCATAGGGCATGTTGTCGACCCGGTAGCTCGGCACGTCGTTGATCACCACCCCGCCGACCTCGAGCCGGTCCCAGGCGTCGAGCACCCTGAACAGGTCGCGGGTGAAGAGTCCGGCCTGCAGCCCGAACTTCGAATCGTTCACCTCGTCGAGCGCGGCGCTGAAGTCGGTGAAGCGGGAGAGGAGCGCGACCGGCCCGAACGCCTCCTCTCTGTAGAGGGTCGCCGCGCGGTCGACGCCCTCCAGCAGCGTCGCCTCCAGCATCGCGCCCTCGCGCCGGCCGCCGCAGAGCAATCTCGCCCCGCCGGCCACGGCCTCTCCTACCCAGCTCTCGAGCCGTCGCGCCTCGCCTTCGCTGATCATCGGGCCGATGAAGGTGGCGCGGTCGTGCGGATTGCCGGCGACAAGGCCGCGGGCGCGCCCGACGAGGCGCTCCCTCAGTCCGTCATAGGCATCCTCATGGATGATTATGCGCTGGACGCCGATGCAGCTCTGGCCGGACTGGTAGAAAGCGCCGAATATTATGCGTTCGGCCGCATCGTCGAGATCGGCGTCGGCATCGACGATCACCGCCGCGTTGCCGCCCAGCTCCAGCACCACCTTCTTCTTTCCCGCCCGCGCCTTCAGGTCCCAGCCGACCGCCGGCGAGCCGGTGAAGGACAGAAGCTTCAGCCTTTCGTCGGTCGTGAACAGGTCCGCCCCCTCGCGGTGCGCCGGGAGGATCGAAAAGGCGCCCTTCGGCAGCTCCGTCTCCGCCAGCACCTCGCCAATGATGAGGGCGCCGAGCGGCGTCCGGCTGGCGGGTTTCATCACGAACGGGCAGCCGACCGCAATGGCGGGTGCGATCTTGTGCGCGGCAAGGTTCAGCGGGAAGTTGAACGGCGAAACGAAGCTGCACGGCCCGATCGGCACCCTTTTCCACATCCCCTGATAGCCGCGGGCGCGGGGGCTGATGTCGAGCGGCTGGACCTCGCCGGTCATCCGCACCGATTCCTCGGCGGCGATTCGGAACGTGTCGATCAGCCGCATCACCTCGCCCTCGGCATCCCGGATCGGCTTGCCCGCCTCGACGCACAAAGCGAAGGCGAGCTCGTCGAACCGCTCGCGGAAGCGCTCGACGCAATGCTGCAGCACCGCCTGGCGCTCATAGGCGGCCATCCGCGCCATCGGCTCCGCCGCCGCGACCGCCGCCCCGATCCCCGCATCGATCGTCGCCGCATCCGCCTGCGCCACCCGGAACGCGATCTCGCCGGTATATTTGTCCGTCACGGCGAGGTCGGCATTGGGCTGCCGCGCCTCGTTGGCAAGGTAGAGGGGGTAGACGTCCTTGAGCTGGGTCATTCGCGCTCCTTAGCCCCTCCCCTTCAGGGGAGGGGTTGGGGTGGGGGAGGTCGAGCGAGACTCCGCACCCCGGTGTAAACTCCTGCGTCCGCCCCGCCCCCCTGAAGGGGAGGGGCTCACAGCGCCGCGCTCAATGCCTTGATCTCGCGGTTGAGGATGCGGTCGTTGTCGGCATAATCGACCGGACAATCGATCAGGTGGACGCCGTCGCTCGCCAGGCACTCGCGCAGCAGCGCCGGCAGCCCTTCCGCGCTTTCGGCCCGGTGCCCGTGGGCGCCGTAGCTCTCCGCATAAAGGACGAAGTCGGGGTTGCCGTAGGTCAGGCCCCAGTCGGCGAAGCCCATATTCGCCTGCTTCCAGCGGATCATGCCGTAGGACGAGTCGTTGAGGATCAGCACGGTGATGTTGAGGCCGAGGCGCACCGCGGTCTCCATCTCCTGGCTGTTCATCATGAAGCCGCCGTCGCCGCAGATCGCCATCACCTTGCGGCCGGGATAGACCATCGCCGAGGCCATGGCGGAGGGAAGCCCCGCCCCCATCGTCGCCAGCGCGTTGTCGAGCAGCACGGTGTTGGGCTGGCGGGCGGGATAGTTGCGGGCGAACCAGATCTTGTAGACGCCGTTGTCGAGGCAGAGGATGCCGTCCGCCGGCATCGCCTCGCGCACCTGCTTCACCAGGCAGGCGGGAAAGATCGGGAAACGCATGTCGTCGCACATCGCCGCGCTGTGCTCCGCCTCGGCGCCGCGGGCGCGAAGCATGGCGGCGAAATCCCAGGTGGCGGAGGGCACGATGTCCTCCTTGATCTGCCACACCGCATTGGCGATGTCGCCGATCACCTCGATCTGCGGGAAATAGACCGGATCGACTTCGGCGGTGTTGGTGCTGACGTGGATCACCTCCGTGCCGCCCTGCTGCATGAAGAAGGGCGGCTTCTCGATGACGTCGTGGCCGACGTTGACGATGAGGTCGGCCGCCTCGATCGCCCGGTGGACGAAGTCGCCGGCGGACAAAGCGGCGCAGCCCAGGAAACGCTTGTGGGTCTCGTCGATCACGCCCTTGCCGAGCTGGGTGGTGACGAAGGGGATGCCAGTCTTCTCGACGAGCTGGAGGAGCATCCGGCTGGTCATCTTGCGGTTGGCGCCCGCGCCGATGACGAGCAAGGGCGAGCGCGCCGCCTCGATCTTCCTCACTGCGGCACGCGCCGCTTTCTCATCCGCATTGGGCCGGCGGCAGAGGCTGCGCCGGAGCGGCCGCGCGTCGGTCTGCTCGTCGGCTATGTCCTCGGGCAGCTCGAGATGGACCGCTCCGGGCTTCTCCTGCTCGGCCAGCCGGAAGGCCTCGCGGATCCGGCTCGGTATGTTGTCGGCCGAAGCGAGCTGGTGGGTATATTTGGTGATCGGCCCCATCATCGCGACGACGTCGAGGATCTGGAAGCGGCCCTGCTTGGATTTCTTGATCGGCTTCTGGCCGGTGATCATCATCATCGGCATGCCGCCCAGTTGCGCGTAAGCGGCGGCGGTGACGAGGTTGGTCGCGCCCGGCCCCAAAGTGGCGAGGCAGACGCCGGTCTTGCCGGTATGGCGGCCGTAGGTCGCGGCCATGAAGCCGGCGCCCTGCTCGTGGCGGGTGAGAATCAGCCTGATCTTCGTCGAGCGCGACAGGCTGTCGAGGAAATCGAGATTCTCCTCGCCGGGAACGCCGAACACATAGTCCACGCCCTCTTCCTCGAGGCACTCGATGAACAGATCGGATGCCTTGGCCATGCGCGCGTCTCCCCCGGAAGGAAGTCTAGGCACGTTTCGCCGGGCTGTCACGGAGGACCGTGCCTCCCCATGCCGCGCATGGGGAGGGGAACCACCCGAAGGGTGGGGGAGGGGTAATTGACGCGGATACCGTGATTCACGCGAGAACCTCTGACCATGACGCCCCGCACCCCTCCACCATGCTTTGCATGGTCCCCCTCCCCATCGCGATGCGATAGGGAGGCAGGGTGACTCTGAAGCTCCTCCTCATCCCGGTCGTCATCTACCTCGCGATCTGCGTCCTCGCTTTCGCGCTGCAGAACCGCGCGCTCTTCCCGGTTGCGGCGGCCCGCGGCGGCCAGCCGCTGCCGCCGCGCGCCGAGCGCCTCCAGCTCACCGCGCCCGACGGCACCCGCCTCGTCGGAATCCACCTTTCGCCAGGCCGACCGGATCCGGCCATGCCGGTCATCCTCGGCTTCGGCGGCAATGGCTGGAACGCCGACACCGCCGCCGAATATCTGCGCGACCTCTATCACGGCGCGGACGTCGCGACCTTCCACTATCGCGGCTACGCGCCGAGCGGCGGCCGGCCCGGCGCCGCCGCCCTGCTGGACGATTCGCTCCTCGTCCACGATTTCGCGGCACGGCATTTTCCGGGACGGCGGATCGTCGCCATCGGCTTCAGCATCGGCAGCGGCCTCGCCGCCCATGTCGCCGCCCGCCGCCCCGTCGCCGGCGCGATCCTGGTGACGCCGTTCGATTCGCTGACCGGGGTCGCGGCCGGCCATTATCCCTGGCTGCCGGTGCGGCTCCTGTTCCGCAACCCGATGGAGCCGGCGGAAGAGCTGCGTTCGGCCCGCATACCGGTCGCCATCCTCGCCGGCGGCCGCGACTCGCTCGTCCCCGCCGAGCGCACCGACGCCCTCCGCAAGGCGGTCGCGAACCTCGTCTACGACCGCTCGATCCCGGGCGCCGGCCACAACGACATCTATCGCGCCTCCGCCTTTCAGCAGGCGATGCGCGACGCGCTGGCGAAGGTCCGCCGAGTCGCCGCGTGAACTCGAAGTTTCCCTCTTGTTCCCCCAGAACATTTAGGGTACTCACCGCTTTACGACGAACGCGTTGAATGGGCGGCGCGGAACGCATAACGGGGAGTGACGCCATGTCGGCATCTCTGAAGATCGTGACCGGAACCTCTGACAATATGGACAAGCAGAAAGCCCTCGACGCCGCTTTGGCGCAGATCGACCGCGCCTTCGGCAAGGGCAGCGCAATGAAATTGGGCTCGCGCGAGGCGGTCGAGATCGAGACCATCTCGACGGGCTCGCTGGGGCTCGACATCGCGCTCGGCATCGGCGGCCTGCCGCGCGGCCGGGTGGTCGAGGTCTACGGGCCGGAAAGCTCGGGCAAGACGACGCTCGCCCTCCACGTCATCGCCGAGGCGCAGAAGGCCGGCGGCACCACGGCCTTCGTCGACGCCGAGCATGCCCTCGACCCGGGCTATGCGAAGAAGCTCGGGGTGGACATTGACGAGCTGATCGTCTCGCAGCCCGATACGGGCGAGCAGGCGCTCGAGATCACCGACACGTTGGTCCGCTCCAACGCGGTCGACGTGCTGGTCGTCGATTCGGTCGCCGCGCTCGTCCCCAGGGCTGAGATCGAGGGCGAGATGGGCGATTCGCATGTCGGCCTGCAGGCGCGGCTGATGTCGCAGTCGCTGAGGAAGCTGACCGGCTCCATCTCCAAATCGAAATGCCTGGTCATCTTCATCAACCAGCTCCGCATGAAGATCGGTGTCATGTACGGCAATCCGGAGACCACGACCGGCGGCAACGCCTTGAAATTCTATGCGTCCGTCCGCCTCGACATCCGCCGCACCGGCCAGATCAAGGACCGCGACGACATCGTCGGCAACACGACCCGCGTGAAGGTGGTCAAGAACAAGGTCGCGCCGCCGTTCAAGCAGGTCGAGTTCGACATCATGTACGGCGAGGGCATCTCCAAGGTCGGCGAGATACTCGACCTCGGCGTCAAGGCCGGGATCGTCGAGAAATCGGGCGCCTGGTTCAGCTACGATTCGGTCCGCATCGGCCAGGGCCGCGAGAACGCCAAGAGCTATTTGCGCGAGAATCCCGACGTCGCCCAGCGCCTCGAGCGCGCCATCCGCGGCAAGACCGACGCCGTCGCCGAGGCGCTGATGACCGGCCCGGGCCCGGAGGACGACCTCTAGCGCCGGTAGCGTCCACTTCGTCCACTTTGCGGGACGAAAGCGCTTCCATAGCGTTCACTTCGTCCACTTCGGCCCGGTTTATCCCTTCCGGAACAGCCGGCCGCGCTCCGTCACTATGAGGATGAGGAGCCCGGCGGCGGGATGTCGCCGGGCTGTGGGATCGTGACTGTCCCAGGTCACGCCGGCCGCGACGCCGTCTCCTGCACCTCGACCTCGCACTCGTCGTGCGAGTCCCGGCTCGGTTGCCGATTGGCCCAGAAGGCGGTGGCGAGGGCGGTGGCGCCGCACAGGGTGAAGCCGACCAGGAACGGGAGGGTGGTGCCGTTAAACTGCTGGCCGACGGCGAAGCCGATCAGCGCCGCGCCGACCGTCGTCATCATCCCCTGGACCGAGGAGGCGGTGCCGGCGATGTGGCCGAGCGGCTCCATCGCCAGCGCCCCTGCATTGGCGCCGATCAGGCCGAAAAAGGCCATCGTCGCGGCCTGCAGCAGCACGAAGCTCCAGAAGGTCTCGCCGACCGCCGCGGCCACGGTGAGGTGACAGGCGGCGACGAAGGTGAAGGCGGTGAGCGCCAGCAGCAGGATGCGGCGCGACCCGAGCCGCATCACCAGCCGCGAATTGGCGTAGGAGCTCGCCGCCATCGGGCCCGCGATCAGGGCGAAGGCGAGCGCGAGCAGGCGCGGGCGGTCGAAGACGTCGAAGACGATCTGCTGGATGGAGCCGATGAAGGAGAAGAGCGCGCCCATCACCAGCGTCTGCACCGCGGCGTTGCCGACCGACTGGCGCGTCCTCAGCGTCGTTGCGGCGGCGGCGCCGATGACGCCGAACGACAGCCCCCGCCGGTTCTCCCGCGCCAGCGTCTCGGGCAGGCGCAGCCAGGTCCACAAGGCGAGCAGGCTCCCGTAGACGCCGAGGCCGATGAAGATGTGGCGCCATCGGCCGATCGCCAGCACCCCTTGGCCGAAGGACGGCGCCAGCACCGGCACGATCATGAACACGATCATGACCAGCGACATCACCCGCGCCATGGCCGGTCCATGATAACGGTCGCGGACCACGGCGACGGTCAGCACCCGAGTCGCCGCCGCGGCAACCCCCTGCAGCACCCGCGCCGCCAGCAGCAGGACGAAGCTGCCGGCGAGCCCCGCGACGAGGCCGAGCGCCCCGTACAGCGCCAGGCCGGCGACCAGCAGCGGCTTGCGGCCGAACCGGTCGGACAGCGGCCCCCACACCAGCTGGGCGCCGCCGAAGCCGAGCAGGTAGAAGGTGATGACCAGCTGGCGGCGATTCTCGTCGGCGACGCCGAGCGAATCCCCGATCGCCGGCAGCGCCGGCAGCATCGCGTCGATCGCCAGCGCGTTGGAGGCCATCAGCGCCGCCATCAGCGCGACGAACTCGGTCATGCCGGGGCCTCTGCCTTGGAGGGATGCGGGGGCGGCGGCGTCGGTCATGTCGCTCCTTCTGGGCTTCGCTTGCGCCTGGCCGACGAAGCGGCGCGGCACAAGTTCCTCGCCGCGGGCCGCCGCCGCGATGCTTGCCGCCAGGCGGGTAAAGGCGCTAGCTGCCCGCTGCGTCAGGGGGCCTGAATGATCGTCGTCCACCACCTCGAGAACAGCCGCTCGCAGCGCGTGCTGTGGCTGCTCGAGGAGCTCGAACTGCCCTATCAGGTCCGCCGCTACGAGCGCGACCGCACGACGATGCTGGCCCCGCCCGAGCTCCGCCGCGTCCACCCGCTCGGCAAGTCTCCGGTCATCGAGGATGAGGGCCGGATCGTCGCCGAGACCGGCGCCCTCGTCGAATATCTGGTCGAGAAGGCCGGCGGCCGCCTTGGCCCGCCGGCCAATCGCGAGGCGGTGCTGCGCTACCGCCACTTCCTCCATTATGCGGAGGGCTCGATGATGCCGCCGCTGCTCGCCTTACTCGTCGCCAACCGCCTCGGCCTGCTCGGCCGCCCGGCGCGCGCGCCGGTGCAGCGGATGCTCGACACGCATCTCGACTGGCTGGAGACGGAGCTTGCCGACCGCGACTGGTTCGCCGGCGACGCCTTCTCCGCGGCCGACGTGATGATGAGCTTCCCGCTCGAGGCGTCGCGGGCCCGTGCCGGGCTCGACGCAAAGCGGCCGAACCTGATCGACTGGCTCGAGCGCATCCACGCCCGTCCGGCCTATGGCGCGGCGCTTCAGAAAGGCGGCCCCTATGCCTATGCCTGAGCTCGGCCGCCGCGCCTTCGGCCTCGGCGCGCTCGCCGCCGGCGGCGCCCTGCTCCTGCCGGGCGGCGCGGGGGCGGCGGCGGCCGACGCCGCGCTGCGCCCGATCACCGCCGACGCCCTGCCGATCGGCCGCGAGGAGCGGCTTGCCCGGGTGGCGAAGGCGCAGGCGCTGATGCGCCGCCACGGGCTCGGCGCGATCCTCATCGAGCCGGGCGGCTCGCTCGATTATTTCACCGGCATCCAGTGGCACCGAAGCGAGCGCCTCACCGCGGCGATCCTGCCCGCGCAAGGCGAGGCGGTGGTCGTCACGCCCTTCTTCGAGGAGCCTTCGGTCCGCGAGACCTTGGGCATCCCGGCCGACGTGCGGACCTGGCAGGAGGACGAGGATCCGTTGAAGCTGGTCGCCGGCGCGCTTCGCGACCGCAAGGCCGCGGCTGGGGCGGTGGGGATCGAGGAGACGGTCCGCTTCTTCGCCGTCGACGGGCTGCGCCGTGCCTTGCCGGGCGTCGTCCTGCGCAACGCCGCGCCGGTGACTCGGGGGTGCCGGATGATCAAGTCGCCGCGCGAGCTGGCGCTGATGCGCAAGGCGACCGAAATCACCATCGCCGCCTATCGCTACACCTGGAAGCGGATCGAGAAAGGCATGAACCCGGCCGACATCGCCGCGATCATGAACGGCGCCACCGAAGCGCTCGGCGGCAGCCCCGAATTCGCGCTCATCCTGCTTGGCGAGGCGAGCGCCTATCCCCACGGCAGCGGCAAGCCGCAGCAGGTGAGGGAAGGGGAGGTGGTGCTGATGGACTGCGGCTGCACCGTCCACGGCTACCAGTCCGACGTGTCGCGCAGCTTCGTCTTCGGCGAGCCGACCGCGGAGCAGCGCAAGGTCTGGGACCAGGTCCATCGCGGCCAGGAGATCGCCTTCGCCGCCGCCCGGGTGGGGGCGCCCGCCGGCAGCGTCGACGACGCCGTCCGCCGCCAGTACGAGGCGTGGGGCTACGGGCCCGGCTATCGTCTCCCCGGCACGTCGCACCGCACCGGCCACGGCATCGGCCTCGAAGGCCACGAGCCGGTCTACCTCGTCCACGGCGAGACGACTCCGCTCGCGCCGGGCATGTGCTTCTCCGACGAGCCCGGAATCTACATCCCCGGCAAGTTCGGAATCCGCCTCGAAGACTGCTTCTACATGACGCAGGGCGGCCCGCGCTGGTTCTCGACGCCTCCGCCTTCGATCGACCGGCCGTTCGATTAGGACGCGGGAGCCGCTAGCTTTCGGCCGGAGGCCGGGGCCGGTGCGAGGGGGCGTGGGGCGGTTCGATGTCGGCGGGCTCCGGCGGGTCGAGCTGGCCCTCCCACTTGGCCACCACCGCGCTCGCCACCGCGTTGCCGACGACGTTGGTCGCCGAGCGGCCCATGTCGAGGAAATGGTCGACGGCTAGGATCATCAATATCCCCGCCTCCGGGATGCCGAACTGGGCGAGGGTGGCGGTGATGACGACGAGGCTCGCGCGCGGCACGCCGGCGACGCCCTTCGAGGTGATCATCAGCGTCAGGAGCATCAATATCTCCTGCGTCAGGCTGAGGTGGATGCCGTAGGCCTGCGCGATGAAGATCGACGCGAAGGTCATGTACATCATCGAGCCGTCGAGGTTGAACGAATAGCCCAGCGGCAGCACGAAGCTGGCGATGCGCGGCGGCACGCCGAAGCGGTCGAGCGCCTCGAGGGTGCGCGGGAAGGCGGCTTCCGACGAGGCGGTCGAGAAAGCCAGCACGATCGGGTCGCGTATGTAGCGGACGAGGAGGCGCGTGCGGCTGCCCACGACGAGAAAGCAGATGCCGATCAGCAGCAGCCAGAGGATGACCAGGCCGAGATAGAAGCTGCCCATGAAGAAGCCGTAGGTGCCGAGGATGGCGGGGCCGCGCTCGGCGATGCTCGCCGTCACCGCCGCGAACACCGCGACGGGGGCGAAGCGCATCACATAATCGGTGACCTGGAGCATCACCTTGACCAGCGCTTCGAGCGCCCGGACCAGCGGCCGCGCCGCCTCGCCGACGGCGGTGATCGCGACTCCGAGGAATAGGGAGAAGACGACGATCTGCAGGATGTCGTTCGACGCCATCGCGCTCACCATCGATTCGGGGAAGATGTGGGCGATGAACTTGGCGAGGTCGAACGCTGAGCGGTCGACACCGCTCGCCGCGTCGGCCGGGGGAATGGCGAGGGCGAGGCCGCTCCCAGGATGGAGCGCGGTGACGAGGATGAGCCCGAGGGTGAGGGAAACGAGGCTCGCGCAGACGAACCAGCCGAACGCCTTGAGGCCGACCCTGCCCAGCGCGCTCGTGTCGCCCATATGGGCGATGCCTACGACCATCGTGGAGAGCACCAGAGGCGCGATGATCATCTTGATGAGGTGGAGGAATACTGTCGTCAGGATCGAGAAATAGCCGGCGATCGTCTTGAGCTGCGCGTCGCCCGCCGGAGTGCCGTCGCCGACCGCCGCGTTGATCGCCCAGCCGGCGACGATGCCGAGCACAAGCCCGGCGAGGATGAAATAGGTCAGGCGCTTGGCCACGTGTCGCTCCCCGGCTGAATGAGCCCGGCAAGGAAGGCGATTGCGGCGCGCCGGTCAAGACGTCCTTCGAGACGGCGTCTCGATGGCCCCCTCAGGCTGGCTCGAGCACCTGGTGGACCACCTCCTCGGCGAGCTTGCCGTTGAGCTCCGACAGATGGTCGAACTGCGCCTTGTAGGTGGCGAGGCCCTGGCTGAGCGAGCGGAGCTCCGCGTCCAGGCCCTGCAGCTCCGCCTCCGGCACCAGGGCCTCGACCTTGTCCCACCGCGACCAGCCGTCGCGGCTGTCCATGCCGAGCATCTGGCCGCGCCGGCTGGCGATGGCGGAGGTGATGCGCGAGGTGGCGCCGCCGGGACTCATCACAATCACCTTGCAAACCGGCTCCAGCAGGTGCGGCGCCGCCGCGGCGAGCGCCTCGCTCATGCCGATCCGGCCCGCCGTGCGGAAGGCGAGCTCGGAGCTGTCGACCGTGTGGTAGCTGCCGTCGACCAGCGTCACCGCCACGTCCACGACCGGGAAGCCGAGCGGCCCCTTGGCCAGCGCGTCGCGCACCCCCTGCTCGACGGCGGGGATGTACTGCCGCGGCACCGCGCCGCCGTGGATCTTCTCCTCGAAGCGGAAGCCCTCGCCGCGGGCGAGCGGGCGGATCTCGATCACCACGTCGCCGAACTGGCCGTGGCCGCCGGACTGCTTCTTGTGGCGGCCGCGCTGGGTGACCGGCTTGCGGACCGATTCCTTGTAGCCGACCTGGGTCGGCTTCGCATCGACCGCGACGCCGTAGCGCCGCTTCAACCGTGCCAGCGTCACCTTCAGATGCTCGTCGCTGATCCCCTTGAGGCGGGTTTCGTGCAGCGCCTCGTCCTGCTCCCAGGCGAGCGAGGGGTCCTCCTCGCACAATTTGTGGAGGGCGGTGGAGAGCCTGACGTCGTCCTTGCGGTCGCGGGTCGCGATGGCGAGGGCGTAGTTGGAAGCGGGGAGG
Organism: Allosphingosinicella sp.; assembly: GCA_036403015.1. GTDB lineage: Bacteria > Pseudomonadota > Alphaproteobacteria > Sphingomonadales > Sphingomonadaceae > Allosphingosinicella. Next base: position 52,770 of record DASWRU010000071.1, read on the forward strand.
GCGAGTTCCGGCACCTTTCCGCCGGTGCCGATCCATTCGCCGGCATTCACGCCTTCCGCCTTGGCGATGGCGACGACGTCCCCGGCGCCGGCCTTGGGCAATTTGACGGTCTTGTCACCCTGCAGCGCGAACAGGGTGCCGACTCGGATCGGCTCGCCCGAGGCGTTGCGCAGCTCCGTGCCTTCGCTCAGCGTCCCGCCGAACACGCGGGCTAGAGCGAGGCGGCCCATCGCGCCGCCGTGGGAAATCTTGAAGACGAAGGCGCAGCCCTCCTTGGCGCCGAGCCGCTCGGCCGCCGCGTCGGGGGCCGGCGCGTCGTGGCGCAGCGCCTTCATCAGGCGCCGGATGCCGAAGCCGTTCAGGGCGGAGCCGAACAGCACCGGCACGACGAGATTCTCGCGAGTCTCGCGGGCGATGTCGGCGAAGATGGCGGCGCGGTCCGGCTGCTCGTCCATCAGCAGCTGCTCGAGGAGCGCGTCGTCATGATCGGCGAGCTGCTCCAGCATGTGGAAGCGGTCCTGCGTCTCGCGCTCGGCGAGGTCGGCGGGGATATCGATCTGTTCGGACGGCTTGCCGGGCACGTAGTGGAAGGCGCGCTCGAGGGCGAGGTCGACGAAGCCGGTGATCTTCTCGCCCTGCCGGATCGGGATCTGGCGGGCGACGAGCGGCGACGAGCTCATCGGCTGCAGGGCTTCGAGCAGCGCGCGGATGCCGCCGCGGGCCTGGTCGATCTTGTTGACGAAGATGAGGTGGGGAATGCCGAGCGTCTCGAGCTGCCGCAGGGCCGGCTCGGCGAGGAGCGCTCGGTCGGCGTCGGGATCGATGACGACGATGGCGAGGTCGGCGGCGGCGACGGCGAGGGCGCCGTCGGCGGCGAAGCCGACCGAGCCGGGCGCGTCGACGATGGCGAAGCGCTCGCCGAGGAAGTCGAAACGGGTGAGGTTGATCTCGGTCGAGCCGCCGCGCGCGCGCGCCTCCGGGCTCGAGTCGCCGGTGCTGGTGCCGGCATCCACAGAGCCCTGCCGGTCGACCGCGCCCGCGGCGAAGAGAAGGGCCTCGGCGAGGCTGGTCTTGCCGGCGCCGCCGGGCCCTACGAGGGCGATCGTCCTGGTGCCAACCGATCTTTCGGGCATGAATCTCTCCTTACGTCCGCTTTTGCGCGAGGCGCGAGGAGCGCGTTCGCGCCGACCTCCTACCCTTCTCCTTCTTCGCGCCGGGCGCAAGAGGGCAAGGGAACGCGGCTGCCCTGATATGGGTTAGTCCCATATGCCGACGCGTTTCACCTTGCCGATCCTCGCCGGCCTCTCGATCGGAGGCGCCGCGCTCGGCATGCAGTTCGGCCACGCCGCCATCGCCGAGGTCAATCCGGCCTATTTCCAAGAGCCGGAAACCTCCTTCCACGCCGACCTGGTCGCCTATCGCAGCCCCGACTGGGCGAAGGTCCAGGCCGCCGAGACCGAGCAGGCCGTTCAGGGCCAGGTGCAGTGCATCGGCTGCGTGAACGCGCCGCCGCCGGCCTATCCGGTCGAATATGTCCCGGCCCACGATCCTTATGTCGACCTCGCCGTCTCGTCCTGGCCGGCCCCGGCGCGCAAGGCGCGGATAAGGGTGCAGGAGGAGGCGCCGGCGCCGCAGGCCGCCGAGGCCGAGCCGGAGCCCGACCCGGCACGGGAGCGGATAACCCGCTTCTCCCGCTACCCCGTCACGCAGGACGAGGCGAAGGCGATGGCGCAGCAGGCGTCCGTCGCCGAGCCTCCCGCTCCGCAGGATGCTGCAACGCAATAGTTGCCCGCCTCCGCCCCCTCGCCTACATCGCGGGGCATGACGTCCACCAACGACATCAGGCGCGGCTTCCTCGACTTTTTCGGGCGCGAAGGGCACAGGCAAGTGCCCTCGGCGCCGCTCGTTCCGCAGAACGACCCGACCCTGATGTTCGTCAACGCCGGCATGGTGCCGTTCAAGAACGTCTTCACCGGCCTGGAGACTCGCCCTTATTCGACCGCGACCTCCTCCCAGAAATGCGTCCGCGCGGGCGGCAAGCATAACGACCTCGACAATGTCGGCTACACCGCCCGCCACCACACCTTCTTCGAGATGCTCGGCAATTTCTCGTTCGGCGACTATTTCAAGGAGCGGGCGATCACGCTGGCGTGGGATCTGCTGACGAAGGAATGGAGCATCCCGGCCGAGCGGCTGACCGTCACCGTCTACCACACCGACGACGAAGCCTTCGACCTGTGGCGGAAGATCTCCGGCCTGCCAGAGAGCCGGATCATCCGGATTGCGACCAAGGACAATTTCTGGGCGATGGGCGACAGCGGCCCGTGCGGCCCCTGCTCGGAAATCTTCTACGATCACGGCGAGCACATCCCCGGGGGACCGCCCGGCTCTCCCGACGAGGACGGCGACCGCTTCGTCGAGATCTGGAACCTCGTCTTCATGCAATATGAGCAGGAGGACAATGAGATCTGCCGCGACCTGCCGCGGCCGTCGATCGACACCGGCATGGGCCTGGAGCGGATCGCCGCGATCCTGCAGGGGGTGCACGACAATTACGACACCGACACCTTCAAGGCGCTGATCGCCGCCTCGTCGGAGCTCACCCGGACGACGGCGGAAGGCGCGCGCAAGTCCAGCCACCGAGTCATCGCCGACCATCTGCGCGCGTCCGGCTTCCTGATCGCCGACGGCGTGCTGCCGGCGAACGAGAGCAGGGGCTATGTGCTGAGACGGATCATGCGCCGCGCCATGCGCCATGCCCATATCCTCGGCGCCGCCGAGCCGCTCATGCACCGGCTCGTTCCCGCCCTCGTCGCCGAGATGGGCGCCGCTTACCCCGAGCTGGTCCGCGCCCAGCCGCTGATCGAGGAGACTCTGAAGCTCGAAGAAACCCGCTTCCGCCGGACCCTCGCCAACGGCCTGCGCCTCCTCGACGAGGCAACCGCCTCGATGAGCCCCGGCGACACCCTCCCCGGCGAGGTCGCGTTCAAGCTCTACGACACGTTCGGCTTCCCCTACGACCTCACCGAGGATGCCCTCCGCGCCCAAGGCTATGGCGTCGACCGCGCCGGCTTCGACGAAGCCATGGCGGGGCAGAAAGCCGCCGCCCGCGCCGCCTGGAAGGGCTCCGGGCAGAAGGCTTCGGAAGACGTCTGGTTCGACATCGCCGAGGAAGCGGGATCCACCGAGTTCACCGGCTATGCCGGCCACGAGGGCGAGGGCGTGGTCGTCGCGTTGGTCAAGGATGGCGCCCGCGTCGAGCGCGCGGCGGCGGGCGACAAGGTCGTCATCCTCACCAACCAGACTCCCTTCTACGGCGAGAGTGGCGGCCAGATGGGGGATACCGGGACCCTGAGCAGCGACAAGGGCTTGCGGGCAGACGTTGAGGACACGTCGAAGCCGCTCGGCCGGCTTCATGCCCACCATGCCGTCATCCGCTCGGGCGAGGTCGCGGTCGGCGATGCCGTGCATCTCGCGGTCGACGCCGAGCGGCGCGGCCGGGTGCGCGCCAACCACAGCGCGACCCACCTCCTGCACGCGGCGCTTCGGCACCGTCTCGGTACGCACGTGACTCAGAAGGGCAGCCTCGTCGCGCCCGACCGCCTGCGGTTCGATTTCTCGAACCCGAAGGCTCTCACCGCCGAGGACATCGCGGCGGTCGAGGAGGAGGTGAACCGCCACATCCGCGAGAACGACGCGGTCACCACCCGCCTGATGACCCCCGAAGAGGCGATCGGAGCGGGCGCGATGGCGCTGTTCGGCGAGAAATATGGCGACGAGGTCCGCGTCCTGTCGATGGGCCGGGGCAGCGACGCGAGCTATTCGGTCGAGCTGTGCGGCGGCACCCACGTCAACGCGCTCGGCGACATCCAGCTGTTCAAGATCGTCGGCGAGAGCGCCGTCGCCGCCGGCGTGCGGCGGATCGAGGCGCTGACCGGCGAGGCGGCGCGGCAGTGGCTGACCGAGCGCGAGAACCGGCTGAAGGAAGCCGCCGCTACGCTCAAGGCCGCGCCGGAGGAGGTGCCGGCGCGGGTCGCGGCGCTCGTCGAGGAGCGGCGCCGGCTCGAGCGGGAGCTTGCCGAAGTGCGCAAGGCGCTCGCGCTGGGCGGTGGCGGCAAGGCGGAAGCGGCCGGTCCGGAGCAGGTCGCCGGCCACGCCTTCATCGGCCAGGTCATCGAAGGGATGGACCCGAAGGCGCTGCGCGGACT
>DASWRU010000072.1:0-34856 GCA_036403015.1 Allosphingosinicella sp.
CACCGCCTTGGTCTTCAGGTGGCGCCGAAGGAAATCGTCCGCCGCGCGCCACGCGCCGCTCAAATCCATCGCGCTCACCCGCCGCCGGTCTGGTCCGGGTCCTTGTAGCGGCTCTCGATGAACCGGCCCTGGGTCTCGAACGCGTCGCGGTCGCCCTGCGCCAGCCGGGCGCCGATATCGTCAAGCGCCTCGCGCGCCGCGTCGAGGCTGGCGACGAGCCGCTGGTCCGCGGTCAGGCCCTCGCCGTCGGTCTGGTGGCGGTAGGCGGCCGGGATTCGCTCGTAGCGCTCGATCAGCTCGGGCAAATGCTTGCCCATCAGCCGCCGCGCGTCCTGGGCGAGCGGATCGAGCGGATCGACGTCGCCGAGCCGCGATTCGAGCAAAGGCAGCTGGGCGCTGATCGCGTCGACCTTGCGCGCCGCCGGGGCTGGGAGGGCGCGGCGCTCGCGCACCAGCACCCCTTCCAGCCGCCGGACGACGGCGCCGGTCGGCAGCGCCTCGGAATAGGCCGCCCGCTTGGGCTCGGCCGGCCACACCGAGAAGCCGACCAGGATGGCGAGCATGAGCAGGGCGACGATGAACAGCCCGTTCCAGCCGATCGGCCCGACGATCAGCCCGAAGGCGATGGTGGCGATGACCAGCGCCGCCACCGCGACGCCCATGCCGGCGACCCGCTTCGCCGCCGAGCGGACGGCGCGGCCGTAATAGCGCCGTTGCGCGCCCATCGCCTCGGGCGTCTTGCCGTCCCAGCGGGCGAACGTGTCGTCCAGCCGGGCGATGACCTCGTCGACGCCGCGCGCCATCCCTTACCCCCCGATCGGCGCCAGCAGCGCGGAGGGCGCGCCGCCGCCCGCCAGCTTGTTCTGGGCGACGCCCTCGGCGCGGGCGATGTAGCCGCGGCTCTTCTCGACCTCGCTGGAGAGCGTGTCGACCGTCTGCTTCATGTTGCCGAGCGCCTCGAGCTTGAAGCTGTCGATCGTGTCCATCGTGTCGTAGATGTTCTGGAAGGCGCGCTGAAGCACTTCGAGCGGGATGGTCGAGGACGCCGCCTGCTTGTGGATCTCGCCGGTCTGGTTCTTGAGCAAGGTACCGGTGGAATCGATGATCCCCGCCGTCGTCGTGTTGAGGGCGGTGATCTGCTCGAGCACGAGGCGCTGGTTGGTCATCGCCTGGGCGACGGTCACCGCGGTGCGCAAAGCCGAGACGGTGGTGGTCGAGGCGCGGTCGACGCCCTTCACCAGCTCGACATTGTTCTTCTTGACGAGGTCGAGGGCGAGATAGCCCTGCACCGTCACCGCCATCTGGGTGAGCAGGTCGGTGGTGCGCTGGCGGGTGTAGAAGAGCGCGGTCTCGCGGATCGCCTTGGCCTTGGCCGGGTCGGTCGCGTCGAGCTCGTTCGCTTTCTCCTCCAGCTTGGCGTCGAGCGCCTTGGAGATGTGGATCATCTGCTCCAACTGGCCCATCGTCTTCCACATCGCCGCCCGCTCGGTGTCGATCGCGGCATTGTCCATGAGCAGCTCGTCCTTGCCCGAGGCGAGGCTGGAGAGGATCTTCGAGATGTGGGTCTGCGACGACTGGTATTTCTGGAAGTAATTGCCGAGCTTGTTGCCCCACGGGATGATGCCGAGGATCCGGCGCGGCTTGCTGAGATTGCCCTGGCGGCCGGGATCGAGCGATTCGACGGTACGCCTCAGCTCGGTCAGATTGGCGCCGATGCCGGTGTCGGCGTCGATCGCCTTGACCGGGCGGTCGAGGAAGCGGTTCGAATGGCCGGCCGCCTCCATGATCTGCTTTCGGCCCATGCTGGTCAGCTCGTCGACCTTGCGGCCGAATTCCGGGCTGTTGGTGTCGGCGGCGACCAGCTCGCCCACGAACTTGTCGACCACCGTCTCCAGCTTGGACTTGACCGATTCGTCGACCGGCACCAGCCCCGCCGCTTCCTCCGGCGCGACGGCGGTCAGCGCCTCGGGCGCCTCCAGCTTAAGCTTCGTCTCGGTCGCCATCTCACTCCCTCCGGCTGTCCCCGGCTAGATGGGGCAGGGGGGGCGGCCAGCGCAAGGGGAAAAGTGTGTTATACGTGTACCACAGCCGCGTCGGGCCTTTCGCCGGCGCGGGCGAAAAGAGAAGGGCGGCGGAACCGGAGTTCCGCCGCCCTGCTCGTTCGCAAAGCTGCGTGGCAGCTTAGCCGTTCATCGAGGTCGAGACGTTCGAGAACGTGGTGTTGAGGCTCTTGCCGACGTTGGTCATCGCGGTGATGGCGGCGACGGCGATCAGGGCGGCGATCAGGCCATATTCGATGGCGGTGGCGCCCTTTTCGTTCTTCACGATCTTGCGAATGAATTTCATGTCCGGTCTCCTGTTCCAAGCTTGGTGGAAGCGAACTTCCAATGCCGCCCCGCTGTCCACTTCGGTTAGGCTGGGGTGAGATTTAGGGGATGGAAGTTTCCAAAAGGTTAGCGCCGCGAACCGCGCTCAGCCGCCGTGCGAGGTGACGTTGTCGGAGACCCCGTTCCACATGTTGATGGTGGTTCGGGCGAAGGAGGTGAGGCCGGCGAGCATCGCCAGCACCATCAGCGCGAGGATCAGGCCGTATTCGACCGCCGTGGCGGCCTTGTTGTTGCGTATCAGCCTTGCCAAGCGCCGCATCGCCGCCCATCCCCCAATCCGGGCATCCTGCCCATTGCGCGACGGCGATACGCCGGCAACGTTAACACACTCCTAGCGGCGCCAGGGCGATGACGGAAAATGCGGGTTTTATCGTGGTTGCGGCGGCGCTCGTCGATTCGGGCGGGCGCGTTCTCCTCCAGCGCCGGGCCCCCGGCCGGGCCATGGCCGGCCTCTGGGAATTCCCCGGCGGCAAGCTCGAACCCGGCGAGCTACCCGAGGCGGCCCTGGTCCGCGAGCTGGCCGAAGAGCTGGGTATAATGGCCGACGCAAACGCTCTCGTCCCCGCCGCCTTCGCCAGCGCCGACAATGGCGGCCGGCACATGCTCCTCCTCCTCTATCTCTGCCGCGCCTGGGAGGGGACGCCGCGGCCGCTCGACGCCGCCGAGCTGATGTGGGCGCGGCCGGCGGAGATGCACGCGCTCGCCATGCCCCCGGCGGACGGGCCGCTGGTCGAGAGGCTGGAGCGGCTGTTGTAGCCTGCGCGGCGCGCCCTAGCCTTTCGCCTTCAGAGCGGCGGCCAGCGAGGCGGTGGCGCTGCCGCGGCGGGCGGGTTTCGGCTGGTCGGGCGAGGGCGCCCAGCCTAGCAAATGGAGGATCTCGAACCGCTCGGTGACCTTGCCGTCAGCCTCGCGGCCAAGTTCCCACTCGGCGATTGCCGCGGCCAGCGCCGCTCGCCCGAGCGGCCGCTTCGAGCGGGCGGCGAGCGCGTTGGTCGCCCCCATGCCGCGCAGGTCCGCGACGAGCCGGCCGAAGCTCGAGAAGCGCACCTCCACCGTCTCCGCGTCGGCCACCGGCAGCGCGAAGCCGGCGCGGGCGAGGAGGTCGCCGGCGGCCCGCACGTCGATCTGCGGATGGATGCGCGGCGCGGCGCCCCCCTGCACCGCGTCGGCGGCCAGCATCGCGGCGCGTAGCCGGGGCAGGCTCCCCGCTCCGGCGCAGGCGGCGAGGAACAGCCCGTCCGGCCGCAGCGCGCGGCGGGCGAGGAGCAGCGCGCCGGGCAGGTCGTTGACGCTGTCGAGCAAGCCGACCGAGACGACGAGGTCGAAGGCGCCGTCGGCGAAGGGGAGGCGGTCCTCGTCGGCCTGGACGCCGCCGGCGGCGCGGGCGAAGGCGAAGCCCGGGTCGGCGGAGACCATCTCGATCCCCCGCTCCTCGATGCGCCGGGTCAGATAGCCGCCGCCGCAGCCGAGGTCGAGCGCGCGGGCGAAGGGGCGGCTGACGAGGTCGAGCCGCTCGACCAGCTCGTCGGCCGCGCGGCGGAGCAGATAGTCCGCCTCGCCGCCCGAGGCCGCGGCCCGGTCGCGGCGCAGCCGGCGCAGGCGCCGATCGAAAGGCCCGTCCTCGCTCATGCGCCGCCTCTAGGCGGTGGGGACGGCTAGAAGAAGAGCTTCCTGAAGCTGATCCGCACCGAGCGGCCGAGCGGGTCGAGATAGGCGGGCTGGTAGCTGATCGGCGTCGCTCCGGCCGCGTCGGTGACGTGGAGCCGGTTGTCGAACAGATTGTCGATGCTGAGGGTGACCCGGGCGCCGCGGAAGAAGGGCATTGCCTTTACCAGCGAGGGCTGCTGGCCGAGATCGGCGAACAGGCGGAAGTTGACCGTTGCCAGCGGGGAGAAACGCAGGTCGCCGGTCGTCCCGCCACGCCGGTCCGGGCCGCCGCGCACGAAGGTGCCGCTCTGCCAGTTCGCGGTGAGCCGCGCGCCGAGCCCGTTCTTGAAGAGGCCCGCCTGCGCCTCGACTTCGTGCTGCGGGCTGCCGCCGCGGCTGCCGACTGCCGAGCCGTGGAGGAGATCGAGGACGGGAAGGCCGTCGCGGATCAGGATTTGGTCGCGGATGTGCCAGGTGTGGTAGAGCGACAATTGCAGCCGGCCGCCGCCCCGCTGGCCGCCGAAGCCGCCCCCGAGACCGCCGCCCCGACCACCGCCGCCCCCGCCGAAGCCGCCGAAGCCGCCCCGTCCACCGCCGCCGGCTCCGCGCGGCGCGCCGCCGGTCGCGCCCGGTGCAGCCTGCCCGGGAGCCGGAGCGGTCCCGGGTGCGCCGCGCCCGCCGCCGCCGCCGAAGCGTCCGCGGAAGCCGCCCGCCGGGGGCTGCGGGCCCACCGGGAGGGACAGGTTCAGCCCCCAGCGCAGATCGGCGCGGCTCGAACGCTGGAAATTGACCGGCCGCGCGTCGATCGACACCAGCCGACCGCTCGCGTCGCGCACGAAGCGGTCCGGGAAGGCCGCCTCCAGCTCCGCGGTCGCGGTCGGGAAGCCGGCGATCGGGTTGCGGATGACGCTGTCGGTGTAGTTGGCGGTGAGCGACAGGTCGGTCTGGCTGAGCGGCTTCACCGTCGCGCCCAGCTTGAACACGCGGCGGTTGTCGGCGCGCAAATTGGGATTGCCGCCGGTGATCTGGCTGATGTCGATCGTCTCCTGGCGGATGAAATCGAACACCCTGACATTGGGGGTCGCGAGCACCGGGTCGCCGAGCTGCTGCATGCTCGGCGCACCCTGTTCGTGGGTGCCGGACGCGATGAAGCTCAATTGCTCGATCGGCGCCCAGTTGAGGCCGTAGCCGAGCGTCGTCAGCGTTCCGAAGTCCGAAAGATGCTCGACCTCTGCGTTGAAATTCGCGGAGAGATTCCCGATCCCGCTCAGCACCGCGCGGCGGCGGCTGGCGATCGGCAGGTCCACATTGGCCTGCACGCTGAACTCGTCGCGGGAGAGGTCGCGCCGCGTCTCCACGCCGGAGCGCAGCGTCCGGCTCGACAGGTCGCGGGTGCGGAAGCGGCCGCGCACGCTGGTCGAAACGTCGCCGGCCGGCAGCTTGAACAGGCTTCCGTTGAACAGCAAATCGGCGCTGCCGGTCTGCGAAACCGAGCGGGCGCGGTCTCCCGGCCGAGCGACGACCAGGTCCGCGGGCACGTTGCCGAATGGATCGAGCGCCGGGTCGCGGGCAAGGAGGCGGGCCTGGAGCTGGGAGATGTCGAGGCCGGTGGCGGTGCGGGTCAGGCTCACAACGCGGTCGAAATTGCCGGTGAACGACCAGCGCCACGGCCGCAGGTCGCCATTCATCGACAGGCCGAGATGGGCGGTGCTCGTGTCGGACTGGCGGCCGAGCGGCGGCCCGACGTCGAACAGGCGGAAGATCGTGGTGCCGGCGGGGGAGAAGGGGCTGCCGGCGGGAACGACGAGGGTGCCGGTCGGAAGGCCGAGCAGGCTCTCGCTGGTGTTGAAGTCGTAGCGCCCATTGAGCGTGGTCGAGACGTTGCCGAACAGGGTCTTGTTGACGTTGCCGTTGATGCTGAGCTGGTCGGTCCCGGCCAGCAGGGTCCGGAAGCGGCCGAGATTGTCGGGGCCGACCACGGTGAACGGGGTCGACTGCGGCGACTGGATGACGTCGCGCTGGCTCTCCAGCAGCGGATCGGCATGCTGGTATTTGACGTCGACGTTCCAGCGCCCGCCGGTGTCGATGCGAAGCACGTCGACCTCGCCGCCATAGGTGGCGCGGCCGCCGGCTGTGGCGAGGCCGGCATTCGCCTCGGCGGTGACCGCGCGGAAGCGGCGGCGGAGCACGAAGTTCACCACCCGCTGGTCGGCGCGATAGCCATATTTGAGCGCCACCTCCTCCGGGAAGATGTCGACGCGTTCGATCGCCTCCGGCGGAATGTCGCGTATCTCGGAGAAGCCCGAGATGCGGCGGCCGTTCAGCAGGATGACCGGCGCATCGCCGCCCCGGCCGCGGGTGCTCGCCGTCTGCGGCGCCAGGAAGTCGAGCAGCTCGGTGAGGCTGCCGGCACCGTAGGCGCGGATGTCGCGGCGGTTGAGCTGGTTCTCCGGCGGGATGTCGCCCACCACCGCGCCGCGCTCGCGCGCGCCGGTGACGACGATCTCCTCGCCCTCCGTCTCGTCCTCGGGCGCCGCCGCGTTCGGCGCGGCGGTCGCGGGCAGGGCGGCGGCTTGAGGCTGCGATGCCGGTCCGGCGGCGGGCGGCGTCGGCGCCTGCTGCGCGTGGAGGGGCATTTCGGCGGCGCCCGCGAGCAGCACCGCCACGACGAGCTTCGACCCTTTACGAACGCGATCAGTCACTCTCTTACCTCTACACAAGCCACTAAAACGAACCGCGGCGCCCCTGCCGCAGGCGTTCTGAACTCCTCCTGTATGCGAAGGGTCCCGGCCCGCGCCGATTTGCCGCTTGGTTCGCCGCCCGCCCGGAGTTCGTCGATGCGAGCGGCCCTTTCGTCGCGCGAAGCCGGATTCGCAGCCCCAGGCAGGGGCAATGTCGCACCGCCCGCGCCGCTTCCGGCGGGCTCGCCTAACCCACCCCCACCGCCGCGGACCGGCCTCGCAAACTCCGGTCCGCGGCACCCACAGGGAAGGATGAACCCGATGACCAGGATTTTCGCTTCGATCGCTCTTGCGACCCTCTTCGCCGCTTCCGCGGCCCAGGCCCGGCCGGCCGAGGCCGACGGGACCTACACCGCCTCGATCCGCAGCGGCGACCTCAACCTCGCCACGCCAGGCGGGCTCGCCACCTTCCACGGCCGAGTCAAGGCCGCCGCCAACCAGGTCTGCGGGGCGGTGCCGGTGCTGCCTTTCTACGAAGCCGATGCGGTCAGCGCCTGCCGTTCCCAGCTCTTCCGTTCGGCCGACCGGCAGGTGAGCCTCGCCATGGGCCGCTCGGACGACATCGTCGTCGGCACGCGCTGACCGCCGCGACGGTGCGGGAAGGTGGCGCCAAAGTCCCCGGCGCCACCTTCCCTTCTTCTTCGACAACGCCACGGCGGGAGTGAGCCATTGACCTTCAGGATTGCCCCGGCCGCGCTCGTCTTCGCGCTCGCGCTCGCCGCTCCCGACGCCGCCTCGAGCCGGGGCGGCGCCGACGCATTCGAGGTGGTGGCGGCCGAGCGGAGCTTCGCCGCCGCCGGCGCGGCCGAAGGCATCGGCCCCGCCTTCCGCCGCTTCGCCGCCGACGACGCGATCATGTTCACGCCGCGGCCCGGCCCGGCCCGGGCGGTGATCGCCGATCCCCGCTTCGGAACCGGCGGGGGCCTCAGCTGGTGGCCGGTCTATGCGGGCATCGCCGTCTCGGGCGACCTCGGCTTCACCACCGGTCCCTTCCGGATCGACGGCGCGCGCAAGGGCGCCGGCGGCTGGTTCTTCACAATCTGGCGGCGCCAGCCCGACGGGCGCTGGCGCTGGCTGCTCGATCATGGCGTCGGCACCGCGGAGGTTCCGGCGCCGGGGCCGGACTCGCCGATCGCGATGCTGCGGGCCGGCAGGGCGGCAAAGGGCGCCGGTGCGGCCTGGGACGAGGTGAAGGCGATGGAGGCGAAGCTCGCCGTGGCGCTCGCCGCCGATGCGCGCACCGCCTTTCCCGCCTTTCTCGCCGACGACGGCCGGCTGATGCGCGAGGGGCCGCAGCCGGCGATCGGCCGCGCCGCCTTCGCGGCGGCGGCCAAAACGGGGCCGGCGGCGATCCGCGCCGCGCCTTTGGGCGGCGCCGTCTCGCTCGCCGGCGACCTCGCTTACACCTACGGCACCGCCCGCTGGGAGGCGGGCGGAGCGCCGGTCGAGGGTCATTATGTCCGCGTCTGGCAGCGCCGCTCGGGCGGCTGGAAGCTGATCGTCGACGAGCTGACCGCGTTGCCGCCGCCGCCGCGGCCGCCGGCGCCTCCCGGCCAAAGTCCCGGCGGCTGATTCTCCCGCCGCCGGACTGCGCCCGGGCGCCGCCCCCTTCAGCGCCCGGGCGGCTTTTTGCCGATCTGCAAAGCCGCCGATCCTTGCGACGAAAACCGGCGCAAGCCGGCTGCAAAGCGGTTAGATATGCACCTTGAGAGGATATCGGGAACGAAGATGGACAAGCCGCTCGCCCCGGAGGTCGCCCGCCAGGCCGCCAAGCTGACGCTGGGCGTCTGGGTGTTCACCTTCGTGCTGTTCCTGATGCCGGTGCTGGTCGCCACCGGCCGTCTGCCGAGCTTCGCCATCGGCCTCACCGCGGTCGACATCGCTTTCGGCATGGCGCTGTGCCTGCCGCTCTACTCGGCCGCCGCCCGGCTGCAGGAGGCGCGCACGGCGCCGAAGGTGGCGGGGGTGTTCGGCGCGGTCTGCGCCGCCGCTTTCCTCTTCTCCCTGTTCGACGCGGTGACGGGGGGGCAGCTCATCTCCCTCTTCATGGCCAAGCACCACATCCCGCCGGACGTCGTGAACCGAACGACCTCCAACTTCATCAGCTTCTCCTGGCTCTACGGCCTGCTCGGCACGACCTACGTCATCCTCCTCACCAACGCCGCGATGCGCGAGCGCGAGCTGCAGCTGATGGAGGCGCGGGCGCTGGCGCAGACGGCGCAGCTGACCGCGCTGAGGCTCCAGCTCAACCCCCATTTCCTGTTCAACACGCTGAACGCCATCTCCTCGCTGATCGTCACCGGCCGCAACAAGCAGGGGGAGGCGATGCTCGGCAAGCTCTGCGACTTCCTGCGCACCGCTTTGGTGGCGGAGGGCGACGGCGCGACGACTTTGGGCGAGGAGCTGGCGACGCTCCAGACCTATCTGGAGATCGAGGCGATCCGCTTCGGCGACCGCCTCACCGTCGAGTTCGCCGCGCCCGACGACCTGCTCGAGCTCGGCGTTCCCAACTTCATCCTCCAGCCCCTGGTCGAGAATGCCGTGAAGCACGCGGTGGCGCCGACCAGCCGCCCCGTCATCGTCCGGGTCGCGGCGCGGAGGGAAGGGGACGACCTCCTGCTCAGCGTCAGCGACAACGGCCCCGCGGCGGGCACGGCCGGCCCCTCGTCCGGCACCGGCGTCGGCCTCGCCAACACCCGGCGGCGGCTGGAGGTGATCTACGGCGCGCGCGGGCGGCTGGAGACGCTCGTCCACGACGGCGGCTACACCGCCATCGTCCGCCTGCCGGCGCCCGCGACGCCGGCTTTGGGGCTGGTCGCCTGACATGCTGCGCACCCTCCTCGTCGACGACGAGCCGCTCGCGCTCGAACGCCTGCAGGTCTTCTTCAAGGACATTGCCGGCGCCGAGGTCGTCGGCACGGCGCGCGACGGCCGCGAGGCCGCCGAGGCGATCGAGCGGCTGAAGCCGGACCTCGCCATCCTCGACATCCAGATGCCCGAGCAGAACGGCCTCCGGGTCGCCGCGACCTTGCCTCCCGAGGCGCGGCCGGAGATCGTCTTCGTCACCGCCTTCGAGCAATATGCCCCCGACGCCTTCGAGGTGGAGGCGGCCGATTATCTGCTGAAGCCGGTGCGGTTCGACCGGCTGTGGCAGGCGGTCGAGCGGGCCAAGCGGCGCAAATATCTTCGCAATATGGCGGGCCGCGCCGAGGCGGCCGAGGCGCAGGCCGGGGAGGCGGCGCCCGCCAGCCCCCATGACGACGGCCTCTGGGTGCCGACCCGCGCCGGGGCGGTGTTCGTGCCGATCGAGACGATCGACTGGATCGAGGCGCAGCGCGACTATGTGATGCTGCACACCGCGACCCGAAGCCACATCGTGCGCATCTCGATGCGCGCGCTCGAGGAGAAGATCGATCCGCGGCAACTGGTCCGGGTCCACCGCTCCGCCTTCGCTCGGCCGGGCAACGTCGTCGAGGTGCAGCGCATGGGCCGGACGATCAACGCCTTGGTGCTGCGCGACGGCGCGATCGTCCAGGTCGGCCCCAATTATGCGAAGACCGTGGCTGAGCGGCTGAACCTAGCCGCCTGAAAATATTGGCCTGCGCCGCCGCGGGCGGTATAACGTGCCTGCAACGATTCAGGGGGTGAGTCATGAAGCTTGCGGCATGGATTTCGGCCGGCACCGGCCTTGCGGCGCTGGCGGGCGTCGCGCTCGCGCAGCAGCAGGCGGGGGAAGGCACCGCCGTCTACTGGATGACCGCGGACACCACCTCCGGCATGGGCGCGATGATGGGCGGCGGCGGCCGGCCGAGCCTGGGCTCCGTGCTCGGCGCGATGGGGGGCCGCGGCAACCGGGACGGCTATGCCCACATGCTGACCCTCCAGCTCGGCGCCAACCGCCACGCCAGCGGCGAGCCCGCCGCCGAGCACCTCCCCCCGCCGGGCCTCCAGGCCGGGGCCAGCCTGCCGCTGGTGACTCCGCAGCAGGCCGCCGCGACTCGCGATGCGCAGACCGGCTTCCCGCCCAACATGGAGCGGCCGCGCGGGCGCATCCTCATCTACTGGGGCTGCGGCGAGCATGCCCGTCCGGGCCAGCCGGTGGTGGTCGATTTCGCCACCCTGACCGCGGGGCGGGTCCCGCCGGCCTTCGCCAATGCGGCGATGCGCGTCATGAGCCCGCCCTCGGCGGCGCGCTTCGCGACCTACGGCGAATGGCCCAACCAGCGCTCCCGCGGCGCCGTCCCCGCCGCCGGCTCGCTGGTCGGCGACCATGTCGTGCGCGGCAATTACAGCCCGGAGATCCGCTTCACCCTGGCGCCCGGCCAGGATTTCCTCGCCCCGGTGCGGCTGGTCTCGAACGCCGCCGCCCCGTCGGGCGCGGTGCCGGTCGCCTGGCAGCCGGTCGGCGGCTCGCGCGCCTGGTTCGTCACCGCGATGGGCGCGGCGGGCAACGGCGACATGGTGATGTGGACGTCGAGCGAGAGCCAGACCGCGCCGGTGATGGACTATATGCCGCAGGACGAGCTCGCCCGCCTGGTCCAGCAGCGCGTCCTTCTCCCCGCCGCCGCCGATCGCTGCACGGTTCCGGCCGAAGTCGCCCGCGCCGGCCAGGGCTCGATGCTCACCGTCACCGCCTTCGGGGGCGAGGCCAATTTCTCGAGCCCCGTCCGCCCCGCCCGCGCCGCCGCCTCGTGGCGGCCGGACTGGACGGTGAAGCTGCGCGTCAAGTCGTCCTATCTCGGCCTCCTCGGCATGACCATGGACGAGATGATGGGCCGCGGCGGCGAAGGCGCCCAGCCGCAGCCGGGCGACCCGAACCAGCCGAAGAAAAAGAAGAAGTCGCTGTTCGAGAAAGGCCTGGGCGGCCTCATCCCGCATTAAGGTATGTCCCGTTTAGGTTGAACTATTCCGCTCATCCTGAGTAGCCGGTGAGCTTGTCGAACCGGCGTATCGAAGGACCACGGTGGCGGTCCTTCGATACGGCCCCCTCGACTGCCTGCAAGGCAGGCGCTCAGGACATGCTTCGGGGCCCATGAAAGTAGTACTTTCATGGGAACCCTCCCAGGCTCAGTCCCTACTCAGGATGAGCGGCTTAGTGGCAAGCGAACGGGTCCAGCGCGCGCGCGAGCTCCGATAAACAGCGAGCTTCTCCCGTTAACCTTTTCTCTTTCCGGACTTTTTTTGCTTACCAGCGACAGGAATGGCGGGATCGTTGTACTAACGGAATGAGCGGCGCCGGGAGGCGCGGCGGGGAGGGTGCTTTGCGGGTCTCGGGAATCGTTCGTGCACTGGCGCTGGTGATCGGACTTGTCGAGCTGACGGCGTGCGAGCGCCTGCCGAGCTACCGCTACAAGATGACGGTCGAGGTCCAAACCCCGCAAGGCATACGGACCGGCAGCGTCGTCAGGGAGGTCACTGGACGCAAGGAGCCCCACCTGCTTCCCGAAATGGGCGGCATCATCACGGATGTGGTGGGCGAGGCGGTCATGATCGATCTTCCGGACGGCAAGTCGATCTATGGCCTCCTCACCGGGTCTCACGCGGCAGGATACGCCAAGGGGGCAGCGCCCCAGGCCTTTGGATTGAAGGCGCGCAATCCCGACAGCCCCTACCCCAAGATCGTCGCCTACCTGTCCCGGACCCGGCTTCGCGGCGCCCTGCCGCGTAAGGCATACCCCACTTTCGTGACGTTTGCAGATGAGCGGAATCCACAATCCGTAATCCTCGTCGATCCAGAGCACCTAGGCGCAACCATCGGCGACGGAATCGCCATTAAGCGGATTATCATAGAGACCACGAACGAGCCCACGACTTCGCAGCTTCAGGACCGCCTTCCGTGGCTGAGGAGCCTGCACACCACATTGGCGCAAAGACCACAACGCGACCAGGTTGAGATCGCCGATCGGTTACAGCGTCGAGACTTCATTCAGTGATATTGCAACGAACGGGCATGCCAGCCGCGGCGTGAGGCTGGCTTGCCGCGTTAACCTTTTCTCTTGCCGAACTTTTTTTGCTCACCAGCGACATGAATAGCGGGATCGTTGGACTAACGGAATGAGCGGCGCCTGGAGGCGCGGCTGGGAGGGAAAGTGAAGAACCGCCGTCTTTGGCACAAGCTTGTCACCCAGGCGCTCTTCCTGGCCGGCGCAAGTGCCTGTTCGGTCGCGCATTCAGGGGCAGCCGCCGTGGAAGCTCCTTCCTCCGCTCGAGGCGGAATCCCTGTCGGACCGCAGTCGAATGTGTGTGTCGCGGTGCACGTCGATCAGCGGATCTGGCCGAGGCCACTCGACATCGATTCTGCCCGAAATTTCAGCGGGCACCTTATGACGGAAATCCGGCGGCTTTACGAACAACGCGGCGGTTCCGATAATCTTCCGAACACGCAGAACGAGGCCCGGTTCGTTTCTGAGGGATTGAGAGCCAATCCGTCCTGTCAGGATCGGAAAACCGACGTCTTCATAGACGTGAGGTACGAGCCGCGGCCCGACGGCGCGCCTTTCCTGATGTCATATCGCATCACACGGGGGTCCAATGGCCGCAGCGGCAGGATCGACGTCAATGTCGCGGAAGAGATACGAGCAGGTCGGATGCGAGGATTTAATCAGCGCCGGACAATCGAGTCCGTGATCTTCGAAGATATGTGGGTTCGGGCTCGAACGATTGCGGACCAACTTATCATAGGGGAAAAGGCTGCGACCATTGCCAGGCATGGACAATCGCTCTGCCGATCGCCGGCACTATCCAGTGGCATGAATCGGGCAGCCGGGATGAGTCTGTCTCCGGAGATTGCCCAAAGGCTAAATGAGTTGCGCACTCGTCCAATGGCCGGAAACGAAGCAGAGGCCCTAGTCCGGGGAAAGACAGTCGTGAGTCACACGGAAGCCGGCGTTGGCGGCGGTGATCGCAAGGAGTTATTCGAAGACGGCTGCGATTACACGCTGTACGCCGAACGAGTTACCCTTCGAGGGACATACTTCGTAACGCCCGCTTCGATCTGCACACGCTTAGTGGCGGGCGAAGTAGCCTGCCGAACCGTGCACCGCTCCTCAGATGGACAAATCTTCGCCGTCTTCATCGGCGATGACGGCCGAGGGCGGGAGCTCCAATCCGTCAAGATACAAGGTGACCCGAAGGTACTAAGCGAAATTGTATCGAGACGGGCGGTGGTGGGTCGGGCTGGGGTCACTTCGGGCTTCCAAACTCTCACGTCAGCCGAGTTGTCACATCTCCTCGTCGGACACTCCCTCAAGTTAGCATACGTAGATTATGCGGCCAGAAGGCCTATGCTCACAGAGTCATTTTTGGCCAACAAAAAATATAAAGCTATTGATCAGACGGAATATACCTATTCGGGGACGTATCAGATAAAATCCAGCAAGGTGTGCGTTAATGTGCCTAATCATTATGCGCTATGCTATCGCCTATTTAAGTCCAAGGAAGGAAGTTACTTCAGACAACTAGAAGGGGTAGGCGAGTCTCCGGAGCCCGTATTGATTGATGCTTCGTAGGTATAAGCAACGGAGGCCGACATGTCGTGGAACACCAAACGGATCGTAAACAGCGAGGAATTCTGGAGCTCGTCACGCTGTCCCCCGACCCAACAAGAATTGATACCACAATACTTTTAGTATCGTGAGGTGAAGTATGTCAGCTTTGCGAGTCCTACTCGGCGCCTGGATGTTAGCCGCGCTTCCGGCCTCGGCGCAACATCGCGCTCCTGAGGCTACGCTGAAATTCTCAAAGGTTCATAGAATCTCTGATTGCGCAGCGCTGCTTCCGCACTTGAGAAAAGTCTGTGCCGTGAGGCCGCTGAGCCATGGGTCATTTGATATGGAAGTTCTTATAGGGGACGTGAATCTAGATGGACTAGACGACGTGATGGTAAGATATTACTCAAGATATGATTGCGGTACCCACGGGTGCACGACAGAATTATATATACGCAGCCACACAGGATTGTTCAGAAAAACTAACTTCGGCGTGGCATCTTTCGGTGACATCTCGATGTGCTATCGAGATAACGAGGTAGGGATCAGATTTGTGCCGAACAAGTATTGCTTTGCTACTCAGCGTCTTTAGGGAGGTGAGTTAATGCCAGGTACTTACAGCCAGTTCATGGCTCTTATGAGAATGCAGGAGTCGTCGAACGACTATGGCTCTGTCAATCCATCCCATCACCTAGGCGCGTACCAGTTCAGTGAAGTGGCGCTAGTGGACCTAGGTATGGTCAACCGCGATGACAACAGTGATAACAATGACTATGGGGGAGGGTTTACAGGTAAGTTTGGCATAGATAGCATAGCGGAATTCCTAGCTAGCCCTTCTGCGCAGGATTCAGCGGCGGATGAATGGTGGCAGCTTATTTGGTCATATATCCGCAATCTTGATTTAGAGATATATAACGGTCAAACGCTAAACGGCTATACATTGACTAAATCTGGGATGATTGCGGGCGCGCACCTAGTAGGAGTCAAATGGTTAAAGGTCTTCATCGAGTCCGGCGGTACCATAATACGGACAGACGGTAACGGAACTCCGATAACTGAATATTTTACTTTGTTCGAAAACTACGCCATGCCGTTTACCCTGGTCGACAATCTTGGATCTGGCAACACGATCAGTGGGGGCTCGGGCACGGACATTCTGCTCGGTTTCGATGGCAACGACACTCTCATCGGCAACGGCGGAAATGACACGCTGATTGGCGGCGCCGGGAGCGACACATTCAAGGGCGGCGCGGGCAACGATGCGATTTGGGGTGGAGACGAGAACGACAATGCGATCGAGGTTGGCGGCCATGACAGAGTAGACTACTCGGCTGAGGCCAAAGGCATTACTCTCGGTTTTGCAGGTAGCAGCCAATTAGCCGTCATCAGCGTCAGAGATGGATCGGAAGGAATCGATCACCTTTACGGGATCGAGGAGATTGTCGGCAGCGCCCACCAGGACCGGTTCGCTTTTTCGGGAGTGGTGCCCAACGGCTACAGCCTGACTCTTAGCAGCGGAGGCGGAGACACTCTGAGTCAGTTCCTCGTCCTTCGCGATGCCAGCACGCACATGACCTTCACCAACACCAACGATGGGGGAACGCTCACGAGCGCAGGCAGTACCGGCCACATCACCTTGGTCGGCTTCCACACCGACATCCTCGGCTCCGACTATGACGACACGATCGTCGACGACGCGACGGGCGCGAAGAAGATCGACGGCGGGGCGGGGGATGACTCGATCAGCGTCTCGGTCGGCGCCGCGACGATCCTCGGCGGCGACGGCGACGACACCATCCAGGGCGGCGCCGGCAACGACGTCGTCAACGGCGAGGGCGGGGTCAACACGGTCGACGGCGGCGGCGGCAGCGACCTGCTGATCAGCGATTCCTCGGACGACTGGCTGAGCGGCGGCGACGGCCACGATTATCTCTACGCCTCCTCGCTCTCGTCCTGGGCGATCCTCGAGGGCGGCGCCGGCAACGACGTGATCGACGCGCGCGAGAGCGGCGACGTCCTGATCCTCTTCGGCGAAGGCGGCGGCCACGACGTGGTGCTCGCTTTTGAGGAGCCGGGCGGCTCCGGCTATACCGGCGTGGCGACGATCGACCTCTCCACCCTCTCGAAGGGCGACGTCACCTTCGTCTGGAGCGCGACCGTGGTCAGCCACGAACATGCCAGCGGCGAGATATTCGGCGGCGACTGGCTGCGAGGGGACCTCGCCATCGTCGTCGACTCCACCGGCGAGTCGATCCTGATCCGCGACGTCGCCGGCTTCCACGGCTATTTCGGCGACGACGACGGCTATGAGGGGGCCTGGCAGGCGCTCGACATCGACCTGCCCGAAATCCTCTTCGCCGACGGCACGCTCGACGCCTCGGCGGGGTGGGGCGATGCCTCCGATTTCACCGGCGCGAGCCCGTCCGTCCAGCTCGCCCTCGGCTCGACCGCGGCCTACGACACGGCCGAGGCGGACTGGGCGGCCGCGGTCGCCGCCGCGCCTGAGGCCGTGCAGGGGACGGAGGGCGACGACCAGCTCGGCGGCGGCAATGGCGACGACTCGGTCGCGGCGGGGGATGGCGACGATCATATCCAGGCCTCGGCCGGCCATGACGAGGTGGACGGCGGCGCTGGCGACGACACGTTCGACCTGTTCGGCTCCGCCGCCGCCTTCGGGGTGGCGCGCGGGGCGGACGGAATTGTCACGCTCACCGACTTCAGCCTGGCCGAGGGCGAGACCCGGCTCGTCTCGGTCGAGACCGTCCATTCGGCGAGCGACGGCGAAAGCTGGGCGCTGGCGGACCTGATCCGTGCCTATCACGCCGCGCCCGGCGGCGAGACTTTGGTGGGCAACGATCGCGACAATCGGTTCGACGGCGGCGCGGGCGACGACGCGCTGAGCGGCGGCGGCGGCGACGACGTCTTCATGGGCGCGGGCGGCGACGACCTGCTCGACGGCGGCGCCGGGGAGGACGAGGCCGATTATTGGGGCGCGCTCGCCGATTATGCGGTCACGCTCAACGCCGACGGAACGGTGACGGTCGCCGATCTCGTCGGCGACGAGGGCAGCGACACGCTGAGCGGCATCGAGCGGCTGTTCTTCTACGGCGACAATGCGGCGGTCGACGTCGGCGATCTGGTCGCCGCCGGCGCGGCGCAGGGCCTCGCCGCCGCCGCCCCGGTGGTCCCGGACTTCTTCGCCTAGAGCCTGTCCGCCTTACCCTGAACCGCTCATCCTGAGTAGGGACTGAGCGAAGGCGAAGGCCCGTATCGAAGGACGCTCCGGAGCTGTACGTCCTTCGATACGCCGGTTCGACAAGCTCACCGGCTACTCAGGATGAGCGGGATAGTTCAACTCAATCAGAACAGACTCTAGCTCGCGAGCCGCACGTCGCCGCCGGCGAGGAGGGTTGCGACCGCCTCGGCCGGCACCGCCGGGGAATAGAGGAAGCCCTGGCCGAAGTCGCAGCCCTGGGCGAGCAATCGGGCCTGCTGCGCCGCCGTCTCGATCCCTTCCGCGACGATGCGCATGTCGAGGCTGTGGCCGAGATTGATGACGGCGCGGACGATCGCCGCGGCGTCGGGCCGCTCGACGAGGTCGCGCACGAACGAGCGGTCGATCTTGAGGAAGTCGACCGGGAATTGCTTGAGGTGCGAGAGCGAGGCGTAGCCGGTGCCGAAATCGTCGAGGGCGATGCCGACCCCCGCCGCGCTCAGCGTCTTCAGCGTCCGCTCGACGCATTCCGCGCCGCGGCCGAGGAACACCGTTTCGGTGACTTCGACCTGCAGGCGCTCGGCGGGGACGGCGGCGGCGGCGAGCCGTTCGAGCAGCCGCTCGGCGAAGTCGCCGCTGCGGAATTCGGCCGCCGCGGCGTTGAGCGCGACGTGGCCGAACTCGACCCCGTCGTCCAGCCAGGCCCTGACGTCGCGGACGATCCGCTCGATCATCCGGTCGCTGAGGCCGGCGGCGATGGTCAGGTCCTCGAAGGCGGCGGCGATCGTGTCGGGGCCTTGGATGCCCTTGCCGGGATGGTGCCAGCGCAGCAGCGCCTCGAAGCCCGCCACCGCGCCGGTGCGCAGGTCGACCTTGGGTTGGTAATAAGGGACGATCCAGTCGCGCTCCATCGCCGAGCGGGCGAGCGACAGCATCGAGACCCGGTTCTGCATCTCCGCGCGCATCGCCGGGCGGAACAGCTTCAGGTTGCCGCGCCCCGCCGCCTTGGCGACGTAGAGGGCGATGTCGGCATGCTTCATCAGCTCGGCGCGGCTGTTGCCGTCGGCCGGATAGAGGCTGGCGCCGATGCTGGCGTCGCAGTCGAGCAGCATCGCCCCGTGCACCCACGGCTCGCGCAGCACCGCCAGCAGCGAGTCGACCGCCGCCGCGACATCGTCCTCTTCGGCGACGCCGTTCAGGATGACGGCGAATTCGTCGCCGCCCAGGCGCGCGACCAGATCGTCCGCCCGCGCCGCCTTCTGCAGCCGCTCCGCGAAGGTGCAGAGCAGGGCGTCCCCGGCGTCGTGGCCGAGCGTGTCGTTGACCCGCTTGAACTCGTCTATGTCGAGGAGGAGGAGGGCGAAGCGCGACTCCCGCCCGCCCCGCACCATGAGGTCGAGCCGCTCCTGGAAGAGGAGCCGGTTGGGCAGGCCGGTCAGCGTGTCGTGGTTGGCGATCCAGCGCACCCGCTCTTCGGACCGCTTCTGCTCGGTGATGTCGCGGGAGACCACGACCAGCCGGTCGACCTCGCCGCCCTCCGCGCCGACCGGGCTGACGATGATGTCCCACCATGTGGTCGTGCCGCAGCGGGTCGGCTGCATCGCGCTGAACCGGGCGGTGCGGCCGCCGGCCGCGGTGCGGAGCGCCGCGCGCGCTTCGCCAGCGACGGCGGGGCAGAGCAGATCGGGCCAGCAGGCGCCGAGCATGTCGCCCGCGTCGTCGGTCTCCAGGCCCTGCGGGTCGAGACGGTTCACGAACAGCACATTGCCGTGCCGGTCGAGCAGCTTGATGCAGTCCGGGCTGGAGGAGACGATGCTGCGGTTGACCGCCTCGCTCTCCTCCAGCGCCTGTACGGCAAGGACCCGCTCATCGACGTCGGTGCAGGTGCCGTGCCAGCCGACGACCTCGCCGGTCTCGCCGTGCTCCGGCACCGCGCGGCTCAGGGTCCAGCAATAATGACCCTCCTCGGCCCGCAGGCGGAACTCGGCGTCGAACAGGGTGCCGGTGGCGAGGCTGTTCTCCCACGCCGCCAGTGTCGCCGCGACATCGTCGGGATGCACCGCCTCGATCCAGCCCTTGCCGATATCGGAGCCCGGCCGGCCGGTGAACGCATACCATTGCGGATTGAGATAGCGGCAGCGTCCGGAGGCGTCGGCCACCCAGATGATCTGGGGCACCGAATCGAGGATCGAACGGGCACGTCCGTGGCTCTCCTCGAGCGCCTCCGCGAGCCGACCGGCGTCGAGGGACGCATGGAGGCGCCCAGCCTCCGCTTCGTCCCCCGGCCCCAGCGGAGTCGCGCCGAGCAGGGCTTCCGGGTCGATGCGCCGCACGGCCCTAGGTTTCCCGCCTCGGCCGGCTCGCGTTCGTTTCACGCCACGCCATGATGTCCTCCCCGCGGCCGCAGCCCCGATCCGCGCCCCGGAATCACCCTTGGCGCAAGCGGCGTTAAGCAATCGTTTTACGCCGCCCCCGCCGCTCGGGCCGCGATTGATCCACATCTATTTCTTCGGCGCACCCGCGCGGCCGGGAACAGAGCTTCGCCCCTGGAATTATGCTGGGAGGGGAGCCCGCGCCGGGCCCTCAAGCAGGAGCACCGGATTGGAAGCCGCGGCCCCGAAAGTGCTTCTGGTCGAGGACGAGCCGCTCGTCCTGCGCACGACCGCGGCGCTGTTCGAGGATGACGGCTTCGAGGTGGCCGAGGCGCGCGGCTACGACGACGCGCTCGAGCGCCTCGCCGGCGCCCCGGAGACCGACGTGCTGGTCACCGACATCAACCTCGCGGGCCGGGCGGACGGCCTCGCCCTCGCCAATGCGGTCGCCGAGCGCTGGCCGCACATCCGCATCGTCATCGTGTCGGGCTGCGTCCGCCCGGCCGGCGCGCAATATCCCGAGCGGGCGATCTTCTTCACCAAGCCCTATGCGCCGCGCGCGCTGTTGACCATCGTCCGGGACCCGTCGAGCTGGTGACTCGGCCGCGAAGAGCGAGGCAACCCTCCCGCCCTTTCATCGTTACACCCTCGTAGCGTCTTTGCTGCGTGTCTGACGGAGTCGAACATGCTGGGTACGATTCTCATCATCATCCTCATCCTGCTGCTCATCGGCGCGCTGCCGTCGTGGGGCTACAGCCGGGGATGGGGCTACGGCCCTTCGGGCGGCCTCGGTCTCATCCTGATCATCATCATCGTCCTGCTGCTCATGGGCCGGATCTGACCGAAAGGCTTTGACAGGGGAGGCGCCGCCGTCGTTATCGGCGCCTCCCCCAAGCCCGAGACAGGCGACCATGTTCAAGACGATTGCGGCCGCCGCGCTGGCGCTGCTGACCATTCCGGCCGCCGCCGCGCCGGCTGCCGAGCCGCGAGCCGCCGCCGCGCCCGCGCTCCACCGCGGCATCAACATCCTCGGCTACGATCCGATCTGGAAGGATCCGGCCCGGGCGCGCTTCCGGGCGCGGCATTTCCGCATCATCCGCCGGAGCGGCTTCGATTTCGTGCGGGTGAACCTCCAGGCCTTCGCCCACATGGACGCGGCGGACCGCCTCGATCCGCAGTGGCTGGCGCGGCTCGACTGGGTGGTGCGAGAGGCGAGCGCGGCCGGCTTGGCCGTGATCCTCGACGAGCACGATTTCAACCTCTGCTCCGACGATCCCGATCTCTGCCGGACCAGGCTCGGCGCCTTCTGGGCGCAGGTGGCGCCTCACTACCGCGCCGCCCCGGCCGGCATATTGTTCGAGCTGCTCAACGAGCCCCACGCCAAGCTCGACGCCGCCCGCTGGAACGCGCTGGCGGCCGAGATGCTGGCGATCGTCCGCCGCACCAACCCGACGCGTACCATCGTCATCGGGCCGACGCAGTGGAACAGCCTCGCCCAGCTCCCGACATTGTCGCTGCCGGAGCGGGACCGCAACATCCTCGTCACCTTCCATTATTACGAGCCGTTCCGCTTCACCCACCAGGGCGCCTCGTGGACCGACCTCAAGGGGGTGAGCGGAATCGCCTGGGGCAGCGCGGAGGACCGCGCCCGGCTCGACGCCGATTTCGCGCAGGTGGTGACGTGGAGCCACGCCAACCGGCGCCCGATCCTGCTCGGCGAGTTCGGCGCCTATGACCGGAGCGGGACGCCTTTGGCCATGCGGACGGCCTATACCGCGGCGGTCGCGAGGGCGGCGGAGCGCCACGGCTTCGCCTGGGCCTATTGGCAGTTCGACAGCGACTTCGTCGCCTACGACATCGGCAAGGGGCGGTGGGTGGAGCCGATCCGCCGAGCGCTGATATCCAAGCCCTAGCGGGGCATCATTCGATGTCCTAGCGAGAGCGCCAGGACGCAGAGGGGATGGGAATGGCCGAACGCAAGCCGCGCGCCGGAAAGGGCGCCGCCGTCTCGGGCGAGCGCGAAGCCGCGCCGATCGCGGTCGAGCAGGCCCGGACCGAGCCCTTGCCGGCGCCGCTCGCCGCCAACCAGACTCAGATCGCGGTCTCGCGCGGCTTCGCCGGCTGGCTGGCGCGGCAGGGCTGCAGCCTCGCCTTCACCTCCTACCAGACCGGGCAGCTGTTCCTGGTCGGCCTGCTCCCCGGCCAGCGAGTCTCCTTCCACCAGCAGAATTACGTCCGCGCGATGGGCGTGCACGCGGACGCGCAGCGTCTCTACATCGCCTCCCTGTTCCAGATCTGGCGGCTGGAGAACGTGCTCGCGCCGCACGAGCGGGCGAACGAGACCTTCGACCGCCTCTACGTCCCGCGCAACGCGCAGACGACCGGCGACGTCGACGCTCATGAGCTCTCGGTCGACCGCGCCGGCCGGGTCATCTTCGTCAACACCAAATATAGCTGCCTGGCGACGCTCAGCCTCACCCACGGCTTCCGTCCGCTGTGGAAGCCGCCCTTCATCTCGCGGCTGGCGGCGGAGGACCGCTGCCATTTGAACGGCCTCGCCATGGACGAGGGGCTTCCCGCCTTCGTCACCGCGGTCAGCCGCTCGGACATGATCAACGGGTGGCGCGACCGGCGGCACGAAGGCGGCGTGCTGGTGGACGTGCGCACCGACCGCATCGTCACCGATCAATTGTCGATGCCGCACAGCCCGCGCGTCCACGGCGGCATGGTCTGGCTGCTCGATTCCGGGCGCGGGATGCTCGCGCGGGTCGATCCGCGGACGGGCCGCAAGGAGGATGTCGCCTTCTGCCCCGGCTTCCTGAGGGGCCTGGCGCTGATCGGCGGCTATGCGGCCGTCACGGTGTCGCTGCCGCGCGACGGCGTCTTTGCCGGCCTCGCCCTCCAGGACGAGCTCAGGAAGCGCGACGGCGAGCCCTGGTGCGGTGTCTGCATCGTCGATCTGAAGACCGGGGACATTGTCGAGTGGATCCGGCTCGACGGCGCGATCAAGGAGCTGTTCGACGTGGCGGTGATCCCCGGGACTCATTGCCCGATGGCGCTCGGGGTCAGCTCGCCCGATATCCAGAGCCTCGTCTCGTTCGAGCCTGAATTCGGGCCCCTCGTGCCGCCGGAGCCTCAGTCGAAGCGGAAATGATCGAACCAGGCGGCGCGGATCTGGCGGCCGTCGGGAAGGTAGCCGATCAAAGTCAGCGCCGATTCCGGCCACACCGGCAGCCGGGCGAACTCGCCCCAGTCCGCCGCGTCGACCGCGGCGATGCCGCCGGCGAGCTTTTCCTCCGGATGGGCGAGCGCCCATTCCTCCAGCACGCGGCGCGAGGGGACGGCGAGCGCCAGCTGCGCGCGGCTGCGCCGGTGGGCCGGATCGGTCGCCCCCCGCAGCACCGCGAAGCGGGCGCCGAGGAAATCGATAAGCTCGATCGTCGCGGTCGAGACGGCGATGAGCTCGCCGCCGAGATAGGCGGCGGCGATCAGCTCCCTGGCCCGTTCCTCGGGCCGGACCGAAGCGGGCAGGAGGCCTAGCCGGTTCCAGAACGCGATCGCGTCGCGCTCGATCTCGGGATCGCCGCGCCGCCAGGCTGGCCGAACCTCTAGGGGCATGGAGCCTTGGGGGTCGGCCACCGCCTCAATCCGTCCGGTAATGGTCGAACCAGCCGAGGCGCACCTGGCGGCCGTCGGGGAGGAAGCGCGCCAGCATCAGCCTCGTGGCGGGCCAATAAGGCTCCTTCTGGAGTTCGCCCAGCTCCCGGCTCTCCAGATAGGCCGCGGTGCCGGCAAGCCGCTCCGCCGGGTTATCAAGCGACCATCGATCGAGGAGCTCGCGGCAAAAATAAGCGAGCGTGGCTGCGGCGTGGCTGCGGCGCGCCTTCGGGTCGACGGCGGAGCGGATGACGGCGAAGCGCGCTCGGACGAAGTCCAGCACCTCCAGCTTCGCGGTCTGGACGGCGATCAGCCGCCCGTCTTTGTAGCAGCCGGCGACCAGCTCCTTGGCCCGAGCGACCGGGTCGACGCCCGCCGGAAGGATCTTCAGCCGCTCCCAGAAGGCGACGGCGTCCGCCTCGAGCGAGGCATCGGCACTGCGCCAGCCCGGGCGCAGATCGAGCCCCTCCGCCGGCGGCACCCGCCAGCCCGACGGCGGCGGCTTCAGGCCGTGATCCGATCCTTCGCTCAGAAGCGGATCCTCACGCCAGCGCGGATCGCCCGGCCGTCATAATCCTTGCCGAAGTCGAGCTCGCCGCGGACGAAGGCTTCCAGCCGCCCGGTGGTGAAGCTGGCGCCGCCGCTCAGCTCGCCATGGGTGTGCGGCACGGGATCGCGCAGCGTCAGGGTCTGGCCGAGGTTGAACGTGGCCATGTTGTCGTCGCCAAGCTCCTCATAGGCATGGAGGCCGATGAACGGCGTGAACGTGCCCCCGCCGGTCGAGAAGTTGCCGCCGAGGCGAAGCCCGCCGCGGGCGCGCATGCTCGTCGCGCTCCGGAAGCTGATCGTCGCCGCGCCGACCGCATAATCGTCGACGTCGGTGGTCACCCAGGAAAGGCCCACCGACGGCTCGGCGTAGAAATTGCCGAAGTTCGCGCGGTATCCGCCGATGAACTGGACCCCGAAGACGCGGGCGTCGAAGCGGGCGGCGATGCTGGTGCCCGGATCGTTGCTGACCTTCACCCAGTCCATCTTCGCCAGCGCGTTGAAGAACAGGCCGCCGGCATGGAATTGGGCGTAGGCGCCCAGATTCTTCACGTCGAGCTTCACCTGGTGCGAGCTGACGTCGAACGTCGCGTCCGAATTGCCGGCGCCCGCGGTGATGCCGAGGATGGTCGAGCCGGCCTGACGGTCGATGCCGGCCTGGACGCCTTCGTAATTCTGCCGGTAGCCGGTGTTGAACGTATCGGTGACGCCGAGGGCGGTGATGCTCTGGCTTCCCGTGCGGTCGGTGCGGCCGGTCCAGAGCTGCCCCCAGAGGTTCCAGCTGCGGCTCGGTCCTTTGTCGGCCAGCGAGACGCGCTCGCGGGCGGTGTCGAGCTGGGCCGTCACCCCGTCGGCGCTCTCATACCAGCTGTCCGTGACGATGCCGCCGATCCTCACCGCCTCGAACACACCCTGGTCGGGCAGGCCGAGCAGGTAGAAGTCCCCGCCGACCGGGTCGTAGCGGAGCAGCGAGCGGGTGAAGCCGTTGCTGCTATTCCCGCCGGTGAGGGCGAACGCCGCGGGGTTGCTGCCCGGCGCGGCGTCGACCACCAGCACGCCGGTCGTGTTGAAGAAGAAGCGCGTGCTCGTCTGCAGGTCGATGAGCGTCGAGCCGCCGGCGAGGCCGGTGACCAGCCGATCGGCCGTGCCGCCGACCAGATCGACGTCGAGGCCGAGATGGCTGCCGCCGCTGCCGGTGAAGGCCGTGCCGCTCAGCACCAGGACATCGTTCGTTGCACCGTCGCGAAGGTCGATGAGGCCGGTATTGCCGAACGTCTCCAGCCCGGTGAAGGTCGCCGTGCCGTTGGTGGCGCGTAGCGTGCCGCTGTTGTTGAAGGCGTCAGTGCCGCCGCCGAAGGCGCTGGTGCCGATCGCGTCGAACAGGCCCGCATTGGTCAGCGTGTCGTTGTTGTTGGTGAGGTCGACCGCGCCCTTGATCGTCCCGCCGGCCACCACGCCGATCGTCGCCGCGGCGCCGTTGGCCTGGACCGCGAAGCCGCCTGCCGCCTGGGTGAGGCCGCGGATCGTGACCCCGCTGCCGGTGGTCGAATCGACCAGGATGGCATCGGAGCCGGCTCCGGTCACCGTCACCGCGTTGCTGTCCACCACGACAGCGCCCGCCGTCGTCGTGGCGAGGATGCCGGGGCTTGCCGCGCCGGTGGTCGTCACCGTGCCGGTGCTGGTCACCTGGACGCCGCCGGCGTTTGACGTGGCGTCGACGCCGGGGCTGTTCGCCCCGGTCGTGCCCACCGATCCGGTGGTGATCATTACCGCCGGCGGGGGTACCGCCAGCGGGTGGATGCCGGCGGAGCTCGCCGTTGCCGGGACGGTGCCGCCGAAGGCGCGGATGCCGGCGGAATGGGCGCCGGTCGTCACCACTGTGGCGGCGGTGACCGTGACCGTTCCGCTCGCGCTGGCGTAGATGCCGTCGCTGGAGGGTCCCGTCGTCTTGGTCTGGCCGGTCGTCTTCACCTGCACGTTGCCGTGGCTCGATCTGGCGTCGATGCCGTCCGAATCGTTGCCCCCGGTCGTCACCGTGCCGCTGGTCACCGACACATTGCCGCTGGCGCTCGCATCGATGCCGGCGCTGTCGGCGCCGCCGGTGGTGACGGACGTGCTCGTCACCTGCACGGAGCCGAGATCCGAAACGGCATCGATGCCGCTGCTGCTGGCGCCGGACGTGACGACGGTGCCGCTGGTGACGACGAGGATGGGGGGAGTCGGCGCCGCCTGAGCGGTGACGAATTCCGTGACGACATCCTCCTCCACGTACGGAACATAAGTCGCGACGCGCGCGAAGATGCCGTGGCTGTTGGCCCCGGAAGTGGTGACGGAGGTGCTGACGATGGAGATGTTGCCGCTCGCTTCGGCGTCGATCCCGTCGCTATATTCGCCGGCGGTGGTGACCGAGGTGCTCGTCACCGACACATCGCCATAAGCGCTGCCGCCCCGGATCCCGGCGCTGAAATCGCCGATGGTGCGGACGATATTGCTGGAGATCGTCACCTTGCCCGAGGAAAAGCTGTCGGCGTCGATGCCGCCGCTATAATAGCCGCCGGTCCGGACGGTGCCGGTGCTGGTGACGGCGATGTCGCCGCCGCTGCCGCGGGCAAAGATGCCGGCGCTACCGTCGCCCGTCGTGGTAACGTTGTTGCTGGTAACGGAAATGCCGCCGTCATAGGCCGCCGCGGCGATGCCGGCGCTGCCGTCGCCGGAGGTGCTGACGGCGCCGCTGCTGGTGACGGCCACCTTGCCTTCCTGCGTCCCCGCCGCGATGCCGACACTGTAATCGTCGAGCGTGGTGACGTTGCTGCTGGTGACGGTGACGTCGCCCGCCTCGCTGGCCGCGACGACGCCATGGCTGCCAAAGCCGTCCGTCGCGACGGTGCCGGTGCTGGTCACGGTAACGTTGCCGCTCTCGGTTGAGGCGAATATCCCGCGGCTGTAATCGCCGCCGGTTCCGACGCTCCCGCTCGTCACCGTCACATTGCCTTGATCGGACTGCGCGGAGATGCCTTCGCTCAGATAGCCGGCGGTGATGACGCTGCCGCTGGTCACCGTCACGTTGCCGGAGGCGCTGGCGTCGATGCCCGTGCTGTAGGCGCCCAGGGTCGTGACGATGTGGCTGGCGACGGTCGCGTCGGTCCCGGCCGAGGCGGCGATGCCGGTGCTGCCGTCCTTCGAGGTGGCGACGGTGCCGGTGCTCGTCACCGACACGCCGCCTTGATAGCTGTCGGCGGCGATGCCGTCGCTGTACGTGCCCGCGGTGGTGACGTTGAGGCTGGAGACGGTGACGTCGCCGTAATAGCTCGACGCCTGGATGCCGCGGCTTTGGGTCGCGCCGGTCTGGACCTTGCCCGTGCTGGTGACGGTGACGTTGCCGTCATAGGAGTCGCCGTAGATGCCGGTGCTGTAGGTGCCCGTGGTGGTCACGTTGCCGCTGGTGACGGCGATCGGACCGCCTTGCGAGCGCGCGGCGATGCCGCGGCTGTCGGTGCCGTGAGTCGTCACCGCTACCGAGGTGATGGTGATGTCGGCCGGGCCGTTGGCGTCGATTCCGGTCGAGTTCTTGCCTCCCGTCGATATTGTGCCGCTGTCGATCGAAATGGTGGGGGGCGTCACCGCCTGGAACACCAGGCTGTCCGGCGGGGGCGGCGGCGGCGCCTGGGGCGTGACGATATTGGCGGCGATCCCTTCCGAATTGTCGCCCAGCGTCGTGACGGTGCCGCTGTCGATGTCGATCGAGCGGCTGGTGCGCGCATTGATGCCGGTGCTGGAGCCGCCGGCGGTGCTCACCATGCCGCTGGTGATGGTGACGTCGCCGCCCGCCACGGTCGGGCCGCCGCTGACCGCGGAAATGCCGATGCTGGTCTCGCCCTTGGTGATCACCGAATCGCTGGAGACATCGATGTTCCCGCCCGCATATTTGCCGCCGCTCAGCGCCGCGATGCCGCCCGAGTTGGCGCCGGCCGTGGTCACCGAGCCGCTGTCGACGCTGACGTCGCCGGTGCTCGACGAGGCGAAGATCCCGCGGCTGTTCGTGCCCGCGGTGACGACCGAGCCGCTCGTCACGGTGACGGTGCCGCCGCCATATTTGCCGGAGCTGATCGCCTTTATGCCGCTGGCCGCGTCGCCGCCGGTGGTGGCGACCGTGCCGCTGGTGACGGTGACGTCGCCGCCGCTGCCATATTTGAAGCCGCTGTAGCTCGACGCGTCGATGCCGACGGTGCCCGACATGACCGCCCCGCTGGTGACGGTGACGGTGCCGCCGTCGCCGCCGGAGAAGGCGCCGCGGCTGGTCGCGATGATGCCCTCGTTTGCCGCGGTGGCGGTGCCGCTCGCCACGGTCACCGTGCCGCCGTCGCCATATTTGGAGTTGGGCGCCGCCAGGGCGCGTATGCCGTTCGAGCCGGCGCCGGTCGCGGTGACGGCGTCGCTGGTGATGCCGACGTCGCCGACGCCCGTCTTGGCGTCGATGCCGGTGCCATTGCCGCCCACGGTGCTCACGATATGGCTCGAGACCGTGACGTTGCCGGTGATCGCCGCCGCGTAGATGCCTTCGCTGTTTGCGCCGAGCGTTCCGACGGTGCCGGTGACGGTGACGCCGACGTCGCCCGTCTGGGTCCTGGCGAGGACGCCGCCGCTCGAATCGCCCCTGGTCGTGACGTCGCCGCTCACCCCGACGGCGACGTTGCCGGTCGTCGTCGTGGCGCTGATGCCGAGGCTGGAGCCGCCCAGCGTGGCGACTCCGTGGCTGCCGACCTCGACGTTGCCGTTGGTCCCCAGGGCAAGGATGCCGGTGCTGCCGAGGCCGTCCGTGGTCACGCTCGCGCCCCTGGCGACGATGTCGCCGGCCGGGGTCGTCGCCCGGATGCCGACGCTGTTGTCGCCGCCGGTCGCGACGATCCCCGCGTCGATCGTGACTCCGCCGGCGCCGCTGCGTCCGCTGATGCCGCCGCTATTGTCGCCGCCGGTCTGCACCTTGCCCGAGCTGGTTATCGACACGTCGCCGGCGGCCGTCTGCGCGTTGATGCCTTCGCTGAAGACGCCCACCGTGGTGACGTCGCCGCTGGTGACATTGATGTCGCCGGCATCGGCGACCGCGAAGATGCCGACGCTGCCGCCGGCGCCGGTGGTGACGGTGCCGCTGCTGATGACGATGCCCGGCGGCGTCGCATAGGGATCGTCGCTCGGCGCCCCGGTGCCGGTCTTGTGCGCATAGATGCCGATCGACGTCTCGCCGGTGGTGGTGACCGCGCCGGACGCGACGCTCACCGAATTGCTGGCGGTGGCGAAGATGCCCGTGCTTCGGGCGCCCTCGGTCGCGACGAGACCGGAATTCACCACCGTGTCGGTCGCGCCGAGATTATTGGGGTCGCTGATCGCGGCGATGCCGCGCGAATCGTCGCCCTGGGTGGTGACGTCCTGGCTCTGCACCGAGACGTGGAAGCCGTAGGAATAAGCGGAGATGCCGGGCGAATTGCCCCCGAACGTCTCGACATGGCCGCTGTCCACCGTGACCGAGCCCGGGCCGCGCGGGACCAGCGTGACGTCCTCGGGCGGCTCGTGCGCCGCGTCGGAGCGGGCGCTGATCCCGGCGCTGTCGCCGCCTTGGGTGGTGACGCTGACGCTGGTGACGTGCGCCCCGCCGCCGAAGCTCTGGGCCTCGATCCCGACGGCGCCCTCGCCGTTCGTCGCCACCGTGCCGCTGTCGACCGTCACGGTCGCGTTGAAATAGGTGTAGGCCGAGATGCCGGTGCTGCCGCCGCCATAGGTCGTCACCGAAGTGCTGGTGATGCCGACGTCGTCGTAGCGCGAATAGCCTTCTATGCCCTGGCTGTCCTCGCCATGGGTGGTGACGTAGCCCGACAGGATCCCCACTCCGGCGCGTCCGCTGACGCTGATCCCGTCGCTCTCGGCGCCATAGGTGGTCGCCGAGCTGCTCCTGACGTTGATCGGGCCGCCTTGGTTGGTGCTGGTGGCGAAGCCGACGAGGTCGATCGCGTCGGAGCCGTCCTGGTGGGTGACGACGCTGCCGCTGTCGACATAGAGGCTGTTGCCGGTGGCGGTGGCGTAAATGCCTTCCGAGCCCTCGCCGAGCGTCTCGATCGAGGTGCTGGTGACCCGGACGCTGCCGCCCGGCGCGGCGCCGAAGCCGTCCGAGCGCGCGGTGATTCCGGTGGCGTTGCTGCCCTGGGTGGTGACCGAGCCGCTGTAGACGCTGACGCTGCCGCCGGGCCTGGAATATTTGCCGCTGCTGTTGCCGAGCGCGACGATGCCGCCGGATCCGTTGCCGACCGTCGTCACCGAGTTGCTCGTGACCGAAACCGGGCCGCCGCCATATTTGAACGTGGGGGTCGTCGAGGCGGCGATGCCGATCGAGTTGGCGCCCTGGGTCGAGACGGTATCGGCGATGACGGTCGCGAACTTCGCGGCGGCGGCGGTGATGCCGTTGGCCGTGCCGCCGGTCGTGGCGACGTCGTCGACGGCGGCATAGGCGCTGCCGTTCCTGGAGGAGACGCGCACCCCGTCGCCGGTTCCCGCGCCGCTCAGCGAGGAATTGACCTTGGTGTCGTCCTGCCCCTGCACGGCGAGGTCGGCATCGTTCGCGGTGGAGGTGACGTGCACGCCCTGGGTGGTCCGCACGCCCGGGTCGAGGACGATGGTGAGGTCGTCGGGGGTCGGGCCGTAGGTGATGCCGGCCGGATAGGGATTGCCCGCCGGCGTGCAGGTGACGGTGCCCGGCCCGGCCGGGGCGGGGCCGCATTCATTGGCCGCCCGAGCGGGGGAGGGCATGGCCGCGTAGACGAAGAGGCTGGTGCCGATGAGCAGGGCGGTGCGGGACAAAGCCGGGCGGCCGGAGCCGAATGCCGGCCTGGACGCCGGCGTTTCCGAGCCGCAGGTGCGCAATTTCATCTATATCCCCCCGAAGGCTTGTCCGGTCAGCCCACGACCGGGGAGGGGGAAGCTTAGCGGCGCGAGCGGCCGAAAACCAGCCTTTGCGCGGGCCTTACGCGCTATTTTTCGCGGGCGACGAACACCCCGTCCCAGCCTTCGGGCGGGGGATCGGCCCGATGCTCGGCGATGGTCGCGCTGTAGAGGGTATAGAGCTTCGCCAGGCCGAAGCCCGCCGCGGCCGCCGCCTCCTTCGCGATCCAGGCTTCGGCCTCCGCCCAGCGGCGCGCCCGATAGGCCTCGAGCATGACGGCATGGCCGGCCGCGAACGCGCGGAAAGGCTCGGTTGCCGCGAGCTCGCCGTCGCCCACCAGCGCGAACAGGGTGGCCGTCCGCTCCCGCCCCACCACCCGCACCCGGTCCAGCTCGACGATGGCGAAGCCGGCGAGGCGCTCGGCCAGCTCCTCCCCCAAGGCGATGCGGACCCCGTAATGCTTGGTCAGCCCCTCGATCCGCGAGGCCAGGTTCACCGTGTCGCCGATCAGCGAATAAGAGAGGCGCTGCGCTGAGCCCATGTTGCCGACGCAGCACGGCCCGGCGTTGAGGCCGATGCCGATCTCCACCTTGCCGGGCCAGGACGCGCCCTCCCGCCCCGGCATCTCCGCGTTCAGCCCTTCCAGCCGGACGTGCATCTCCAGGGCGGCGCGGGCGGCGTTGCGATACTGGTCGGGGTCGTCGAGCGGCGCGTTCCAGAAGGCGAGGATCGCGTCGCCGATATATTTGTCGATGGTGGCGTGGCGGGCGAGCAGGATGTCGGTCATCGGCGTCAAGAAGGCGATCAGGAAGCGGATGATCTCCTGCGGCCCCAATTGCTCCGAAATGTGCGAGAAGCCGCGGATGTCGCAGAACAGCACCGTCATCTCGCGCACCTCGCCGCCGAGCTCGAGCCGGCTGGGATCGTCGGTGATGCGCTTGACGAGCTCGGGCGAGAGATAGCGGTCGAAGGCGCCGTGGATATATTTGCGCTGCCGCTCCTCGCGCACGTAGGTGAAGAGGGTGACGACGATATAGCAGGCGAGCAAGGCGAGCATCGGCGCCGCCGGGTCGACCAGCAGGCTCTTCTCGCGGAAGGCGTACCAGCTGCCCCCGCCCACCGCCGACATCAGGCCGCCCGCGGCGATCGCTCCGGGAAAGGCGCCCATCCAGGGCAGGATCGAGGCCAGGATCAGCCCTGTCGCCAGGACCAAAGCCACTTCGAGGCCGGCGGTCCAGTCGGGCCGGTAGAGGAAATCGCCCAGCACCATCTGCTCCACCGCCTGGGCGTGGACGACGACTCCGAGCTCGCGGTCCCTGACGGGCGTGGAGACGAGGTCGCGAAGCCCGATCGCGCCCGCGCCGATGAAGACGATCCGGCCGGCGAAGAGCCGCTCCATCTCCGCCGGGGGAAGCCGGCCCGACATCACCTTCCAGGCCGGCACGATCCGCTCCGCGACCGGCGCGGTATAGTGCATCCACAGCTCGCCGCGCTCGGTGACGGGGACTTCCGCCGCGCCGATCTTCAGTCCCACCGCCTCGGGCGCGCCGGAATTGACCTCGCCGCTGGCGTCGCTGCTGCGGATCACGATTCCCCCCGCCCCCTGCGCAACCCGAAGCGCCTCCGCCGAAAGGGAAGGGACCAGCTGGCCGCCGATCGTCGCGACCAGCGGGGCGCGGCGGACGATGCCGTCGGCGTCGCCGCGGTTGGAGACGAAGCCGAGGCCTTTCGCGGCCGCCGTGAAGCGGGGCAAAGGCAGGATGGCGCTGCTGTAGCCGGTGATGCTCGCGCCCGGGTCGGTGCCGGCGACGGCAAAGCCGGCCTTCGGCGCCACCGGCCCGTTGCTCCGGTCCTGGGTCAGGAAGAAGCCGACCACCGAGGGAGTCGCTCCCAGCGTTTGCGCGAAGCGCGCGTCGTGGTCGGGAAGCGCCCGGAGCGCGGCGATCTCGGCCGGCGTGGCGGAATTGCGCTCCGCCCACGCCGCCAGCTTGTCGGGCGAGGTGCGGTCGGGCTCGGAAAAGACGATGTCGAAGGCGATCGCCGCGGCGCCGGCGTCGGCGATCGCCTGGGTCAAAGTCGCCACGTCGGTGCGCGGCCAGGGCCATTGGCCGAGGCGGCGGATCGTCTCGTTGTCGATGTCGACCACCCGCACGCCGGCGTCCTTGTACGCGCGGGGCGCGAGGCGCTGGTAGCTGTCGAAGATGAGGCCGCTGACCTGGTTGAAGACGGGGAGCCCCGCCATCCTGAGCAGCGCCACCAGCAGGACGGGGAGCATGCCGGCCATCGCAATCGTCGATCGCCGGGTGCTGGTCGGCCCTTTGCTGCGCACTTCCCCCCGCCGTCGACGCTCCGCGCCGTCGGGACGCCTGTCCGTGCGCGAGTAAATCGAGTTGCCGCGAAGGTGGGCGAATGGTAGCCTTTAGTCAATTCGGCCGCGTGGGGCTGATCCGCCTCGGTTTTGAACGGACGGGATCGTGATCGAGCTGAACAGACGCTTCCTGATTGCAGCGACGGCGATTTTCGCCGCAACGATCTCGACTTGCCCGGCGCAGGCGCAGCGCGGGCCGGACTATCTCGACGTCTTGATCCAGGCTTCGCTCCGGCCGGACACCGGCATGAACCTGGCGCGGCGCCAGATCGCCGACACCGATTTGCTCGCCGCTTTGGGGACTCTGGAGCGGGTCACCATCGCCCATCCCGAGGCGGTGGACGCCCGCTTGCTCTACATATCCCTGCTGTGCCGGCTCGACGACCGCGAAGGCGCGGAGGTCGAGCTCGGCCTGCTCGGCGGACAGGCGATCCCGGACGACGGCTGGGCGGAGGTGAGCGCCGCCTGCGGGTCCGTGGCGCGGCCCGGCCGGCGGGGTTCCGGACGATGAGCTTCCGTCTCTCCACCGCCGCCGGGCATGGCCTCGCCGCCGCCGCCTTGATCGGCCTCGCCGCCTCTCCGGTCCTCGCCCAGCCCAATGCCGTCGGGGTCGAGGCGGCGGTGCGCGGCGACGTCAAGATCCGCGCCGCCGCCGGCGGCAAGGTCCGGCCGGGCGTCGTGAGGGAGCGGGTGATCCTCAACGACGAGGTCAGGACCGGCGGCGCCAGCCAGCTCCAGATCCTCCTCCTCGATCGCTCGACCTTCACCGTCGGCGCCAATGCCCGCGTCGCCATCGACCGCTTCGTCTACGATCCCGCCGCCAATTCCCGCGCGGTGGGGGTCAGCGTCACCCGCGGCGCCTTCCGCTTCATGTCCGGCCGAGCGCTCGGCCATCCTTCCGGCAGCGCGAGCGTGCGCACGCCGGTCGCGTCCATCGGCATTCGCGGCACCATCTTCGAAGGCGTGGTCGGCGAGGATGCGGTGCGCATCGCGGAGAGGGAGGCGGCGGTCGGCAAGCACGTCAAGGCGGACAAGGACGAAGCCTCGCTGATCGTGCTTCGCGGCCCCGGCCCCCGCACCCAGGGCGACACCGTCCCCGGCGCGATTGACGTCAGCGCCGGCGGGCGCACCGTTACCCTCGACGGCCCCGATCTCGCTCTCTACGCGCCGCGCGCCGGAGTGCCGCCCATCGGCCCCTTCCAGATCTCCCCCGCCGGCCTCGCCGCCCTCCAGAGCCTCCTGCGCCCGGCGCCGTCCGGCGGCGGCGGCGGCGGATCGCACACCACCCGCAACGTCCTCATCGGCGTCGGCGCGGTCGCCGCCGGAGTCCTCGGCGCCAAGCTGCTGGGCGGCAAGAAAAAGCGCCCCAACATCCCCGACAAACCCAACCCGAACCCCCCCGGCAAACAGTAACCCTCCCCTCTCCCAGGGGGAGAGGGGCCGGGGGTGAGGGGCTCCGGCGCCCGACGAAAAAATCCCCACGCCCTCCTCCACGCCGCCTTCCGCCTC
>DASWRU010000073.1:0-22658 GCA_036403015.1 Allosphingosinicella sp.
ATCCGTAGAGTCATGCCTAGCGCAGCCGAAGGTATATTCCTCAATCTGCTGGATGATTATCGTGCAGGTCGAATCTCCATATTAAGACTCGCCAATGGGCTTCAACAGATTTATTGGAATATTGAATTCTACTCAAAAGTAGAGGAAAAAAAGTTCTTTGATGCATTCTTTGATATCGAGCAGATAGCGGCATCGTATAGCGAAGGACTCCACGAGCTTAAACCGTCACAAGTGGAGATTGTCTCGCGTTCGGTGAACATCCTCCAGAAACTGGCAGAGGAGAGGCTGCATAGGTCGAGGATGACGGGCCGTCAGAGCGATGACCGTACCGATTCGTAAGGTTTACCTGCTCCCCGGAGTTGCGGTGGACCGATTGCAGCCGTTACACGGTTCTTCCAGACGACTTCGCAGATCTATACGAGAGCTATCGTGACGCGATACCAATTGTAGACCGCGCGGAGGATTTGTGCTCCGCTCGGCGAGGGGTTGGCGCAAGAGACCCATAGAGCCGCCTATTCTTTGCTGGTTCGTAACTCACGACGAAGTCGCGGAACTTGATCCCCGCTGTTGCGAATAAGACAAGGTCTATATCCTCTTGCTTCGGCGTGGCAGCAATCAGAATATCTTCGCGGCGGTGAATGGTCGCTATAGCGTCATATCGGTACCGTGAAGGGGAGCGCGACCGGGGGAGGGATTGCTGTCTCGGTAGGTTCTCGAATATATGGGTTACCCCGAATTTGAGCCCGACGCGCCGGCGACCGCGCCGACTCAAAGGCCCCGGCCTGCTCTTCAGAGCCGGATCACTTGCCCCGCTTCTGCCGGTGCTGGTCCAGATCGAGGACCATATTTCCCTCGCCCTCGGGCAACAGGCCGAGCCGCCGCGCCACTTCCTGATAGGCTTCTGCCTCGCCGCCCAGGTCGCGGCGGAAGCGGTCCTTGTCGAGCTTCTCGTTAGTGGTCATGTCCCACAGGCGGCAGCCGTCGGGGCTGATCTCGTCGGCGAGGATGGTGCGGGCGTAATCGTTCTCCCACAGCCGGCCGAATTCGAGCTTGAAGTCGACGAGGCGGATGTGGATCGCCGCGAACAGGCCGCAGAGGAAGTCGTTGATGCGCACCGCCATGTCGGCGATGTCGTTCATCTCCTCCTGGCTCGCCCAGCCGAAGCAGGCGATATGCTCGTCGGCGATCATCGGGTCGCCCAGGGCGTCGTCCTTGTAATAATATTCGATGATCGCGCGCGGCAGCGGCGTCCCCTCCTCGATGCCCAGGCGGGTCGAGAGGGTACCGGCGGCGACGTTCCTCACCACCACTTCGATCGGAATGATCTCGACCTGGCGGATGAGCTGCTCGCGCATGTTCAGCCGGCGGATGAAGTGGGTCGGAATGCCGACCTGACCGAGCAGGGTGAATATATGTTCGGAGATGCGGTTGTTGAGCACGCCCTTGCCGCTGATCGTGCCGCGCTTTTGCGCGTTGAAGGCGGTGGCGTCGTCCTTGAAATATTGGATGAGGGTCCCGGGCTCGGGGCCTTCGTAGAGGATCTTGGCCTTGCCTTCGTAGATCTGGCGGCGGCGGGACATGGGCTCATTGCCTTCCGAAACGAAGCGCCCCGGCGGCGGCCGCTGGACGCGGCGCGGGCCGGGGCTCGTGAGGCGCGCCTATAGCGGAGCGGGTGCGGCGGCGCAATTCGCCACCTGGGTGGTAAGATCCTCCCCGAGCTTGCTCGGGGAGGGGGACCGTGCCGAGCGCGGTGGAGGGTGATTCCGATTCAGCCTTGCCCCTCCACCATGCTGCGCATGGTCCCCCTCCCCGAGGCAAGCTCGGGGAGATTATTACCTCAAAGCCTCCGCCAGCCCGGGCGCGAACTCCGCCCCGTAGGGCACCTGCGCGGTCGAGGCCTTGAGCGACGGCCCGATCGGCTCCGCCCTCCCGCCGAGGCACTTGGCGAGGAAGTTCTCGGCCACCGCGTTGAAGGCGATGTTGTTCTGCGGGCGGGCGAAGCCATGCCCCTCGTCGGGGAAGACGACGTAGGTGACGGGGATGTTCTTGGCCTTCAGCGCATCGACGATCTGCTGGGATTCGGCGATGTTGACGCGCGGGTCGTTGGCGCCCTGGCCGATGAGCAGGGGCCGGCGGATCTGGTCGGCCCTGAACAGCGGCGAGCGGTCGTGGAGCAAGGCCTGCCCTTCCGCCGTCGTCGGATCGCCCATCCTTTTGTAGAATTGGGCTCGGATCGCCTCCCAATAAGGCGGGATGGTCTTTAGCAGGGTGCTGAGGTTCGACGGGCCGACGATGTCGACGCCGCAGGCGAACTTGTCCGGGGTGAAGGCGAGGCCGGCGAGCGTCGCATAGCCGCCGTAGGAGCCGCCCATGATCGCCACCTTGTCGGGCGTGGTGACGCCGCGCGCCACCGCCCAGTCGACGGCGTCGATCAGGTCGTCGTGCATCTTCGTGCCCCATTGGAGATCTCCGGCGGAGATGAACTTCTTGCCGAAGCCGGTGGAGGCGCGGAAATTGACCGAGAGCACCGCATAGCCGCGGTTGGCGAGCCACTGATGGTAGGGATTGTAGCCGTAGCTGTCCCGGCCCCACGGCCCGCCATGGACGAACAGCACCAGCGGCACCGCCTTGTTCGGGCGCCCGTCGCCGTCCGGGTCGGAGCCCGCCGGCAGGGTCAGATAGGAGACCATGTCGAGCCCGTCGCGGGTCTTGATCTCGACCGGGTACATGGCGGCGAGGGGCGCGCCCTCGAGCTCGGGGCGGGTGACGTAGAGGCGGGTCAGCGCCTTGGCCTTGCGGTCGTAGAGCCAGGCGCTGGACGGCGCCGTCACCGGATCGACCGCGACGATCCACTTGTCGTCCGCGTCGGTGCGCGAGGTGACGTTGATCTGGCCCGGCAGCTTGCCCCGAAGGAAGTCGAGGTCGCCCTTGATCTTGGGATCGAGCGCGATCCAGTCGGTCTTGAGGAACTCGACCGCATAGGCCTGCGGCCGCCCGGTCCTGGGATCGGCCATGACGTTGCCGATATCCGCCCGCGCGTCCTGGGCGACGATCGTCTTGCGCCCGCTGGCGACGTCCTGCGCGATCACCGCGCCGGTGTCGCGGCCGCGCGAATCGAGCCAGTAGAGCGTCTTGCCGTCGGTCGAGAAGCCGGCCGGTCCGCTCGTCTGGCTGTCCTCGAGCGTCACCTGCTCGAACGGCTGCGCCTCGGCCTGGTTGTTCGCGACGCGGTAATAGTCGCTGCCGCCGTCGGCGCGCGACTTGGTGGCGATGCGCACATTGAGCTGCTCGTCGGCGGTGAAGCCGGCATAGCCTCCCGTGTTCATCAGCACCGGCGTCAGCTTGCCGCTGGCGAGGTCGAGGCTGTAGACGTCGTGCCACTTGGCGTCGCGGTTGTTGACTCCGACCAGGATGCGGTCCTTGACCTCGCGCGAGATGCCGACGACCTCGACCCGCGTCTTCTCGAACGGGGTCAGCGCCCGCTGAGCGCCGGACACGACGTCGACTCCGTAGAGCAGGAAATTCTCGTCGCCGCCCTTGTCGTTGATGAACAGGATCTGGCGGCTGTCGGGCGACCAGAAATATTGCCTTATCGGCCGCTTCGTCTCGTTGGTCAGCGCCCGCGCCGCCTTCGGGTCGGACGCCGGCGCGACGTAGACGTTGAGGACGCCGTCCCGCGGCGCGGACCAGGACAGCCACTTGCCGTCGGGCGAGAGCCGGCCCTGCGCCATCGTCGGATTGCCGAAGAA
The DNA here is from genome assembly GCA_036403015.1 of Allosphingosinicella sp. Classification (GTDB taxonomy): domain Bacteria; phylum Pseudomonadota; class Alphaproteobacteria; order Sphingomonadales; family Sphingomonadaceae; genus Allosphingosinicella. Next base: position 3,750 of record DASWRU010000073.1, read on the forward strand.
CTTGTCGCGCGCGATCAGCGGCACGCTGGGCTGGGCGACGGCGGGCGCGGCGGCGACGGCGACGCCGGCGCAGGCGGCGAGCAGCAGCATTCTGGTCTTCATGAAAATCTCCCCTCGGGTTACGGTCTTGCCGCGAGCTTAGTGTGTTAGAAGCCTAATACACAAGCGCTTTCTGGTAATTATCCCCTTGCGACATGTAAGCTGATGTGCCATACCATAGCCTATGAGCACGAAAGCCCCAACCCTCCGCCAGTTTCAGGACCGCTTTCCGACTGAGGAAAGCTGCCTCGATCACCTGTTTCAGGTTCGCTACGGCACCGATTTCGAGTGCCCCGGCTGCGGCCGCCCCGCCAAATTTTCGCGGGTGAAGGCGCGCCGCTCCTATCAGTGCCAGTGGTGCGCCTTTCAGGTCTATCCGACCGCCGGCACTCCGTTCGATCGCACGCGCACGCCGCTTCGCGACTGGTTCTACGTCATGTTCCAGTTCTGCACGACGCGGAACGGCGTGGCTGCCAAGCGCGTCGAGCGGGACCTAGGCGTCACGTACAAGACGGCTTGGCGGATGTGCCACGAAATCCGCAAGTACATGGCCGCGCTGGACAGCGACGATCCTCTCGGCGGCCCCGGCTCCGTCGTCCAGATCGATGAGACCTATATCGGCGGCTACATCAAGGCGAGCGACGGGACCGCGCTGTCCAATAAGAAGGTCGTCCTCGGCATGATGGAAGTCGGCGGCGAGCTGGTCACGCGGGTTGTGGAGGATACCAAGCGCGGCGCGCTTCTCCCGCACATCGCGGCCCATGTCCTCTCCGGAACGACCGTCTATACCGATGAGAAGCGCAGCTATAACGGGCTGTGCCTGCGCGGCCTCCGGCATCAGACAGTCTGCCACAAGGCAGGCGAATACGTCTCCCCGAAGGGCACCACGGTCAACGGCATCGAAGGCTTCTGGGCGATGCTGAAGCGCGGCATCAACGGGACGCACATTCACGTCAGCGGGAAGCATCTCCCGAAGTATCTGGGGGAGTTTGAGTATCGCCATAACATGCGGGCGGTTCCTCACCTGATGCTTGATCGGATGATGGTTTCTTTCGCCCGCTAGGGGCCTCGCCCTGCGCCATCTGGCGCAACAGGCGGTCAAAGCGGCGATCAGGACCTTCCGTCATTGGTTGTCCTCGGGGGTATGGGCCAAACTCGCTCTACTTCAGCCTTGCTGAAATGCAGGTCAGTAAATTTTATTTCATTACTATACGCGGCCTGCAGGCGAAACTCCTGCCTTTTGTGATCGAGCGTCCCCCGCTCCCAGCAATCACCATCGGTAAGCGGCTCTAAAGCACGCTCCCCCAACCTGCCCCACACGTGCATCCGCTCATGCACCACCTTGTCCATAATCTGTCGATTCACTTTGCGGATGAATTCCTCCTTCTGTGAGGCGCCTTCCGGTGCGCCTCCGAGTATCTTGTAGACCCGTAGGAGAACGGCGGTGAAGGGAAGGTCAGGCTTCGGCGGTGAAGCCCTGAAGGTGGCTAAGCCATGCGGATTTGTCGCGGCGCTAGTGGACCGCACAAGCGCCCGCTCCAAGCCCTCTAGCGCTCCTGGAGACAAGCCTGACCCATATGGCGATTTCCGCTCCTGCCGCTCAGCGGGGGGCGTGTTGACGTGAACAGGTCCATGGAATGTGCCGGAGATATTGGGTGAGTTGTGACCACCGCTCGTTTGAGAGACGCCGTCACCGCCCTCCTCTTTTCGGTGAGGCCACCAAAGCCCTAGCGCGAGCGCAAACAACATGCCTGCTACCCCTAGCAGGCTCCACCCAATCCACGGATCTGCGTGAGGAAGTACTATCGGCACCGCGATACCGCCAGCCAGAGTGGCTGCTCCGCCGCACGCTGAAATGACCGAGGACCGCACCCGCGATCCATGGCACGAAACCTATACATGTCGCAAGGGGACAAGTCCCCGCTTTCTGCCTCCCCGCGGCCACTGGGACAATCCAGCTTTGGTCTTCGGCTCGTGCCGCATTAGCATCGGCATCGGTCAGCGGGAGAAATGGGGTGGGTGGCTTTTCGATCTGGCATTGGCTCGTCGTTCTTTTGATCGGCCTTCTTTGGGTCGTACCCCTCGCTCGAATCTTCCGGCGAGTGGGGCTGGGATGGGGCTGGGCGGTAGTGGGCTTCATCCCGCCCCTCGGCCTGGTCGCGCTTTGGGTTCTCGCCTTCTCCCGCTGGAAGATAGCCGACGCGGAGGGTCGGCCTTAACGGAGGGCGGCCGCCGCTACCTGTTGCGAGGCGATAAGTACCTCCGTTCCCCCTCCCCATCCTGTCGAATGGGGAGGCAGGATCAGGTCACCTTTCCGCGCACGGCGAATCGCGGCTCGCGCCAGCGGCCGGTGTCGAGGATGTCGCGCAGCCGCTCGACCGCCTCCCACACGTCCTCGAAGCCGAGATAGAGCGGAGTCAGGCCGAAGCGGACGACGTCGGGCGCGCGGAAGTCGCCGATGACGCCGGCGGCGATCAGCGCCTGGCAGATTTCGAAGGCGTGGGGGTGGGAGAAGCTGATGTGGCTCCCGCGCCGGTCGGGCTCGCGGGGCGAGATGCAGGCCAGCTCCGGACAGCTTCGCTCGACCAGGGCGGCAAACAGGTCGAAGAGGGCGATCGACTTGGTCCAGAGCGCATCCATCTCGGCGCCGGTGAAGCTCTCGACCCCGCTCTCCAGCGCCGCCATGGCGAGGATCGGCGGCGTGCCGGCGAGGAAACGGGCGATGCCGGGTGCGGGCGCATAATCGTCGGTGAAGGCGAAGGGCGCGGCGTGGCCCATCCAGCCGCGCAACGGGCTGACGAGCCGCTCCTGCAGCCCTTGCGCGACGTAGAGGAAGGCGGGCGCGCCGGGGCCGCCGTTCAGATATTTGTAGCCGCAGCCGACCGCCAGCTCGGCGCCGCTGCCGTTGAGGTCGAGCGGCACCGCCCCGGCGCTGTGGCTGAGGTCCCAGATCGTCCGCGCGCCCGCCGCCGTCGCCTTTGCCGTCATCTCGGCCATGTCGAAGCGGTAGCCCGCCTTGAAGTGGACGTGGGTGAGGAGGAGGAGGTTGGTGTCCGCCCCGAGGCTCGCCTCGATCCGCTCGCGCGCGACGATCCTGAGCTCGAGCCCGGCCAGCTCGGCCGCGCCGCTGGCGATGTGGAGGTCGGTATGGAAGTTGCCGGCTTCGGACAGCAGCACCTTCCGCTCCGGCGACAGCGCGGCGGCGGCGACGATCAGCTTGAACAGGTTCACCGAGGTCGAATCGGTCACGATCACCTCGTCCGCCTTCGCCCCGATCAGCGGCGCGATCTTCGCGCCGATACGCTGCGGCGCGTCGATCCAGCCGCGCATGTTCCAGCTGCGGATGAGCTCGTCGCCCCATTCCGCCTCCACCGTCTCGCTGAGCCGTGCCGCCGCGGCCTTGGGCAGGGCGCCCAAGGAATTGCCGTCGAGGTAGATCACGCCCTCGGGGAGGTGGAAGCGCTCGCGCAAAGGCCGCAGCGCATCGGCGGCGTCCATGGCGCGGATGTCGGGGAGGGAGGTCATTGCCTAGGGCCTGAGGCCATCTTCGATCTCCCCCACCGCCATCGCCCAGGCCGCGCTCTCCGGGGCGATCAGCTCGACATGGCCGGTGCGCTCGATCATCCGCACCTCCACCTTGTCCCCCCTGGCGCGCATCGCCGCGGCGTAGTCGCCGGCATAATGCGCCGGGATGATCCGGTCCTGCAGGCCGTTGACCAGCACCTGGCGGACGCCGAGCGGGGCGAGGCGGGGCACGCTCGTCTCAGCCCATTTCCCGCCGCCCGATATCTGCCCGATCACGTCGGTGCCGCAGCCGCTCCCGGGCGGCCGCGCCGCTTCCTCCAGGTCGGGAAGGCCGCCGAGGCTGACGACCTTGCGGATCGCGATCGGCGTGCCGGCGCGCAGCGGGCTCCCCGCCGGCAGGTTGCGCCGCCCGGCGAGCCACAAGGCGAGGTGTCCGCCCGCCGAATGGCCGACGGCGACGAGGCGCGAGATGTCGAGCCGGTATTCGGCCGCATGGGCCATGAGCGCGTCCGCGGCGGCGGCGGCGTCGAGGAAGGTGCCGGGATAACCCCCGCCCGCCCGGTCGACGCCGCGATAGTCGATGTTCCAGACGGCGATGCCGCGCTTCCTCAGATCGTCGGCGATCCAGTTCATGATTCGGCGGTCGGCGACCTCGCTCTGCCAGCAGCCGCCATGGACCATCAGCACAACCGGGCGGCGCCCGGCGCCCGCGGGCAGCCAGACGTCCACCTTCTGCATCCGGTCCTCGCCATAAGCGAGGGTGGCGTCCGGTTCGGGCCGCTGGCGTTGCATGAGGTCGGGCCACGTCATCAGCGGCGCGGCCGGCGCAGGGGGGGCGGGGGGCTCGGTCACCGAACAGCCGGCTAGCGCGATCGCGACGGCGGCGGCAAGCGGGACGAGCGAGAGACGCATCGCCCCCCTTGGTAGCGGCGGGCGGCGCGGGCGGCAAATGGGTTGGGCGAGCGCCGGCGGAAGGGGACTCTGCGTGGCGCTCGCCCAACCGGGCAGGGGCTCTACCTGCCCAAGGCGAGGACGATCGGCGCGTTGGAGGCGGCGCTGGCGACGGCGCCGGCCGCGCGGCGGACCTGGGGCGCCGCCGAAGCGATGGCTTCGTCGCGGCAGGCGAGGCCGTCGAGCCGGTCCTTCAGCGTCTCCACGCCCGCGCCGACGCAGAGCTTGTCGGCGGCGGCGTGGATTCGGGCCTGGAGGCGGGCGAGGCCGGCCGGGCTGCGCAGGTCGAGGTCGTCATAGGCGATGCGGGCGGTGGGCGCCGGATTGCCGGTGACGACCAGCCCCGCCGCATGGGCCGGCGCGCCGGTGGCGGCGAGGGTGGCCCCGGTCACCGCGAGGGCGGCGGCGATCGCGAGGGCGGCGAGCTGGGGGTGGAAGCTGCGGTAGAGGCGGGTCATGTCGGGTCTCCCTGTGTGGGTGGTTGTGGGTAAGGCTCAGGCCTGGGGCGGGGGCGCCGGGCGCTGCCACGGGGCGTCGAACTGAATGGCGTTGAGGCGGCGGAAAGCCTCGCCGGCGGCGGCGAAGAGGCTCGCCACCTGGCTCGAAAACGCCTCGTGATGCTCAACCCACATGCGGCTGTCGATTTCGTCGCGCATTTTATCACTCCTTCCCTGATCTCCCGGATCGGCCGGGGCTGATGCAGTGGAAATAGGAGGTGAGCTGCTGCTTCGTCCAACTAAACGCTCGACAGAGGTAACAAGTCAGGCTTATCATTCACGTCATGCGCCACCTGCCCCCTCTGGCCGCCGTCCGAGCGTTCGAGGCCGCGGCCCGGCACGAGAATTTCACCCTCGCCGCGGCCGAGCTCGGTCTCACCCAGGCGGCGATCAGCTACCAGATCAAGCTGCTGGAGGAGCGGCTCGGCGTGCCGCTCTTCCTGCGCTCGAAGCGGCGGGTCGTGCTGAGCGAGGCGGGGCGGCGGGTGGCGCCGCTCGTCTCCGGCGCCCTGGACAACATCGCCGAGGCCTTTGCCGGCCTGGTCGACGAGGATGAGGGCGTGCTGACGATCAGCACCGCCCAGACCTTCGCGTCCAACTGGCTGGCGGCTCGCCTCGGCGGCTTCCAGATCGCTCGGCCGGAGCTGGCGGTGCGGCTTCTGACGAGCAACGGCCTCGTCGATTTCGCCCGCGACGACGTCGACGCCGCAGTTCGGATGGGCGAGGGGCCGTGGCCGGGGCTGCGCCACCATTTCCTCTTCCACCACCATTTCACGCCGATGTGCACGCCCGAATTCCGGGACCGTCACGCTCTCGCCGCGCCGGCCGACGTGCTGAGGGTGCCGCGCCTGACGCCGGACGACGAATGGTGGAAGCTGTGGCTGACCGCCGCCGGAGTCGCCCCGCCGGAGGAGCGGCAGCCCGGCATCCGCCTCGATTCCCAGGCGACCGAAGGCCAGGCGACGCTCGGCGGCCACAGCCTCGGCATGCTGACGCCGATGTTCTGGCGCGCCGAGCTCGCCGCCGGTCGCCTCGTCCGGCCCTTCCCCCTCGTCACCTGCGAGCGGCGCGGCCACTGGCTGGTCTATCCCGAGCACAAGCGCGGCCGGGCCAAGATCCGCGCCCTTCGCGACTGGCTGCTCGCCGAGGTCGCCGAGGAAGCGAAAGCCGGCCCGGCCGCCGCCTTCACGCCTCCGCAGCGGTTTCCTGACGGGGGCGGGTGAAGCGCGGCCGAAGCCGCCGCCACCCGAACCAGATCAGCCCGGCGACCAGCGCCCACGGCAGCAGGGTGATGGCGATCACCAGGATCCACATCGCCCCGCCCAGGAAATTGTCCGTCGCCCGGGCCAGCACCGGCCCCAGCCGCGGCCGGCCGTCGAAGCCGGTGGCGAGATCGCCCGTGCCATATTCGAAGACCATCGGCGTGGTCGCGAGCGACTCCTGCTGCTCGTGCTTCTCGGACTGGCTCGCCTGGATCTGCTGGCGCAGGATTTGCGCCTGGTTCTGGAGCTCGGCGCGTTCCGAGCCGGAGAGGCCGGATCGGGCGAGCTGCGCCTCGACCTTCTTCAGCTGGTCGGCGAGGCTGCCCTCTTCGCGGTTCGCCTGCGCGATCCTCGCGCCGGCATCCTCGCCGGTAATCTCCGAGTCGGCGAGCAGGCCCTCGGCCCGGGTGACCGTATCGATCCCCTGCTTGCCGAAGGCGCGCGCGATCGCCGGGTCGAGCTTGAAGGCCAGCATCGCCTCGACCTCGCGATTGCCGACCAGCCGGTAGCGCATGCCGGTGATTCGGCAGCGGTCGAGGCCGAGCTTCTCGCAGGCCGTCGCATGCTGCTCCTGCACCGCGGCGATGCGCTCGCCGGCGAGGCGGAAGGCGTAATGATAGTTGAAGGCGACGCCCGGCGCCGCGGTCGGGACGATCCCCGGCACGCCGATCGAGGCGCGCGTATCGGTGGCGGGCGCCGCGGCGCTGTCCGCCGCCGATGTCGCCGGCGGCGGCGAGGCCTCGTAGCGCGTCCTGACGGGACTGCCGCTCTCCTGGGAGCTGTCGTTGCCGCCGCTGCAGGCGGGCGCGGCGAGCAGGAGGGATAAAGCGAAGGCCTTGCGCATCCTCGTCTCCTCTATGTCGGCTGGATCTGCCGTCGAGCTGGTGTAACATTATCCCGCAGGTAGACAATTCGCAACAGGCATTTCAAACGAGGCATTTTCCTGTTATGTTCCAAGCATCGGCCAGGGAGAGCGACGACGATGAAGCAGGGGCCAGCCCTAATTACCTTGCATCGGGAGGCAGGCGGAGGGCCCGAGGGAGGCGAATCCCCCCCGACGGGTCATGAACTTCATGAACTTCCGAGCCTTTCGCGCCGTCGGCACGGGCCGCTCGCCTCGGGCGAATCGGCCTGCTAGTCGGGCAATATGGCCAGCAGCTTGAACGACATCGATCCGATCCAGGACACGCCCTTCGACGAAGCGCTTTCGCAGCGCTACCTCGTCTACGCCCTCTCCACGATCACCGCCCGCTCGCTCCCCGACGTGCGCGACGGGCTGAAGCCGGTGCACCGGCGCCTGCTCTGGGCGATGCGCCTCCTCCGGCTCGATCCGGCGGCGGGCTATAAGAAATGCGCGCGAGTCGTCGGCGACGTCATCGGCAAATACCACCCGCATGGCGACCAGTCGGTCTACGACGCGATGGTCCGGCTCGCCCAGTCCTTCTCGATGCGCTACCCGCTCGTCGACGGGCAGGGCAATTTCGGCAATGTCGACGGCGATAATGCCGCGGCGATGCGCTACACCGAGGCGCGGCTGACCCAGGCGGCCAACGACCTCATGGCCGGGCTCGACGAGGGCACGGTCGATTTCCGCCCGACCTACAACGGGGAGGAGGAGGAGCCCGAGGTCTTCCCCGGCATCTTCCCCAACCTGCTCGCCAACGGCGCCAGCGGCATCGCGGTCGGCATGGCCACCTCGATCCCGCCGCACAATCTCGCGGAGGTGGTCGAGGCGGCCATCTACCTGGTCGACAACGAGCGGGCGACGACGACGGACCTGATGCGCTTCGTGCGCGGCCCGGATTTCCCCACTGGCGGCGTCATCGTCGATCCGGAGCAGGCCATCTCCGCCGCCTACATGACCGGACGCGGCAGCTTCCGGGTGCGGGCGCGCTGGAGCGTCGAGGACCAGGGGCGCGGCACCTGGGTCGCGGTGGTGAGCGAGATTCCCTACCAGGTGCCCAAGGGCAAGCTGATCGAGCAGATCGCGGCTCTGATCGCGGACAGGAAGCTGCCCATCCTCGCCGACGTGCGGGACGAATCCGACGCCGAGGTGCGCATCGTCATCGAGCCGCGCAGCCGCACGGTCGAAGCCGACATGCTGATGGAGAGCCTGTTCCGCCTCACCGATCTCGAGGTTCGGGTGCCCTTGAACATGAACGTGCTCGACGCCCACCACACGCCCAAGGTGATGGGGCTGAAGGAGGTGCTCTCCTCCTGGCTCGCCCACCAGTTCGAGGTGCTGGTGCGCCGCGCGCGCCACCGCATCGCCAAGATCGACGACCGGGTCGAGCTGCTCGAAGGCTATCTCATCGCCTTCCTCAACCTCGACCGGGTGATCGAGATCATCCGTAACGAGGACGAGCCCAAGCCGGTGATGATCGCCGAGTTCCGCCTCACTGACCGGCAGGCCGAGGCGATCCTCAACATGCGGCTGCGCTCCCTGCGCAAGCTCGAGGAGATGCAGATACGCGGCGAGCGCGAGACGCTGATCAAGGAGCGCGAGGAGCTTGCGAAGCTGGTCGAATCGACCGCGCGCCAGCGCACCCGCCTGAAGAAGGACCTAGCCGCGCTCCGCGACCGTTACGGTCCCGAAACCCTCTTGGGCCGCCGCAAGACCCTGGTCCAGGAGGCGGCGCCGGCGCGCGAGATCCCGCTCCACGCGATGATCGAGAAGGAGCCGATCACCGTCATCATGTCCCAGCGCGGCTGGATTCGGGCGATGAAGGGCCATGTCGACCTCTCCAACCCCGAGGCGATGAAGTTCAAGGAGGGCGACGGCCCGCGCTTCTTCTTCCACGCGCAGACCACCGACCGAATCCTGCTGGCCGCCTCCAACGGCCGCTTCTACACGCTGGCCGCGGACAAGCTCCCCGGCGGCCGCGGCTTCGGGGAGCCGGTGCGGCTGATGGTGGACGTGGAAGGGGAAGGGGAGATCGTCGCCTTGCTCGCCGCCGCCCCCGGTGCGAGGCTGCTGCTGGCCTCGTCCGACGGGCGCGGGTTCGTCACCGGAGCCGACGCGGCGCTGGCGGAGACCCGCAAGGGCAAGCAGGTGATGAACCTCCGGCCCGGCGCGAAGCTGGCCTTGGTGCGGCCGATCGCGCCCGAGCACGATTATGTCGCGGTGATCGGCGACAACCGCAAGCTCGTCGTCTACCCCCTCGCCGAGCTTCCCGAAATGGGCCGCGGCCAGGGGGTCCAGCTCCAGCGCTACCGCGACGGCGGCCTCTCCGACGCGACCACCTTCCCCTTCGCCGAGGGGCTGAGCTGGGGCATGGGCGGCGACAGCGGCCGCACCCGCACCGAAGCCGACCTCTCGCCCTGGCGCACCGCCCGCGGCGCGGCCGGCCGCATGCCGCCGGTCGGATTCCCGAGGAGCAACCGCTTCTAAACACGAAATTAACCATTCCCCCGCTACGCCCGGGCCATGGTGGCGACGGCATCGCGGCGGCGCGGCAGGGCGCAGGGGGCGGCGGCTCCGCGCGCCCGGCTCACCGCGCCCGAGACGGAATTCGCCCGCGCCCGCCAGGACTTTCTCGATGCCCTCCCCGTCGCCGCGGCCGTGGCCGCCCTCGACAGCGAGGGCTGCCCCTGCGTGCAGCTCGCCAACGCCAAATATCGGCGGCTTGCCGCGGCGGACGAAGGCCCCTCCTTCATCGAGGCGAGCCGCATCGGTGCCCGCATCGCCGCCTTCCTGCGCCGCGACGAAGCCGAGACGCGGTTCGAAGTCACCGACGGCCAGGCAGTCGACGGACGGACCTTCGCCGTGCGCTTCACCCGGCTGCGTTCGGTCCCGGCGCTCGGCTGCCGAGCGCTCGTCACCCTGCTCGACCGCACCGCCGAGGTCGAAACCGAGAAGAGCCTGCGTGCCGAGATGCTTCGCGACAGCCTCACCGGTCTCGCCAACCGCACCGCCTTCAACGAAGCGGTCGGGGCGGTGCTGGAGGCGCCGGCCTTCCTGCCGGGCAGCCATGCCGTGCTCGTGCTCGACATCACCCGCTTCAGCCGAGTCAACGAATGCGTCGGCGCGATCGCGGGCGACGAGCTCCTCATCACCTTCGCCCGGCGCCTCGTCTCCGCGCTTCGCGCCCACGACCTCCTCGCCCGCACCGGCGGCAACGAATTCGCCGTGCTGATGCGGCTCGAGCGCGGGCTCGACGATGCGCTGCAGGCGGCCGAGCGGATCCGCGCCGCGCTGGCCCCGCCCTTCCGCCTCTCCGAGCTGGAGATACGCGTCGACTGCGCGATGGGCTGCGCGCTGCCGAGCGGCGGCGAAACCCTTTCGGAAGAGGTGCTGCGCAACGCCCAGTTCGCGCTGAAGCGGGCCAAGGGCAGCGGCCGGGTCCAGATCTACGAGCCCAACCAGGCCCGCGCCGCCCGCCGCCGCTTCAGCATCGAGACCGAGCTGCGCCGCGCCATCGAGAAGCAGGAGCTCCGCCTCGCCTTCCAGCCCATCGTCGATCTGGAGACCGGCGCCGTGTCGGCCTTCGAGGCGCTGGCGCGGTGGGACCATCGCCGCCGCGGGGCGATCTCGCCCAGCGAGTTCATCCCGGTCGCCGAGGAATCCGGCCTGATCGTCGCTCTCGGCCGTTGGGCCCTCGAAAGCGCCGTCGAGACGCTCGCGGCCTGGGACGCGAAGGCCAGGCGGGTGCTGCCGCTCTCGATCAACGTCAATCTCTCGCCGATCCAGCTGGCGCGCGACGACATCGCCGGCTTCGCCGCCTCGCGGCTCGCCGCCCACCGCCTCGGCGGCGACCGCCTGACGCTCGAGCTCACCGAAAGCGCGATCATCCAGGACCCGGTTCGGGCGACGGAAGTGCTGGAGGCGCTGAAGGCGCTCGGCGTGCGGCTGGCGATGGACGATTTCGGCACCGGCTACACCTCGCTCGCCTATCTCCAGCGGCTGCCGATCGACGTGCTCAAGATCGACCGCAGCTTCGTCAGCGGCATGCTCGCCGATGCGGATGCCGTCGCCATCGTCCGAGCGATCCTGTCGCTCGCCGGCGCCCTGGGCATGGAGACCACCGCCGAAGGCATCGAATCGCCCCAGCTGGCGCGGTCGCTGAGGGAGCTTGGCTGCTCGCACGGCCAGGGCTTCCACTTCGCCCGCGCGCTGACGCCGGACGAAGCGCTCGCTTACTGGCTTTCGCGCAGCGCCTGATCGACCTGGCGCCGGGCGATGTCCCGCTGCGCCTTGGCATCGGCCGGAAAGCCGCTCGCCGCCCATTCCTCCTCGATCCGCTGCAGCGTCCGCGCCACGATTGGCCCGGGCGTCAGGCCAAGGCCGATGAGGTCGCCGCCGCGCACGCCGAGGCGCGGCTTGTGCCATCCGGCGAGCGCGGCGGCGCCCGCCGGATCGCCCGCGCCGAGGAGGATGCGGTCGACCGCCGCCTCGCGCCCGGCGCGAAAGGCGAGCAGGGCGGGGTCGGCCGGATCGGCGGGCGAGCGGGCGGCGGCGCCGACCAGGCGCTTGGCCGCCTTGTTCGACAGCCGCAGCCGGGCGGCCACCGCGGCGGCGACGTCCGGATCGGGCGGCAGCAGCGCCGCCAGCCGGCGCAGCGGGTCCGGCGCGACTGCCGCCGCCCGCTCGCGCGGCGGCAGCGCCGCGAGCGCCGCCACACCGTCCGCGCCAATCTCGGGGAGTACCGGCCGCAGGATGCCCCGCGCCACCATCAGGCCGACCGTAACGAAGGGATCGGGCAAGGCGAGAAGCTTCAGCAACTCGTCCGCGATCCGCTCGCGCGACAGCGCCATGAGGTCGTTGGCGCGGGCGGTGCAGGCGTCGAGCGCCGCCGTGTCCGGCTCGCCCCCGCCGAAGCGGGCGTGGAAGCGGAAGAAGCGCAGGATGCGCAGATGGTCCTCGGCGATCCGGGTGAGGGGGTCGCCGATGAAGCGGACGAGCCGCTGCCTGACGTCCTCCCACCCTCCGAAATAATCGAAGACGGCGAGGCTCTTCGGATCGGCGGAGAGGGCGTTGATGGTGAAGTCCCGCCGGGCCGCGTCCTCGCGCCAGTCGTCGGTATAAGCGATGGTGGCGCGCCGGCCGTCGGTAGAGACGTCGCGACGCAGCGTCGTCACCTCGACCGGCTTGCCCTCCACGATGGCGGTGACGGTGCCGTGGGCGAGGCCGGTCGGCACCGCCTTGATCCTCGCCCGGCCGAGCCGAGCCATCACCTCGGCCGGCGCGAGGCGGGTGGCGAGGTCGACGTCGTTGACCTCGATGCCCAGCAGGGTGTCGCGCACGCAGCCGCCGACATAGCGCGTGTCGCCTTCCCGCGCGCCGAGGGCGTCGAGGAGCGCGCGCAGGCCGGGGCGCCGCTGCCAGGCCGCCCTCGGGAGCCTCATGCGACCAGCTCCAGCCGGCGCGACAGGTTGACGATCATCGCCGCGGTCGCGCCCCAGATGCGCCGCCCTTCCCACTCGATCTCGTAATAGCTCCGCTCCCGCCCCCGGAACACGGCGGTGCGGACCACCTGTCGAGCCGGGTCGAGCAGCCAGTGGAGCGGCGCCTCGAACATCGCCGCGACCTCGCCGGGCTGCGGCCTGAGGTCGAGCCCAGGTGGGACGACGCCGACGACCGGGGTGACTTCGAAGCCGGTGATGGTGCGGTAGCGGTCGGCCGTGCCGATCACCTCGACCCGGTGGCGGGGGAGGGCGATCTCCTCCTCGGCTTCCCGAAGCGCCGCGGCGATCGCGTCGGCATCCCCCGGATCGATGCGGCCGCCGGGGAAGCTGATCTGGCCGGGATGCATGCGCATCGTGCCGGGGCGTTCGGTGAGGATGACGGTGGGGTCCGGGCGGTCGACCACGGCGACGAGGACGGCAGCGGGCACGGGATCGCGGATATCGTCGTCGAGCACGTCGCCCTCGAGCAGAATCGGCGTGCGGCGCTTGCCCAGCTCCAGCGCTTCGCGAAGGCGCCCAGCCAGCGTCATGCGCCCGGCTCGAGCGCGAAGAAGGCGCCGCCGCTCCAGAGGCCGGGCGGCTCGGCGCCCTCCGCCAAAGCGAGGTTCGCAAGCTCGTAATAGACCGGCCGTGCGACCAGCGCCTCTAGGCCGCCGCGAACGACGAGATAGGGATGCGGCCCGTCCGCGCCCTCCGCGAAGCGCAGCGGGTGCTCCGGCCCGGCGACGACGAGGTCGCCCGTGTTGAGGCGGAAGGCGAGGCTGCGCGCGCGCCCCTCCCCCTCGCTCTTGAGCTCGACCGCGACGAAGGCGGCGTCCTCGACCTCGATGTCGAGCTTCTCGACGGGAGTGACGAGGACGTGGCGTCCGTCGGGCTCGCGCCGCAGGATGGTGGAGAAGAGCCGCACCATCGCCGGCCGGCCGATCGGGCTGCCCTGGTGGTACCAGGTGCCGTCGCGGGCGATACGCATCCCGCTGTCGCCGCAATGATCCGGATTCCAGCGCTCGACCGGCGGCAGCTTCTCGTCGGCTGCCAGCCGGGCGATGTCGGCCAGCGAAAGGCCGGCGAGGTCGGCGGGGGGAGGCGGCATGGGCATGGTGCCGGGTTAGGCGAGCCGGGGCAGGGGCCGCAAGCCTTGCCGCCCCCGCCGCCGCCACCTATCCCGGCGCGATGGCGAAGGAGTTCGAAGGCCCGCGCACCGCGATCGTCACCGGCGGCGCCCGCCGCATCGGCGTCGAGCTGTGCCGCGCCTTGTCCGCCGACGGCTGGCATCTCCTCATCCATTACCACCGCTCCGCCGCCGAGGCCGCGGCGCTGGCGGGCGAGCTCGGCAATGCGACGACGGTCGCCGCGGACCTCACCGATCCCGCGGCGCCCGCCGCCATCCTAGCGGCGCTCGACGGCCTTCCCCCCGCGCGCCTCCTCGTCAACAATGCCTCGCTCTTCGCCTATGACAGCGCCGACACTTTCACCCCGGAGCGGTGGGACGCGCACCAGCGTGTGAACCTCCTCGCCCCCGCTCTGCTTTGCCAGGCGCTCGCCCCGAGCGTGAAGGTGATCGTCAACCTGCTCGACGCGAAGCTCGCCGCGCCAAACCCCGATTTCTTCAGCTACACCGTCTCGAAGTTCGGCCTTGCCGGGCTGACCGAGCTGCTCGCCCGCGCCTGGGCGGGGCGCGGCATCAGGGTGTGCGGGATCGCGCCTTCCGTGACCTTGGTCTCAGGCCCCCAGAGCCGCGAAAATTTCGACGCCGTGCACCGCCTCAACGCGCTCGGCCGCGGCGTGGCGGTGGAGGAGATCGTCGCCGCCTTGCGCTTCATCCTCGCTACCCCGACCTTGACCGGCCAGACCTTGGTCCTGGACGGCGGCCAGCGTTTTCTCTCCCTGCCGCGCGACGTGCAGTTCCTGGAGCCCGACGATGGATGAGAGGCCGAAACTCGAGGGGCTGGTGCCCGACCGCCTGGCGCCGCGCAGCCGCAAGGTGGTGCTCGAAGAGTTCAGCCTCGAGGTGGAGATCGGCTTCCACGATTTCGAGATCGGCCGGTCGCAGCGACTGCTCCTCACCGTCGAAGTGTGGCTCGATGACACCGCCTTCGCGCGCTCGGACGACGCGGCCGATGCGTGGGACTATGATTTCCTGCGCAGCGGCATCGCCGCTCTGGCCGAGGGCCGGCGCTTCAACCTGCAGGAGACCCTGGTACGCGAGATATACGAGCTGGTCGCCGCCCGGCGCGGCGTGACGGCGCTCAGGGTCGCGAGCCGCAAGCCCGACGTCTATCCCGATTGCGCCGGGGTGGGCGTCGAGCTCGCCTCCTTCTGACGTCTCAGCGCCGCGTGCGGAGGCAGGGGCCGAGGCGGTCGAGCACGAACCGGTAGTCCGCCTCGACCGCGGCGGCCGAGGCCGCATCGGCCTCGGCCAGGCTCTGCGGCGGAAGCCTGGGCGGCAGCGAGCAGGCGAGGCGGTACCAGAGCAGGGTCTCGGCCGCGGGCGGGGCGGCGGCATCGTCGACGATCTCGCTCAGCGCCACAGCCCATTGCGGGGTCTGGCCCGGGCGCCGCAGGATGGTGAGCGAAACCGGCCGCCGGTCCGCGGTCTGGAGGAAGATCTGGGTCTCGCTCTCGCCGGGCAGCGACCCCGGCACGTGGAAGCCCTTGCCGATGCCGGTGATGCGCGGCGGCGGCGCGGCGGCCGAGGCCTCCGCCACGATCGCGCGCAGCCGCGCGGCGGCGGCGGGGGAGTAAGCGATCTGCGCGTCCGGCGCGACGAGCCGCAGCTCGCCGGGACGGCCCGGCACCGGCGAGGCGAAGACGAGGAACTCAGTCCCCTTGCGCAGCTTCGGCGGCTTGCCCTTGGCGTCCCGCGGCAGGTCCACCACGTAGCTCAGCCGCGGCGGCAGGTCGCCGGGCGACCGGACCAGCGCGACCAGGTCGGCGGCGACGTAGAGCCTTGCCAGGCCGGGGCGTAGGCCCGGCGCCTGCTCGTCCTTGAGCGCAATCGCATCGGCGACGCGGATCCGGGCCGCGACCGGCGCGGCGAGCGCAAGGTCGGCAAGGTCGGCATAGCTGAGCGCCGGGCCGGGCGGCAACGGCGGCGGTGCCGATTCGGCGGCGAGCGGCGCGACCCCGGCCAGCGCCAGGGTAACGAGCGAAAGGCAAAAAGTTCGCATGAGGATTCCGTTCCGGCTCCGTAAATTAACGCTCTGTTTCCCATAGGCTTAACCGCCTTTACCCCGGATTACAGCCCGCACACCGTGAGACTACCGGGTTGCACAGGAGGATTGCGTCGCCTGCCCCGACGCGATAGAGGACCGTCCCTTGTCGATGATATGTTGATACATCCATGGAGCCGTTGGGGTTTCGCTGCGTTGTTGCTCAGCGCCAATCCCGGCACACGGCATTCGAGAGGGAGCGTGGCTGATTAATGGCATATGCTGACAACAAGATGAGCTCGGGCCGCATCATGGCGATCATCATCGTCGCCATCCTCCATGCTCTTCTCGGCTACGCATTCGTCACCGGCCTTGCCTACAACGTGGTCAAGAAGGTGGCGGCCGACCTCAAGACGTTCAACGTCGAAGAGCCCCCGCCCCCGGAGGAGAAGCCGCCGCCGCCGCCGCCGGACACGCCCAACACGCCGCCACCGATCGTGGCGCCGCCGCCGCTGGTGCGGACGCCGAGCATCGCGCCGCAAATCCAGACGGTGAACATCGCGCCGCCGCCGCAGATAACGCCGACGGCGCCGACCGCGCCGCCCGCGCCCCCGGCGCCGCCGCCTCCGCCGCCGCCTCCCCCGGCTCCGCGCCAGGCCGAGCCGGTGAAGCCGCGTGGCAACCCGCAGGGCTGGGTGACCAACGAGGACTATCCCGCGGGCGCCATGCGCGCCGGGGAGAAGGGCACCACCAGCTTCCGGCTGGCGGTCGGGCCCGACGGCCGGGTCACGGATTGCTCGGTGACCGGATCCAGCGGGTCCTCCACGCTCGACCAGACGGCCTGCCGGCTGCTCATGCGGCGTGCGCGCTTCTCGCCCGCCAAGGACCAGAACGGTCAGCCCATGTCGAGCAGCTGGTCCAGCCGCTTCAGGTGGGAATTGCCGGAATGAGCCGGCAGCCTCGCCCAATTCCCACGCGCGTTTAGAATGAGAGGAAAGTTAGACCGATGACCACCCCAGCAGCAGCGCCCCACGGCGGTAATCCCTACGGGCTCGTCGCCGCACTCCAGCAGGGCGGCCTGATCGCCCAAGCCACGTTCGGCATCCTCGTCATCATGTCGGCGGCGTCCTGGTACGTCCTGTTCGTCAAGCTGTTCGAGCAGCAGAAGATCATCAGCCAGGGCCGCCGTGCCCGCTCGGCCTTCTGGCAGGCGGGAACGCTCCGCGACGGCGCTCAGAAGCTCGAGAAGAACGGTGCCTATCGCCAGATCGTGGACGACGGCATCCTCGCGCTCGAGCAGCACGACAAGCTGACCGATCCGATCGACCAGCACGACTGGATGCTGAACTCGCTGGCGCGCAGCCAGGGCGCGATCGCCTCGCGGCTGTCCTCGGGCCTCGCCCTCCTCGCCACCGTCGGCTCGACCGCGCCGTTCGTCGGCCTGTTCGGCACCGTCGTCGGCATCTACCGCGCGCTGATCAAGATCGGCGCGGCGGGCCAGGCGTCGATCGACGCGGTCGCCGGTCCGGTCGGCGAATCGCTGATCATGACCGCGCTCGGCCTCGCCGTGGCGGTGCCGGCGGTGCTCGCCTACAACTGGCTGATGCGCCGCAATAAGGCGATCGTGGAAGAGCTTGCGAAGTTCGCCAACGACCTTCACGGCTACATGGTGTCGGGCGGTACGGTGAAGCCGGTCGTCGTCACCGCCGGCGGCGCCGGTGCGGGCGCCTCGGCGCGCGGCACCTCGCCAGGCGGGACGACTGCCACGGGCAGCGCGCCGGGGGCCACCAATGCCGGGCCGAAGAAGGTCTGACGCCGAACGGCGGGGCGGGCTCCGGTCCGCTCCGCCGCCCGGATTTCTCAGGCACGACGATTAACGGATAGGAAACCAAAGATGGCCATGAGTGTCGGCCCAGGCGACGGCGGCGAAGAAAGCCCGATGTCGGATATCAACACGACGCCGCTCGTCGACGTCATGCTGGTGCTGCTGATCATCTTCCTCATCACGGTCCCGGTGGTCATCCAGGCCGTGCCGATGAAGCTGCCGAAGGTCCGCTACGAACCGACCACGACCAAGCCGGAGAACGTCTCGCTCTCCGTGCGCGGCGACGGCAAGGGCGGCTGCGAAGTCTATTGGAACCTCCAGAAGATCAATTCGGAGGACCTGCTCGACCGCGCCGCCAAGAAGCTCAAGTCCGAGATCGACAAGCTCGGCGGGCCGCAGAACGTCACCGAGGAGACGATGCCCGAGGCGCATATCCGCGGCGACATCAACACGCCCTACAAGTGCATCGGCGGGGCGGTCTTCACCATGCAGCGTGCGGGCTTCGCGCGCGTCGGCTTCATTTCCGAGCCGCCGCCGGGCGAAGTGACGACCCGCCTCTAACACAGACGAGTTTCAGGAGTAGTCCGATATGGCAATGTCAATGGCTCAGGGCGAGGGCGAGCCGATGATGGACATCAACACGACGCCGCTCATCGACGTCATGCTGGTGCTGCTCATCATGTTCATCATCACGATCCCGATCCAGACCCACGCCGTGAAGCTCGATCTGCCGCAGGACCAGCCGAACCAGCAGCCTCCGCCCATCGATCCGGTGAAGAACAAGGTGGTCATCACCCCGGCCGGCCAGGTGCTGTGGAACGGCACGCCGATCAATCTCGTCACGCTGCGTCAGTATCTCGACCTCACCCAGCAGATGAACCCGGTGCCGGAACTCCACCTCCAGCCCGATCCCTATGCGCGCTACGAGTTGGTCGACCAGGTGCTCGCGGTCACCAAGCACGCCCATGTCGAGAAAATGGGCTTCGTCGGCAACGAGGCCTACGCCAACTTCTGACGCGCGGGGGCTTTCCTCTCATCCTTCGGGGCGGTCCTTTGGGGCCGCCTTTTTTCTTGCCTTCCCCAAGTAGCGCTTGGGGAGGGGGACCACATGAAATGTGGTGGAGCGACTATCTGGTTTGTCAAAGGGCATAGGCTAGCTCGGCTCTGGTTTCGCGGGCTTTGGCGTTGAGCCTGACGAGGAGTTTTCTGGCGAGGGCGATTCGGACGACCATCCTGGGCTTGCCCTGGGCGAGGAG